>CAZUWX010000014.1:0-59347 GCA_964624205.1 uncultured Chitinophagaceae bacterium
AAAAATCGCCGGAGACAAGATTGAATTTCCGGGATCCCCTGCAATTGAATACCGGAACAGGCAGACCAGAACTGACGGGCACCTTCTTAAAAAAACAAGTTGACAATTATCAAAAATATACCGTGCAGTATTGATTTATGATTTACCCGCACACGCTGTAATCCTTTGCAGTAGCGGGTTTACGTAAAAGATATGACAATTGTCAAATTAATCAGCAATACAATAATATGTTTGTTCTCGCAGTTTACTTCAGCCTGAAAACTTTAATAACCCATTAAATCCAATCGATCATGACAACAAGGACCGCTTATATATAAGACGAGCCTGCACCACCCGTGTGCCAACCAACCCGAAGCATCATCCGTAACCCGCCAATATTTTTATATCAGACCCAATAAGTCCTGACTATAACCCCTTTGCCCTTCACAAAAATCCAATCCATGTACAAGAACCTTTACATCTCAGGAATCTTCCTGCTCTCGATCGGTGTAGCTGCCCGTCCGGCCGTAGCAGACGGGCGAGAACACCTCAACCGATTCGCTGTTGAGGTGCCGCCGATGCCATCCCGTAATTATAACCCGGGTATCCCATCCCACCAGGCAGTTCCCTCCTCTCAGCTTGCTGCCGGGGAGCGAAATACGATTTTAGATGCACCTGACATCCCTTCGATCTCCTCGGAGAACGCAGGCACCGCGGGGGCGCTCAATTTTCCTACAGCAAGCGTGATAGACGACCAGGTCACCATTTCGGGATCGGAGAATATCACCAATCCCAAAGTGTATATCGACGGCGGTTTCCAAAGCGGCGATTTCCTTGCATTTCCGGGAAGCCTTCCCGGCGGCGTAACGGTTGCCTACAACACTGCGTCTGGTGCCCTGAGCTTCACCGGAACGGCGACGCCTGCGCAATGGCAGGCGGTATTCCGGCAGATCACATTTCGAACCGTTTCGGCCAATACTGCCGACAGAACTATCAAATATGTGCTGGGCGATATGGTGAGCCTGATGATCAACGGCAAGGCGCATTACTACGAATACGTGCGGCCGTCCGGCAACCCTAGCTGGGCAACAGCGCTCAGCAGCGCAGCGTCAAGAAGTTTATATGGCATGCAGGGCTATCTGGCTACGATCACCTCCCAACAGGAAAATGACTTTATCAAAACCAAACTGTTGAGCGACGGATGGGTGGGCGGCAGCGACGACTACCAGCAGGTGAAGGCGGCAACCGGTACAAACTATACTAACCAGTCGCAAACGGAAGGCAAATGGTATTGGATAACCGGCCCCGAAAAAGGAACTCCTATCTCAACCGGAAACAATAGCCCGGTAGCGGTTAACGGAGCCTACATGAACTGGGCAAGCGGCGAACCCAATAACTCGGGCGATGAACACTCTATCCAATTGTATTCTTCGCAAAACGGGAAATGGAACGACCTGTCCGGGGCCGCTACCAGTTCGGTTCCTGGATACGTGGTCGAATACGGCGGCTATTCCAACGACCCCGTTATCAATATCTATTATTCGAGAGTAGTGAAGAATATCCCGGCGGCGCCTGCGATCAGCAATATTACCGACGACCTCGGGCTGAGCAGTTCCGACAAGATCACTTCCGACCAAACGCTACTTATCAATGGCACTGCGCCAGCCAACAGTTCTGTAAAATTGACCCGCGTGGGAACCGGAGTGGTCGGCACGGTATCGGCCGGCAGCGGAGGATTATGGTCGTACGATTACACCGGAACTACGCTGGCGGAAGGAACGCATCAATTCACGGCGACGGCTACAGTGGGCGGAGTGGAAAGCTCCGTCAGCAATACGCTGACAGTAGTGGTTGACGTCACAGCTCCCGATGCGCCTTCAGCACCTGCGCTTCAGGGAAGCAGCGCAAACGCTACTACAGCCACCCAGCCGTCGTTCCAGGGAACGGCCGAACCGAATTCTTTTGTCAGGGTCTATACAGGCAGCACGCAGATCGCCACCGCATATGCAAACGGCTCAGGAGAGTGGGTGGCGTCTTCCACTACAACCCTTTCAGAAGGCTCCCATAATATCACCGCAACTGCTACGGATGTGGCGGGCAATACCAGCATCGCCAGCCAGGTGTTTGCCCTGCTTGCAGACCGCACCGCTCCCGCCACGCCTGACACACCTATTATGGTGAATGGAGACGGGCGGTACACCAACGAACCATTCCCAACATTCAACGGAACCACTGAAGCCAACGCAACCATAAACATCTATAACGGCGGCGTATGGATAGCCGCTCTTACCGCCGACAACGAGGGCAAATGGGTATATACTGCTGCCAGTGCGCTCAGCGATGGCGATCACACGATCACGGTGCGCGCAGCAGACGCTCTTGGGAACACCAGTTCCGTAAGCAGCCCGCTTACGATCACGGTGGACACACAGGCGCCTGACACACCTGCCGATCCTGCACTCACCGGAGGACATGATGGTTATATCAACAACAATACCCCGGTATTAACAGGCAGCGCAGAAGCTTATGCAACAGTGACGATCTATCACGACGGCCAGGCGATCGGCACAACTGTTGCCGATGATTCCGGAAACTGGAGCTACACGTTCGATCCTGCACTTGCAGACGGCGATTATACATTAGAAGTAACCGCAACAGACGCTGCAGGCAATACGAGCAACCACTCTGGTTCCACCCCGATACACGTGGATACGCAAAACCCCAACGCGCCAGACCCTATCAGTCTGACCGACGGCAGGAACGGATACATTAATACCAACCGGCCTGTTATCAGTGGTAATGCCGAACCGGGCGTTGCCGTAACGATCTATTACGAAGGGATGGCCATCGCCACGGTGACGGCCGACGAACAGGGCAACTGGACCTACACCTTTACGCAGGATCTTGAAGACGGATCGCACCAGGTTATTACCGAGGCCACGGACAGATCGGGCAACACGAGCGAACCCAGTAGTGCATTCAGCTTTATAGTTGATACCACAGCTCCGGATAAGCCAGGCTCTCCTCAAACCCAGGACACCAACGTGAACGGTCAAACGAACAATAACAAACCGACTATTCACGGAACCGCTGAACCCGGCGCAACAATCACCATCTATGATAACGGAGTTCCGGTAGGAACCGTTGTTGCGGATGAGAATGGTAACTGGCAGTATGTGTTCGATCCCGGACTTGGTGACGGCGGGCATAGTATTCAAACAACCGCCACCGATACAGCCGGGAATACCAGTCCGAACAGTGAACCCCTTGTGTTTAAATTAGACACCGGGGCGCCCGGAGCATCAGTGACTTCTGCGGGAAAAACTGCAAAGGGTCCGTTTTCGGTAACCTTTTCATTCGACGAACCGGTGGAGAATTTCTCTTCCGAAAAGATATTGCTCGTCAATGCAACCGGTTCCAATTTAACCCGGGTGAACGAAACGGAATACACCCTGCTCGTCACGCCGTTATCAGACAAGGACGTAAAAGTACAACTGGCCGCTTCCGCCGCTTTCGATCTGGCCGGCAACGGTTCTGTCACTTCGAATATGCTCGTGGTTACCGCGCAGTTCAGCGCCGAGATATCTGAAGTATACCCTAACCCCGCCAGCAGTGTGCTGAACATACGTTTCGCCGGTGTGGTGTCGGAAAAATGTCGTGTAAGAATGGTGAAAGCAACCGGACAGATCGTGCTCGACCAGCAGGCGAGTTTCGTCAACAATTTGGTGACGCTTAATGTAAGCCATCTTTCGTCAGGCGTTTACACGATCATCATCATATCGAACAACAGGATGTACCAGAAACAGGTCATGATAGGCCGTTAATTGATAAAATCTTCAACCCGACACAGTATGATAAATAAATATTTCATAGGTATTGCATTAGGATCGCTGATTGCAGCGGGCGTAAATGCGCAATCCTCCGAACCCCTCAACGTGGTTACCACCTCTGTTCCTTTCCTGCGCATCTCTCCCGATGCGCGGGCAGGCGGGATGGGAGAAACCGGTATTGCAACGACAGCCGATGCCAACTCGCAGTTCTGGAACCTCGCCAAGATCCCCTTCAGCGCCGACAGCAATGCCATCGGTGCTACCTACTCTCCCTGGTTCAAGAAGCTGGGTATAAGCGATATTTATCTCGCAACCGTGGGAGGCTATTACAAGCTTGATGAAAACCAGGCTCTCAGCGGCATAGTCCGGTATTTTAGTCTGGGTACCCTGAATTTCACCGACAACAAAGGCACCGACTTTGGCACGGGTAATCCCCGGGAGTTTGCGATCGAGGCGGGCTATGCGAGAAGGCTTTCCAACAAGCTCGCAATAGGGGTGGGCATGAAATACATCCACTCAAACCTGATCGGCGGCAAAAGCATCGATGGAGTGAACTACCGCTCAGGCAACGGATTTGCGGGTGACCTGTCTGTACACTACGACAACAGGGAATTTGAGGGAAACGGATGGTCCTTCGGCGCGGTGCTGTCTAATCTCGGCACGAAGATCGGATACACTTCGAACACCAGTCAGAAAGACTATATCCCCGCTAACCTGGGCATAGGAACTGCCTACACAAAAGTATTCGATTCGGATAACTCGATCAGCTTTGCGCTTGATCTGAACAAGCTGCTGGTACCCACTCCTCCCCCGGCCGGTGATTCGGCGGGGTTGGTTAACTACCGGAATAAGACCGTCGTAAACAGTTGGCTCAGCTCGCTGGGCGACGCTCCCGGCGGCTTCGGTGAAGAGTTAAAAGAAGTGATGATCAGCAGTGGCGCGGAATATATCTATAAAGAGCAGTTCGCCGTGAGGGCGGGTTATTTCTATGAAAATAAGATCAAGGGCAACCGCCGCTATTTTACCCTGGGCCTGGGTGCCAGTTATGAAAAATACACACTGAATTTCAGCTACATTGTTCCTGCCGGAAGCAGTATCGATCAGAACCCGCTGTCGAATACGCTGCGCTTCGGGGTAACGATAAAAGATTTATAAGCAGCAAGCTACCCCTACACGGATCCCCGGCCTGCGCCGGGGATTTTTTATTTCGTATTTTCACTCCATGCGAATCGATATTATCACCGTGTTGCCGGAACTGTTGGAGAGCCCCTTTAATCACTCCATCCTGAAGCGCGCCCGCGAAAAGGGCCTGTTGCAGGTAGAGCTCCACCCGCTACGGCAATACACCCCTTACAAGCACGGTCAGGTAGACGACTACCAGTTCGGCGGGGGAGCCGGCATGGTGATGATGCCCGAACCACTCGCCAATGCTATTGAGCAGCTCTCCGCAACCACGCGGTACGATGAGATCATCTATATGACCCCCGACGGGCAACGGCTGACCCAACAGATTGCCAACCAGCTTTCCCTCTGCGGCAACCTCCTGATCATCTGCGGGCACTACAAAGGCATCGATGAACGGATCCGCGAACATTTTATCACAAGGGAGATCTCGATCGGCGACTATGTGCTGAGTGGGGGCGAATTGGCTGCCGCCGTGCTGGTCGACAGTATCGGCCGGCTGCTTCCCGGAGTGCTGAACGACGAAACTTCCGCTCTGTTCGACTCCTTCCAGGACCACTTGCTGGCTCCGCCGGTTTACACCCGTCCCGCGGAATTCCGGGGATGGAAGGTGCCAGCAGAACTGCTCAGCGGCGACCCAAAAGTGGTGGCCGACTGGCGCCATGAACAGGCCATCCACCGCACCGCCGAAAGAAGGCCCGACCTCATGGATACGCCTGATCAGGAAAGCAGGAGCGATCCGCATTCGCAGTCCTGAACAGGCAGGCGGATAGCTGTGATTCCTTCACCGGCATAATCCCGGGTTTTACCGACTTTTTACCCCTTGCTGGCCTAATCGCTCTTGTTACCCCCCGCATGCCGTGATAGTTTTACCGAAAATCAACGCGATGGAAGAACAAACACGTAAAAGACCCCGGGGATTGCGGGGGAACACACTGGCTGGTCTGCTGTTGCTCGCCGTAGGCGGGATCCTGCTGATGCGACAGGCAGGTTATCAGTTTCCGGACTGGATGTTCCGCTGGGAGATGATCCTGATATTATTTGGTCTCTTTATTGGCATCCGGAAGGGGTTCCGCGATTTTAGCTGGCTTATTCTGATGCTGATCGGCTTCGTGTTTTTATCGGACAATATCTGGCCGGAAGCAAGCCTGAAACAATACCTGATACCGACGATCGTCATCCTGCTGGGGTTGTTTTTCCTGTTTACCCCCAAACGAATGCGCCACCATGGCCCCTGCCGCAGGCGGTTGGGGCGGCACCCCGGTGAAGGGCCGGATTCTCCCTGGAGGTCGGGAACCGGCCGGCCCGGAAGTACTGGGATCGCCCAATCGGGGAGCTCGGGAACCGGTACCGATCAGTCGGATGAGCCGACCATAGAAGTTTCAATCTCTCTGGAAAAGGACCCTGCCGAATCCAAGCCCTCCTATGAGGCTTATACCGACATCGTTTCCATCTTCTCCGGGGTGAAAAAAACGATCCTCTCCAAACAATTTATCGGAGGAGAGATCGTCTGCGTATTCGGCGGAGCCGAGGTAAATCTCACCAACGCCGACTTTAACTCACCCGTTGTGCTGGATTTGGTACAGATTTTCGGGGGTACTAAGCTCATCATTCCCGCAAATTGGGAGATACGGCCCGAGGCGGCGACCATATTCGGCGGCATTGATGACAAACGCCGGCAACCCCCGAACACCATTGCCGATAAAGTGCTGATCCTGAAGGGCAGCATCATCTTCGGCGGCGTGGAAGTGAGCAGTTTCTAATTTTTAAACAAGAAATTCCTTTTGTATGAACTGGTATATGGCAAAAAATGTATTCCGGATCGTGTGTGGAGAAGGAAAGCATACTCCCCAGTTTGACGAGCAGCTCCGGCTGATCAGCGCGGATTCCCGGCAAGAAGCTTTTGAAAAAGCACAGTCGGTCGGCCTGGCCACCCAGGACTCTTTTCTCAACCATAAACAGGAACTGGTGCAGTGGCAGTTTATCAATACCGTTGAATTGCATAAATTGTCGTCGCTGAGCGACGGAGCGGAAATATACTCCGGCGTCAAAGAAACGGATCATGCCGGTAATTTTATTGACACGGTGCATAAAAAAGCGGACCTGATCCGGTCGGCATTTTCCGTCAAGGAGCCGGAACTCATATAAATAACAGCGTGGCCACCTCACCCTTAGTTCAAACCCGGAACAGATGGATCTTTGCGGCCTGCTGGGTCGTATGGTCGGGCGCACATTTCCTGATGCTGCTCGATTTTGCCATCGCATGGCCGGTGGCGCTGGCAGACAGCTTCGCCGCCAATACCCTGCTGGCGGGATCCACCATGCTGATCATCCATACGCTTAGTTTTTACAGGCCGGCAAAAAATAAATACCTGTACCTGTTTGTGTGGTGCCTCGTGGTGAGCATTCTCTGGGCGCTGATCGCCCGCTATAGCCTCTCTGCCCTGTTCCACCAGCATGCTTCCTATATCGATTTTCTCGACCGGTCGATGCCCGTCCGGTTCGATATTGCCTTTCTGCTAAACGGCTGCGCGGCTATCCTGAGCATGCTCTGGTATAACGTGGAAGAACAGCGGGAGCTGGCGTCCCGAAAAACCGATGCCGAAAAACTTGCACGCGACGCCGAGCTATACAAGTTGCGGCAGCAGTTACAACCGCATTTCCTCTTCAACAGCCTGAACTCCATCAGCGCGCTGACAGTGAGCCAGCCCGAGAAAGCCAGGAAAATGATACAGCAGCTATCGGATTTTTTAAGGGCTGCCTTAAAAAAAGAAGACCATCAGCGGGTCAGTCTGGCCGAGGAATTGCAGCATCTGCAGCTCTACCTGGATATGGAGAAACTGCGTTTCGGACACCGTCTTGCCACAGAGATCCGGTTCGACGAAAATTGTGCAACCCTGCTGCTGCCTCCCATGCTATTACAGCCGATCGTCGAAAACGCCATTAAGTTCGGCTTGTATGGCACCACCGATGAAATAGTAATTAAAATAATCGCCACTTGCAGCGACAACTATCTGGAAATAACGGTTGAAAATCCTTTTGATCCGGATACTGCTGTACCCGAGCGCGGCACCGGCTTCGGCCTCAGTTCTGTCCAGCGGAGGCTTTATCTTTTATTTGCCAGGAACGACCTGCTACGCACTGCTTTCCGTGAGCGGCTGTTCCGTACCACAGTGAAAATCCCCAGGAAATGAGATCAGTACTGCTTATAGACGACGAACCGCTTGCCAGGGCTATCCTGAAAGAATACCTGGAAGCTTTTCCCGGTTTCCGGGTAGTGGAAGAGTGCAAGGATGGCTTTGAGGGCCTGAAAGCCATAGCCCGGCTCCGCCCCGACCTGATCTTTCTGGATATTCAAATGCCCAAGATCAACGGTTTTGAAATGCTGGAGCTCATTGAGGATCCTCCACCGGTGATATTTGTTACCGCATTCGACGAATACGCGATCAGGGCCTTTGAGCAGCACGCGGTTGACTACCTGCTCAAACCATTCTCCGAGGAACGTTTCGCCGGAGCCATCGCAAGATTCCTTGAGCGCCCTACCCTCGCCCGTCCGGGAACGGAAACCCTGCTCGCGGGCGCCGCTCTTTCGCCTCAGCAAAAACAACGGGTGGTGGTGAAGAGTGCCGGAACCATCAAGATCATCCCTGTCGAAGAGATGCAATACCTCGAAGCTGCCGACGACTACGTACGGATACACACAGCCGAAGGGAATTTCCTGAAGAACCGCACAATGAGTTACTTCGAGGAGCTGCTCGACGCCCATCAGTATGTGCGCACCCATCGTTCCTATATTGTGAACATTCAGCAGATCACCCGGATTGAACCCTATGAAAAAGAGAATTATCTCGTCATATTAAAAAACGGAAAACAGATTCCCGTGAGCAGGTCGGGATACGCGAAGCTGAAACAGGTACTGGGGATATAAAAATCCGGGCGGGAAAAGATATTTAGTAAAAAAATAGCCGACGAGTGATACTGGGCATGTAGTGCCTGCTAGAATCCAGGGCAGGGAATGCCTTTATAGCCGGGCGGGCGTTTTATATAGATCAGCGAGATCTCGATGCCACCGCGGCTTTGAGATGCGGTTTTCAGGCTGGATACGTTCACGTCGTACGAAGCGCCGAAACGAAAACCATTATACTCTAGCCCGATGTAAGGAATGATCGCATCATTCACGTTATTGAACCTTCCCCAGGCACCTGCAAAAAAATTGGTGGGGTTGTCCTCGTCGTCGTTCAGCAGAAACCCGACGGCCCCGCCCCCCACTATATTGGTAGCCCCGCCCTGGCTGCTGTACATGGCGCTTAGATAAACGGTCCTGGACCTGTCGGCCAGCGGAATCGCCCCCCCGCCGTTGAAGGTCACCCGCGGAAGAAGCTGATAAAAAACATCGCCCGTAAAAGATTCCCTGGGTCTGTTAAGATGATACGCGGAAACACCGAAGTAGAAATTATTGTATCCATCGGTTGAGCCGTTATACAGTGCACCTACAGAAAGATCGAAATAGCTGGTGTTTACCTGCCGGTTATCGATCGCTTCCCCGCTGGGAATGGTCCAGCCACCGTTTTCATCCAACTCGTCGAGGAAATTAAGCTTGGTGCCATCCAGCCTTCTGTTGGCGTAGGTTCCCTGAAAGCCTACTCCGATCTGCTGCAGGCCGTCTTCATCGATCGCCTTATGATAAGCGGTGGTGAGCGCAATAAAATTACCGGAGAGAATACCGTTTGCCGTTTTATCTGTCATCGCCATCAGGCCCACCCCCCAGGTATCCAGTTCGGAGAGCCGCGATCTTAAAACCGGTGCATCCACCGAGATCGTAGAGGTCACAAAAGCCTTGCTGATGGCCGGCCATTGATCACGATAGTTTCCGGCCACGCGGAAGTCGCCGTTGAACTTTCCCGTAAGGGCAGGGTTGAGGGTAAGTGGAGAAACAAAAAATTGTGAAAAGTTCGGGTCCTGCGAGAGACCAGCTTTTCCAAAACTCAGGATCAATATCAAAATTCCAACTGTTCTCATTTTCGGCAGGTTCGGCCATTGAGCAGACAAAATACAAAAAAAATCCCAGCGCTGCACCTCTTTCCCTTCTCCGCTGCCCCGCAGTTGGCGCCCGGGGATAATCATGACCCGCCAGACGCATTTTTTCTTCTTATTCCTGTTGGGCAGCCTTGCGGCGAAAGGAGACGGACGCAGGATCGTTTTCACACATATGCCGGATCGGAGGCGGTAGCTTTAAAAGAAGGTCTGCAGTTGTATTTTCGGGCCATAAACTGGAAGATCACGAGGAAGGATCTGCGGTCTACAGTTGTACTTTGGGGCCATAAGCCAGGTCGCCCGCATCTCCCAGGCCGGGAACGATATATCCTTTGGCGGTCAGCTCATCGTCTATCGCACCACACCATATCACCACGTCCGGCTCAGCTCTTTTCAGGTATTCGATACCGATAGTACTGGCTATGGCAGTGACAATATGGATCGCTGCGGGGCCACCCTCCTCCCGCAGATACTGCAAGGCTTTCACCAGGGAAGCTCCGGTTGCCAGCATGGGATCGGAGAGGATCAGCGTTCTCCCTTCCAGGGCGGGGCTGGTGATGTATTCGAGACGGATATCGAAAGATCCGTCGCGCCGGTGCTTACGGTAGGCAGAGATGAACGCATTATCCGCCTTATCAAATACGTTCAGCAAGCCGTTGTGCAGGGGCAGTCCAGCGCGGAGGATCGTCGCCAGCACCGGCTGCTCCTTCAGCACATTACACACCGAAGTGCCCAGTGGGGTCTGGATTGGTTGCTGCTCGTAGGCGAGGGTTTTGCTGATCTCCAGGGCAGCCAGCTCACCCAACCGCTCAAGATTACGGCGAAACCGCATCCTGTCGGCCTGGAGCTGGATATTACGCAATTCGCCTACCCACTCGCTCACAATAAAATATGCTTCGCTCAGATTTCTTACCATAGTTTGAACAGGGCTGCTTAATTTGCCGGTTAAAGATCATCCTAAAATTAAGGATAATATGGTATACAGAGTCATTGGCCTGATGAGTGGCAGCGCACTTGATGGATTGGACATTGTTTTTGTGGAGTTTCAGCAGGTATCCGGAAAATGGGAATACACCCTGCGCAACGCGGAGTGTTTCCCCTACACCCACGAATGGATCGAGAAACTGCGGAATACCACCTCCCTCAAAGCGCTCGACTACCAACTCCTGCACACAGAATACGGTCGTTATACCGGCCACCAGGTGAATACCTTCGTTGAAACGCACCACCTTCACTACCAGGTGCAGTTGATTGTTTCACATGGTCATACCACGTTTCATATGCCCGGAAAAAAGATGACCGGCCAACTGGGTGACGGCGCCTCCATCGCCGCGGTTACCGGCATCAATGTGGTGAGCGACCTGCGGGCGATAGACGTTGCGCTCGGCGGCCAGGGGGCTCCCATTGTGCCCGTTGGCGAAAGACTGCTGTTCGGCGATCACCAGGTTTTTCTCAATCTCGGTGGTATTGCGAATTTGTCTCTCCATCACACCGGCGATCCCGTGGCATTCGACGTATGCCCGGCTAACCGGGTGCTGAATATGCTGGCCAAAAAAGTGGGCAAACCATTCGACGAGGGCGGGAAGCTGGCCGAAAAGGGGGTAGTGGTGAAGGAGTTGCTCGAGGTGCTCAACGGGCTGGAGTATTATTCGCTCCCTCATCCCAAATCTTTGTCGAACGACTTCGGCACGGACGTTGTATATCCGTTGATCGGCAGCGAGGGCAGCTCCCCCGAAAATCTGCTGCGCACCTATGTGGAACATATCTGTTTCCAGGTGGCAAAGTCGATTTCCGTTTTCCGGCAGGATATCGCGACATCCCCTGCCCCGCTGCGGATGCTGGTCACCGGCGGCGGCGCCAAGAACGATTTCCTGGTCAAACGGCTCACCCAGATCCTTGAACCGTTGCAGGTGGCGGTTGAAACGCCCCCCGCCAGCATCATCGACTACAAAGAAGCGATCGTGATGGGCCTGTTAGGTGTTTTAAGATGGAGGGAAGAAAACAATACGCTCTCTTCCGTTACCGGCGCTTCCCGCGACAGCATCGGCGGGGCCGTGTGGATGGGGCAGGAAGCCTAAACAGCCGGACAATCCCGCACCCGATAGCTACCGGGTGCGCGTGTAAGGTCGGTCAATCAGCAGAAGGAGAATGACCGTATCATAGCCCTGCCAACATAGCTGCGGGGCAGCGCTAATCCACCAGCAGCGGAACCAGATAGTAGGAGAAAAGCGAGATCAGGATCAGCGCTATAATATTCATAACGAACCCGGTTTTCACCATCTGATTCAGGCGAACATGGCCGCTGGCGAACACAATGGCGTTGGGGGGCGTACCCATCGGCATCATGCTGGCACAGCTTGCTGCAAGAGCCATGGGCAGGCCGAGCAACAGCGGATTGATGTGCATGGCATCGGCGATGCCGGCCATCACCGGCGAAAAAACGATCACCTGCGCAATATTGCTGATCAGCTCGCTGACAAACAGCGAGACCAGGGTGATCATAAAGATCAGCATAAAGCCACCGCTCCCGCTGTACCCTGCTATCCAGCCCCCCAGGGTCTGTATCAATCCTTCTTTTTCCAGGGCGCCGGCCAGCGCGATACCCCCGCCAAAAAGCAGGATGATTCCCCAGGCCATTTTTGAAGTGTCCGGCCATTCGAGGATCTTTTTTCCGGGATGTTTACCTACCCCTGCAGGTACCATAAAAAGAGCAGTTCCGCCCATCATGGCGATCACCGTGTCGCTGAGCCCAACCAACCCGGTAGCATTGATCAGATCCTTTGTGATCCACAGGCAGGCCGTGCCCAGGAATATCGCCAACACTCTTTTTTCAGCGCTGGTCATCGGACCCAGACCGTCCAGCCGTGAACGGATCAGCAACCGGGTTTTATGATCGGCCCGCAGCTTGTTGGGATACAACCATTTCGTCATCACCCAGTACAAAGCTAACATCAGCATAATCGACAGGGGTGTGCAGATCAGCATCCATTCGGCAAACTGTATGGTGGGCCCGTACTTGTTTTCGAGGTATCCGACAAGCGCCACGTTGGGTGGGGTGCCGATGATCGTTGCAATGCCGCCGAAGTTGGATGCGTACGCGATCGCGAGCATGATGGCTACCGAAAAATTCTTCATATTCCCTTTCTCCGCACCGTTCTCTCCCACCACATGTATGATGGAAATCGCGATGGGATACATCATCATCGTGGTGGCGGTATTGCTGAGCCACATGCTGAGAAAACCCGTAGCCAGTATAAACCCCAGGATAATGCGGTTGCCACTGGTACCGGTAAGCCGGATGATGTGCAGCGCAATGCGCACATGGAGGTTCCATTTTTCAATGGCCAGTGCAATCATAAAACCGCCCAGAAAAAGAAACAGGATGGAATCGCCATAGTTGGCGGATGTTGCCTTCAGCGTGTCGATGCCCAGCAGGGGAAACAACACCAGTGGAAGCAATGCCACCACCGGCATGGGAAGGGCTTCCGTCACCCACCATATTATCATCAGCGCAGCCACTGCCAGCACCTGGTTGGACTGAGCGCCCAAGTCAAAAGGATCCAGCCACCAAACGGCGGCAAACCCGGCCACTCCGGAGGCGAGACTCAGCAAATTGCGATAGGTTTTGAGAAAAGCAATCATCAGCGCAATAAATATTTCATTAAGTTTGGAGCCTTCCGAACAGTAGCCCGCTAAATTAAAATTAAAGACAAAGAAGGAAACCGAGCAGGATAAGTTCGCAATACAGCATAAATTGCGAGGTTCCTTCGCACCACTAAAAATAAAAATACACGGATGAACCCGGGCATGATAAAAATAATCCGCGCTTGCTAAAGGAGATTGTTATAGCAATAGGAGCCTATTTCCGGGCGCATCAATTCATTGGTCAGCATCGGTTATGGAAATGGATCATCATCCCCGGTACCCTCTATATGCTACTGTTCCTTGGCGGGATGTATATCTTCTGGGAGTCGTCGGATGCCGCTGTCACTTCTATCACGCACGGCCTGGGAGTTGACAAATGGGTGCACCGGCAGGAAAGCTGGTTGCTGAGTTTTCTTTTTCTGATGGGCGAATTAATGGTACGACTGATCATCATCTTTTTCTATTTCTCGCTTTTTAAATACCTTTTTCTTATCATAGGCTCTCCGTTGTTTGCCTATCTCAGTGAAAAAACGGAAGCCATCATGGAGGGGAAGGATTTCGTTTTCAGCTTTAAACAATTGCTGAAAGACATGCACCGGGGCATATCGCTGGCACTACGCAATACCCTGTGGCAATCGGTGTTCACAATCTCCATCTTTTTACTCTCTTTTGTACCCGTGATCGGATGGATCACCCCCCTGCTGATGCTGTTCGTGGAATGTTATTACTACGGATTTTCCATGATCGACTACAGTTGTGAAAGACAAAAACTCTCTCCTTCGGAGAGCATTGAATACATAGGAAAACACAAAGGCCTGGCGGTAGGCAATGGTATGGTATTTTACTTTATGCATCTCATACCGGTAGTTGGATGGATATTCGCCCCCGCCTATGCAGTGGTTGCCGCCACCATTAGTTTATACCCTCAGCAATCGCAGACATGAGTACAACAGAAGAGAGCAGATCCTTGCGCGGAACGGTTTACCTGATCCCGGCCCGGTTACTCGATAACGGCGCCCCGGTAATGTTGCCTTATGTCACCGATGCGGTGAAACAGTGCGAGGTCTTTTTTGTGGAAAATGAGCGGTCGGCCCGCAGATTCCTGAAAACCTTGTGGAAGGAAATGGCGATAGATGCCTATGAATGGGTCGCTATCCACAAAGCGGAAACGGCAGTCCGGCATAAATTCGCAGCGCGTCTCCGCGCAGGGAAAACAATCGGGATCATCAGTGAGGCCGGGTGCCCGGGTGTAGCGGATCCTGGGCAGGTGTTGGTGAACGTGGCCCATCAGGAAGGCGCTGCCGTCAGGCCGTTGGTGGGGCCAAGCTCGCTTCTGCTGGCGCTGATGGCCAGCGGGCTGAATGGACAGCGGTTCCAGTTCAACGGCTATTTGCCGATCGGGGACGAAGAAAGAACAAAGGCGATCCGCCAGCTAGAGGCGGAATCACTCAAAAAAAACTGCACGCAGTTGTGTATCGAAACGCCCTACCGGAATAACCAGTTGCTCGCCGCCCTGATCCGCACCTGCCGCCCCGAAACACAGCTCTGCATCGCCGCGGACCTCACCGGCGAACACGAGTTCATCCGTACACAAACGATCGGGGAATGGAAAAAAGATCCGCCTGATCTCCACAAGCGGCCGGTTGTTTTTTGTTTTCTCAGCAGTTAACGGGGAATATCGTGAATGGCTATGATGCTGTCCACCACGTATTTATTATATCCCCGCCAGGCAAGCGGACGGAGATATTCCTTGTAGTGCAGTTCTACCTCTTTGCCGCTGCTAACCATCAGCACTTCCGCAATCCGTTTGTCTGCCACAGAAAATTCAAATTCGTACGATTGTATAGTGCCGGGTGTGCGGGACCTGAAGCCCGATTGGATAAGCTTGCCTTCGTACGTCTTGAAAATATATCCCTTCCTCACCACAAAATTCAACTCGCCCGATTTAACACCCTCGCCAAAAACCCAATAATAACGGTAATAAAAAAAACCTGCCAGCAGCAGCAGTATAACCAGGATGGTGATCCCGAGGAATCTTTTCATAATGAGGAGCTATTAAATCTAAAGTTATGAAAATTGTAATTTACCTTCGATAATAAAACTCAACCGGAGCGAATGAAAATCGGAATTGTTTGTTACCCCACGTTCGGGGGAAGCGGAGTGTTGGCAACAGAATTGGGAAAGGCGCTCGCAGATAAAGGACATCTGGTTCATTTTATTACCTACCAGCAGCCCGTAAGGCTCAGCGAATTCAACGCCAATATTTTTTATCATGAAGTATTGGTACCGGTATATCCACTGTTCGACTATCCCCCTTATGAGACCGCACTGGCCAGCACTATGGTGGACGTGATCGTAAACAACCAGATCGAGCTGTTGCATGTACACTATGCCATCCCGCATGCCTCGGCTGCCTATATGGCGAAACGGATATTGGAAAGCCTCGGCAGAAAGCTGACTGTGATCACGACGCTTCACGGCACCGATATTACGCTCGTAGGGCGCGACAAGACCTTCGCCCCCGTGGTGTCTTTCTCCATCAATGAAAGTGATGCCATTACGGCGGTGTCCACAAACCTTCGCGACGAAACCAACAAAATATTCAAGATAAAAAAAGAGATCCACGTTATCCGGAACTTTGTAGATGTAAAACGTTTTAACAAAAAACCTATTGATGCTTTCCGGAAGGTGATCGCCCCAAATGACGAAAAGATCATTATTCACGCATCCAATTTCCGGACAATAAAACGCGTGGAAGACGTGGTCCGCATATTTGAAAAGGTGCACCGGCAGGTGGCCTGTAAGTTACTGTTTGTGGGAGACGGGCCCGACAGGCCGGCTGCTGAAGCGCTGTGCCGCGACCTGGGCATATGCGATGATATTCGTTTTGTGGGCAAACAGGAGCAGATGGAAGAGATTCTCGCGATCGGAGACCTTTTTCTGCTTACTTCCGAATATGAAAGTTTCGGGCTTGCCGCACTTGAAGCAATGGCTGCAGGGGTGCCTGTGATCTCTACGAATGCGGGGGGATTACCCGAAATAAATATTCACGGGAAAACCGGCTATCTCAGCAATGTAGGCGATATCGAAAGTATGAGCGCTTATGCGATCGGCATGCTTTCCAACGAAAAAGAGTTAAAACGATTCAAAGCGGCAGCCCTGCAACAGGCGACACGTTTTGACATCGATAATGTGATTCCGGAATATGAAGCGCTGTATATACAAGCGCTAGCAGGCTAACGCCGCTTGATCCAGTCGGCGGGATCCAGGTTCCTGTTTTCCTGCAACAGAAGAAACTCAATCTCTCCATTACCGTCGGCGTTGGACGAAGCTTTACCGACCACCTGGCCGGCTTTTACTTTTTCGCCCTTGCCCACCGAGGCATTTGACAGGTTGCCGTAGGTAGTGAAATATTTACCGTGGCGCACCAGCACGTTGGATTCCCCTTCCACGTCAAACACCGACACCACCTCGCCATCGAATACGCAACGTACATAGGAGCCGTGATCGGTTTCCAGCGTCAGACCAGGATTTGTGCCGCTGAGCTTTGTGCCGGGAATTGAATACCGGCCGAAATGAATCTTGATATTACCGTTATCGATGGGCCAGGGCAGCTTGCCCTTATTCTTTTCGAAATTGTCCGAAATGATCTCACCTCCAGGGGTGGCGTCAAACACGCTTTTACTGGCCACCACTATCTCTACTTCCTTTTCTTCAGCAGCAGCTACGGTATTTTCTGCAGTCACGCCTGCGGCTTTGGCGGCGGCGGCCCTGGCTTTCCTTTCCTCTTCTGCTTTGGCTTTGGCGATCCTTATTTCGCGGTCAATGGCGGCCCTGATGGAAGCCCTTAATTTGTTATCGGCCGACTGTTTGGACGAGAGCTCACGGGAGAGTTCTTTTTCACGCGACTTCAACTTGTCGATCACCATTGATTTTTCTTTTCTTTCCCTGTCCAGCACTTCCTTCTCTTGTTGTTTCTTTTCCAGCGCTACGTCTTTTTGTTTCCTGTTCGTTTCCAGGTTGTCGATCTTTTTCTGCAGCAGTTCCTGGGTATTTTTGATGGCCCGCGTCTGATCTTCCCGGTAAGCGCGGTACGATTTCAGGTACTGAACCCGTTTCAGGGCATCGTTAAAATTACTGGCGGAGAAAATAAAATTCAGAAAATCGTAATTACTCCGGTTCTTGTAGGCATACACCACGCTCTTCTCGTATTGAATTCTAAGCGTATCCAGATCGCCCTTGAGTTTCACGATCTCTGCCCGGGAACGGTTGATATCGTCCTCGATATAATCGATCTGCTTATTGATATTGTTAATGGCGGCCTCCCGGAGTTTCAGCCTTTTTTGAACAAGAGAATATTGTCCGAGAGAGGTCTTCTTGTTTTTTTGTGTCTGATCCAGCGAAGCCTTTACCTTCGCAATCTCTTTCTGGATCTCGGCACGCTGCTGCTCGAGTTCCGCCCGGTTAGGGGTTTGTGCCATCGCAACGCCTGTGGCGCACAATACGAATAGAAGGATGGTGATCAGCCGCATGTTGAAGGAAATTTTTTTTACAACGCCGTGAACCGATGATTATTGCAATTTATAATTTTTCGGAATATTAAAGGGAAAGTTTAACGCTTCGTTAAAGGCATATTGTTTGTATTTCATCTCGATATCGAGCTTTGTTTTTTCCGAGACCGTGATCTTCCGGTAGGTGGAAAAACGCATCCCGTCGGCCTTTTCATATTCCCCGAAGGTGACGTCGGCCGTTCTTGCCCGGATGTCGTCAACGTCATCTAGCTTGCTGTGCAGCACGCGGAATCCGTCCGGATCGAGGGTCAAAAGGTGCTTGAAGAGGTTATTGATGGCGAGGATTGAAATCGTGCCGCCTTCCTTCTTGTATGATACCATGCGGTCGTCGAAATAGATCGGGTTTCCCATGATCAGGTCCTGTACCTCGCCGAAACCAAAGGGCAGTCGCGCAATTTCCTGCAGGTAGCTGACGGATCGGAGCTGGAGCACCTTATCCATCTTATTGAGCACTTTGACACTATCGGGAGTGATCAGCACCCGGAATGCCTCGAAACCAAGCAGGGCATTAACAGAGATCCACAGCACGCTATCCTTTTTCATGCGAAGGTTGGCGTTAAAATCGTTCCGCCTGCCATCTCTTCCCTGGAAGCTCACTTTCAGCTTGGCCGAAAAGGTGTTAAAATCGACACGATGCACTTCAATGCCTTCGTACAGGTGCTGCATGAACTGCAAGGAATCTGCACGGCTTGCCGAATCGAACGCCGCAGGCTGTGCGTCTTCCTTTTTGGTCATTGCGGTCTGGATCGATTTGGTAGACCGGCAACCGATCAGCATAATCCCAACCCACAATAATAAGATTACCCGCAGCGGTTCGTTCATCATTTAAATTTTACCGGTGTGGCCAAAGCCTCCTTCACCCCGGTTGGTGGCAGCTATTTTTTTCACTGTTTTCCACTTTACCTGCTGTACTTTCTGCACCACCATCTGAGCGATCCGGTCGCCATGCTGAATTGTATGGGGTGCGTCAGACAGGTTGACGAGTATCACTTTCACCTCTCCCCGGTAATCGGCATCGATGGTGCCGGGTGAATTGAGGCAGGTGATGCCGTGCTGGATAGCCAATCCGCTCCGGGGCCTGATCTGAGCTTCGAATCCCAGGGGCAGCTCCATAAATAAGCCGGTGGGCACCAGCAGTCGCTGCAGTGGTTGCAGGACGACGGGGTTTTCCAGATTCGCTCTTATATCCATCCCTGCAGCCCCTTCCGTAACGTATTCGGGAAGTGGATTAGAGGATTGGTTGATTACCTTTACTTTTATTTTTGGCATGGTGCAAATATAGGATTTGCAGTGTCCTAATCCGGGGTGATCTCTTTCAGTAATACGGCAGCGTAAGCAACAAGTCCTTCTCCCCGGCCGATAAAGCCCATCTTTTCGTTGGTGGTGGCTTTGATCGAGACGTCTTTCTCCCTGATTTCGAGGATCTCCGCTATCGTCTTCTGCATCTGGGGCACGTATGGTTTTATCTTGGGAGCTTCCAGGCAGAGCGAGGAGTCCACATTCACCACTGTGTACTGTTCCCTGCGGATCAGTTCGTAGGTCTTCCGCAGCAACACTTTGCTGTCAATGTCTTTATACGCCTTGTCGTTGTCGGGGAAATGGGTGCCGATATCACCCAGCGCAAGCGCCCCGAGCAGGGCATCGCAAATGGCGTGCAGCAGCACGTCCGCGTCGCTGTGGCCGACTGCACCCAAATGATAGGGCAGCTTTATGCCTCCGATCCGGAGGTCGCGCCCTACTGTAAGCTGATGGACATCCATGCCCCATCCGATCCTGTAACTCATAACATGATTTAAAAAATGAAGCGCCCTTTGCAGGCGCTCCCGAATATATAGCTATTTTTTAAAGAATCAGTTGGTGAATGGCGATTCCCCGCCGGTGCCGGCCAGGTCGATCAGCAGTCCAAACCGCAGGGTATTGGAGAGCGGATTCCGGTTGATGCCTGCTCCGGAAGGTACGAGATAGGAGAAATTAAGCCCGAACACATCGTATTTGACACCGAGGCCGACGGTAACGTATTTACGGTTACCCTTGTTTCTGTCTTCATAGAAATAACCCGCACGGGCAAAAAACTGGTTATTGAAGGAATATTCGGCCCCCAGCGACAACTGGAATTCCCTGAGCTCCTCGCCAAAACCGCCCGGGGCGTCGCCAAACGAGCTGAACCAGCTTCCCACTACTCCTTTTTGACGATAGTCGGCAATGATCTGGGCATTCTGCTCTTCGGTGCCGGGACCTTCCAGCAATTTGGGCGGGGTGGGCACCAGCAGCTTATGGGCATCGATTCCGAACTGGATCTTATTGCTTTCGTCGAACACTGCTGTGTAGGTGGTGCCGAGTCCGAGGTTGGCGGGTATAAAGTCTTTCTGGTTTGCGTCGCGGGTGTAGCCGATCTTGGAACCGAGGTTGGTCAGCGCAGCGCCGAAATTCCAGCCCTTTCCGTCTGCATCAGCTCCGGTGTAAAACAGGGACAGGTCGCCCGCTACGGCATTACCGGCCTGGTAAGTGCTGCCCTGATCGGCAAAATCGCCTACGAGGTTGGAATGAATATACCGCAGGGCGATACCAATGCCGATCCGGTCCGACAGTTTCCTGGAGTAGCCTGCATCGATCCCGAATTCCCGGGGCCGGCCACTGCCGAAGTCATTCCCTGCCCCGTCGGTAAACTGGATATCGCCCAGGCTGAAATAACGTACGGAGGCAGAAAGTGCCTGCTGGTCGTCGAGCTTATAATAACCTGCAAAAGACAGGAGGTATACATCGTTGAGTCCCAGGTCTTTCAACCAGGGGGTGTAGGTCAGTCCCACCCCATAGGGACTGGGGGCAAAAGGTGTTTTCGACAAATTCCAGAAGCCCGAATTGGCGTCGGGCGCAGTGGCTACTCCAAGATCGCCCATACCGCCGGCCCTGGCGTCGGGCGATATCCGAAGAAAAGGCACTGCGGTGGTCACCACATTGATAGGTTCTGTATCGGACTGAGCATGTAAAGGATTTAATCCGGCGAGAAGGATTAACACAGCAACCAATTGGATGGTCTTACTTTTCATTCGTTTATTTTTTGTCTTTCAATAGTCTAATGGAACTCCGCATATACATTTCCCCATGTGACAGAGCTTGTTATGCTCCGTTTCATTAGAGTAATAATGTGTTTTTAAGACTTGCTCCATTCACGCAATTCGGACTGCAAACCGGGAACATTCTGTCCTGGGGGTGTTGCAGCAGGTTTGCCGCACCCTTAGGCAGATTATTGAAGTTGTTCCGGGTGTAGCCGCCCTGATGCATTTTAATGGTATAATTCTCAGTTACTCACATTCAACGGCTTCTGCCGTCAATTATTGTTTCAGGGTGTAAGGATTTCCAGGGGGGTCAAAAACGGGCCAAAAATAGCTCATTTTTAACGTAATGCGCGTTGCCACTGGCATGTTATTTTATAGGAGTGCTGTATATTCGTGGTTCGCTCAAAACACAATATTTACCAGTATAGTCCGTTTTAGTACATTGAACCAAGGTAAAATTCACTACAATGAATCGTAGCACCAGCTTACTCGGCCTTACGCAATACGAAGAACCGGCTCGTCTGTGGAAAACCCGTCTTTCCCCGGCAAGCCTGAGAAATCTTGTTCTTTTACTCTCCTGTGCGTTGGCATTCACTTCCTGTAAAAACAGCAAACTATTCGGTAAAAAACACGAGCAGTCGGATGTGACGGGGTGGAATTATAACGACAAGAATATGGGCGGGTACCAGGTAGCCCGCGAAAAAGAGCAGCGGACCGGCCCGGGGCTGGTATTTGTGCAGGGGGGCACCTTCACGATGGGCGCTACAGAAGAAGACGTGATGAGCGACTGGAACAATATCCCTACCCGGAAAACGGTCAACTCCTTTTATATAGACCGTACCGAAGTGGCCAACATCCACTACCGCGAATATCTTTACTGGATCAACAATGTGTTTGACGGCGATGAATATTTAGAAGTGCGTGAAGGCGCACTGCCCGATACGCTGGTCTGGCGCAACGAGCTGGCTTACAATGAGCCGCTTGTAGAATATTATTTCCGCCATCCGTCGTACAACTACTATCCTGTGGTAGGAGTCTCCTGGCAGCAGGCCCACGATTTTTGCCTGTGGAGAACCGACCGGGTCAACGAAAAGGCCCTGATCGATATGAAATTCATCAATCCCAATACGTTGAAGAATATCCAGGGCCAGAGCTCGGAGGCATTCAACACCAAAGCTTATCTCCTGGGGCTGACCACACCTACCCCCGGGGCCGGCATACGTTCCAAAAAGAATCCTTTGCAGAATCCTAACGGAACTCCGAGGACCCAGGTAACTTTCGAGGATGGTATCCTGCTGCCGGGCTATCGCCTGCCGACAGAAGCCGAATGGGAATATGCGGCGCTGGGCCTGATCGGCCAAAATCCGCAGATCAGCCGGAAAGAAGGCAAAAGAGGCGAGGAACTGGTGACCAACAAACAGGTTTACTCCTGGAGTCAGAACGCCAACGGCCTGCGGGATACCCGGCGCGGAAGCTGGCAGGGCACTTTCCTGGCCAACTTCAAACGCGGAAGCGGTGACAACATGGGCGTGGCAGGTGGATTGAACGACCGTGCCGTGTACACGGCTCCCGTGAGCTCCTTTTTCCCTAACTCATTCGGCCTATACAATATGTCTGGCAACGTAAATGAATGGGTTGCGGACGTATACCGCCCCCTTTCCCTGGTAGACGTGGACGATGTATCGCCTTTCCGTGGTAACCGGTTCACAAAGCTGCAACGCAATGAGGATGGCGAATATGAAAAAGACAGTCTGGGTCGTGTGATCACACAATACGTTACAGATGAAGAAAGCCGCCACAGGCGCAACTACCAGAGAGGGGATGTGATCAACTATCTGGATGGCGACTCGCTGACAGTGGGAGTAAGCTATGACTCTACTGCCGGCCGTGGCTACGGCATCACCACCCTGATCAGCGATAAGTCGCGCGTGATCAAAGGGGGTAGCTGGAATGACCGCGCCTACTGGCTTTCGCCCGGCACGCGCCGTTTCCTGGAAGAAGACCAGGCCAGCAGCACCGTCGGCTTCCGTTGTGCGATGGACCGGCTGGGCAGCCCCGAGGGTAACGGAAGAAAGACCGGCATCGAGTATAAACAAAGAAGGCAGAATAACAGAAAAAGATAATAATCCGAATCGATTTATAACCTTAATTTTCGAAGGGGTGCCCATTCAGGTGCACCCCTTTATTTTGCATACTATTCAGCGCCCGGTAATACTCATTCCAAATGTGTCTCCCTTGGCGCTCCGCTTTTTTCTTTTCACTTTTCCCCTTCAGTTGTTGCGATCGTCTGGCAGATGATCAGACAACCAACCCATACTGAAGATGACTTTTATCGCCTCCGTTGTTGCGGAGGCCCCTTTGCGTCTTTTCGGCTATTTTTGATAAATGAATATCATCGAACTGTACGAGTTGTTCAGGCAGTACCCTTCCGTACAAACGGACACCCGGAAGCTAAAAAAAGACGACCTGTTCTTCGCTCTCCGCGGGCCTACCTATAATGCCAACGCTTATGCGGAAGCAGCGCTTGCCAACGGAGCCGCCTACGCGATTATCGACGACGCGGCCTACCATGCGCCTGCAAAAACAATATTGGTCGACAACGTGCTGGAAACGCTGCAACAGCTTGCCCTTTACCACCGCAACCAGTTCAACATCCCTTTTATAGCCATCACCGGAAGCAACGGCAAAACCACCACCAAAGAGCTGATCCATGCGGTGCTCTCCGGCAGATACAAGACCTATACCACCCAGGGGAACCTCAATAACCATATCGGCATACCCCTCACCCTATTGAAAATAAAAAACGATGCCGAGATCGCCGTGGTGGAGATGGGGGCCAACCACCGTGGTGAGATCGCTGCATATTGTATGTTCACCCGCCCCGACCACGGCCTGATCACCAACATCGGCAAAGCCCATCTGGAGGGATTTGGAGGATACGAAGGTGTAAAAAAGGGCAAGGGCGAGCTCTTTGATTTCCTCCGGGCCACAGACGGGATGGCTTTTGTGATGTGGGATTACAGCTACCTCCGGGAGATGAGCGTCGGTATAAAAAAAATTTACCGCTATGGCACCCGCGACGCGGAGGTAATCGGAGTGGTGGCCAGCGGCGAAACCGGCTCCGCAAGGGGCGGGCAGGATGCCAGCTCGGAAGAGAGCGGAAACAAGACCGGTGTTCCGGAAAGCGGGGAAAAAGCACTATCGGAAGAGCCCGGAAACGGAGCTAGCGCAATGGCAGGCGGGCAGGATGCCGGCTGGAAAGAGAGAAACGAACCCGGCGTAACAGAAACGGAAACAAAAGCGCGCTCAACTGGTGGGGGCAGAGAAGCCTTTCTGGATGTGGCGGTTGGTGGGATGAGTATCCGTACTCAGTTGGTGGGGGAATACAATCTACCCAATGTGCTGGCAGCGGTTGCCGTAGGGAAATATTTCGGCGTGGAAGACCGGCAGATCCGGCAGGCGCTTGAATCATACGCTCCCGGCAACAGTCGCTCCCAGTTGCTGGAGCAGGGCGAAAATAAGATTGTCCTGGACGCCTACAACGCCAACCCCACCAGCATGCGGGCTGCTATTGAGAACTTTGCGGGGATTGCCGAGGGCGACAAGGTGCTGATCCTGGGCGCCATGGCGGAGCTGGGAGAAGACAGTTTGCGCGAGCACCAGGAAATCGTGGAGCTGATTGGCCGATATCCCTGGAAAGCGGTAGTATTGGTGGGGGGTGATTTTCTGAAAACGGACAGCCGCTGGGAGAAACTCGCTGATGCGGAAGCGGCCAGGAGCTGGCTGAAGAAGCAGGCCTATACGAACACGTTTATTTTGGTCAAGGGTTCCCGCAGCATGCAGATGGAACGCGTGGTGGGCCAATAGCAGCGTGGAATACCGTATACGAACTCATGGCGACTGTAGAACGTTAGCGGTGAGTGCGATATGCAAACCCGGTCGGTTTAGTGCAATGAATGGCAGCGGGCCGTCATAGAACGGCCCCTGGCGCGCAACAGACTGGCAAAAATAGATTCGGTAGCTACGGACTTGAATTGTATTTTTGCCACCCATTTTAAAACAGGAGAGGTGTCCGAGTGGTTGAAGGAGCACGCCTGGAAAGTGTGTATAGGGGTGACTCTATCGCGGGTTCGAATCCCGCCCTCTCCGCCAGCTCAATAATGTCCTGCGCAAGCAGGCATTTTTGTTTGGGAGCATTGCCAAGCTTGCTTGAGCGCCGCGGACAAGAAAAAATGTTAGCGAGCGGACATTGTTGAGCTGAAGCCCTCACATCTAAGGGTTCAGCGCAGCTAATCCCGCCCTCTTCACCTTCGGCCGCTGAAGAGACCTTCGGTGGACAAAGTCCGCAAAAGTCGCTGAAGAGACTTTCACCAGCCGAAGGGCGAAGGCTGGTTTTTTGTTTTGAACATTTTCATTTTCCGGCTGGCTTCGACGGACGAAGTCCGCTTCGGGTGTACAAATGTGATCCTGGCTTCGCCCACCGAAGCTAAACGGTGAAGGTAGGTGGGTTTTAATACTCTTACAACTTGATCTACGGAAACTTCTCTGACTGAAAAACTCCCGAATTTTTATAAAGAAACTGGCTCATGTTCTTATTATTTGATTTGAAATGATTTAATAGATCGCCATTGTTTTAAATTGCTATACCGATTTTTTCCAATCGGGCTTGTTTATACTTTCAGACAAGGTTTGTTCGTAAGCCGCTAATGTATCGTGCCCCCTCTTCAAAAATTAAACAGTAACTATTACCGGTAAAATCTGAAAGAACCCTTACGCGAATAAAAATCAGCCAGCTGCCTAATCAGAATCATACAGCAAACGGGTAAAAAGGTAGACTTTACGATAGTCTTTGCTTCTGAAAAAGGGAGTATAAACATTCGGAGTCAACTATGATGATAACACAGTGCGATTGTATTACCTGTAAGGTCAGGGGGTGTTCTATCCTGAATGCCTGTGATATGCCCACCCTTACCGTTATCAGCGCTTATAAACTTCCCAGATCGCTGCAAAAAGGGGAACGGCTTTTTTCCGAAGGCGACCCTGTACTTGGTGTTTGTTTTATTAAAAAGGGATTTCTTAAGGTGGAATTGAACGGCAAGCAGGGCAGGCCGTTGATCCTACGGATCGCCGGCAAAGGCACTGTTTTCGGTCATAGAGTAAATGCCAGCCATTCCTGTTACACCCTCTCGGCAACTGCGGTATCTGAGGTGCTGTATTGCTATATCCCGTATGATCTGTTTAGCGAAATTGCTGACAAAAGTCCTGCGCTTAAGCAGCAGATCATGGATCAGATTCTAGATGAACTGGAGCTCGTGGAAAAAAAAGTCGTTACCCTGGCACATAAAACAGTCAGGGAAAAAGTAGCAGAGTCACTTTTGCTGCTTGCAGAGGCTTATCAATACGAAGAAAAAAAACGAAGCTTCCGGATCAGCTTCTGCAGGCAGGATATAGCAGACCTGGCAGATACTACCAAAGAACAGGTTTCAAAAATATTGAAGGACTTTGAAAAGGAAGGGCTGATCAAATGTGCAGCTAAAAAATTCAGCTATCTCAATACCGCCATGCTGCGCGCCATCACCGGATATTCTTCATTGCCCGGCGAAGAAAAATAATACTATTTATTTCAAAAAAAGTACGAAAACGTAATAACCGGCACATTAATCGGGTGCCCTGCGTTCCCCGGTATTGCATCGGTATTAGCTTTACGACGGAAAGAATTGTTATTCACTGTTAAAACCGATCAACATGGAAAACGATCAGCAACCGGAAAGCAGGAAAACCCCGTTTTCGAAAATGATCATGGATGACTTTATGTTATTGCTTTTCCTGGGCGTGACCATTTACGCCATTTTCTATCTCTTGTGGGGGATAATGGAGCTTTCCAATTTGCCGGCCATACCGGAAGAGATCAAACAGCCCCTGCTCAAATAGATTCTTTACCTAAAACGCTTATGTATGAGTTTATTCAGCCCGGCCGAAGGATGGTACTACAAAAAAGTATCCAAAGATGAGAAAACGTGGATGATCATCGCCCTTATTCTTTGTATCATGCTGTTCGTATGGATGATCATGTGGCATGTTTACGGCAAGCAGAATCCCTCCAGCATTACTTACCGCACAAGCACGGCAGAGTTTTCGAAGCTCAGTGAAGCATATACCAGACAAAATATGATCGGTTCGGATAATGGTATCCCTGTCGTGCGCCCAGAGCCTAACAGTGATGTTTTTGTGTTGAGTGAAATGTGGAGATGGAGCCCGGTGATGATCCTGCAAAAGGACCAGTCGTATAAGTTCCACATCTCTTCCAGGGATGTAGTGCATGGTTATTCCATACAACCGGTGAACATGAACTTCCAGGTGTATCCGGGCTACGATTATGTGCTGGAATTCAAGCCAACGGAATCCGGTGAATACAAAGTGATATGTAATGAATTTTGCGGTATCGGCCATCATACCATGATCGGGAAGATTGTAGTGATAGAAAAGGATGAAGACCTGAAGGAGTATGGGTACGAGAATTTTAAGAAAGCGCCTGACCCGTTGCCTGAAAAAAAGAGCGAACCACTATCGGAAACAGAAATGGCTTTGCTGGGTGAACAGGTATATACGCTGAAAGGCTGCGGCGCCTGTCATAAAACAGATGGTAGCAGCCAGATTGCCCCGGCATGGAATGGCTTATTTGGGAAAGAGGAAGAAGTAATAGAGAATGGTAAGAAGACCAGCATTAAAGTTGATGAAGCCTACATAAGGGAATCCATTAAGAGCCCCCAGCAAAAAATAACGGTTGGGTTCGAGAATACCCCCATGCCGGTATTCCCGGTAACGGATGATGAGATTGACCAACTGATCGCCTATATCAAAACATTAAAAGACTAATCCCTAAAATCAGATGTTATGTTTCGTACTTGCGATATAACAGGATTTAAAGTAGACCTTCGTTCGGAAAAGCTCATCCGGTACAACGCGGTATTCGCTGTCATTTCCTTGTTGCTTGCCGTAGTGGCCGCCATATTGCTGGTTTTTACCCGGTACCAGCCGGTACACCTCCTGGGCGCCGAATGGTATTACCGGCTGGTCACCTTTCATGGACTGAACGCGCTTATTTTCTGGATCATCTTCTTTGAGATCGCCGGACTGTATTTCGGCTCAACCGTAGTGCTGAATACCCGGTTTTGCGCACCCAGGCTGGGTTGGATAGCTTTTACGCTGATGGTGGCGGGACTGGTGCTGTCCAACATTATTGTCCTGATGGGAAAAGCGGATGTAATGCTCACTTCGTACACGCCGCTTAAGGCACATCCGCTGTATTACCTAGGTATAATACTTTTTGCGGTTGGCGCATTACTTGGGGTCATATTGTTCTTTGGCAACCTCATGATCGCCAGGCGGGACAAAGCATACGGGGATACCATGCCGCTTTTTACCTACGGATTGATGACAGCAGCTATCATTGCGGTTATTACATTGGCTACAGGCGCCCTTATCTATATTCCTACTTTTTTATGGTCGCTGGGGCTGATCGATAATATTGATCCGGCAATGTACAAGCTGATTTGGTGGGGGATGGGGCATTCCTCACAGCAGATCAACGTGGCGGCAATGGTATCCATTTGGTACATGGTATCGTTTTTATCGGTAGGCGGCACTTCCATTAATGAAAGGGTATCCCGAACAGCCTTCTTGCTGTATATCCTCTTTATCTGCCTGGCATCCGCCCACCACCTGCTGACGGATCCGGGTGTCAGCAGCGCGTGGAAAGTATGGAATACCAGCTACGCGATGTACCTCGCCGTTCTTGCTTCCATGATACACGCTTTTGCGGTCCCCTCTTCGTTTGAATCGGCCCAGCGCAGGTGGGGTTATAATAAGGGCCTGTTCCAGTGGCTGTCTAAAGCGCCCTGGGGCAATCCTGCCTTTTCTTCCATTATTCTGGCGATAATCGGCTTTGGATTTATCGGCGGCACCACCGGAGTGATCTTTGGGATGGAACAAACCAATATCATTGTACATAATACGATAGCCATTCCTGGCCATTTTAAAGGGACGGTGGTGATAGGCACCACCCTCACCTTTATGGGTATTACCTATTACCTGATACCGCTGATCTTCAGAAGAAAGATCGTAGGCTTTGGGTGGGCTAAATGGCAACCCTGGATGTTTTTTATAGGAATAGCCCTGCTATCTATTTCCATGATCGTACTCGGGCAAATGGGCGTTCCGCGCCGGCACTGGGATTCCACTTTCTCCGGCGGACCCTTTACTTACAACTTCAACCCGGCGGTCGATTTTTTCTGGGCGCTGATGATGCTGGGAGGCACGCTGGCTTTCCTCTCTACCCTGATATGGATACTGATCGTGGTGATCTCCGTCTTTTTTGGGCCGAAAGTAAAGGGCCCGGAGGATATGCAACTTACCATTTCGTCACTGGCTCCGGAAGCCAGAACTCACAAAGGATTTGAAGCGCCCGGCACACTTGCGCTCACCATTATATTTTTACTTGTTTTCATGGCGCTCTTTTTCCTGAACTGGAAATGGCTTGCTGCAACGTGGAATGTAAATTAAATCCAATGTTCGAAGACCTTAATGTTTGAAATGGATACCGGGGTCCGTCCCCGGTATCATTAATCTGGCTTATATGAAACGCGCACATTTATGGATATTACCGGTATGTTTCTTATTAAGCGGGTTCGATCTTCCTAACGAAAAAAAGTTCCTCGCTCAAAAAGCGGCTAATATTGAGGTATTCGATGCCGCCGGTAACAACTTCAAACTGTTTACACTGCTGGATAAAACGCCTCTTATCGTTTCGCCAGTATACACCAGGTGCCATTCGCTTTGCGGTGTGATCAGCAATGGCGTTAAAACGGCAATTACAGAGCTTGGCAGTTTAGGAAAAGATTTTACAATGGTCAGCTTTTCTTTTGACAGCAGCGACAGGAAAATGAATCTGGCATCTTATGAAAACAGGTGGGAAATGGATGGCGTGAGCTGGAAAACAATTTCTGCTTCCGCGGAAAACATACAACAGTTCCTGTCATCAATTGGCTACCAATATGACTACGATCCGGTAACAAAGGAATTCAACCATCCTTCCATTCTTATTGTGTTGACGCCGGGAGGAAAGATATCGAGATACATCTACGGGATAAACCCCTCCAAAAAAGATATAAAGCTTGCCGTAATGGAAGCTATGGCCGAAAAAACAAGGCCAGGCATCATTAAAGGCTTCTACCTGCGCTGCTTCGGCTACGACCCTGTTTTAAGGACCTATAAACCGGACTGGCGGTTCATAATATCTACGTCGGCAGGTTTGCTGATGATAAGCCTTGTGAGCGGGCTTTTTATAAGATCCTTTATCGTTACAAAAAACCGGCATGAATAAACAAACCGATATACGGAATATAATTAAAGAGCGTACCCGCGGACACCAGTTGTTTCAAAAGATATCTTCCCTGTTTGGAAAGGTATATTCCACCGGCCTGAACCCCCTGTATCACCTCGGAGGCATGGCTGTACTCCTTTTTGTTATTGCCTGCATTTCCGGTATTTATATCTTTGTTTTTTACGACATCAATCCACGTCATGCCTGGAATTCGGTAGAAGCAATGTCCGCCAATATTTTTAACGGATGGATGAGAAGCATCCACCGGTATTCGTCGGACCTGCTGGTTATTTTTATACTGCTGCACCTGCTGCACACGTTGATAACGTCAAAATTTAAACGGCTGGTTTCCTGGATCAGCGGCATTATTTCTTTTCTGATCGTTATCCTCATCGGCGTCACCGGTTATATACTGGTGTGGGACCAGAAAGCCAAGCTTACGGGTTATTTAACTGCCAGGCTATTCTCAGGGCTTCCTATATTTGATCCTTCTATAGCTGGCGCTTTTTTATTGAACGACCTGACTACCGTAGGGGGCTTTTTCAAGGTGGCGCTGTTCGGGCATATTGTTTTTTCGCTGATGACGGTGATCGTTATCTGGATACACGTGCTCCGCATATCGAAGCCCAGGATATTCCCTCCTAAAAAATTGATTGTTTATGCAGTCATCGCTTTGGGCATTATATCGCTTCTGTTCCCTGTAAAAAGCGACCCGCCAGCACAGGCATCCAACCTGCCGATACACACTACTTTCGACTGGTATTATTATTTCGGCTATTACCTGATGAAGCTGTTCAGCGTTAATCAAAACTGGATCATTTTAATAGGATCCGGGCTGCTGTTGTGCATTGTACCTTATATCTTCAAACGGAAAAACAGGCCGCCTGTTCATATTGATCTGGACAAGTGCGACGCCTGTAATCTTTGCTCCTATGATTGCCCCTATGAAGCGATTGATATGCTCATCAAAGATGGGGAGAGAAAAGCGATACTCTCACCCGACAAGTGCGTAGGCTGCTGCATTTGTATCGGTTCCTGCGCCGAACATGCCATTAGCCACCCACAGTTTCCGCAGCTCGTGCTGCACTCGCGGGAAAAAGCCGATATTACGGTTTTCAGTTGCAGTTACTTCCCCGACCCTGAGTTCCCTCACGAACTAACTATTGTGCATTATAAAGTGCCCTGCACAGGTAGCGTGATGCCTAAGGATGTGCAGCAGATATTGACGAACAACAGCCGGAAGGTTGCTCTCCTAAGTTGTGAAGATTGTTATTATCGCCTGGGAGAAACATGGACCATAAAGCGGTTCCTACGAAAAAGGGCTCCGGCTTTTTCAAAAAAGTATGACGCTTCCAAACTGAAGTTATTTACGCTAACCCAGTACAGTAAGGAAAAACTTTTTGCGTTTTCTGAAGAAAAGGATAAGAACGACTGGAGGCAGGGTCAGTTTGCCATTGCTGACCACGGAAAAAGCCGCCCTGTTCTTTCGGTGCTGATCCTGACCATCTTCTTCGCGTTAATGGTTCCCTTAAGCAACACGGTAGTGCGATTCTTTGATCCTGTGGAAAAAACACTGATTGTAAATTTTAAATATATCTCTACTCCGCAGGAGTACGAGCAGGGCAGCTCGGGGGCAAAACACATGCAGGCCCTGAGCCCGGTGGTGAAGAGGAGGAGCCCCGTTATGTTGAAGATATTTTCATCACCGGATCAATCCCTGATCTATGAAAAGGAATATACGCCAAGAGGGGTGCGCCAGGATATTGCCCTGTTTATTTATACACAGTTAAGCGTTAAAGAAGACCAGGTGGATATTGAACTAACGGAAACGGCCTTTCCCGAAAAAAAATTTCGTATAGACGGGGTAAGATTAAAAGAGGGTGACGGAACGTTTATCGTATTTAAAGACGGCAGGCTGACGGTAGCGGAATAGACTGAGTGATTCGGATTGCATTCGATACAATTAGGATCATGTTCACAGGCGGGCGCAATGATCACTGTCCCTGGATCCGGTTTATTATACCTGATAGGAATATTCCGTACAAAGAGCACTTTGTTTCCCGCAAAACTCAGTAATCACGCTGCCCCTTCCCGGGCGAGTTGCCGGAGCAGTCGAACGGGGCGTTCTCGAAAACCGTTATACCTAATCCACCACAAACTCTCCATCTTTATAAATGATCATTTCGGACCCGTTGGATAGCGTGGCAGTAACCGTTCTGTTGCTGGTGCTGATGATATCGGTATGTACTTTGGGGCAACTATTGTAACCCATTTCCGTCCATTGCTCCTCGGGCACAGCCGCGATATCGCCCGGGTATGTATCCTTATAGGCATTACCCAGCGCGATGTGGGTATTGCCGTATTCGCCACCCATGTTTTCGTCGAACAATGTTGTCGCCATAAATTTTGTAATACGGGAGTGCCGCCGGTCTGTCAGTGAAAATTCTCCAACCTTGTCGGCGTTTTCCTGTGCGATCATTTCTTTTAATGCCGCTTCATTTTCCGAAGCGGATGACGCCACCACCACGCCGTTTTCAAACCGCAGAGACACGCCGCTGATCCTTTTCCCTGCATAATAAAGCGGCTGGTTAAACCGGATGGTGCCGTGGGTGCCCCGCCAGTCGGGGGAGGTAAAAATTTCAAAGCTGGGGATATTTTTGCCGCCGCCGCTCAGCCATTTGCGATGGGCGCCGATGGTAATGTGGAGGTCGGCGTCCTCACCTTTGATATGCAGTTTTTCAATTTGCAGGCCGTCCAGCTTATCCTTGATACCCTCGATCTGCTTTTGTACGGCCCTCCATTTAGCGACAGGGTCATCCTCCCGGAGATAGCAGGCTTCGATGATTTGATCCCAGTACTCCTGTAACGAAATCCCTGCCTCTGCGGCCATAGAGGGTGTTCCGTACAGACAGAGCGACCAGGACAGTTTTCCCTGCTGTTCCTTTTTTTCCCTCATCTGCATGTAAGGAGCGCGCGCACTGAGCATCCGGCTGATCTTTGCCGCCGGCAATCCTTCCAGGTAATGAATGTCGGGCTCAGTAATAATAAACAAAATATGATCCGTCGCTTCTACAATACCCTTCCAGTAAGGCTCAGCAAAAAAACCGATCTGCTCGTCGGACCCGTGCTGCAGAACGTAACGGGCAAGACTGTCTTCACGGGTATTGTCCGGCTGGTAATGCGTGATCAGGTTGCCGCCCGCCGAATAGATCTCGCGAGCGATAGCAAGGTAAAGATCTTTGCTGCACTCCTGCCCCACCAAAAACACCGTATCACCTTTCTGTATTCCCTGTCCGTTGTTGAGCGCATAATGCACCATTACTTTCGCGTATTTGCTGAGCAGGCTTTCTTCGAGCTGAATCATATTTGAAAATACTTGAATGCTGCGAATTTATGGCTAAACCAGGTTATTTGGCCCACACAATGTTTTCTGCCCCGTTGACGGCATACTGTGTAATCAATTGGCCAGGGGTTTAAAGTCAGAAATGGGCGCACTGCCATCGGTTAAATGAGTAGTATTGCACCATGAACATTCCCAGCTTCAAACAGGCCCACCCCCTGGCGCAACGGCTAATGGACGAGGATTTCTATTACTCGCCGATCGAGGAAAGCGGGCCATTCGGAAACGACGACGGCGCGGATACCTTCGATGGCTTCAGCCAGTGGCGCAGCGCGAATTCGCAGGAAAGCCCGTTGGTGTACCTGGAACAACAACTGCGAGATTGGGATTATCCGCCTTTCGATCTATACCAGCGGGATGTGGCCGAAATTAACGAGTACATGCAGCAGAACGATATGGGATTGACATTCCTGATCGGAATGGATGCAGCGGTTGTTGCAGTGGCGTTCGGGCAACTATACCTGGAAGGCAATATTACGGAGGAATTGCGCGAACTCGCGAGCGTATCCGTCAACAGGCAACTGCATCCCGAATTAATTAGCTTATGGGACGAATCTTATCAAACCACCCGGCAGGAACAATTGATGAAAATGTTGAGTGTTTTGAACCGGTTGGGATAACTGCTCCGACCAAGAAGATCCTACGTCTGATCCAAATCAGATATACATGCCCTATTCACGAATGGAAACCGGCTGGTCTCCAAAACCTTTATCATAATTAACATCCTGGTTAACAACGTATTGCCACTCCGAATCATACCAATCCATCTCTTGGGATTTAAAAAGACCGAACCGCATTCGGTATCCTGATAGTCCGGAAACCAAACCTCGGCATTGCCAATTGCAGCACGGATCCTGAATCGGCTCCCCTATCTATTTTCAGGTCGGTCGTTTTTGTACCATTCAATTCCGTCAGATAGGCGCCGCTGGCGTCAAAACCAAAAGATATTTTCTTCTGTGAGCCATCGCCTTCTGCATTGAACAGTCTCACCAGCAGGTCTTTCCCCTCCATCGTGATAGCACTTACCTGCAAGCCGTTGCCCGAAATATCCAACAACGATCTACTGTGCGCTACGCCGGGAGTTGCGTGTTTGAGTTCCCTTACCGTAAGCGGCTCGTTCCACTTCTCCGCTTCCGTCCATATACCGCTTTTATCCCATTTACCCTGGTGGGGAATGATTGCATAATTTACTTCCAGCGGGCCGGTAATGGAATAGTTCCTTCCCCATAACCCAACGCCGGAATATTGGAGGGTGAGGCCCGGCGGATGCGTTTTCCCATGCACATAGTTTCCCGCATGATCGGTTAACAAGGCAAGGCCGTATGCGTCCGACCCGTCTGCTATATCGATCCAGTTAAGGATAATATTATGTTTGATGCTATCCCAGGTTGTAAAAAAGGTATTTGTAAGATTACTTTCCGTTACGTCGAACGGCGCGTCCTTATATAGTTTTTGCGATACCAGATTCGTCGGGAATAGCACCAGTAGTTTGTCGCGGTCGTCGTAGAATGCTTTCCGGTAATCTTTGGGGTCCCACTGCCGGTCTTGCGCATAGGCATTACCGATTCCCGGATTGCCTTGCCAGTCTATTTTGACAGACAGGTCGATCCGCCGCTGGCCCTGCACCAATGTGAGCCATTGCGTAAAGGGATGACCGGCTATCGTGCCCCGGATCGCAAGTTTTACACGGGCCGGCCCATTCTCTACAATTTCGACGGTAGCGGGATTGTCTCTGCTGGAACGAAATCCCCCGTCGTTGTAAAAATTTCCACGAAGTTCATTAAAGCCCCGCTCATTTTGCTGATCCACAAACTCTCTGTTGCCCATAGATCTTGCTACCAGGCTCCTGATAATACCTCCTTCTGCGGGATCGATTATTATCTTATACAGATCCGATTCGAGTTGATAGTTGCCGTCACGGAGCCGGGATGCCCGCGCCCCTTTGAAAGTCGCAGCCCGGGATGTCTCTAGTTGATAAGTATCGTAACCAACGGCAGGTACGTCGGCCCTGAATATGATCTCCGGTTTCCCCGACTGCGGATGGGAAACCACCTGCGACGGAACTTCCTTGTTCCGGCTATCCAGCATCCTTGCCTTACCCATCCATCCGCCCGGTAATTCAAAAGCCACCCATTCCTGCCTTTTTGTACCGGTGGTGTTGAATACCCGTATATATCTTTTATTGTTCGCAGCCTCCTGCAGATCACTCGTCGCTGCTGCAGCGCGAGGTAAAGTTATCGATCGTTGTATAATGCTATCGCTGATCCTATGAGTGGTCTTCGTCCAGTCGGCAGCCAATCCGGCCCAGTCCGTATGATGTTTACGGTTATACGGTACAATCCAGCAGTCGTGATGCTGGGCCAGCAACAGCGGCCTCCATGCCTGCTCAAATGCATCTTCCGGCCATTCACTGCCGCCGTATATGGAAAACATCGCGGCAATCTTTTCGGCCGCAACAATTTTATTTTCGGCGCTCCGTACCTGTTGGGCAAGTTTTTGGAGGATCTGGGAACCCCAGACCAGGCTCACCTGCATGTCTTCCTGCGAAACTCTCCAATCCTGCCGGGGCACGCGGATGGAAAAATTCTCTATGTAGTCCCTCCATGTTTTGTATTCGGTGGGCAGGTAGGTACGGGAGCCATCACCAAGCCAGGGGCCGTTCTTCCAGCCGGCATCCTGCAGGCACATTCCCACGGGATTCGCGATGCCGTAGTCGACGGCTGCTTTAAGGTATTCCTTCGAATTATTCCACGCGGTGGTTTGCCAGGTCGAATTGGGTTCCAGCGTTTCCACTTCATAGCGAGGCACCGTCACGATAGATGAATTGTCGGGGCCTACCCAATTAACGAGCTCGCCTCCAAAAGCCCTGGTATAGCCGCCCCAGCAGGTGTTCGGGTTTTTTAGGGAAGCAAATTCGTATCCGTATGATTTCAGTATCTGGGGCAGGGCGCTTGTAAAGCAGGGTTCTTCGGAAGAATAGGTGGTAAATACGGCTCCGGGGAAATGTTCGCGCAGTTTCTTCATACCATAGTAAAACTGCCTGATCGCACTTTCTCCGGAAGTATTAAAAAAATAGCTCTGGCCGTATGTGGGATTGACGTACTCGATCCGGCCTTTCAGCGACTGGTCGGCAAACATGGCTTTGAAATCGTTGTAAGCGGTAACGTCTTTCACCCGGGCAGTGTCCCAGGTATCCGGCTCTATTTCGATATTGATCCTCCAATCGGGGTTCTTCTCAAGCATGTCCACCATAAACCGGGTATTCCAGTCGGGGTAGTGCCCCCAGACCCCACCATGGTAGCCGTCTATAAAATAAGCCCGTTGCGAAAAAGAAATCTGCGCCAATAATACCATCGCAATCGGAGCAAGAATATTAAAAATTAGTCTCATAATCAGACATTTATCTCAAACTTAAGCCAAAATTCGCAGATGAGCGAAGTGACGACCCGGGCAGAGCAAGAGCGTCAAATCAAGGGAGCATCTTTAGATCCGCAAAGTGATTTAGTACGGTTTCCAGGTCATGGTACGCTGAATAAGCGGAAAACCCCGACCCCGGTGATACAGCGCAAGTTGATGACAAATAGGGGGCATTGTCGATTATTACTATTAAACCGGTACAAATGAGAAAAACATCTGCTATCCTCTGCTTGTTTGTGGTAATAGTTGCATCGTCTTGCGGCAGTGCCCCTGAAAATGAGGCTTTTCAACAGGCCCTTAAACGAAATGGCCATTCGGTAGCGGTCGAAAACAACAGTGACGTCCCTGAAAAGGACGCACCTCAACGGACGGCGGACCGAGACGGACAGTCAACAGCAGCCAAACAGGCCAGGGTTGAGGTAGCCGCGACCGTCAAGCCGGTTAAATGGGTTGCGGTAGCCGACATGACGGAAAACAGTTTCTCACTTAATATGCCCGCCGGCTGGACAAATGCGGCGTTACTGCATCGTATTCATGAAAGCCCGCGTTCGTTGGTTACTACCGTATCTCCCGACAAAAGCACAGTGATATATCTCGGCGATCCGCGCCTTCCCGTATACACGATCCCGGGTTCGGGTTTTGAGGAACCGTACCGGCAGTTTAACATCAAATACCCCTACCAGGTGGCTCCGTATGTTACGGCCGCGACCTACTTCAGCGATTATCTCAAGCAACATTTTGGCCAGATCGAGGGTTTTCGCATTATTGAAAAGTTCGATAATCAACCCCTGCTGGAGCTGCAAAGAAAGGAATTACAGAAATTAAAGCTGAACGCAGAAATCACTAATGCAAGTTATCGCTTCGTATATACATCAAAAGGCCGCACCATTCACGGCGAACTTAATGGAACTGTAGTGAGCTTTGGCAAAATGTGGTTACCCGAAGTGGGTGGGTTCTGTACGGCAGGGGATCCCAAAGATGCGGCGGGCATGATGGTTAAGATGATGCAGTCGAAGGAAACCAATCCGAGATGGCAGCAGGCCCAGAATGCAAAACACCAGCAGACTATGGCTGAGATCGAGCAAAATACACAGCGGATGACACAGCAGCACCAGCAGAACATGGCTAATATCCAGCGTAGCGCCGCTGCGCACCAGCAACGGATGTCCAATCTGCAACAGGCTGCCGATGCGCGGAACGAACAGTGGAGGAGGAATCAGGCAGCGCAGGATGTGCAGCACGAAAAATTCCTGAATGTAATCAAGGGCGAACATACCGTGAGAGACAGTGAAGGGAACACCTATCAGGTCGACAACAGCCAGGAAAAGTATTTTATCGATAAAACCAATAACACCTATATCGGTACAGACGCAACAAAAACCCTAGATGATCTCCGTCAGATCCAGCATATCAACATCGACAATTTCGAGAATGTACAGATCATCCGATAACTCACTTTTCACAACAGGGTATAGAGCGGCTTCCAATTAAAGCAGCATAACGGCGGCATCCACCCCTACGGCGCCGTTTTCCTTCGTGTTACAAATAATAATAAACTTACAACCGTGTGTTGCGTTTTTTAATAGCGCAACACGTGATAAATTTATACCTTTGCGGCCTTTATCAGATACATAGCAAACTATCTATATGGAATTAATAATCGGCACCATCGCTGCTTTACTGCCTATTGTCAATCCCTTCAGCACGGCCCCAATGTTTTTGTCGCTCACTGAATCCTTTTCAATAGCAGAAAGAAACAAACAGGCCAGACAGGGTGTTATGTATATGTCTGCCATATTGATCGTTTTTTTAATAGCCGGAACGTTTATTATGAACTTTTTCGGCCTTTCTTTACCGGGTATGCGAATAGCCGGCGGCATACTGGTTTGCGGTGTAGGTTTAGGGATGTTAAAGCCAAAGGATAATGAACATACGGAATCCGAGATGAAAGAGGCGGAGAGTAAGCGCGACATTTCTTTCACTCCCCTGGCAATGCCCAGCCTTAGCGGACCCGGCGCCATTTCGGTGGTAATAGGCATGAGCTCTATTACAAACGGCTACTGGCTGGACTACGTTTATATAGCATTGGGCATACTGGTTGTAGCACTCATTGTATACATTACGCTTCGTTCGTCAACACGTTTAGTGAGGGTTTTGGGCGTAAATGGCCTGCATGCCATGACAAAAATTATGGGTTTCATCATTCTATGTGTAGGCGTGCAGTTCGTAGTTACCGGGGTGATGGGGGTGGTCACGGGAGACCAGATGAAAGACTTTATTCTCTCATTGGGCCAATAGCAGCACCCGTAGGAGATACGCTGCTATCTTTAGAGATACTTAATCCAAGCCCGATGGTCCGGTGATCCGGAAAAAGTGTATTCCTTCTTTTTGAGACGCGCCATCCTGAAATCTCCGATCAGGCCAACGTGCTGATCAGCCCTTTTGCATAGCCCATCGTTTCTGCCACCGCCGGTACAGGATCATTTTCCCATCCTTCATATTCTATGCTGAATAAATATTGGAAACGGATCTTCACTAATGCCCGTACCACTGCGATGAGGTCCAGCACCCCCCTACCGGCCGGGATGGTAACGCCATTCGCTTCGGTGGTATTTATGTCCTTAAAGTGAAGGTCATATAGCCGGTCTTTATATTTCAGGATGGATTTGGCGGGATCAGTTTTGGCCCGGGCGGTGTGCCCGATATCTATACAAAATCCGATCCGCTTGTCGTACTGCCGGACGGCATTCCATACATCGTCCGGTGAAGGGAAACGTTTATCTTCCGGACCATGGTTATGAATGGCAAGTTTGATATCAAATTCCTTCACCATCCTGTCGAGAATAGGCATAGACGCCGGATCAGGGCTGCAGACAATAGTAGGAATTCCGCAGTCTCTCGCATATTCAAATGCCTGACGGATATTCAACTCGTCGTTTTTCATGGAGATGTTCCCGCAACTCAGTGGCGTGATGCCAGCTGCTACAAATTTTGCTATGGTGGCCTTTCTCTCTGCCGCAGAACTGTTCAGAGGAAGATGAAAATCTTTTATGGAGATATAATGCATGTCCAGCCGCTGCATGGCTTTGATGGTGTCGTCGACACTTAACTTCCGGAAGGTATACGAAGCCACGCCTGGCCTGAACCCCTTCCACTGATCGTAGCGTTCCCTCACATCCGCTGTCTTATCCGGCAATGTCATTCCGGACGCACTGGAAAACAAGGGTGTGCCCAGAGCGGCGACTATCCCGGATTTGATTATTTTTCTGCGGGAGAACTGATTATGCATATGCGGTATTTGAACAGTTTATATATGTAATAGAACGCTGATAAAGATATTAATTTATTCAAATCCCTATACCTGTTGTTTGTGAAAGGCCAAAGCTGGTGCGGCAGGGTGAATCCCCTTGATCTCCGTCAATACCCCCTGGATATCAGAATGACTAAAAAAATAGTTGCATAACTATAAATATAGTCATATATTCGCTTTAAACAAACGATCTCGAATGAAAGCACTTACAAAAGCAGAAGAACAGGTTATGGAAGCGATCTGGAAAATAGGCAAGGGATTTTTGAAAGATGTGTTGGAAGCGCTTCCCTTTCCCAAACCGCACCCCAATACGGTGGCTACGATCATCAGGATATTGATAGATAAGGATTATGTAGCCTTCGAACAACAGGGAAGGAACAACCTGTACAGCGTTAAGATAAGCCGTGCTCAATACGCAAAAAGATCCATCACAAATGTGGTAAAGAATTATTTCGAGGGATCACCCGTCAATGTGGTTTCTCATTTTATCGACGACAAAAAGATTAGTGTAAAGGAACTGGAAACGCTCCTGAAACAAATAAAATCATCCCAAAAATAGTCCCATGCATCCTATCCTGCTATACCTCCTGAAGATGGTCGGATATTCCGGAGTGCTGATACTCTATTATTACCTGTTTCTAAGAGATAAGCAGTATCACCAGTACAATCGCTATTATCTGCTCCTCACGGTGGTACTGAGTCTCCTGCTCCCCATGATCAGCATCCCTGTTTTCTGGGCCGGAACGTCTGCAGAAGCTCCGCTATACGTGCAAACGATCGAATTGACTACCATCGGCAGGATAGGCCATTCGGAGATCGCAGATACTGCCCCCTCCGGGAATAATTTGCTGCTGATAGTTTACTTAATCATTTCAGCAGCCATGTTGTCCCTGATGGTCAGGGCGATAAGGAAAGTCCTCTTAATTCGCCGGAAGTACACATCTGTAAGGTGGCAGGATATCAATTTTTATAATACCGAAGAAAAGGAAGCGCCGTTCTCGTTCTTCCGGGATATATTCTGGAATAAAAAAATAGAGCTGGATTCTGACCGGGGCATGCAGGTGTTTCGGCATGAGCTGTACCACACCAGGCAGTTACATTCAGCGGACTTGGCCTTCATGCAGTTAGCACTGTCCTTTGCCTGGTTCAACCCCGTCTTCTATATCATAAAAAAGGAACTGACAACCATTCATGAATACCTGGCCGACCAGTTTGCGATTTCAGGCGCTGACAGGCACAGCTATGCCGAGTTTATCGTTGCAAGCGCCCTTCAGCGGCAATATCGTAATCCTGTAACACATTATTTTTTCCATTCCCCACTCAAAAGACGTATTACCATGATTCTGAAAAATTCCCATAGCCATCGCTTTTCCTATCTCGAAAGGATTATGATCATTCCCTTGGTAGCCGGACTGTTCTTTTTATTTGCATTCAGGGCGCAGATAGTGGCCCAGGAACCAGTTAAGCCAGTCAGTGCGCAGCAGGCAGGCAAATCGCCTGTCGCGGAAAAACCGGTCAATGCCAAGGCAAAACCCATCCCGGCTAATGATACAGTGATTAAAAAAGTTGAGCGGGAGACGACCAAAACGCTCCAACGCCCGAAAGAGCCGGTTAAAACCAGCGCCACAACCAAGCCTGAGAAAGCGCTAAGTCACGAAGAACGGCGGCGTGATACTATCCCACTAAATCACGGTGAAGTGACTGTCCATACCGAAAATAGACTCCTCACCGGTTCGTCGAAGATATTCATACTTAATCGACCCACCGGAGAAAAACCACTGTATATAATAGATGGCTTCGAATTGTACGGGATGGATAAGATTAAGGGAGAGATTAAAAATGTACATATCTGGGAAGGAAGCGAGGCCGTCAAAAAATTCGGAGAGAAGGGAAAGAACGGAGTGGTAGTCGTAACCACCACACCAGATATTAATACCAAGAGAATAGAAATCACATTTGCCAAAAACACCGGCTATGCGGAACTGGCGGCCATGAAGTCTTATTGCGAACAACGCGGAATCACGCTGAATATCCGGGAAACAAAATATAATGATCAGGACGAACTCGTGTACCTTTCCTTTGAAGTGGATTGTGGCGACGGTTTTAAAGGAGCGGCTTCAGCCCGCGGCCCGGCGTTAGAAAATCAAGCCCAAAAATTTGGATTCTACCGCGACTACTCACCGAACTCAGCCTTACCTTTCGGTACCGGATCCTTTTAGGTTTACAGAGGAGCCGCCGATTAAATTTCAGACACCCATTTTTATTGACGAGGTTTCGCAGCCTACTAAGGTTTGGTCACTAAACAATGCCTCAACCTTGCGGACGGTTATTTCCTAACCGCTTATAAATCATAGATATTTCCTTTCATCCGCGTAATCCTCTTCCTCCACATTTTTGAGAGCAGGATGGCCTGGACGGCGATCGCCGCGATCAGGCCTGCCAGTATCCAACGTTTGCCACCGGTAAAAACAATGGCGGAAGAAAAGAAAAGGAGCAGGCAGCCGGTAGCTGTCAGGCGTATCGTGATCGACGCGACAGCGTAGGCTTTTATTTTAAGCAAATGGTTTTCGAGTGACCGTTTTAAATCCGGCCCTGTGACCTGGCGGTTCGTCCATCTGTATCCGAGTATACTGTGCAGGATCACCAGCAGCATAGCAGCGACCAATAGCAGGTTGGCATACAACGGTTTGGTGTGTCCGTCGAAAAAATCATAATACACCAGCAGAAAAGCGGAGAAAATGACAATCTCAATGGTGAGCTGTTGGCGAATACTCCGCAACACCGGATGTTTCCCTTCCCGCATCATCGATCTCAGTGTTTCTTCAGTTTTTGGAGAGCCACTCATGCTATTCCAGAGCGACTTCAAATTACTATTTTCCATTTTTTTATTTTAGAAGTTGTTGAATTTTGGTCTTTATTCTACTGAGTTTCACGCCCACATTATTTTCGGTAATTCCTGTTATCGCAGCTATTTCCTGATAGCTCAAGTCTTCCAGGTATAAGGTGATGAGTGCTTTCTCGGCATCGTTTAGCGTTCTGAGCGCCGCAAATAACCGGTCTTTCTGTTCTCCTGGCTCATCCTGCAACTCCGGTTGGTCTGGCAACAGCGGTGCGTATCTGATATCGGGCTTCTTTTTCCGGAAGGTGACGATGGCTGTATTGAGTGCTATTTTATACATCCAGGAACTGAATTTAGCCTCGCCCCGAAAGGTGGGTACGGACTTCCACAAATGAAATATGATGTCCTGGAAAAGGTCTTCCCGGTCCTCCGGCGAGTCGCGATAAAGATTGCATATTTTATGAATGATACCCTGGTGCTGATCGGTCAGTTTTAAAAATTCGGCTTCACTCATAAATTATGCATATTATTTCCCCATTAGTTGCAGGGATCCCTCAAAACTTACAAAATGATGAGAATCTCCGCAGACCGATGCGTCAGATCCTCCGAAACGGCTTCAGGGGGGCGAACGGCCACTCGCCAGGACCAACGAACACCGTATGGCCCGGAAGAGCAACTTCAATCGTATCCTCCAGCACAGGAGTGGCGCCCGTTCCACGGGGCCGTATCTTCATTCCTCATCACCCGGGCGTGGGGCGTGATGCCCCGGAAATTGCGGATACTGGTCACTTCAAAGGCATCCCCCACAAAATGAGCAGCGACAATACCTTCGGCTATACCCTGGTTGACCGCATATTGGGTGGCCACAAATCCGGGACTGTTCTCCAGTAGGCTGTTCTTGAACGCGGTTAGGGAATAGTCGCCCAGGGCAATCTGCTCGCCATCCCAAATCCGGTAGTTTACATAGCTGCCCCCACCAGGTCCAGTCCGGCCAGCAACCAGGTGTGCAGGTGTTTCCAGCTCAGAATCCCCGCCGTCCGTTTCCGCTGCAACCGCAAGCCCCGCCTGGGGAAGATAATCTCCGGTTCAATATTCCTGCTATTCTTTTCATCCTCTTTTTGTTGATATGGAGGAGGCTATGGTATGACCCGGAAATACCCTATTTGCGTTTGCCGTGGTGATCCGGGCGACTTCCTCCATCGGTACATCTTTAAGTGCGGCTACGCGTGCAAGGATGTATTTGAGGTAACTGCTCTCGTTTCGTTTACCCCTAAACGGTACAGGGGTAAGATAGGGGGCGTCCGTTTCGAGCACGATATGCTCCAGCGGCAATGCTGCCACCACTTTGGCCAGCCCCGCATTTTTATAGGTCACCACGCCGCCGATGCCCAGCATCATTCCGCAGGCAATGATCTCCTCCGCCTGCTCCAAGGTTCCGGAGAAACAATGGAATATCCCGCTCAGGGAAGGCGTCCGTTCCTGTTTCAGGATCTGTATACAATCGTCCATAGAATTCCGGGAATGGATCACCACCGGCAGGTCGTATCTTTTGGCCATGCCGATCTGCCGGCGAAATGAGATTTGTTGATATTCATCAAAGCTTCGGTCCCAGTAGTAGTCGAGGCCGATCTCCCCCACCGCCGCAAACGGCCTGTTGGCAAGGCTTTCCTCAACCCATTCTAATTCCTCGGCATAGTTTTCCTTTACATAGCAGGGATGTAGTCCGGTCATTGCGAAACAACGCATGGGATACCTGTCTGCCAGCGCCAATACACTTTTCGTATGATGGCTGTCGAGCCCGGGCATGTATATTTTTGTAACTCCTTCCTGGTCAGCGCGTAACATTAGCTCCGGCAAATCGTCCCGAAATTCGTCAAGATACAGGTGGCAGTGTGTATCGATCAACTCCATATTATTCATACAACGTGATTCGTTTTTGCAAAATTAAGCCGTTCGCCTCTTTTCACCTCAACTCTCGTTAAGCCGGATCACAATCCCGTAGCGGCTATGCCGGCGTTAGGGCCGGCAATAAATTAGTTTTTGTTTATTAAAAAAGTTCTACCTTTAAAGCAGTTTTCATAGGGTACGGATTAAAAACGGGCCAGGGTTTCTACCCCGGCCCAACCTTTTTAAGCAGGGTTTTATTTACCCACTTCTCTCTGTTTATCCGGCTCCCTTTTAACCCGGCTTCCGCTCTTGATGCCTGAACCTGCCCTCAATCTCCGTCCGATCTTAACCCTCCCTCATCTGTCGTTTTCGCCGGCAGCGTAACTTTTAGCGGATCGATTCAAATCTGTTTCCCCGGTTGATAAAATATTTAAGGGTCTCGGGAAGCGCTTTTTCCATTCGCGGAAATGCTTTCTCACTATCGTGAAAAACAACGATCGAGCCCGGCCCGGCATACTTCGTAACATTTCGTGTACACCTTTCTCCCGATAACGAGTAGTCGAAGTCGCCACTCAATACATCCCACATGATGATCCTGAAAATCTTTTTTTGTTTGCTGTTTTCCGAAGCCGTCAGCAGTCGCGTCTGGAACCTGCTGATCCGCCCATAAGGGGGCCGGAACAGGTCGCTGTCGATATATTTCCCTGCTTCCCGAATATCACGGATATAGGCTTCATTGGTTACCCTGCGACCGTTCACATGGTTCTGGGTGTGATTTCCCGTGGTATGCCCTTCCTCCAGGATACGTTTGTATATCTCCGGATAGGCGGCCACGTTCTTGCCAATGCAAAAGAAGGTGGCTTTTGCATCGAATCGTTTTAGCGTATCCAGCACGAATGGCGTAGCTACGGGATGGGGGCCGTCGTCAAACGTCAGGTACAACACCGGCTCGTCGCGCGAAAAATTCCAGATACAGTTAGGATACATCTTCTTCAATAATACCGGCGCTTTTGTAAAATAGAACATGTAATTAATTGTGAATAGTAAATGGTGAACGATGAATAGCAAATAGCCCGCCAGCATAAGAAATGGCCTGTGTAAGATAAACATAATTGTCCCATCCACAATTAAACCGCCGGCTCCGATAACCTTCTTCTAAGCCGTATATTTGCGTTTATGTCAGCAACTGTAAGGGTAAGATTTGCGCCAAGCCCAACGGGGGGCCTGCACCTCGGGGGGGTTAGAACCGTTCTGTATAACTACCTGTTTGCCCGTCACCACGGGGGCGAGTTCGTGCTCCGTATTGAAGACACCGACCAGGGCAGGTTTGTGGAAGGCGCGGAACAATATATATACGACTGCCTCGCCTGGTGTGGGATGGAGCCGGATGAGAGTCCGCTGAAGGGTGGCCCCTACGGTCCCTACCGGCAAAGCGAACGCAAAGAGATCTATGTGCAATACGCCCGGCAACTGGTTCAGGAAGGCAAGGCATACTATGCTTTCGATACCCCGGAAGAGTTGGAGGCCATGCGTCAGCAATATAAAACAGCGGAGACTCCCTCGCCGCAGTACAACGCGGAACTACGAAAAAAAATGCGCAATTCCCTGACACTGCCCGCGGCAAAGACCAGGCAGCTATTGGAAGCGGGAACTCCGCACGTGGTGCGTATCCTGATGCCAGTAAACGAGACCATCAGTTTCACCGATATGATCCGGGGAGCCGTACATTTCAACAGCAGCCAGGTGGACGATAAGGTGCTGCTGAAAGCCGACGGCATGCCCACCTACCATCTCGCCGTGGTGGTGGACGATTACCTGATGAAGATCACACATGCTTTTAGGGGAGAAGAATGGCTACCCAGTGCGCCGGTGCATATCCTCCTCTGGAAATATCTCGGTTGGGAAAGCAGCATGCCGGAATGGGCGCATCTCCCCCTGATTCTTAAACCCGATGGCAAGGGTAAACTGAGCAAAAGGGATGGCGACCGGCTCGGCTTCCCGGTGTACGCCATGGACTGGACCGATCCGCTGACGGGCGAGGTGGCAAAGGGTTTCCGAGAAATGGGGTTTCTTCCGGAAGCCTTTATCAATACGCTGGCTATGATGGGCTGGAACGATGGCACGGAACAGGAACTGTTCGCTCTGCCTGAGTTGATAGAAAAGTTCTCCATCCAACGGGTGCACAAAAGCGGGGCGAAGTTTAATTTCGAAAAAGCAAAATGGTTTAACCAAGAATGGATAAAAAAAAGCGGCAGCGGCCTGATCAGCAAAGAGCTTGAGAATATCCTCCGGGAGAAAAACCTCAGGTTTGCAGCAGCAACACCTGCTAAAGTGGCGGAGCTCATTGTGGAGCGATGCGTGTTCCTCTCGGATGTCTGGCCAAATAGCGAATTTTTCTTTGAGACGCCCGCAACGGTGGATATAGAAGCCGTCCGCCCCAAATGGAGCCCGGCTAAAACAGCTTTTTTCCAGGATGCCATCGCCGGTTTTCGCACCAGTACCCCCTGGGAGGCGGCCAGCCTCGAGGCCGGATTCAAAAAAGAAGCCGCAGAGAAAAATATAAAACCCGGTGAAGTGTTGTTGCCGCTTCGCATTATGCTGGTGGGTAAAAAAATGGGGCCGGGGGTGTTTGAGATAGCCGAAGTGATCGGCCGCGAGGAGACCATCCACCGGATCGAAAGAGTGCTGGAGCAGCTCGGCAATTAAAGAAAAAGCAACGAATGAAACAAGAAAGACCTTTACGCGTTTTGGTGGCAAAAATAGGGCTGGACGGGCACGATCGCGGCGCAAAAGTAATTGCCACTTCACTCCGCGACGCCGGTATGGAGGTGATCTATACGGGACTGCGACAGACACCTGAAATGGTCATCAACACCGCCTTGCAGGAAGACGTCGACGCCATCGGTATCAGTATTCTCAGCGGGGCTCATATGACGGTTTTTCCAAAAGTTATTCAGCTCATGCGCGAGAACGGCATGGACGACGTACTACTCACGGGCGGCGGGATCATTCCGGAAGAAGATAAAAGGGCGCTCAGCGAGATGGGCGCCGGCAAACTCTTTCAGCCCGGCACGCCCACTTCGGAGATTGCCGCCTATATCCGGGAATGGGTAGCCGAACACCGCGATTTTTAAAGTACAAATCCGCTATATGTACCAGACCTTACTGACAAACCTTGAAAACAATATTTTTACCATCACCATTAACCGGCCTGACAAATTAAATGCGATCAACCGGGTGGTGATGGACGAACTGGATCAGGCCGTTGATGAGATCTATCATCGTGCCGATATTTCGTCGGCCCTGATCACCGGCGCCGGTGCCAAAGCATTTGTTGCCGGGGCCGATATCAGCGAATTCGGCGAAACCGAAAAGGAGGGTCAGCTGCTCTCGCTCAAAGGACAGGCCATTTTCAAAAAAATTGAACAATGCCCCAAACCTGTGGTAGCAGCCGTGAACGGCTTTGCACTAGGGGCGGGCAACGAGCTGGCGATGAGCTGCCATGTGCGCATTGCCGCCAGTAATGCTTTTTTCGGCCAACCCGAGGTTAATCTCGGACTGGTTCCCGGATACGGTGGCACTCAGCGCCTCGCTCAACTGATCGGCAAGGGCAGGGCCCTGGAACTGCTGCTTTCGGCTGAAAGGATCGATGCCCCCACCGCGCTGCAATACGGACTGGTAACCCAGGTGGTGCCTCCCGAAGAACTGATCGCCAAATCGCGGGGTTTCCTGGAACACCTTAATACCAAGGGCCCGCTGGCGCTGGCCGGCTGCATCCGCGCCGCCAATGCCGTGTTCGACGAAACGGAGAACGGATTTCAGATAGAAGCCGAAATATTCGGCAGTTGTTTCGGCACCGCCGATATGAAAGAAGGCAAGGCCGCTTTCCTCGAAAAAAGAAAGGCCGTATTTACCGGAAAATAAATTGCTCATCATATTCAATCAATCATGAACTATAGAACTGAAAAAGACACCATGGGTGAAGTCAAGGTTCCGGCTAACGCCCTGTACGGAGCCCAGACACAAAGAAGCATCGACAATTTTAAAATAGCGGAAGACATCAACCGGATGCCGAAGGAAGTGATCAGGGCTTTCGCCTACCTGAAAAAAGCGGCGGCCATCACCAATTTTGAAGCAGGAGTGCTGAGCAAAGAAAAATCAACGCTGATCGGGAAGGTCTGCGACGAGATCCTTGAGGGGCAGCTTGACGATTCTTTCCCGCTGGTTGTATGGCAAACCGGCAGCGGCACGCAGAGCAACATGAATGTAAACGAAGTGATCGCCTACCGCGGCCACGTGCTAAATGGGGGGGAACTGACCGACAAAGAAAAAGTGCTGCATCCGAACGACGACGTGAACAAATCACAATCGTCCAACGATACCTTCCCCACCGCCATGCATATCGCTGCATACAAAATATTGGTCGCAAGTACCATTCCGGGTATTGAAAGATTAAGGGATACCCTGAAGGAAAAGAGCAAAAAATTCATGAAGATCGTCAAGATCGGCAGAACGCATTGTATGGACGCCACACCGCTCACCGTGGGACAGGAATTCAGCGGATACGTGTCGCAGCTCGATCACGGACTCCGTGCTATCAAAAACACCCTCGCCCATCTGTCGGAACTGGCGCTCGGCGGCACCGCCGTGGGAACGGGGATCAATACCCCTGAAGGATATGCGGAAAACGTGGCCCGGCATATCGCTGGCCTCACCGGTCTTCCCTTTGTGACTGCCGAAAATAAATTTGAAGCCCTCGCCGCACACGACGCCATCGTAGAAGCGCATGGCGCCCTGAAAACGGTGGCCGTAAGCCTGATGAAGATCGCCAACGATATCCGGCTGCTCTCCTCCGGACCCCGCTCCGGAATCGGTGAACTGTTTATCCCCGACAATGAACCCGGCTCCTCCATCATGCCCGGAAAGGTAAACCCCACCCAGTGTGAGGCACTCACGATGATTGCAGCCCAGGTACTGGGGAACGACGTGGCGATCAACGTAGGAGGCGCCACCGGTCATTTCGAGCTGAACGTGTTCAAGCCGATGATGATCTATAATTTCCTGCATAGCGCCCGCCTGATCGCCGACGGTACTGTCTCTTTCAATGATAAATGTGCAGTGGGTATCGAGCCGATTGAAAAAAATATTCGCGAGCACGTAGAAAACTCGCTGATGCTGGTAACCGCCCTGAATACAAAGATCGGCTATTACAAAGCGGCAGAGATCGCGCAGCAAGCTCATAAGCAGGGAACCACACTCAAAGCCATGGCGGTGCAACTGGGGTATACAACGCCGGAACAGTTCGATGAATGGGTGGTGCCGGAAAACATGGTGGGCAAGATCGGTTGAACCGCGAAAAAATCACCTGCCCGCGCAATGTCCGACAGGTAATACCTGCCTGATCTGCGGACTTACGCATAGGAAAAAACCTGCGACAAGTCCGCAGACATGCTTACGGGTATCTCCACTCAATAACAGCAACTGCGTGTAGGAAAGCTGATCGCGATCGATCCGGATACACCGGCAGACATCGCCGCCTAATGAAGGATGACCTTCCGGATCATGGTCTGCTGTCCGAATCCGTTAGTCAGTTTTAAGGTGTACACGCCACGGGGGAGGTTCGCGACGGCCAGGGCAAAGCTGGCCTTGGTTGTGCTTCCGGATAACACGGGCCGGCCGGTAAGATCAAGCAAAACGTAATGAACAGGCTGCTGCACACCTTTTTGTAACCCGACGTTCACCACCTCCCGTGCAGGATTCGGATATATATTAATGTTATAGTCGGTATTTCTCCGGATACGATCGTCTTTCATGGCGAGCACGGATCCCAGGTACTCATACACCAGGATGGCTCCGCGATCACTCAGGGTGCTGGTACCGCCACCACTGGGGCCCGAAGTGGAACCGATGCTGTCGGTGATGATGTATATTTTGAGGCCGTCGGGACTCAGCGCAATATCACGGAAACGGTTATACTCGGTGAAGTAAGGGATCGTATCACTCTCCACTCCATCGCGACCGGCGTTCAGTTTTATCCGGTACAATACTCCCCGACGCAAAGTGGGTACCAGTAGCGAAGGATACCAGTCGGGGATGCCCAGCCCGGCGTTGACGTGATAATAATCGATGCTGGAGGGCGCCACCGTGGGGAACCTCATCCAGTCGATTCCAGCGGCATCGCACACCCCGGAAGGATGTGTACCGCAGGTGGGGAACATACTGAATATCGGTTTTCTGAAATCTGCCTTAACTCCTGCAGGTGCATCTTTTTCCTGGGTAACTGTGGCCCCGGGAGGGATGGCGTTTTCCGTATAGCCGGTATGGTTACAATCGTAGGCGGCGGCACTGCTCCAGTTAACGTACTGGTAGTGTACATTGTCGGAGTCACCCGCGATATACGGCCAGCCATAGTTTTTACCTGCCTCCAGTATATTGATCTCGTCATCGGTGCGGGGACCGTGCTCAGCACTGAACAATTTTCCTCCGGGCTCCGGCGCAGGGAAAGAGAATCCGCCGGAGGGAGTTTTTTCCCATACCAGCCCTTGTGGGTTGCGGTGGCCCTTGGTGTAAACATGGCTTCTCACCCCGCCAAAAACGGGGTTGTCGGCCGGGATGGAACCGTCAAAGTTGATCCGCAATATTTTACCCGAATAGTTTTGATAATTTTCGTTGGCTACGGCGTAGGCCGAGGGATCATCCTGTGCACGTATCGGTTGGCACCGGTTACCGAACTGATTATGACCCAGGTCGCCACAGGAATAGTAGAGCTTGTTATCGGCCCCCACGATCAGCCTGCCGCTACTATGGTCATTGCTTGCCGGAAGCCCCTGGATCAGCACGGTTTCGCCGGTGAGGGAGGGAGTGGGCCCGCTATTGAATATAAACCGGGATATGCGTACGTTCCCACTATAGCGGGTATACGCAATAAACACCGAATCCTGCCCCGTTCCCTGGCCAAAACCCGGATGCAGCGCCATCCCCATCATACCATTCTGGCCGATTTGCGTGGCTCCCCCACTCCCGTTACGGGTGATATTCAGGTGTACCTGCGACCGGATATCCAGTATCACCTGGCGGATGCCGGTGCCGGTATCTACACGTAGCACCCTTCCCGGTTTCTCAGTGATATACAGGTAGTTGTCGGGGCCGTACAGAATTTCAAACGGATGTGCCAGCCGATAGTCGTTAGCAGTCCCAGGCGGCCTGGTATTCAGCACCGAGCGGTTGAACGGCTCATCTTGTGCTGAAAGCAGCAGGGAATGAGCTAGGGCAAGGCAACAGACTGCCAGTCGGGAGACTTTCATCCGTATACCGTTTGTCTTTTCAATGACCGGTACTGCGTCGCCAAAGGTTTTGCCGGCCCAGCTCCGCCGAAGTGCGGCATTGGCCCGGCTTCGCGAAAGAACAGCGGCACGATGGAACTCCGCATGTACATTCCGCTGTGTGCTAAACTTATCATGCTCTGTTTCATCGGTTAGGATTTAGAGAGGAATAGCGTTAGAACGGTTCCGCTAAGGGTTTATTATTAGTGAAGCCGGTAAAATATGAGTAAAGATTAAAATATCCGGCCAAATTTAAAATACATGGATACTCTTAGTCGTTATTAGAAAAAATACGACACCGGAGCATGGACTATTACCCAGATTAATACTATTGACCGGCCGTTTCTTTTATTATAGTTTTACGCCAAAGGTGTTCGCAACCCTAAATCCAAATCAATGAAACCGACCATTACAGGCTTACAGGGGGATGTATACGCGAAGTTCCATTCGATCATCGAAAAACTAAAAATGAACGAATGAAAACTTCCGTACTTGCGATTCTTTCAAAGTCTTTGCTGCTGCTGGCATGTCTGGGCAGCACGGGTTGGGCTGCGGGTCAGGTGAAATTTGGCAACAGCTACGTCAACCTCTCGAAAAAGAATACAGGGGGCACCGTGCAGCCGGGTGATACCCTGGAGATAAGAACCAATATATGGTTCCCGGGCAACTACAACGCCAATCGCATTTTCCGGGTACGTTACGTAGATAATATTCCATCCAATACGGTATTTATTGACGACTCGCTACGGCTGATCACCAACGAGGGTCTCACCTATAAGCGATGGACCCTCGCGGCCGGGGACGACCCCGGCACCTATAATGCCAGCCCCGCTGCCGACCAGTATAATATCAAGATCAATATCGGACGCGACGCCACCGCTCCCACAAGTACATCCAACGACGCGAGCGGCGCGGGAACTGTGTATACCGGCAACCACACCGCCAGCGGTAACAACAAAGACCGGCCCATAGCCGGCGGAGGGGTGCTGATCACCACCTCGTTCCGGGTACGGGTGACGGGCAATATCGGCGATGTGATCACGCTGGGTGCCGGCGTGATACATTTCGGCACGAACAGTAACGTGAACAGCGGCAACCAGACGCGGGCTGCTACCAGATACCAGATCCTTATTGCCAACAACGACCCCATTTGCCCCAACGCCATCGGTAAGAACTTTGTGGCAGAATCGGGAGGCACCTTCGACAGCGGCACGGTCCAGAACCGTGCCAACGCCCCCACATTCCTGATTCCGAGCTATACCTATCTTCCGAATATGGGGCCTTCCGTGTCGATTGGCGACGGCACCTATGGCATTGTCAACAACCTCAGCCCCACCGCCAGCACCTTCCAGGATGCCCAGAAAAGACCAAGCTGCCCCACCGGCTCCGGCCCCCATGCCTGTGTCAACCGGATGTTCGGCGGCCACTGGGATATTATCGGCGACCATACCGGAGCTACCGCTCCTGAAGGCAATCTGCCGGCCACTCCGGGCTCGAATGGCGGTTACATGCTGGTGGTGAATGCCGACTATGCCACCAGTGAGGCCTACCGGCAAAGCATTTCCGGCCTGTGCCCCAATACCTCTTACGAATTTTCGCTCTGGGTGCGTAACGTGTGTACCAATTGTGGAATGGATTCCACCGGAACCTCCACCTTCACGCCGGGCGTGTACCCCAACCTGTCGTTTGCGATAGACGGGCTCGACCGCTATTCTTCCGGACAGATAGATACCATCGGCTGGCAAAAAAAAGGATTCATTTTCCGCACCGAAGAAGATCAGACCGATATCATCATTTCCATCCGGAACAACGCCTCCGGCGGGGGCGGGAACGACTGGGCCATTGATGATATCGCCCTGGTGACCTGTAATCCCGATCTGGACCTGGTGCCCAGCGGTAATGCTCAGGTATGTTATGGCAACCAGGTAGACATCTCATCCACCGTGAACTCATTCTTCAACAACTATACTTATTTCAGGTTCGAGAGAAGTACCGACAATGGGGCCACCTGGACAAACACAGGTAGTGGCACGGGCTCCCCTGCAAGTGTGCCCGGCGGATATGAATACAACGCTGTGCTGGTACCCTCCTTTCTGGCCGACAGTGCACACCATCTCAACCAGTACCGTTTTGTAGTGGCTTCGTCTGCCGATAACCTGAGCAACCCCGACTGCTCTTTCGCGGCAAGCACCACCATTATCGTGATGGTGAACGACTGTTCATGGGTGCTGAGTGCAAAAGACACTTCCGAACGACTAACCCGGGCCGTAGTCCGCACCGGCAAACGTGCCGAAATAAGTCGACTCATAAACCCGTTCACTCATAATATCTCCTTTGACCTTGTCGCCACGAACGACGACGCAGCCGTGATCACCGTGCTGGACAATTACGGCCGTGTAGTGCGGCAGTTTAAAAACAAAGTATTGAAAGGATACAACCACGTGATCCTCGACAAGCTGGGGCACCTCAGCAAGGGCACTTATTTTCTTCGCGTGGAGGTAAACCGCGAGATCATCAACAAAATAGTGGTGAAGAACAATTAGCTCTTACGCTATGCTTTGTTGGTATTGCCGGTGTGCAAAACCAAAGACATAAAGTTGTGGAAACACTGCAGGCGATCTTATTCCGGCACCACGTTGTAGTGCAGAATGCCCCATGCCTTCGATTCCTGGAGGTCTTCAAAGTACACGATGCCGATGCCTTTGGCGAATATGGTGTGATAATAACTGCCGCTGTCTTCAAAATTAGAACTGCCCGGTCCCTTGACCCACAGCCGGGTTTCGACTTCGATCAGGTTATGATAGACTTTTCCGTTGATCTCGGCTGAAAAACTATGTTTGGTGACCGTTCTGCCCAACTTGGCCGGGAAAGTGCCTCCCACTCCGGCCGCGAACGTGACGGTATATTCGTCAGACAACCAGGAATCTCCTTCCGCCGCATCCTCTCTTAGCATCACCAGCTCGGCATAGGGCGGATCGATATCAAATCCCAGGGCGGAACCGATCGCCTCGTAATATATTCCTCCAGCCTTGCGGTAGTAGCTGGTATCACCGGTGCTTTTGTTAACAAAATTCGTATAGGTCTTGCCGTTAATCACCGTTTCACCGGTACTGGTTACCTCCGTAGTATCCGTGGGGTTGGCGGAATTCACATTGCGGTACACCCAACGTTGTTTCAAAGGCAGGTAATCTCCCTCCAGTTCCTCGGGGGCATTGAAGCTGACTTCCAGCATGGTGCAGTTGTTGGCCAGGATCTGGATCTGGACGGAGGCGCTATCGTCGCCACATTTTGCCACCACCGTGTACACCCCCACGGGGAGGGTGAAGGTGGCCGCCAGGTCGGAGCCACAAACCGGCTCGCTGGCAGAAACAGCGGAGATCTGTTTTACTTCGTTGCCGATCCGCACTTCTATCGGACCTCCGTTGCCACAGAGGGTCTTTGACCAAAGACTCAACTGGCCCGTGCCTCCCGGCTCCTGCGGGTTGAGGTCGGCCCCGTTGATGAAAGCAGTAAACTTCCCCTCTCCAATACTGCTCGTACCACCGCTGCTGTCGGTCACCACTCCGGAAAAGGTTCCGGAAATGGAAACCGAATCCAGGTGCGTGATCACTATGCTGAAGGGGTGACCCTGCTGGGGATTGTTTTCATACAACACGCTTCCGCCTTTCACGTACTGGAACGAAAGCATGGGGTTGTTATATTCTCCCTCGCTGATCCTTTCCGCAGCGATCTGCATCATCAACAAGCCATCGCCCTCGTCGGACATGCCGCTAAGCGAAAGCATAACCATGCCGTTTAAATCCACTACCTCGGCAGTGTCCATTTTTCCTTTAAACAGGTCGCCACCCTCTTTGAATTCCCATAACGTTTCGGCATCGGAAGGCAGCGGCATTTCCACACTTTTCTCTTTTCTGCAGGCGATCATTACGATCATCAGGGCCACCAAGCCGATGGAATATTTAACCAGGCGCATGATACGGAACTTTAGAATTTACAATACACGAACAGTGTCGTTCACAGGAGTATCTGTTTCTATACCAGCATTGGGTTTTTCGGGATGTCTATTAAAGAATTTCCGCTGAAATATCAACAGGGCAATCACCCCCACCGATATAGAAGCGTCGGCGATGTTAAAGATAGGAGAAAAAAAGGTAAAGCGATCGCCTCCCCAGAACGGGATCCAGGAGGGTAGTATTTTGTCTTCTATCACCGGCATATAGAGCATGTCCACTACCCTGCCGTGCAAAAATCCGGCGTAACCGCCTTCGGGAGGGAACATACGAGCCAGCGGCATTCCCATCTCACTTTGGGAGAAGATCATTCCGTAAAAGAGGCTGTCGATCAGGTTTCCCAGGGCCCCCGCGAAGATCATGCAGGCACAGACGATAAAGCCGGTGTGATACTTGTTTTTAATGATAGACCGGAGGTAGAATACGCCGAAGATGACGGCCACCAGCCGGAACAGGGTGAGGGCCATTTTCCCCCATTCGCCACCGAATTTCCAGCCCCAGGCCATGCCCTCGTTCTCAATAAAGAACAGCCGGAACCAGGATCCGATAAGCGGGATTTGTTCCTGATACAACATGCTCGTCTTCACCCATATCTTCAATATCTGGTCGGCAACGATGATGGCAAGGATCAGGAGAACTGCATTTCTGCTCTTCACGGTAAGAAAAATTTTTGATGGGCAAAGATAATGAACATGGCGCTAGCACTATTCCTGAAAATACACGCGTCTTACGCGCTCCGATACGCCAGTCAGGATTTCATAAGGGATCGTGCCGGCCCAGGCTGCCACCTGCTGCACCGGCAGGCTTTTACCAAACACTATTACTTCCTGCCCCTCCCCGATCTGCTCTATATCCGTAACGTCTATCATGGTCATGTCCATGCATATATTTCCGATAGTGGGGGCCATCTGACCTGCTACCAGCATCTTGCCTGCGCCGTTGCCAAGACTTCTGGGATAACCGTCGGCATATCCCAGCCGCACCGTCGCGATCCGGGAATCCCGGCTCAGCCGGCCGGATCTCCCATAGCCCACCGATTCACCCCGCCGGAGTTGTTTTATCTGGGCCACTGACGAGCGGAGGGTAGCCACTTCCTGCATGTCGAGCCGGCCCGTGCTATCTATTCCGTGCATGCCGATGCCCAGCCGCACCATGTCAAACTGCAGAGCCGGGTGGCGCGCAATTCCCGAGCTATTCAGCAGGTGTCTTATAAACGGATATGGCAGGGTTTCCGCGATGCGGCCGCTCATTTCGGTGAAACGTTCCGCCTGTTGGAGCGTGAATGTATCAAATGCGGGGTCTTCACTGGCTGCAAGATGGCTGAACACGCTTTGTACCCGGAAAAGGTTTCCCGAAAGAATTTCGAGCAATTCCGGAATATCTTGGGGCGAAAAGCCCAGCCGGTTCATACCGGTCTCCAGCTCAATGTGGATGGGGTATTGCGTCAGGCCCTCTTTCTTCAAAAACTTCTCGAAAGCCCGCATCAGGGTGAGGGTGTACATGTCGGGTTCCAGTGCAAAGTTCACAATGGAGCTGAAAGCGGAGGTGTCGGGATTCATCACCATGATGGGCATAGCTATTCCCCCCTGCCGGAGCTCTACTCCTTCGTCGGCATAGGCCACCGCCAGATAATCCACTTTATGAAACTGAAGCGCGTTGGCGATCTCGTAGCTTCCGCTTCCATAGGAGAAGGCTTTCACCATAGCCATCAGTTTGGTGGCGGGCCGCAGGAGCTGCTGGTAGGCTTGCAGGTTGTGCAGCAGGGCGCCCAGGTCGATCTCCATCACGGTCTGGTGGGTTTGCTGCTCCAGCATCCTGTTCAGTCTTTCGAGCGCAAAGACGCGCGCCCCTTTGAGCAGGATGGTCTCGTTCCCAAAATGCAGGTGTGGAAATTCCTGAAGCAGGGCCTCCACCGAGGGGAAAAACTGCGTTTCCATTCCTGCATAGTTTTTCTTCGCCACCCCTGCCGGAAAAAGTGGTATCTCCCGTTCTTTTTCTTGGGGTGTTCCTGCAGTGTCAGGTGTGTTTTTTGCCGATGCGTTCCTGTATAAAAAGGCGCTCCGGTTCCTTAAAACTGCGGGTCCGATACCGATGAACCGGTCTACCTGATGTTGCTCCAGGTAGCGCGCTACACGGGCGTAGAGTTCGGTTTCGCTCCCACCGCTTTCGAGCAGATCGGTCAGGATCACGGTGCGTTTCGGATGCTGGCGCTGCTGCGTTAAAAAGTCCAGCGCTATCTTCAGGGAGCTGAGGTCGGCGCTATAACTATCATTTATCAGGGATGTATGGTTGATGCCGGTCCTGAGGTCGAGGCGCATGGCAACGGGCTGCAGGCCCGCCATTTTTCGGGCAATCTCTTCATGGGGAAGTTCCAGGTAGAGCGCCAGGCACCAGCAGGCCACCGCATTCTCTATAGATGCTTCGTCGGTGAACGGGATGGTGGTCTGAACCGCCTCACCCCGGAAAATTCCGCTGATATGGGT
>CAZUWX010000014.1:59447-68695 GCA_964624205.1 uncultured Chitinophagaceae bacterium
TGGTGCCGGGCTGCCGGCTGATCCGGGTCAACTGCAGGGTTGCGGTTTTCCGCCGGCTCCAACTGATCAGTTGGGGTACTTTTCCTCCGCCCGCTCCGGATTTTGACAATTCCTCCTCGACCACAGCGTAGTCCTTACAATAAATGAGGGCATCAGCGGCACTGAACAACTTCAGCTTTTCCTGCACTTTCTCGTTTATGTTGCGGAACCCGCTCGCATGTGCGTCACCGATATTAGTAAAAATACCGATGGTAGGTTGAATGATCTGTTGCAAAGACAACATTTCGCCGGTGCGTGAAATACCCGCCTCGATAATGGCCAGGCTTGCCGAAGGATTCAACTGCCATACGCTTAACGGCACCCCGATCTGGGAATTGTAGCTCCGCGGGCTGCGGACAATTGCGTAGCGGCCGGCGAGCAACTGATGGGCCCACTCCTTGACTATGGTCTTTCCGTTGCTGCCCGTAATGCCTACCACGGGTATATGGAAGCGGCTGCGGTGGTATGCCGCGAGCGCCTGCAAGGCCGGCAACGCATCCTTCACCAGGATCGCGTTCACATCTGTCAGGTCGGCCACTGCGGCGGCTTCACTGACCACAAAATTCCTGACCCCCTTTCCGTAAGCGTCTTTAATAAAAACATGGCCGTCGCGCCGCTCTCCTTTGAGGGCAAAGAACAGGGACGATTGGGGTTGTACGATCTTTCTGCTGTCGGTCAACAGCTCGCCGATAACCACATCTTCGTGTTGTTGAAGGATATTCCCCTTCACAATGGTTACTATTTGCGAGAATTGATAGCTCAATGAAAAAGATTTAATGCAGGTCGACATCCCCCTTATCCGCGATCTCCTTTTCCGCAGCCCTACCCGCCACGCTCATAGAATAAACAATGGAAGCGATCAGGCACACCACAATTACCAGCAGCGACACAAACACCGGAACGTGCACGTTAAATATCTCGGCCAGCATCTTCAGGCCGATAAACACCAGCACAATAGCTATCCCCTGTTGCAGGTGGGAGAATTTACCCACAGCCCCTTTCAGCAAAAAGAACAGCGATCGGAGACCCAGCACGGCAAATATATTAGAAGTATAGATCACGACCCGGTGAGTAGAGATCCCAAACACCGCGGGTATAGAATCGAGTGCAAAGACGATATCCGTGGTAGCCAGCATTATGACAACAGCAAATATCGATGTGTAGTACTTTTTTCCGTCGCGGATCACGGTGAACTTACCGCCCCCATCGTCATGCACCAGGGGGAAAAAGCGCTTCAGGAAACTATACACTTTATTATCGGAAAGGTTCACCTCTTCGTTGTGTTTGGCCGAAAACATCTTCACACCGGTTACCACGAGAATGCCTCCAAATATATACAATAGCCATCCGAATCTTTCCACCAGCGCGATACCGATGGTGATAAAGATGACGCGGAACACGATGGCCATCAGGATACCGATAAGCAGTACCCGCGCGTAGTAGTCTTCTTTCATCCCGAAAAAAGAAAAGATCAGGATGAATACGAATATATTGTCGATACTCAGCGACCACTCGGTTAAATAGGCGCTGAGGTACTCAATGGCGATCGTCTGGCCGTACTCGTACCATACAAAGAACATAAATCCAATAGCGAGCGAGACCCAGAATATGGTTTGCCAAAGCGCCTTGGAAAGCGTGATATGGGAATTTTTTTTACTCAACAATCCCAGGTCGAACACCAGGGCAAGAACGATTAAGATGCCGAAGCAGAGATAGGTGATCTGGTCTGTTGTCATGCGTACTTCTTATTTCTGATAAACTGGTAGATGAATGCAAAAATCAATATCAACAACACAGGCAAGCCGGTATTCAACACCTGCCAGTTCGTTTTTTGCTTGTCGACCTTAGCGGGGTCCAGCAGTCGAAGGGTGAGCGTTTTGGAACGGGTGGACAGTATATCGGATGGGTTGGTGAGGTATTCGATACAGTTCAGGAGGAATTCGCGGTTGGCGTATTGGATCTTGGTGAACTGGTTGGTGCCCATGGCAAGTGGGCCGTCGTTCTGCGTGACCACGTTGGCGGCTATGTCGGCATCGGCGATCACGATCATTTTATTTTCTTGGGCTGCTGCCGGCAGGAAGGGTTGGTGGTAGTGGTTGGCGAGCGTGTCGGCATCGGCTGCTGATATACGGTTGGCGTACAGGGAGCTGAATTTTCCCTCCAGTAACACCGCCACGGGAATATGATGTTTATTGAATGTGCTGATGTCTTCCTCGGTCCGGACGCTGTTCAGGGAAACGATCGCGGGGGTACTGAGTGTGCGGGAATTTGCAGAGCTGGCCAGCAGGATGGTTTTCCGGATGCCTGCTGCCTCTACCGTGTCCACCGAATTGGGAAAAACCGACAATACACGGTTGAGATTTTTGGCGATGGGATGGTCGTTATAGGACGAAAGCAGCGGGAAGTAGGGCCAGGGCACGAGTTGCATCTGTGGTTGATCGCCAAAATTCCCCACAGCCAGGGGTAGCTTGTCGCATTCCAGATCCTGCAGCAGGTCGGCATTGATCCGTGCCCCGTAGCGAAAAAGCTGGTCTTCCAGGTTCAGTCCGCGGTCGAAGGCCACAAAATCACTTTGTGTGCGCATCAGGCTGTCCATTTCTGCATACAGGTTGTCGATCATCCAGATCAGCTTGCCGCCATGCATCACATACTGGTCGAGTTTCAGCTTTTGCTGGTCGGTAAACCGGGTGGTGGGTTTCACCATGATGAGGGCGTCGAAATCCAGCGGGATCACAGGCACACTGTCGATTGGCACAAACCCGAATCCGTAATTGGGCTTCAGCACGTGCTCGATGAGGTCGTACACGTTATAGCTGAGTGGCTGCCCGTTGCCGACCAGGTAGCCGACGATAGCGGGCTCCCGTTGTGTAGCTTTCTGAATGGCTGCGGCAAATTTGTATTCCAGCAGGGCCGCTGCCGTATTGAGTGTATTGAGTCCGCCGGACAGGTCCTGCCCCTGCAGAAGATCGACAGGCACCATTTTGCCCTGGTAGCTCACCAGCGCGGCGGGATACACCAGGCTTTCCGACTGCGATTCTCCGGCTTTGATCTGCACACGCACATTGGTAGGGTGGATCCCGAGGCTGTCGAGCCAGCGCAACAGGGCCTGTTTTTCGTCGTCTTCCATGCCCTCGCCCGGGCGGGCGAAGCGGAGTTGGATATTGCTGCGGGTGATTTCGCGAAATTCCCCGAGCAATTCTTCTGCCTGGTTACGGAGGTTACGGAAGTCCGCCGGCAGATCGCCGGCCAACAACACGTCGATGGTCACCTGGTCGTTCAGTCCCTTCAGCAATTTTTTTGTGGCCGGCGACAGCGTGAACCGTTTTTCGGCAGTGAGGTCAATACGGTAATGCACCAGCGAGGCGAGGTAGTTCACCGCCACCAGGGCCAGTATAAGATAGCACCACCAGTATTTAGACTTCATCAGCTACTCTTTTATAATTCTCTTCTTTGCTCCGCTCACCGTTTTGCCAGGTTTCTGCGTGTAAAAAACAAGAATAATACGATCACGCTAAAAAAATAAATAATATCCCTTGTGTCGATCACCCCGCGGCTAAGGCTGCGGTAGTGAAAATCGATCCCCAGCATTTCCAGATAAAAATCCCACCCTCCTTCAAACACTGGCAGCCGGCTGATTGCGCCGAAGGCGCTATATACTGCCACGGATACGAATACTGCCGCTATAAAAGCCACTACCGCATTGTCGGTGTAGCTGCTGCAGCAGATACCGATGGCCACAAAACTCGCCGCCAACAATACCAGGCCGATATAAGATCCTGCGGTAGCACCGGTATCGATGCCACCGGTGGCAGATAATTGTTGAAGGCTGACCGGATAGATCAGGGTTGGAAGGATGGCAAAGAGCACGATGCCCAGTGCGGCCAGATATTTTCCGCCTACCAATTGCCAACCTGTAAGCGGCAGGCTGAGCAGTACCTCAAAAGTGCCGGTCTTGAATTCTTCGGAAAAGCTCCGCATGGTGATCGCCGGTATCAGCACCAACAGTATCCACGGAGCAGTCTGAAAAAACTTATCCAGAGTGGCATATCCAAATTCCAGGATATTGCCGGGCAGCACGAACAGCACCGCGCCTGCCAGCAACAAAAAGAAAATAATCGCAACATATCCCGTCAGGCTGCTGAAAAACTGTCGCAATTCTTTTATACAAACGGGCCACATGCGTGCGAAAATACGGGATATTGGGTAATGGAAAGGGTGAAAAGGGATGAACTATACAGCAAAGCTTTCACCGCAGGCGCAGCTTCGGCTGGCGTTGGGGTTGTTGAAATAAAAACCTTTTCCATTCAGGCCTTCGGAGTATTCGAGGGTGGTATTAACCAGGTATAGAAAACTCTTGAGATCGGTCACCACTTTCACGCCGTTGTCCTCAAACACCTGGTCTCCCGGTTTTTGTTCATTATCAAAATCCATTTTGTAGCTCAATCCGGAACATCCTCCGCTTTCCACGGATACTCTTAAAAAGTATTCGGACTGAGCATCAATAGCCGCTTCCTTCAACAACGCGGTCACGCGGATCTTTGCTTTATCACTTACGTAGATCATGGTATTCAGTTTTATGGTTCCTTTTCAGGTACACGATATTAATCAATCTGGTGTTATGCCGGCTAATCCCGGTTCCAATTTATTTCCGACGCCATGCTGCGTTAGTCCGGTTCTCTATTATTTCCTGCTCAGCTTGCCGGGTTCTCCATCCGGACCGTTTCGCGCAGTTGCCAGGCCGGGCTCTCGTCCCGCAATCGGGCAATGGCGCCGGTCAGGCGTTGGCTGATAAAATCGATCTCTTCCTCCGTGGTGTATATCCCCAGCGAGAAGCGCAGGGAGCTATAAGCCAGCGCATCACTCATCCCCATTGCCTTCAGCACATGCGAGGGTTCCATAGTGGCAGAGCTGCAGGCCGAGCCAGAGGAAAGCGCGATCTCCCGTCCCAGGGCCATCTGCACCGCCTGGGCTTCGACGCCTTCGAAGGATAGATTGCATACGTGGGGAAGCCTGTACTGCCGGCTACCATTCACAGCGGAGCCGGGTATCCCGGTGAGTCGCTCTTCCAGCCGGTCGCGCAAAACAGCCAGTCGCCCCGCCACTGCCTCCATTTGCTCCGCACACAGGGCGCAGGCTTTGCCGAAACCAACGATCCCCGGCACGTTCAGCGTACCGCTACGTTTTCCCCCCTCGTGGCCGCCGCCGTCGATCTGGGCAACGAGTGTAACGCGCGGGTTTTTCCGGCGAACATACAGGGCTCCGGCTCCTTTGGGGCCATATATCTTGTGCGCTGAAAACGCCACCAGGTCCAGCCCGTCATCGTCCACGTTCACGGGTATCTTTCCCACCGCCTGCGTGGCATCACAGCATACCAGCACCCCGTGCCGGCGTGCGATCCCGCTGATGGCTTTCATCGGCTGGACAACTCCGGTTTCGTTGTTGGCATACATCACGGCGATCAGGATGGTGGCAGGCCGGATTGACTCCTCCAGTTCCTGCAGGTTGATCCGTCCGTCGGGTCCCACGCCCAGCCGGGTCACTTCAACGCCCCTTTTTTCCAGGTGAGCGCAGGTGTCCAGCACCGCTTTGTGCTCCGTGGCCACCGTTATGATATGGTTGCCTTTTCTGCTATAGGCTTCTGCCGCTCCTTTAATGGCGAGGTTCACCGCCTCAGTAGCCCCCGAGGTAAAGACGATCTCGCGGGGCTCCGCCCCGATCAGGGCGGCCACCTGTTCGCGCGCCAGGGTGGTAGCTTCTTCGGCCTGCCAGCCGAAGGAGTGGGTCCGGCTCGCTGCGTTCCCGAAGGATACGGTGAAATAGGGCAGCATGGCCTCTACCACCTCTGGAGCGCAGGGTGTGGTAGCATTAAAATCAAGATAAACCGGCAGTTTCAACATATCCTTGCTTTATCCCGCGCAATGCCCCACCGCGGTACTGTAAAATTAACCCAAACCTGTCTACTTTTATAGAGCACCCGCGCCGGGGGGCAATTTTAGCATTTCCTGCGGAACCGTCTGCAACTATCGGCACCATGTTATAATCTGCCGCGGCAACATTTCCTGCGGCGTGTGTAAACCGGCCGAATGGGCTCGAGGCGACCCGAGCAAATCCCGGGGCAGAAGCTTATTTTTACCATTCCTTAAACAAAAATTATGCTGCAGCACATGGATCATATCGGCATTGCCGTAAAAGACCTGGCAATATCCGTTCCGCTCTTTGAAAAGCTGTTAAACAGTCAGTGCTACAAGACAGAAACGGTAGCGTCGGAACAGGTAAAAACGGCATTTTTACGCACAGGAGAAACCAAGATCGAGCTGTTGGAGGGCCTTGATCCCAAGGGGGTGATCGCAAACTTTGTCAGCAGCAGGGGGGAGGGTCTCCATCACATCGCTTTTGAGGTGGACGACATTGAGGCGGAAATGGAAAGGCTGAAGCGGGAAGGGTTCAGGCTGTTGAACGAAAAACCGCGAAAGGGCGCTGACAACAAGCTGGTCTGTTTTATTCACCCTAAATCCACCCACGGGGTGCTGGTAGAGATCTGCATGCAAGACAATCGGTAAAGTAAAATCAGATGATGTTCCCCCGACTCCGTAGCGGTTGGATTTAATCTCCCAAGTACGCTGGCTATATCCGCAGATCCCTGTCTTCCACTCATGAACCCGCGGCTTCCACCAGGCCGAGTTTCTCAAGGGCGATGGCTGCTGCTGCCTGGCTGGCGTCCTTTTTATTGTAGGCTTTGGCCTGGGCAATGAGTTCGCCGTTTACGACTGCGCCGATGGTGAACAACCGCCGCCCGCTTTCCACCCGCTCATTGAGGGTTTCGAACTCGAGGTTCTTGCCGTTTTTATTTGCCCAGCCGTATAATTTATTCTTGTGGTTGATCTCCAGGTTCTCCAGGTCTTCCATGAACAGGTAGGGGATGATCATGCGCTCCAACACCCAGAGCTGGGTTTTTTTATACCCCTTATCCAGATAGATCGCTCCTACGAGGGCTTCCAGGGTGTTTCCAAATATCTGACTGATTTTCAGTGAGTTGTCGAACTTATTAAACATGGATATCCGCTTGATACCCATTTTGATGGCGATCTCGTTGAGTTTGTTGCGGTTCACCATTTTACTGCGCATTTCCGTGAGGAAGCCCTCTTCGCGATAAGGATATTTCTTAAACAGAAAATCGGCGATGATGCCGCTCAGGATAGCGTCGCCCAGGTATTCCAGGCGTTCGTTGTTTTCGTCGGCGCTATCGCGGACGGAGCGGTGAGTAAGTGCAGCTTGGTATAGTGCTATTTTACCGGGCGCAAAACCCAGTACATTGCGCAGGTTTTTCTTAAAGGCAATGTGGTTTTGATTTCCGAAAAGACGATCCAAAATTCCCACAATTACAAGCTACAAAAAAATTTCATACTTCTTCACGATAATGCAGGCGTTATGTCCGCCAAAGCCGAAAGTATTACTCAATGCTGCTCGAACTGATCGTTTCTGGGATTTTTCGAAAGTGAAATTAAGTCTGCCGTCGAGGTTGGGGTCGTCTGTGAAATGGTTGATGGTAGGGGGCACCAGGTCGTCTTTCACGGCCATGATGCAGGCTATCGCTTCTATGGCGCCCGCTGCTCCCAGGCAGTGCCCGGTCATGGACTTGGTAGAGCTGATATTCATCTTATAGGCTTCTTCTCCAAAGACGTCAACAATAGCCTTCACTTCAGCGATGTCGCCCAGGGGCGTGGAAGTGCCGTGGGTATTGATATAGTCGATATCGGATGGCTGCAGTCCGGCATCGTCCAGCGCAGCGAGCATCACGTTTTTGGCACCGAGGCCTTCGGGATGGGGGGCGGTAATATGGTGTGCATCTGCTGTGGCGCCTGCACCCGCAATTTCCGCGTAGATCTTTGCGCCTCTTTTGAGTGCATGGTCGAGGTCTTCCAGGATAAGACAGCCGGCACCCTCGCCCATCACGAATCCGTCACGGTCGTTATCGTAGGGGCGGCTGGCGGTGGCATAGTCGTCGTTCCGTTCGCTAAGTGCTTTCATGGCATTGAAACCACCCACGCCAGCTTCGCTGATCACGCTTTCAGATCCGCCCGCCAGGATAATATCCGCCTTACCCAACCTGATCAGGTTAAAAGCTTCCATCATTCCGTTGGTGGAGGATGCGCAGGCGCTCACAACTGCAAAGTTGGGGCCCCGGAACCCATGCCGCATCGAAATATGGCCGGCAGCGATATCCAGGATCATTTTCGGGATAAAGAAAGGGTTGAAGCGTGGCGTACCGTCGCCTTTGGCGAAATTGATGACTTCTTCCTGGAAGGTGATCAGGCCACCGATACCGCTCGCAAACACCACCCCGATCCTGTCGGGGTTAACGTTGGCGATGGAGATACCGGCATCATTCACTGCTTCGTCACTGGCGGCAAGTGCTGTTTGGGTGAACCGGTCCAGTTTACGGGCCTCTTTTCTGTCGAGGTAGTTAAGCGGATCGAAATTCTTTAACTCGCACGCAAAGCGCGTTTTAAATTTGGAGGCATCAAAAAGGGTGATCAGGTTGGCTCCCGAAACTCCGCCCGTAAGATTTTTCCACGACTCCTCAAGATTATTGCCGAGAGGGGTGAGGGCGCCAATACCTGTTACTACGACACGTTTTAATTTCATCCGTACAAAAAGTCTTTTCGATGACAGGCCGCGCATTGCTGAAGGCTTTGCAGGCCTTGCTCCGCTGATAGCATGTGCATCAGTTTTAGCTTTGACAGCAGCCTCGTGAAGTCGCGGTGGCACGATGGAATGCTGCGTGTCCATTTCCCCTTACGGGAAAGAATTATCCTGCTCCGTTTCATCAGTAAGATAAAGATATTAATTGATATGGCTCAATTCTCTGGCTACCGATAAGATACAAATCCGCCTTAGCGGGCTATGGCTAAAGCGGATGTAAAATATCGATCCTGAACCAGGGTGCGATTACTTGGCATGCTCTTCCAGGTAAGCGACGGCCTGACCTACGGTAGTGATTGTTTCAGCCTGTTCATCAGGAATGGAGATGTTGAACTCTTTTTCAAACTCCATAATTAGTTCTACGGTATCCAAAGAATCAGCTCCGAGGTCGTTCGTGAAAGAAGCTTCATTAGTAACTTCTGCTTCCTCCACCCCTAACTTGTCAACTATGATCTTTTTTACCCTGGTTGCGATGTCTGACATTTTTGTAAAGTTTAGTTACGGCT
>CAZUWX010000015.1:0-44086 GCA_964624205.1 uncultured Chitinophagaceae bacterium
TCGTATTGCGCTGACTATGAAAGTGCTTCAATTAGCTCACTATATACACCAGCAGGCTCCTTGGGCCGTGGGCGCCCACCACGAGCGACTGCTCAATATCGGCGGTTTTGGAGGGGCCGGCGATAAACAGCCCATATCCTTCTTCGTTTATTCGTATCCTGTCGTATGCCTCGTGCATGTTGTCGACGATAGTGGCCGCGTCGACTATCAGCACGAGATGCTGACAGAGAAAGGGCAGCAAACGGTGTCGCATATCGCGCTCTTTTACCCAAACGGCGCCATTTTCCGCTACCGCCAGCGTTCCCTTTATATAGGCTTTCTCTACGCCGGCGATGTCGACGGGCGTGCTGGTTTCGTCGATCTCCGGATTGGTTTCGCCTATTTCCTTCGCGGCATTCACCACATAGTCCGGTGTGCCGGCTCTTTCTTTTAAAAGATCATTCGCTATTTCCCCCAACCCCTGCACGTGTTTAACGCTGCCGCCAACCATCCTTACGAGCTCCGAGAATTTTTGGCGTAATGCGACGGGGTCGGTGGCTGCAGCCACCCTTATCTCGGGGGCCTCGTGCAACGGCGGTTTGTTGGCGGCTACTGCGGCCAGTATGGCTTCTCTTGCGTTCATTTCTTGTTTTTTAGATACCAGTCGCGGAAGCTGTATTTCGGCGGCTTGGGCATTTCCCGCTGCTTGTACCAGGGGTTAAACTTTTTATTGGAAGCGAGTCCGGGAAATGTGCGCATCACCCATCGCGCAGCTTTCCCCGCACCGCGGAATAGCGCTGGCCGGGAGAATATGAACGCCATCCCCTTCATGCCTGCTTTTTTCGCCGGGGCCACATATCCCTCGGCCGAAAGCACCTGCCGCCACTTCCAGAGTTGCTCGTGGATGTTGATCTTCACCGGGCAGACGTTAGTGCAGGAGCCACAGAGGGTAGAGGCGAAGGGGAGGTCCGCATGCGCGCGCATATCCAGGTTGGGGCTCAATATCGAGCCGATAGGTCCTGCAACGGTGGTGTGATAGCTGTGTCCGCCGCTGCGCCGGTATACAGGGCAGGTGTTGAAACAGGCGCCGCAGCGGATACATTTGAGAGAATTCCGGAAGTCTTCCCTTCCTAATTGCCGGCTTCTCCCATTGTCCACGATTACGATATGCAGTTGCTGTCCTTCTCTGGGCCTATGAAAATGGCTGGAGTAGGCTGTGATGGGCTGACCGCTGGCGCTTCTCGCCAGCAGCCGCAGGAACACGCCCAGGTCTTTTGATTTCGGAATGATCTTCTCGATCCCCATACTGGCGATGTGTAGCCGGGCGGAGTGAGCGCCGATATCGGCATTGCCTTCATTGGTGCACACCACGAATCCTCCGGTTTCGGCAACGGCGAAGTTCACGCCTGTGATGGCCAGCTCGGATGCGATGAATTTTTCGCGCAGCACCTGCCTGGCTACACCGGCCAGGTATTGCGGATCGTTATTGCCCTTTTCGGTGCCGAGATGATCGTGAAAAGTATCGCTCACGTCTTCCCTCTTCAGGTGAATAGCCGGCAGCACAATATGGCTGGGGGCTTCTTTTCTTAGTTGTACGATGTATTCTCCCAGGTCGGTGTCCACCACCCGGATGCCCTGCGTTGAGAGGTATTCATTCAGATGACATTCCTCTGTGAGCATGGATTTGCTTTTCACGATCTGGCTGATGTTGTGCTCGCGGATCAGCCTGAGCACGATCTCGTTGTGTTCTTTCCCGTCTCGCGCCCAGTGAACAGTGCACCCATTTTCCGTGGCGCGTTGTTCAAATTCAGTGAGGTAATGGTCCAGATTCGACAGGGAATGATCTTTTATCCGGGATGCATATGCACGCAACTGCTCCCATTCGGGTATGCCGTGCGCGGCGTGATCGCGTTTGGTGCGCACGAACCACAATGTTTCGTCGTGCCAGCTTACCCGGTTGAAATCGCGGTTGAACACCTCCGAAAGAGAAGCGTGGTCTTTTGTTGAACTGCTCATGACAGGTGTTTGTTTGGAGTGGCGGATGATTCGGCGGCATTCAGTATTTCGGCGAGATGCAGCACACCAACCTTGCTTTTTTTGCGTCGGAGGATACCTTCCAGATGCATGAGGCAGCTCACATCGCCGCCGGTGATAAATTCTACCTCGTTTTCTTCGTGTTCCTTTACCCGGTCTTGTCCCATACGCACAGAAACGGCTTCTTCAAAAACACAGAAAGTGCCGCCAAATCCACAGCATTCATCCACGCGGTGGGGATAGCTCAATTGAAGGCCTTTCACCATATTCAATAATTTTTCCGGCTTTGAGAACGGCGGCGCCATCAGTTCCGACATGGAAGAAGTATGCAGGCCCCGCTGTCCGTGGCAGGACACGTGCATTCCTACGCGGTGGGGAAAAGAAGCTTCGAGGGAATCCACCTGCAGCACGTCTACCAGGAACTCCGACAGCTCGTAAATCTTATGGCGGATATGGTCGACCGCTGCTTTATCGGTATCCTTCAGGTGTTCCTTCACGTGCAGCACGCAACTCCCGGACGGAGAAACGATATAGTCCGCGTCTTTAAAATTGCGGACAAAATTCCGGTCGCACCCGCCCGCCATCGTCGCAAACCCGCTATTGGCCATCGGCTGGCCGCAGCAGGTCTGCCCTAGCGGAACGCTGACTTCACAATTCAATTTTTGCAGGAGTTCATAAGTGGCGATTCCTACCTGAGGGTAGAACTGGTCGATATAACAGGGAATGAACAGGGCTACTTTTGTCATAGCTGGCAATACGTTGAAGTTCATTTCAAAGATAACGGTAATACCAGCGCCAGTTTGGCACGTTCTTAACCAGAATATGTAGGATGTTAACATAGTATCTTAAATTTGTCCTCCTTTTGCGTTACCTTAATACCAATTATGAAACGGAGCCTGGTCCGTTCTATCACATAGGGATAAAGTATAGGCGGAGTTCCATCGTGCCGCTGGGCCTTCTGGAAGCCGGGCCAGTGCTGCGCTTCGGCGGAGCAAGGCCGGTAAAGCCTTGGCGACGCACGGTCGACCCATTAAAAACGAAAAATATACGGATGAAACCACATCTCCTCAAGATCCCCTTACAGCCCGAACATTCCTTTAATGTGCGGTACGATGCGGTGCCGCATTTCTACGACAAATGGCATTACCATGCCGAGGCGGAGCTCGTGTATATCATAAAGGGGTCGGGGTGGCAGTTTATCGGGGACACGATGCATCATTTTAAGCCTGGCGATCTGATCCTGCTCGGAGCGAATCTTCCCCATCTCTGGCGCAGCGATGAACAATTCCTGGAAAAAGACTCGAAGCTGCGCGTAGAAGCCATTGTGATTCATTTTTTACCAGATTGTTTTGGAGAGACTTTTTTCAGACTGCCGGAGAACCGGGACATTCATAAGCTGCTTACCGAAGCAGAGAAAGGCGTCCGCGTACAGCCGGAGCTTCGGCCGGCGGTGGCCGGCATGATGAAAGCACTGTTGTCTGCCGATACAACCGACCGCGTGTTGCTGCTGATAAAGATCCTTCAGGCCATTGCCCGCTCGGCCCCCCTAACCAATATTTGCGGCAACGGCCTGCAGTTTTCCTATAATCCTGCGGAAACCGACCGGCTGAATACCATATACCAGTACATCATGGATAATTTTTCCCGGCCGATCACCCTTGAGCAGATGGCACAGCTGGCGCATCTGACGCCCCATGCTTTCTGCCGGTACTTTAAGCTGCGGATCAAAAAAACCTTTTCCCGGTTTTTACTGGAAGTGCGGATCGGCCATGCGTGCAAACTGTTGGCGGAAACCGACAAAACGGTGGCTGCCGTCTGCTATGAATGCGGGTTTAACAATTTCTCCAATTTTAACCGGCATTTCAAAACAATCCGCGGCGTGTCGCCCCTGGCTTACCGGAAACACTATCAGAACTGAGCTTTTCGGGCCGGTATGCTGGCTATGTTCCTTGCGAATGAGGATGGTTAACGGCTGATGCTGCGTGCAGGTATTGGGCGGATGTTGAGGATGATTGATCAGGGGTGTTCCTGCAGCCATTTGCAGATTGTTCATGCATGTTGTACATATTAGTTAATTTTGGGTGTGGAAAACAACGGGTTAAGCTGGAAATACGATGAGCGGTCGGAGGCGCCCCTATCCGGTCGGGCAGCAGCGGACGATTCGGCCTTACCGGACGATTGGTTCGTGTCGGACACTTCTTTTCTGCAGCTTTATCCGGTGGCTATCCGGGCTTATGCCAAAAGCCACTGGACACCTATCCGGGTGGCCAAGAAGGCGGCGGATTTTCTGGGTGCCGAAAAAGGTGCACGTGTGCTGGACATAGGCAGCGGCGCCGGTAAATTTTGCCTCACGGCGGCCTACTACCGGCCCGAAGCTTTTTTTTACGGTGTGGAACAACGCGAGGAGATGGTGGAGCACGCCGAGCGGGTGAAAACACTCACAGGACTGCAGAACCTGTCTTTTATGCACGGGAACATCAATACGATCGACCTGCGGAACTACGACCACTTCTATTTCTACAACTCCTTTTACGAGAATCTGGTGTGTGCGGACCGTGTCAACGACGGCATCGAATATTCCGAAGAGCTATACAACTATTATAATCGTTACCTGTACCGGCAACTCGACCGAACCCCATCCGGCACCCGGCTGGTCACCTTTCACAGCCTGGAACCCGAAATACCCCGCGATTTTCATATAGTGGCTTCCGATATGGGCAATCTGCTGAAATTTTGGGTGAAAGAATAACCGGGCTCTTTTGACTCCGAAATAGCGCGCGATTTTTATGTAATGGCTGCTGATATGTGCAATCTGCTGAATTTTAGATGAAAGAATAACCAGGTTCTTCTCCGGGAACCAGGGCCATTTCATGGCGAATTTTGCCTTTCAACTGATCAAGATCAGTTTTTCAACCCGGTAATATCATCCTTCTCCGCTCCTGAAACGGCTATTTTTATGGCTAAATGAGGTAAACCATGATATTACGCTTGAGTCGGGAAGACACGGTTGAAGAGGTGCAGGACCGTTTTAACCAGGCATATCCTTATCTGAAAATAGATTTTTTCAGGCTGTCGGAAGGCAGGCTTGCTGCAGAAGTGCGACAGAAGATTGCTAAATCCGCACTACTCCGGACCGCCGGACTACGCCGCGACGGGGAGATCAGGATTGATGACTCAATGACCGTGGCGGAGATGGAAAAGGAGTTTAAAAGGCTATTCAACGCGAACGTGCAGGTCTCCCGTAAATCGGGGTCCATCTGGCTGGAAACTACCATGACCGATAGCTGGACGCTCCGGCAGCAGGACGACAGGGGTAAAGAGTTGTCTCATCTCGCGAAACCCGTTCCGGGCAACGGCAGCGGTCAACCGGATCACGACTGACCTCATGCCGCTCCTTCAATACAATAGGTTCTGGAGCCGGTCGATATCCGCCACTACCAGTTTGCCTCCCTTTATCGTGATAAGCTTTTCCGCCTTAAAATCGCTCAGTGTCCGGATCAGCGACTCAGTGGCGGTGCCGATATAGTGGGCGATATCTTCCCGCGTTATCTCAATTGGGTTGGATCCTCCCTCCGTATTGTATTTATTGTGTATTTCCACCAGGGCTTTGGCAACTCTTTTTCGCAGTGAGCTGTAAGCCAGGCTCAGCAGGCGTTCCTCTTTCTGTTTCACGTTCTGCGTAATAATGCGGATGAATTTGGACGCTACATTGATATCGCTGAAAACCATCTTTAAAAAATCATCCTTGGGGATCTGCATGATCTGCGCTTCTTCCAGCACTACCGCGTTATCATCGTAAATGCTATCTTCTATCAGTGCGGTGAATCCCAGGAAATCTCCTTCACTGAAAATATCGGTGATGTATTCTTTCCCGTCTTCGTGGATCTTGTATCCTTTCACCTTGCCCTTCACCAGATAATACAGGAAACGGGGACGTTTGCCCTCCTGGTACAGCGGGTATTTTTTGCTATAGGTCTCCACGGCGTATTGTTCCGACAGATTCTGGACTATGCCTGCTTCGTTCACATCTTTCAGGAACTGACCGATGCCCGTGTTGGTCATCGGGTAGTTGCGGTTCAGCACTTCCGCTTTGTTGAGCCGCACTTCGATAGCATTGAGCAGCTCAATGTCTTCAAACGGCTTGGTGATATAGTCGTCGGCTCCCATCTCCATGCCCTTCCGGAGGTCTGACCGCTCCGTTTTGGCAGTGAGAAATATAAAGGGGATGAATTGTGTCTCGGGATTCCTGCGCAGCAGGTGGAGCACACCGTAGCCGTCCAGATCTGGCATCATGATATCGCACACGATAAGATCGGGCTTGCCTTTAATGGCCTGGTCCACCCCCTGTTTGCCGTTCTCGGCTGTCAGCGTACTATATCCGGCGAGCTCCAGTATTTCCGATATGTTTTCCCGGATATCGGGATTGTCGTCGATTACTAAGATGTTCTTCATGTATTATCCTGCTTTAGGGGTATGATCACGTTTACGATAGTGCCTTTTCCAAGTTCGCTTTGCAAATGTATGTTACCTTCCAGGAGATTCACGTACCGTTTTACAATATGCAGACCCAACCCGGTGCCCGCGATGTTACTCGCGTTGGAACCGCGGAAAAAGCTGGAAAAAAGATGTACCTGGTCTTCTTCCGAGATACCGATCCCCTGATCGGTGATGGTCACCACGATCTGACCGGGCTCCTGCCGCGCTGCCACGTCGATCCTGCTGTCAGCATCCGAAAACTTGATCGCGTTGTTGATCAGGTTGATGATGATGTTCTTCAGCAGTTTCCGGTCGGTGATCACCGGCTCTCCTTCTTCACAGGCGAGCAAAATCTGCTGGCCTTTTTTGGTCTGGCGCGACATTTCCTCCACGGTTTCGGCAATGAGCCCCCGCAGCGGGAAGGCGGAAATGTCGACGTTCACCTTCTTTTCGTCCAGCTTGCCCATGGACAGGAAGTCTTCCAGTATATCATTGAGGTGCCATACCGAATTTTTGATCCGGCTGATGTGCCGGGCACGCTTCTCTTCTTCCTCCGTGGTCTTATACCGCGAAAGCAGGGTGGCGGAAGATAGAATGGCGCTGAGCGGGGTGCGGAACTCATGGGAGGCCATCGCCACAAACCGGCCTTTGATCTCGTTCAACTGGCGCTCTTTGTCGAGCGCGGCGCTCAGCTCCTGCTGGGAACGTTCCAGGCGGTGCAGGGCCTCTTTCAGGATCATTGTTCTTTCCTCTACCTTGGCTTCCAGCTCCGCATTTAGTTTTCTTATTTCTGTGGTAACGCCCTCCAGTTTTTGCTGCTGTTCGAGCATATTACGTTCGATCTCTTTACGGTGGGTGATGTCTACAATGAACGCGATCACGTAAAGCTCATCGTCTTTCCGGTAATGGCTGAGACTTACCTCTACCGAAATATTACTGCCGTCCTTTTTTTTCCCGTGCAGATCCCGGCCCTGGCCCATCACACGGTTGGACGGGTGCTGGTAGAACCCATGCCGGTATTGCCGGTGCTGTTTGCGGTGGCGGTCGGGTATCAGCAATTCTATCGACTGGCCGACGATCTCCTCCGCCTGGTAGCCAAATATCTGCTGTGCAGCCGGGTTTACCAGCACCACGATCCCTTTCTCGTTTGTCAGGATAATCCCTTCCGTGGCGTTTTCGAATAGTGACGACATGTGTTCCTGGCCCAGCATGCTGCATTTCTTTGTTGATCCGCAAATATACCATCGGCAGGGTATTCCGCAACAGATCAGCGCCTGCCCGCCTGCAACACCCCGCCAGAGGATCCGGCAAGCTGCATTTGCGGGTATTCCACTACAGACCGGCGCCTGGTTCGGTCCCTCACCCGCCAGGCACAACCAACGGCCGGTAAGGCGAAGGGTTGACGAAAATCAGGTAAAATAAAAGTATTTGAATACTTTTACTATTCCTATTATGGTATCTTTGTATGGATTTAAAACGCTAAAAACATCAGCACATGGAAACAATGACCGGTACTATATTAGATGTGACCCTTCTTGAGCCGAGACAGAAACATCCGACGATCTTTGCATGTTTTGACAAGCTGGCCGAAGGCGAGACACTCACCCTGCATAACGATCATGATCCCAAACCTCTCTATTACCAGTTGCTGGGAGAAAGGGGGAATATTTTTATATGGGAATACCTGGAAGAAGGTCCCGAGTGGTGGAAGATCAATATTACCAAGCGGGTGATGGGGGAATCTGGTGAAACACTCGGGCAGATCGCTGCGAAAGACCTGCGGAAGGCGGAAGTGTTTAAAAAATACGGCCTCGATTTCTGTTGCGGCGGCAAAAAGACCGTGAAGCAGGCGGCAGCGGAAAAAGGCATAGATCCGACCGTTATTGAAAAGGAACTGGCGGAAGCGGACAGGAACCCCAGCTCCCGGCCCCTGCCGTATGGCGACTGGAGCCTTGATTTTCTTGCCGATTATATTGTGAATACCCACCATAGCTATGTCAGAAAAAATATCCCCGAGATCAGGGGTTACGCCACCAAGGTGGCGACGGTGCATGGTGGCTCCCATCCGGAGCTTTATCGTATCCTGGGTCTGGTAGAAGAAGTGCACGACGAACTGATGTCTCATCTCGTAAAAGAAGAGAATATCCTGTTTCCTTATGTAAAGAAGATCGTTGCAGCCGGTGGCCGCCCCGCAAACAGCGACGCACCTTTCGAAACGGTTCAGCAGCCCATCAACCTGATGGAAGATGAGCATGAACTGGTGGGTAAGAATATGGAAACCATCCGGCAGCTTAGTAACAACTATGCGTTGCCGGAAGATGCCTGCGCCAGCTATACACTTTTGTATAAGATGCTGGACGAATTTGAGGATGATCTTCATATCCATATCCATCTGGAGAACAATATCCTTTTCCCCAAGGCGCTGGAAATAGAAAAACAAACCGGTTCCTAACCGTCCTTTGGAAAGACCATGCTGCAGCGGAGATGCGGGTTGCCTGCTATCCAGACAACCCGCCTTCGCTCCTGGTCCCGTTAATTTTTCGCTATGAATATTAGTGCAGATACCAGCATCGGGTCGATCCTCAAGCATAATCCGGCAGCGCTTGAGGCTATCGTCGGCCTTAGCAGTCGCTTTGAAAAGCTCCGTAATCCCTTACTGCGGAAGGTGATCGCCGGGCGAACCAGTATCGCGATGGCAACCAGGATCGGAGGATGCACCGTTGAAGACTTTTTTTCTGCCCTCCGGCCGCTGGGTTTTGATATTGCTGCCAACCCTGCCGCCGCCGATCCCGGCGTTGAAGAGCAAAAACAGCCGATGCCGGATTTTCTGGTCAACCTCGCTCCCGACAGGATCAGCGATCTCGACGTGCGGCCGATACTTGCTTCCGGTGAAGACCCGCTCCGGCAGATCGTGGCCCGCACCCGGTCGCTCCGGGTAGGAGAGGTGCTGAAGATCATCAATACTTTTGAACCCACTCCCCTGATACAGCTATTGGGAAAACAGGGCTTCCGCACACATGTCGAGAAACCGGAACAGGACCGGGTGGAAACCTACTTTTTTAAGGATACGGAAAAAGTGGCAGCAACTTCAACGGAGTCGACCGGCAACCAGCAACCGGGGGCCATATCCTCCACAACAGATGTTTCGCCGACCCCAACGAAAACCAATCCGGTATTGCCGGAAACGGCCGACTGGGACCAGGTGTTGCAGCGGTTCTCCGATTCCACGGAATATATCGATGTACGCGAACTGCAAATGCCCCAGCCCATGCACACCATTCTGGATGCGCTGGACAGGCTTCCCGCCGAAACGGCCCTGTTTGTGTATCACAAAAGGATTCCCGTATTTCTCCTGCCTGAATTGTCGGAGCGGCAGTTCGATTACCGTATCCGGGAGATACGGGATGGTGAGGTAAATCTTTTAATTTATAGAAAATAAAAATGGTTGCGCCCGCTTCGAATACCGGTTCTGTGAAAAACACCTCTCCGGGGGTAGTGCTGCCATTCTATGTGTATGCGGCAGTATCATTTTTTGCCTCGGCCATTCTTTTATACTTTTCTTCCGAAGCATTCACGGGACACCATTTTCATCCGCAAATCCTGGCCGTGACCCATTCAATGGCGTTGGGCTGGGGCACGATGATCATCCTTGGCGCCAGCCACCAACTGGTGCCGGTGATGATCGAGGGCAGACTTTTCAGTGAGGCGTTGGGGATCGTTTCGTTTGTGCTGGCGGCAGTGGGAATTCCCCTGCTGGTGATCGCGTTCTACCGGTTTCAACTCGGCTGGATGGCCCGGACAGGCGGCTGGCTGATTAACCTTTCGCTGCTGGTCTATTTGGTGAACCTTGCGCTTAGTATACTAAAAAGCAAAAGCGAAAATGTACACGCCATCTTTGTATTCACGGCAGCCCTCTGGCTGATGCTCACCGCGGCATTGGGATTGCTGCTGGTGTATAATTTTGTATATCCCCTGCTGCCCGCAGACTCGATCCGTTATCTTCCCCTGCATGCCCACATGGGGATCGTGGGCTGGTTTCTGCTGCTGGTTATGGGAGTGGGTACCCGTCTGATTCCCATGTTCCTCATTTCAAAATACAACAACGTGCCGATGTTGTGGTGGATGTATTTCCTGGTGAACGGAGGCCTGCTGCTTTTTGTATTGTCGTTTTTTTACCAGCCGCCTGTGGGTTTTTACCTTATACCGCTTTCCGCGGTGATGGGGGGAGTGCTGCTATTCGGCATATTTTGTTACCGGAGCCGCAATAGCCGGCTTCGAAGGAAAGTTGACGAGCAGGTGGGCATCTCTATTCTTTCGGTGTTGCTGATACTGCTCCCCGTGCTGCTGCTGTTTGGGATCATTGTATTTGCTTTGCTGGCCCGGCCCGACGATCGCCTGGTGCTGGCGTATGGTTTCACAATCTTTTTCGGATGGCTCACAGCGATCATCCTGGGAATGACTTTTAAAACGCTTCCCTTTATTATCTGGAACCGGGTGCACCGGAAAACGGCAGCGAGCGGAGCCACCCCTAATCCGAAAGGGTTGTTCAGCGCCAGGGTTTTCTCGGTCATGGCAGTTGTTTATCTTGCGGGCCTGGCAGTGTTTACATCGGGGATATTGAGCTCCTGTGTGCCGCTGCTGGCGACGGGAGCGGCGCTGTTGGTGGCTGCCTCCTTCCTGTATAACCTGAATGTATTTAAATTGATATTCTATTCATCTGCAAAAAATGGAAGTCGTAACAAATGATAAAGATAAATGTGAGCTGGCGCTGGGTGTACTGAGATATGTGCTGGATCCTGAGATCGGCCTCAATGTAGTGGATCTTGGCCTGATATACCAGATCGATTTTGACGAGGGGCCCCGGAACATCTATACAACTATGACCCTGACCACCCAGTTCTGTCCTATGGGAGAGTCGATCGTGGGCGGAGTGACCCAGGCGCTTGAATCAACATTCAAAGATAGCGCTGTACAGGTTTCTCTGACCTTTTCTCCCCCCTGGAGCCAGGCGAATATATCAGAAGAAGGACGAAGGTTTTTAAATGGATAAGAGAAGATGCTGAGTTTAACTTGTAAAACTGCGATCAAGGCGGTGATATACCTGGCCTTAAAGCACGGAACGGGCGTAAATGCCGGTATCCGGGAGATTGCCGAAGACATCCGTGCCAATGAGCATACGGTAGGCAAATTATTGCAGACCCTGGTGAAACATCGTGTGGTCAACAGCGTGAAAGGCCCTTCCGGTGGATTTAATATCAGCGAGAGACAACTCCGGCTTCCTGTTATCCGTATCGTGGAAGCCATTGATGGTTCGAAAACCTTCTCTGAATGTGGGCTGGGCCTGAGTAAATGCTCAGCAGCACATCCCTGTCCCATCCATGATGAATATAAGGCCGCCCGCGATCTCATAGGGCAGTTATGCCAGCGGAAGAAGATACTGGAGCTCTGCGAACCGGTGAATAACGGACTGGCTTATTTGACGGGATGAGCGCCGTCCCGGATACAGCAATACCATAAAGAAGCAGGATGGACAAGCCAGCGGTGACAGCTTGATCGCTGCCGGAGAATGCCGCCTCCTCCGTCCGGGATATCTTTGCCGGCTTACAGGTTCTTGCCCCCGAAAACTATCCCGGAATGCTGGGATCGGAAAATTCGGTAGAGCTTTCAAAACGCCCGGTCTTTTCTTTCAGGTGTATGCGGAAAACGAGCCCGGGTAAGCTGCCCGGATCGGCCGGACTGAAAGGCCACTCCTCGTAAAATCTTACATTTCTGCCCGTGACTGCAGGCGTGATGCGATCGACCAGCTTCTGCAGGGCCGCCCCGCGCAATTCGGGCTCCTTCAACTCTTCGAACCTTCCCCATACAACGACGCTTTTCCAGTTGGCCATGTTTTTCAGGATGTCGACCTGGAAACACAACTCGGGATTTTTGCGCAGCATATCGATTTTCATGCCTTCCTGTGTCCGGACATAAATGAATTCTCCATCGTACGCATAACTTACGGGCACCACATAAGTTACCCCGTCTGCATGACAGCCGATCCGGCCGACAAGGTTGCCTGCCAGCACGGCTTCTATTTCGCTATCTGATAATTTTCCGATCATACCATCTGATTTATGGATTGAAGATAGGATTTCCTGTCATCGGCGAACAGACGTGCGTCAATTTTGGCCATGAGTGAAATAAGACACCCGGGTGACCCCTGTCATGATTTTCCCCGACAAACAATGCTACTTTCAAACAAATCATTTGCTATGCTTATCACATCCCCTTTGCCGAAATCCGAGGTTCTGACGGGCCCGGTAATGAGAAGAATCGGTGATCAGCTACCTTCCGTGTGTCTGATTCACCCCTTTGACCCGAAGATGTTGTCCAAGGCCACGGTCGCCGCGTCACTGGATGCCGTAAGCAATAAATTGCAGGAGCGCTGGAAGGAGCGGCATTCCCTGCAGGTATATGAGCCCGTACTGGAGAAATTCCGGACCGTTCTGACTAGCCTCAATTACGACACCCATAAAAAAAGCATCTGCATTTTTCTGTCGGAGGAGGAGAAGAAGATCCTGTATCTCGACATTGAAGTCCGGCCGGTATTGCTGGTAGACCGGCCTTTTAACATCCGGGATATCGTTTCCAGCAAAGACGACCGGAATCAATATCTCGCGCTGCTGATAACCGAAAAAAATGCAAAACTATATGTGAATGATTTTGCGATGCACCACCAGTTGGTATATGAATTGCCCGCCGCCCCTTACGGTGGGGGATTTATCGCCGAAACCAGGAGGGGGCTGAACATGCTGAGAAAATACCACCCCTATCCGCTGTTCGTTTTCGGCGAGCAGGCACTGATACGGCAGCTTGAGAAAGAAGTGTCCGATCCCGATATTGTTTTCCGCTACCAGGCTACCGACCCCGAATTCACGATCGGTGAAGTGCCTGCATTTGTGGAACCGCATACCAGAGACTGGGATACCGTGAAACGGTGGCAGATCCTGAGCCGGATGCTGGAGGCATACCAGCAGGGAAGGGTGGCCGTTGGTGTGCCGGCGATCAGCAGCGTATTGAACAGGCATAGCCACAGCCTGCTGGTAATGGGAAAAAACTATACCTGTACTGCGGTTGATGGTTGCCGTGACAAAAACGGATCGCCTCTGAAGGACATGGCCGGGGAGCTGATCACGAAAATACTGGCGAATGGCGGAGATGTCTGCTTAACGGAAGATGCGCTTCCGCCGTTTATTCTTTTTTGATGATGGTTTCCATCATCCTTTTTCCCCGCACCAGTATTTTATAGCTGTGCCGCCGCAGGGAAATATGCCGCCGTTTTCTTTTATACAGCTCGCTGTCGTGCTTATACACGGATATGATGTCTTTGTAGGATAATACGCCGATCACCTGCGGCGGGTACCCGGCAGCAGATACAACGGGTAGTACATCGATGTTTTCCGCTGCCATCATTTCTATTGCGCGGCGGAGGCTGGTAGCCGCATGGATGGAGATGTTGTTGCGTTTGATAAGGCTGCCTATCGGCAGGCCGACCTGCTGATGGTGGCTGAAAAGGCTGGACGAACTGATGATACCCCGGAAACTGTTCTCCGCTCCCACAATTATAAAGTAGTTGCTGTGATAGGCGTTTTCCTGTTGCAGCCATTCGCGTACTTCGCCGATGCTGTTCTCTTCGCTCAGCACCAGTTTGTTCTCGCTCATGGCTTCTTCCACCGATATTTTTTCCAGCGTATCTGGCTCAAATGAGTCGGGTGTCTTCACGCCCCGCCGAACGATCTTCTCCGTCATGATCGTGTTCTTCATCAGGAAAAAAGAAACAAAGTAGGAGGCGGTGCAGGATGCCAGCAAGGGTAGGAGGGCATTCGACTGGGCCGTGGTTTCCAGCGCGAATACGATGGAGGTCAGCAGAGCCCGGGAGGCTCCCGCAAACATCGCCGACATACCCACCAGCGCCGCCAGTGATATCGAGAGGTCCAGATCCGGGAATAGATAGCTGCCCAGGCCACCCAGCAGGGCACCGATGGCTCCGCCGATCGTCAGCAGGGGTGCCAGGGTGCCGCCTGAAGTTCCGCTTCCGAGCGCCACAGCCCAGGAAAGGAATTTCAGCAGACAGAGGGATAAAACGAGCTGCAACGGCATATTCCCGGCCAGCAGGCCGGTGATGTTTTCATAACCCACGCCGAGCGTAAGCGGCGCGATGTATCCGATTATGCCTACCACCAGGCCCCCTATAGCAGGCCACCACATCCAGTGCAGGGGCAGCCTTTCAAACAAGTCTTCCACCAGGTAAACCGATTTGGTGACCACAACCGAGAGGAGGCCCACCAGAACGCCCATGCAGCTATATATGAGCAGGGCTGTGTTGGAGGGGGCGCTGAGGGAAGTGGATATGGCGAATACCGGGCCTCCTTCGAAAAAAAAATGGTGGCCTGCCGCGCCCGTTATGCAGGCAAGCGCTACCGGGATGATGGAGCGCGGAGAGAACTCGAACAGCAGCAGCTCAATGGCCAGGAAGATGGCGGCGATCGGGCTGCCGAAAATGGCAGACATGCCGGCCGTTGCGCCGGCGGCGAGCAATATTTTTCTTTCGTTGGGGGTGATGTTCAACACCTGTCCGAATGTGGAGCCCAATGCCCCTCCGGTGGCGATGATGGGCCCCTCAGCGCCGAACGGGCCGCCGGTACCGATCGCGATGGCAGACGACACCGGTTTCAGAAAAGTGATTGCCGGCCGTATCCTGCTTTGGTTGGTGAGTATCTGCTCCATAGCTTCAGGGATGCCATGGCCGCGGATGGCCCGGGAGCCGTAAAAAGCCATCCATCCTATAATAAGCCCTCCGATCGCCGGCACCACAATCACCAGCCACCCCAGCGTGTTGCTGGCGGGACTGGTGTATCCCAGGGAAACATTGCCGAAGAAGGAAAGATTAGTGATACCGTTGATCAGCAGCATCAGGAATTTGGCAATCAGGCTGATGCAGGCGGCAATCACCACAGCGTAGGCAGCGATAAGCACGACGCGCTGTTTATTCTTGGTAAGCTGCGGGTGAATATCTTCCGCTTCAAGGGCGGGACTGAGTGAGATCGAGATCGGGATACCGTTGTTGGGAGCGTGGTCCTTTAACATTCGGGTTAATATTTTTAGTGGACGGCAGCAGGCGAAATTATAGATAATCGCGTAAATGCACGGCTATCCCAACCCGCCTGCCTGTCAGAAGAGCGTCGCACAGGCCATCAGGAGGCATCTCCTGCCCGCTATTATTCCGCTTGTTCGTACAGGCGCAGCCGCATTCTGAGCTCGCGAATTTCGTCCTGCACCTCCTGCAGTTTTTCCAGCAGGTTGTGAATAGCATCTATACCCGCGGTGTTGATGCCGAGATCGTGATACCAGCGGGTGTATAACTCAAGGCGTTCCAATTGTGTCTCTTCAATGAATCCGCCCTCCTCACTCAGGGTGAGCGAGATCAGCCCTTCTGTTTCCAGCGATAGGATAAAGGACGGATCTATATCGTGCAGCGAGCAGTATTGAGAAATTGCAAACAACGTGTTGTTCATGGCGTCTTATTTAGTATCAGACAATTCGCGGAACAGTTTTTTTTGCTTTTCGCTCAGCCCTGTGGGTATCCGGACCGTGTAGGTCACGATCAGGTCGCCGAACTGACCTTCTTTTTTATAAACGGGAAACCCCTTGCCACGCAGCCGCACCTTTGTTCCATTCTGTGTTTCCGCTTTTACTTTCAGCTTTATTTTTCCCGCCAGCGTATCCAGGTGTATATCACCTCCCAGCACTGCGGTATACAGGTCCAGTTCGGCATGCATGTGGAGGTTGCTGCCAACCCGTTTGAAGCGGGGATCTTCGGTTATCGTGAACGTTATGAACAGATCTCCCGCAGGCCCTCCATTTACACCTGGCCCGCCGTAGCCCTTCAGCTTGATCACCTGTCCGTCTGCAACGCCGGCGTATACGGTGATCCTGACGTTTTTCCCATTTACATTTAGTGTATGCTGGTGTGTTTGGTAGGCGTCCTGCAGGGACAGCCGGAGTTCGGCCTGGTAGTCCTGTCCACGGAATCTTACCTGGCCGCCGCGAGCGCCGCCGGGAGACCTTGTCCCGAAAAGAGACTCAAAAAAGTCCGAAAACCGGTCTTCTCCGAATTCGCCAAAACGCTGCCCCGACCACTGGTCCGCCCCCGGTTGCTGCTGAGCCTGACTGAATTGTTCGGCCTGTTTCCAGTTTTCACCGTGCGCGTCGTATTTTTTTCGCTTTTCCGGATCACTCAGCACTTCGTTGGCCTCATTCAATTGCTGAAATCGCCGGTTGGCTTCCTTGTCGTTCGGATTGAGGTCGGGATGATATTTTCTTGCCAGCTTCCGGTAAGCCTTCTTGATATCGTCTTCCGAGGCCCTTCTATCTACCCCGAGTACCGCATAATAATCTATATAAGCCATGGTGTGATCCTCCTTTTTTCCCTCTTGTTAAAGTTACTAAACTAACGGTCGTTACAATATTGTTAATTCACATTATTTTTCCTTCCTCCTTTGAGAAGAAATGCGGACGTTTGCCAGAGGTGGTCAACTTCTTTACATTCATTTAAAATATTGCTCTTTATGAACAAATTTACCCTATTCGCCTGTTTGCTTTTTTTTAGTGTGTCCGCATTTGCTCAGACCGATATCGTGGAGTGGAAGTTTGAGTCTAAAAAGCTGGACGATCATCAATACGAAGTGAAGCTCACTGCTAATATCCGCACGCCCTGGCATATTTATTCCATCACCCAACCCGAGGGTGGGCCTTTACCCACCAAGATCACTTTTGCAAAAAATCCGCTGGCCACTCCGGAAGGAGCCGTCAAAGAAGTGGGCAAGGTAGAGACGCGTTACGAGGAGGTGTTTGAGCTGGATACCAAGTTCTTCAGCAACAAAGTTGAATTTGTACAGTTAGTGAACATCCGCGGGAATGCCAAAACCAATTTAAACGGCACGGTAGAATACATGGCCTGCACCAACGAGCAGTGCCTGCCGCCCCGCGAAGTGCCTTTCTCCATTGCGTTGAAATAAATGGCGGCTAATCCGCCCGTCTTTGATTGCCAGGATTTCAGGAACCCGTCGGAAATGGCTGTCCAGGAGGCGTAAAAGATAATCTTTTGCCTTTGATTGCCGTATCTATTTCAGGAACAGTCCTGCGAGCTGAAGGCTCTTCTTTTTTACGTTCCGCAGCTCCACGTCTTCGATCACCGGCTGCGGTGTAAGGATCAGCGAGGTGTTGTTTTCCCTCCACCAGCTATTTTCGGCCAGCTCACGGAAGGGTAGGACGCCTACAAGATATTTTCGTTCCTCCATGGCGTGCCATTCTTCGATCCACAGCAGGCTCTCGTGAGGAATATTCTTCAGATCGTCGAAGCTGATATAGGCCTTGACGTAGAAATCATGCGTGAGCTCGTGTGGCCGGTGGTGGTAGAGTTTTTTATATTCGTACCGGTACTGATAGCGGAGCGCCGAGATATCACTTAATACGGCCGAGGCGGTGGGAAAGCTACCCGCTCCCTTGCCGTAAAAAAACTGTTTGTCGGCAAAACCGCTTTCTATCACCACGCCATTGTATTCGTTGCGGACAAATGCAAGATGATCTTCTGCCGGAACAAATTGCGGCAATACAAAAGCCGCCACTTTTCCGTTCGACAGTTTCTGCGCCTGAGCTACCAGTTTGATATGAAAGTTCTTTTCCTTGGCTACGGCCGCGTCGGAGGACTGGATATTCTGAATTCCCGTGAACACAATGTTTTGCGGATTTTCCAGTATGCCGTAGGCATGTGTCAGCAGGAAGGTCCATTTGTTTACGGCATCGTAACCCTCCACGTCGAGCACCGGGTTGCTTTCGGCGAAACCAAGCTGCTGGGCGGAAATAAGCGCCTGTTTAAAGCTGAGCTTCTCCTCGAACATCTTGGTGAGGATATAATTTGTTGAGCCGTTTACGATCGCCTTTATTGAGTGCAGCAGATCGTTGTCGTAATACTCTTCGAGATTCCGGATAACCGGGATGGAGGCACATGCCGCCGCTTCATAGAGGAATGGTTCGCCGGTGATCTGCTGCAGCTCCAGCAATGCCGAAAGATTTTCGGCGATCATCTTTTTGCTGGCGCTTACCACTGCCTTGTTATTTTTCAGTGCGGTGGATACGATCTCAAAAGCAGCGACAGAATCGTCGATCACTTCCACTATCACGTTGATGTCGGGATCGTTCAGGAGCAGGTCTTTCTCGACCGTGAATAATTCGTCCGGTGCATTCCGCTTTTTGCCGGGGTGTTTGATACAAATCTTCTTGATCGTGGCGTTCAGGGAAGGAGTTTGTTTCAATACCTGGTATAATCCTTCTCCCACCACACCAAATCCGAATAATCCGATAATCAGTCTTTTATGCGCTTCCATGCTAATTGGTGATTTCAAGTTGTTGAGGGGCTTTTTTTTTCTGCTGTACGAACTCGGTGATGAGGTTGCTGATCTGCTCATACTCCAGCAGAAACCCGTCGTGGCCGTATGGCGATTGAATGGTGCTGAATGCTGCACCGGGAATGCAATCTGCAATCAGCGCCTGTTCGGAGGGCGGGAAAAGCACGTCGGTCTCGATGCCGATCGACAGCGTGCGGGCCTTTATCTTTCCGAGTGCCTCGCGCACACCATTGCGGTTCCTGCCCACGTTATGCGAATCCATTGATTTGCTGAGTATATAATAGCTGAACGCATTAAAACGGAGCGCCAGCTTCTGGCCCTGGTATCGCTGATAGGATTCGCTTTTAAAACCGGACAGCTTATTTATATCCTGCTCAGACTGGCTGGACTGGTAGGTGTCGTAGCTACGGTACGAAAGCAGCGCCAGGCTGCGGGCAGCTTTCATGCCTTCTATTCCTGCTTCGTCCTTTTTTTGCTGCCAGGTGGCGTCCACGTCGATGCACAGCCGCTGGGAAGCATTAAAAGCGATGCCCCAGGGCGAATGTTGTGCATTGGTGGCGATGGGAAATATATGGCTGAACAATTCCGGTTCTTCGATAGCCCATTCCAGGAGTTGCTGGCCGCCCATAGATCCCCCGATGCCGATATGTATTTTGGTGATGCCGAGCATTTCTCTGAGCGGGTGATAGGCCCGGATCATATCTCTCGGTGTAAAAAAGGGAAATTCGTGATAATATTTTTCCTGTTTAACCGGATCGGTGTCGAGAGGGCCCAGGCTGCCATAACAACTCCCCGGCATGTTCACACACACGATAAAATAAAGGGACGGATCAAATAATTTCCCTTCACCCACAAGGCCCGGCCACCATTCGGCGGGATCACTGTTGGCGGTCAGCGCGTGGAATATCCAAACGGTGTTGTCCTTGCGCTTATTCAATACACCATGCGTGGTGTATGCCAGGTGATAGCCCGGAAGGGTTTGGCCTGACTCGAGGGTGAAGGGATGATTGTATTTAAAAGTCTGTAACATCTAACCAACTGATTCTTTAATTAAATACCTTCTGGAACGCCTGCTCGAAATCGTCCTTGATGTCTTCGAGGTGCTCAATGCCAACGCTGATGCGCAGGGAGTTGGGCAGCACACCGGCAGACAACTGGTCTGCTTCCGACAGTTGTTCGTGGGTAGTAGAGGCCGGGTGTATGGCCAGTGTTTTGGTATCGCCCACATTGGCCAGGTGACTGATCAGTTGCAGGGAGTTGATGAATTTAACGGCACTTTCCTTACCTCCCTTGATGCCGAAGTTCAGCACGCAGCCAGCTCCTTTTTGCAGGTATTTTTTTGCCAGTGCATGGTATTTGTTGGAGGGCAGGCCGGGATAATCCACAAACTCCACCTGCGGATGTTTTTCCAGCCATTCGGCCAGCGCCTGGGTGTTCTGCACATGCCGTTCCACGCGGATCGACAGGGTTTCCAGCCCCTGCAGCAGCAGGAAGGAGTTGAAGGGTGCCTGGCAAGGACCGAAGTCGCGCAGTCCTTCTACCCGTGCCCGTATGGCAAAGGCGATATTGGGAAGACCCAGCGGATTGCCTTCTCCGAATACGTCCCAGAACTTCAGGCCATGGTAACCTTCGGAGGGTTCGGAGAACTGCGGGAACTTGCCGTTACCCCAGTTGTAGTTACCTCCGTCTACGATTACGCCGCCGATGGTGGTGCCGTGGCCTCCGATCCATTTTGTGGCAGCCTGTACGATAACATTTGCGCCGTGCTCCAGGGGGCGGAACAACCATCCTCCTGCTGCGAATGTGTTGTCTACGATCAGGGGCAGGTCGTGTTCCCGGGCCAGCGCCGCGAATTTCTCGAAATCGGGTATGCTCAGGCGGGGGTTACCGATCGTTTCCAGGAAGATCGCCTTGGTGTTTTTGTCGATCTGTTTTGCAAAGCTTTCGGGGTTATCACTGTCGGCGAACCGCGCTTCGATCCCCAGTCTCTTGAATGAAACTTTGAACTGGTTGAAGGTGCCGCCATATAAAAAGGAAGACGTGACGAAATTTTCACCCGTCTGCAGGATATTGGTCAGTGCCAGGAACTGGGCTGCCTGCCCCGACGACGTGGCCAGCGCCGCCACCCCGCCTTCCAGAGCCGCGATTCTTTGTTCGAACACGTCTGTGGTGGGGTTCATGATCCGGGTATAGATATTGCCGAATTGTTTCAGACCGAAAAGATTTGCGGCGTGTTCGGCATTATCGAAAGTAAAGGAAGTGGTTTGATAGATGGGTACAGCACGTGCTTTGGTGGAAGCGTCGGATTGTTGACCGGCGTGTTGCTGGAGGGTCTCAAAACGGAGTTTACTCATAATATATGTTTTAGTGTGATGATGAATGTTGGCATGGTAATGATAAAGAGGCGGATCCCGGGGATCGCGCGAAAGCTGGTTAAAGTAAGATAATTAATAGTCTATGCCTTGCGGCACATACAGCGATAGACATGGGAAAAAAGAAGCAGCCGGCGGCCGGCAATCGGAAATACTCTCATGAGGCGAATACTTCCTACGAATTTAGTAGAGTTTTGCATGACTTCCCAATATTTTATTCTTACCGTTTTGCTAATTGTTACTAGTTCCCGGGATACTGGTTCTGCAAAGGATCGGCGATCCCGGCAGGCAAATAATAAAAAAAGCCCCACTGATTGTCAGAGGGGCTGTTATTTGTAGTGGCTGTTGTGCAGTCACGGAATAAAGGCGCGATCTGACTTATCTGTCCCAATTAATCCATTGGGATGGAGTTGGCACCTTTCCTCCGCGCGACCGGTAGTGACGACGCGAAGACAGGTTGTCAAGGCTTCCCAGGGCCATTTCCCTCAGCCTTTCTTGATAAGCGCTGTGTAAGAACTGGTGCAAAGGTAAAGGCTGGCTGCTATATTTCAAAGATTATTCCGTCAGGCGGCCGGATTGGGATTCCCGGTAGTTTCCCGGCCATCCTTTTGCGCCTTACCTTTACCCTCATGATCCGGTTAAATTTCCGTTTATGATTATTGCAGATATTATCCGTCAGATCGAAACTACGGCACCCCTACCGCTGCAGGAGGAGTATGACAATGCCGGACTGCTTACCGGCGATCCCGCCTGGGAATGCCGGGGAGCGCTCTGCACGCTCGACGTTACTCCCGCGGTGGTGGAAGAGGCGGTGGCCAGGGGCTGCAACTGTATCGTGGCGCATCACCCGCTGATCTTTCGCGGCCTGAAGAAACTAACGGGCCGCGGTTTGGTGGAAAGAGCGGTGATAATGGCCATCAAGGCTGATATCGCCATCTACGCCGCCCATACCAATCTCGACAATGTGATACAGGGTGTGAACGGGAAGATCGCCGATAAGCTGGGGCTCAGCGGTCGCAGCGTGCTGATGCCCCAAAAAGGCACGCTGAGAAAACTGTTCACCTTTGTTCCAGCAGATCATCTCGAAAAGGTACGGAATGCGCTGTTCCAGGCCGGAGGAGGGCATATCAGCGACTACAGCGAGTGCAGCTTCACATCTGAGGGCCGGGGCACCTTCCGGCCAGGACCCGGCACTAATCCTTATGTCGGCAAACAGGGCCTGCGACAGGAAGAATCCGAGGTGAAGCTGGAACTGATCCTGCCCGCTCATCTTGAGCACAGCCTGCTGCAGGCGCTGTTCGCTGCTCACCCATACGAAGAAGTGGCATACGACCTGGTGCCTTTGTTAAACGCCCATGCGGAGACCGGATCAGGATTGGTGGGTAAACTTTCCCAGGGGGTGGGCGAAAAGGAATTCCTTGACCTGCTGATGAGCCGGTTCGGGCTGCAAATGCTCCGGCATACGGAATTCACCGGACGACCTATAAGCCGGGTGGCCCTCTGTGGCGGAGCAGGTAGTTTTTTGATTTCCAAGGCTTTATCTCTTGAGGCCGACGCTTTTGTAACGGCCGATCTAAAATACCATGAATTTTTTGGAGCCGAGGGCCGGATGCTGGTCTGCGACATCGGCCATTATGAGAGCGAACAGTTCACCACCGAGTTGCTGATTGAAATTTTGCTGCAAAAATTTCCTACCTTTGCGATCCTGAAATCTGAAATAAAGACCAACCCGGTCCGTTATTTTTCAGGAAAATAAACGAAAATCAGGCACCATATATGGCTAATGTAAAAGATTATTCGGTCGAAGAAAAACTGTCTTCTCTGGTAACCCTTCAAAAGATCGAATCCAAGATCGATGAGGTGCAGATACTGAAAGGCGAGCTTCCGATGGAAGTGAGCGATCTGGAAGATGAGATCACCGGCTTGCAGGCAAGACAGACCCGCATAGAAGAAGAGATCAACGGGATCCAGGAGTTCATCAACCAGAAAAAAGAACTGATAAAGGACTCGGAGGCGTTAATAAAGAAGTACGAGAAGCAGAGTGAGAATGTAAAAAATAACCGGGAATTTGAAGCGATCAACCGAGAGATCGAATTGCAGCAACTGGAAATGAAACTCGCCGAGAAACATATCCGGGATGCCAATGAAGAGATCGGAGAAAAAGTGGTAGTGCTGGAGAAGGCGAAGAAAAATCTGGCTGCGAAAGAATCGATCATGGTCACCAAAAAAACGGAGCTGGAGAAGATCATCACTTCCACGGAAAAAGAGGAAAAACAGTTTAATAAATTATCGTCCGATGCAAGACAAAAGGTCGAAGATCGTTTGTTGAGCTCGTACGACCGCATCCGGAAAAATTACCGCAACGGCCTGTCCGTTGTTCCGGTGGAACGCGACGCCTGCGGCGGATGTTTTAACGCCATCCCTCCCCAGCGGCAAAGCGAGATCCGGCAGCGCAAAAAGATCATCGTTTGTGAAAACTGCGGCCGCATCCTGGTGGACAGGGATCTGTTCGATGCGGTGGAGGTGAAGTAGAGAAAAAGCCGGCGCAAGCCTAAGAAAATATCCCCGAAGTACAGGCAGAACAAATTTTAACTGTCTTACTTCGGGGTTTATATTTGTAGCTTGTGGTAAGCTTGTAACGAATGCTCAAAACCCTGTACATACATAACTATGCGATCATCGACGAGGTCGTGATCGATTTTTCTCCCAGGCTGAACGTCATCACCGGCGAAACGGGGGCGGGTAAATCTATTCTGATGGGGGCGTTGTCGCTGATCCTGGGAGACCGGGCAGACACCTCGGTGCTGCAGAACCGCGAGAAGAAGTGTATAGTGGAAGGGAGTTTCCGGGTAGACGGTAATAAACGCCTCAACGAAATACTGGCCAGCAACGAGCTGGGACAAGGGGACGACGACGAGATCCTGATCCGGCGGGAGATCGGGGTAAGCGGCAAATCGCGGGCTTTTATCAATGACACGCCGGTGAACCTCGACCTGCTGAAGCAGGTCAGCGCGTTGCTGGTTGACCTGCACCGGCAGTTCGATACGCTATCCCTGTCAGATTCGGGTTTTCAGCGCGATGTGCTGGATGCCCTTGGTAACAATGCTGCTTTGGCACAGCAATACCGTGAAGTATTTTTAAGCTGGCAGCAGACCAGCGGGTCGCTTCGTGCGCTCGCTGAACAAAAAGCCGCATCGGAAAAGGAATACGATTACCATCAGTTCCTGTTCGACGAGCTGGAAGAAGCGGCGTTTTCGCCCAATGAGCTCGAGGAGGCAGATGCCGAATTAAAGCTGCTCAGTAATGCTGCTTCGATCAAGGCGGCGCTTTCGGGCGCAGCCGAAATGCTGTCCGGTGCTGAACAGCCCGTGGTGCAGCAGCTAAAATCGGTGCAACATCAGTTGGATCCGTTTACCCGCTATCATCCCGCACTGGAGGAGATCATCAACCGGCTTCGTTCCGCGCATATTGAGCTGCAGGATGTTGCGGAAGAGGTGGAAAGCATAAACGAAGCAGTCCGGTATGACCCGGCGCGTATCGATATACTCAACGAGCGTGTGGCGCTGGGATATAAACTGCTGAAGAAGCATGGAGTAAAGACTACAGCCGGGTTGTTGGAGATACGGGGAGTATTGGAAAAAAAGCTGGAGGAAGTGGTGAATATCGACGCGCTGATGGCCAGGCTGCAGCAGGAGAGCGATGCGTTATGGAAGGGTGTTGAAACACGGGCGGAGAAGCTGAAGGAAAAAAGGCGGCAGCAGGTACGGCCGCTGGAAGAAAAGGTGAATCGGCTACTCGGGCAGGTGGGCATGCCGAATGCAAAACTGAAAGTAACGATCGAGGATAAGCCGGCTGATGAATGGGGAACGGATAATGTGGAGTTCCTTTTCGACGCCAACAAGAGCGGTCGTTTTGAGCCCATCCGCAAAGTGGCTTCGGGAGGGGAGCTGAGCCGGCTCATGCTTTCAATCAAGTCGCTGGTGGCCGAGTCGATGGACCTGCCGACGTTGATCTTTGATGAGATCGACACGGGAATTTCCGGAGAAGCCGCCCGCCAGGTGGGCATCATCATGAGTGGACTGGCCGATAAGCGCCAACTGATCACCATCACCCACCAGCCGCAGATTGCGGGGCGGGCGCACACGCATTTGTTCGTGTACAAAGATAACCGCAGTGGTGCAGTCCGTACCGGCATCCGGGTGCTGGCAGGGGAAGAGAGGATCGTGGCCATTGCGAAAATGCTCAGTGGCGAAAAGCCTACCGCTGCTGCATTGGAGAATGCCCGCGAAATGGTGGTGAATTAAAGGGTGTGCTTCTGTCGTTTTTACATAATTTCTACATAATCTTGCTGTATTTTATAGTGTATTTACCGGATGACCCGGACTACCCGTCTTTCTAAAAATTAACCTGTTATGTCGTATAATCTCCTGAAAGGAAAAAAAGGAATCATATTTGGCGCCCTCGATGAAAAATCAATTGCGTGGAAGACTGCGCTTCGTTGTCATGAAGAGGGCGCGGAGCTGGTGCTGACCAATGCGCCGGTGGCCCTGCGGCTGGGGGAGATCAACAAGTTGGCGGAGATCGTAAAAGCCCCGGTGATCGGTGCGGACGTGGTGAACATGGACGACCTGAAAAAATTATTTGAGGAGTCGATGCTGCATTTTGGAGGGAAGATCGATTTTGTATTGCACTCCGTGGGCATGAGCCTGAATATGCGGAAGGGGAAGTCGTACACGGAGCTGGACTACGGCTTTACGCAGAAAACCTTAGACATATCGGCGATTTCTTTCCATCGCGTGCTGCGCACGGCCTGGGAGCTGGACGCGCTCAGCGAATGGGGCAGCGTGGTGGCCCTGACCTATATCGCGGCTCAGCGGGTTTTCCCCGATTACAGTGAAATGGCCGATGCCAAGGCGCTGATAGAGAGCATTGCGCGAAGCTTTGGTTACCATTGGGCTCTTCGCAACAAGGTCCGCGTAAACACGGTGTCGCAGTCGCCCACCGTCACTACCGCGGGGAGCGGGGTGAAAGGTTTTGACGGATTTATCAGCTACGCCGAAAAAATGAGCCCCCTGGGGAATGCGTCGGGTGAGGATTGTGCTAACTACTGCGTTACGCTCTTCAGCGATCTCACCAAGATGGTCACCATGCAGAACCTGTTTCATGACGGAGGCTTTTCCAATACAGGGGTTACCGCCGCGGTGATCGACCAGATGGCGCAATAAAACGATGTATGACGGTTGCCGGAACAGGCCGGCGCAGTGTGGGCAGGCAAACTGCCCAGGTGAAGACCGCTTAATCGGCCGACAACGACTATGGGTACAGCCAGCGGGTTTTCGCGGGTAAACTGCCAGTGTACAATCTAGTTGAGTCCTTTCATATTGTCATACTGACCTGCATAACCGGTTACCGCCCCGATCTTTGAAATTTCTTCCGAGAGAGATACGATCTTTCCGCCCACGTCGTCGAATCCTGTGGAGGTACTGCTGTCCAGGGCTTCCACCCGACTGGACATAGTGTCTACCCCTCTTGTCAGGGCGTCTATCTTCTTGTGAATACCCGCGGTATCGTTCTTTAATACATTAAAATTGCCTTCCACCTTCTGGAGACCGGAGAGAATCAGGGTTCTCATATCAGAAAGGGTGTCTTTAAGCGTGGCAACTTCAGCGGCGAGGGTATTAAACCGCTCTTCAGCAGGGTTTGAATTTGTTGCTGTCATGGTCAGGCGGCATTGGAAAGGTTTGATAATTACTTACTGATAGCTCGCAAAAATATGTAATAAGATGATGAAGCGCCAAACGAGAGATGTAAAAAAGCATGGAATAGTGAAAAAACTACCGGGGAAGCGTTATTAAACGCCATAGATCGGCAGATCTGGCAGGAATTTGATGCGGGGGGCACCCGGTTACCCAAAGACTTCACCCATCAAAGAATGCACTGCCTGATCAGATGGAAGCCATCTACGGTACAGACGGCTCAGTGCGGGCTGTGTGTATAAAGGCCGTGCGAATATTAGGCATCCGGCTCGCCATTGATCCGGCCGTCTTTCATGTGAAGGACGCGGTCGCTCATTTGCGCGAGCTCTTCGTTATGCGTAACGATCAGGAAAGTTTGGTTAAATTCCTTACGAAGATCGAAAAAGAGCTGGTGCAGATCCCGTGCATTGGCGGAATCCAGGTTACCGGTGGGTTCGTCGGCAAAGATGATCCGGGGCTCGTTGATCAGGGCGCGGGCAACGGCAACGCGCTGCTGCTCCCCTCCCGAGAGGGCCGCCGGCTTGTTTTCGAGGCGCTCTCCCAGTCCCAGGGTAACCAGCAGTTGGCGGGCTCGGCTGGTTACTTCTTTTTTGTTTCGTTTGGCGATCCATCCCGGGATACAGACATTTTCCAGGGCGCTGAATTCCGGCAGGAGGTGGTGGAATTGGAACACAAAACCAATGTGCCGGTTACGGAACGCTGCTATTTGCTTGCGATTGAGTGAATTGAGCAACTGGTCCTGTAACAGGATCTCGCCTTTGTCGGGGCGATCCAGGGTGCCCAGGATATGCAACAGCGTACTTTTCCCGGAGCCGGAGGGGCCGACAATGCTCACGATCTCTCCCTGTTTGAGTGAAAGGTCCACGCCTTTCAGCACCCATAACTGCCCGTAGTGTTTGTGAATATCCTTTGCCTGTAGCATATGGTTCTATAAAGGCGGTCAAGTTACTACAAACGGCCCGTTTTCCCTTCAGCGTCTGCATTTTACGGGCAAGTTTAGCAAATCGGCACCGAACTTTAAAAGATAGATTTGGTTATTTCGTCTTTACCGTTACATTTGCGCAAATTATCCCCTTGGGATAACAAAAACCGGAAACCATGTTTTGGACACTTGAATTAGCTTCTTACCTCGAGGACGCTCCGTGGCCCGCCACAAAGGATGAGCTGATCGACTATTCCATCCGGAGCGGGGCTCCGATCGAAGTAGTGGAAAATCTTCAGGAGCTGGAAGACGAAGGCGAAATATACGAAGGCATCGAAGACATCTGGCCCGACTATCCCAGTCAGGAAGACTTTTTCTTTAACGAGGATGAGTATTGAGGCGGGGTTTCCATTCTATTTCCTCTATACCTTTTAACGCTGCAATATACCGGGCAACCAAAAACAGATAATCACTCAGCCGGTTCAGGTATTTTATCACCAGCGTGTCTATCGCCAATCCCTTTTCGGCCATATTCACACAATTCCGCTCTGCCCTGCGGCATACACAGCGGGCAATATGTGCGGTGGAAACGGCTATGTCCCCGCCGGGTAGCAGGAAAGCCTTCAGGGGTGTCACCTGGCGGTCCATGTTATCGATCTCCTTTTCCAGCAGTGTGACGTCGGCTTCTGTGAGGTCGGGAAGCGGCATTTTCACGTGTTTGTCGGGATCTGTGGCCAGCAGGGAGCCGATGGTGAATAACCTGTCCTGTATTTCCCGCAGGGTGTTTACCGGCATGTCTTTGTCTTTGGCAATATGGTCATTCAGCAGGCCGATAAAACTATTGAGCTCGTCTACGGTGCCATAGGCTTCGATCCTGATGTGGTTTTTGGGTACCTTGGTGCCCCCGATGAGCGAAGTGCTTCCCTTGTCACCCGTTTTGGTATATATTTTTACAGACATCGCAGTGGTTTATAAAAGATAGATAGCAGTGGCTTGTTTGGCCGGCGCTGCAGGCCGTACGTAGCGGATCAGTACCGGCCCCTTCGGTTTGTTTTATAGTATCGGTTGCAGGGCTGGCCCGTTTTAACGGGTGCCCCCCTCCGTTTGGCTGTGCATTGCTGTAGCAGCCGTGCGAACCTGGTCCGTTTCGATGACGCCGTCGCGCAGCCGGATGGTGCGGTGGGCGAAGGCGGCAATGTCTTCCTCGTGCGTAACGAGCACCACGGTGTTGCCGGCCGCGTGAATCGCGTTGAATATGTCCATGATCTCTACAGAGGTCCGCGTATCCAGGTTGCCGGTGGGTTCGTCTGCCAGGATGATGGCAGGGTGATTCACCAGGGCCCTGGCAATCGCCACCCGCTGGCACTGTCCACCGGAAAGCTCGTTGGGCTTGTGCCGGCTCCTGTCTTCCAAACCTACCTGGCGGATCACTTCCATTGCACGTTCGAGGCGTTGTTTTTTGGGAATTCCCGCATACACCAGGGGCAGGGCCACATTTTCCAGGGCACTCATGCGTGGCAACAGGTTGAACTGCTGAAACACAAAGCCGATCTCCTTGTTCCGGATATCTGCCAGTTCACCATCGGGCATCTTACTTACGTCGTGACCGTTGAGGATATACCTGCCGGAGCTGGCCGAATCAAGGCAGCCGAGAATATTCATCAGGGTGCTTTTCCCCGAACCCGAGGGGCCCATCAATGCCACGTATTCGTTGCGCATGATATCCATGGATATGCCCTTCAGCACGTTAATTGCCTGCTTCCCTATGTAATAGCTTTTGTGGATCGTTTCGAGGTGTATGATGGGTGGATGCATAACGGGAGCATTCATAAGGAGGCGCTGTATAGTGGGATAGCATTCATTTCTTTATGACCTTGGGCACGCGAAAAAAGGCTCCGCTGCTGTCAGGTGCGTTCCGCAGTGCCATTTCCCGGCTGACGGAGCCGCGTACAAGATCATCCCGCAACACATTCAGCCCGCTGCTCATATGCAGTTGAGGAGGAACGCCTTCGGTATCCACCTCCTGCAGTTTTTCAATAAATGAGATCATTTGCTGAAGATCGTTCTTTATTTCCGTTTTTTCTTCCGGAGAAAAACCAAGATTTGCCAGCCGTGCCAGATTCTCCACTAAAAGATCATTTACTTCCATGTAACAAAAGTACTAAATCCTTATTTTCGCACATGCTTTTCTACTTGTTCTGTGTGATTACCTTTATCCAACTGTTTTATTATTGGTTTTTTTTCAGACAAGTTGCTTTTTTCTCTCCCCGTCGAGGTAGCCGCTCTCAACAACATCCTGTAAGTGTACTGGTCTGCGCACGCGACGAAGCCGCGAATCTGGTCCGCAATCTCCCCGGAGTGCTGGTGCAGCAATATCCATCTACGCGTGAGATTATTGTGGTGAACCATAACAGCCAGGACGACACCCGTTACCTGCTGGAAGAATTCAAAAAAACCTTCAAAGACCTGCGTATCGTGAATCTGGAGCAGGAGGCAAAGGGAATCCCGGGGAAAAAGTATCCTTTATCTATGGGGATCAGGGAGTCCCGGCACGAGATCATGTTGCTTACCGACGCAGACTGTGTGCCGGCAAGCGAGCACTGGATCGCCAGAATGCAGGACGCCTACGACGAGCATACGGAAGTGGTGCTGGGTTATGGCGCCTATTTTAAGCGACCCGGAGTGCTGAACCGGCTGATCCGTTTCGAAACCTTTCACGCTGCCCTGCAATATTTTTCTTTTGCGCTGGCCGGCCTGCCCTACATGGGAGTAGGTCGTAACCTTTCTTATAAAAAAGCGCTTTTTTTCAAGCACAAGGGGTTTACCTTCCTTAACCATTTGCCCGGGGGGGACGACGATCTTTTTATCAACAAGGTGGCCACACGGCGCAATACCAGGGTGGTGATCGACAAAGACGCGTTTACGCTGTCGGAAGCCAAAAAAAGCTTCGGCGAATGGATGAACCAGAAAAGACGGCATTATTCTACGGGGCGCTATTATAAGGCGGGGCATAAAATACTGCTGGGCCTGTATGCGCTCAGCCATTTCCTTTTTTATCCCCTGTTCGTTATCAGCCTGTTTTTTTTCGACTGGCGCTGGGTCTGCGCTGTTTTCCTCGCCAGGATGATCTCGCAGGCCCTGATCATGTATAAAGCGATGAAAAAACTCGACGAAAAGGATCTGTTTGCCTGGTGGTGGCTTCTCGATATCTGGATGGTGGTTTATTATTTTATTTTTATGCCTGCATTATGGAAAAAAGCGAGGAAAAGCTGGAACTGATCACGCAGTATTTTGACGATTTTTCTGCTTTGCAATTGCAGCAGTTAAGGGATCTTGAAATGTTGTATAAGGAGTGGAATGCGAGGATCAACGTGATCTCCCGAAAAGATGAAGCCGGCCTTTATGAAAAACACATACTGCATTCGCTGAGCATCGCAGCGGCTTTCGATTGTACACCCGGCATGGATGTGCTGGACCTGGGAACGGGAGGCGGATTTCCGGGCATTCCGCTGGCCATTTTTTTCCCATCGGTTAATTTTTATCTCGTAGACAGCATAGGAAAAAAGATCAGGGTAGTGGAGGCCGTAGCAGCGGGGATCGGATTAAAGAATGTGACGGCGGCGCCGGTCCGGGCGGAATCCATCCATAACCGAAAATTTGACGCCGTTGTATCGAGAGCGGTAGCTCCCCTGCAGGAACTCTGGCGATGGTCGGTGCCGATATTGAAAAAGAAACCGGCGGTGCCCCGATCCGGTGGTGATGATCTTCCTGTTGCCCACGGCCTTATCTGCCTGAAAGGCGGCGACCTGTCGGAAGAAATTGCCGCCAGCGGACAAAGGCCCCGGATGATGGAGGTGTACGAGCTTTTCCCGCGTGAATTCTTCAGGAATAAATACATCCTGCATCTGCCGTTTTAAGTTTACCACTTAGTGGTATTTTTTTTTTGAACCGAACGCATGAACTTTGAAATATGGAAACTACAGTTTGTATTGTGGAAGATAACCAGGAGATCAGGTCAATGCTGGAGCAGATCATTGAAATGTCGCCGGGATATAAAATGGTAGGAGGTGTCTCCAACGCGGAAGACGCGCTCCAGTTGTTGCCGGAACTCAAGCCGGAAGTGGTACTGATGGATATCAACCTCGGGGAGGGGGCCAGCGGGATCGACTGTGTGAGAATATTGAAGGCGGAATACCCCGAGATGTTGTTCATGATGTGCACCGTGTATGAAGACGACGAAAAAATATTTGAAGCGCTAAAGGCCGGCGCCAACGGGTATATTCTAAAAAAGACCACTCCGGCAAAATTGATCGAAGCAGTGCAGGAGTTGAAAGACGGCGGGGCGCCCATGACCAGCCAGATCGCAAGAAAGGTGGTGGCCGCGTTTCAGGCCAGGCCTGCAATAAACGGGGAAGCGGCCGCTCCCGATAGTTATTCTTTGAATGTGCTGTCGAACCGGGAAAAGGAGATCCTCGGACATCTTGCCAAGGGCCTGCTATATAAGGAGATCGCAGCCGCTCTTTTTATCAGCCAGGAGACCGTGCGCAAACACGTGTATCATATCTACGAGAAGCTGCACGTGCACAACAAGGTGGAGGCGATCAATAAATTTTTCGGCAGATAAGCCGGACTGCTTGCGGTGAGCTAAACGAGACTAAACGGTCGCTCCGGCCGCACCGGCTGCTACTTTTGGCCGATGGCTTCCTGCAATGCCGGCGGGCATCCGCCTACCAGGGAATGTCGAGCTTGTTGTTTCGTCTCGAAACGTCGGCCATACGTTGCGAAGGATCGATCTCGATCAGTTTGATCGTGTTGATCCGCTTGTTGATCTCGAACGTGTAAGTGGGATGTGTCCATTTCCAGGCAGGAAATACCGTGTGGGGCATGTCCGCATCCTCTGCCGGCTTTTCACCGAACATCAGGTACATGGGTGCATATAAGAGTTCCCTGGATCCATCCTTATATTCCACCATCAGATCGATGGGCATGGGTATCTGACCCAGCCGTTTGATCCTGATCTTTGTCTTGCCTCCCTCTTCCCACAGGCTGTCGATCCCGTAGTCGATTGTTTTGGTGGTATTGATCCAGTATTCTTTGTACCAGTCCAGTTGTATATCACTAACGTTCTCCGCCACCCGAATAAAATCATCGGGGTCGGGGTGTTTATATCGCCATAGCCGGTAGTACTCCAGCATGATCTTTCCGAGTGTTTTGTCTCCCACAATGTATCCGAGCTGTGAAACAAAAACGCAGCCCTTGGCGTAGGATCCCAGGCCGTAGGCCGTGTTGGTTTCAAAATGATCGGCGTGGGTGGTGAGCGGCTCTTCCAGTCTGCTCGATGCCAGGTAGAAGTATCCCCGGTAATTATCCGCATGAAAAATCGGAAGGGTTTGCTGGGTGGAGTCCAGTGCACGCAGGCCGGCAGCGTCGTTCTGCAATCTTTTTCGCTGTACGGTTTCCCGGTAATAGTACTGCACCTTATCGGTGGCCCACTCGGTGAATCCCTCGTCCATCCAGCCATAGCGCGACTCATCGGTGCCCAGCAGCATCTGGTACCAGGTGTGCATCCATTCGTGAAATACCGTTCCCAGCCCCGGTCCGTTCAGTAGGGTGGCCATTGGGTATTCCATGCCGCCATCGCCTCCCTGGATGAAAGAGTATTGTTTATAAGGGTAGGCGCCGAAATGCTGTGTGATATAAGGATAAACGGCTTCCGCCGCATCGGCAACCTCATCCCATTCCGCTTCTCTGCCGGGTTTGTGCAATACATGGATAGAAGGCCCCTTGTCGATCTTGCGTACAATATGCCTGAATTCCGGATCCGCAGCCCACATAAAATCGTGTACCTGCGGCGCCACAAAATGCCATTGCAGTTTATCACCAGCAGGGCGGTTTACCGTTGAGCCCGGGGTTTCATAGCCATACCCCACCTGCTGTGGGTTCTGCAGGTAGCCGGTGCCACCCAGGATATAGTTCCTGTCGATCCGGATCTTCACGTCGTAGTCGCCCCACACGCCATAAAACTCACGGGCGACATAGGGGGTGGGATGCCAGCCGTCTTTATCGTATTGGCAGAGTTTGGGATACCATTGGCTCATGCTGAAGCGTACGCCGTTTTTGGCGTCGCGGCCACTTCTACGAACCTGCAAAGGCACCTGGGCATTGAATTTCATGTTAATGACGGTGCGGGAGCCCGGCAGGATCGGTTTGGACAACCTCACTTCAAGGATGGTTTCGTGCAGGATACGTTCCTGCTCCACACCGTTTATGGTGAGGGAGCTGATCTGCTGATAGCCGATCTCCGTTTCATCCAGGTGCTGGATACGATCCTGCACCCTGCTGTCCCACTCCGGTCTGTTATTCACCTGTACGGTGCCCAGGTGCCGGCTGCGCGCATCCATCATGCTGTTGGGCTGGAAGGCATTCCAGTATAAATGGTAGAAAAGTTTCTTTAGCGTATCGGGCGAGTTATTGGTGTATTCCAGTCGCTGCTGCCCGGCGAAGCGGTTGGCGGCAGCGTCTACGTCTACCGTCATCGTGTATTTTACGTGTTGCTGCCAGCGCGAGGGCTGGGCGAACGACACAAAGGAGCTGCAGCTCAGAACAAGCAGGAAAGCCAGTACCGGTTTTGGCAGGCGGAGCGTTCGAAAGGCCTGCGTCGGTTGCGAGCAGACAAAATCCTGCGGTGCCAGTGCCGGTTTTAACGGGCTGGCCGTTTGGAAGGCCTGCGTTCGTTGCGGAAGGGGAAAATCTTGCGGTGCCCGTGCCATTGCCGGCAGGGGAGGGCGTTGAGGTGCCAGGGTCTTTTTCGACATGCCGACGCTTTTATGGGTGGTGCTTAAAGCGTGATCTTGTCTTTGACCATCCGCCCCTTGGTGTTAAAATAAAGGTTTCTTTTTTTGATATCGCCACTGGCGATCAGGACCCGGTACTGGACCTTGCTGTCCGGTAACTCTATTTTGTCTACTTTTTCTATGGTCCAGTCTGTATACCTGCTTTTATCAAACCCATCATTCACTTCTTCGGGCAGGTCAGCCGGGTCGATATTGTGCTCTGTGCCTTCCCACCGGCTCTTGTTGTTGTAATTGGCGAGGTATGCCGTGTCGTGGATGGTGAATTCCGCAGTATAACCCACCAGCCGATCCTTCCACTGCACATTAGCGGCGTCGGGATATTTTTCATTGAAAGATTCGGTTACTTCGGCGGGTATCTTTCTCAACTGCGCAACCGCGTCGGGTTGCATTGCCGGAAAAAACATGCCCGCGCACAGCATAAGGGAAAATATCTTTTTCATCATTGTATCTTTTGTGTATTTATCTCGGGCAAAGATTGTATATTATTATAAAAATAAAACCTTAAAGTTTAATATGACGGTGGCGAAATCAATTCCGGCGGTATGAGCGTGATATTGATAACGGGCGGAACCGGCCTTATCGGCACACAGCTCAGCCGGTTGCTCGTTGCTGCGGGGAATGAAGTGATCATCCTTACGCGCAAGGCACAACCGGCAAAGGAACGCATCACCTATTCGGTGTGGGATCCGGCACGGGGTCTGATCGATCCGGTCCAGCTCAGCCGGGCCGACCATGTGATCCACCTGGCCGGTGCGGGAGTAGCCGACAAACGCTGGACAAAAAAAAGGAAGGAGGAGATTACCGGCAGCAGAGTGGCGGCAGGCGTCCTGCTTGTGGATGCGCTTCGCCGCACGGATAATAAGGTGCAAACGGTGGTGTCTGCTGCTGCAACGGGCTGGTACGGCCCCGATCCGAAAGGCAGTAAGCGTCCTTTTCAGGAAACGGATCCCGCCTACCGGGATTTTTTGGGAGACAGTTGCAGGCTGTGGGAAGAGAGCGTACAACCTGTAACGGAATTGGGTAAACGATTGGTGATCTTGCGGACGGGTATGGTACTAAGCAATGAAGGCGGAGCTTTTCCCGAATTTGTGAAGCCGATGAAGGCGGGAGTAGCTGCTATCCTGGGCAGCGGTGCGCAGGTAATAAGCTGGATACATATAGACGATATCTGCCGGATATACGCGGCTGCCTTAGAGAACGTACACATGAATGGTACCTACAATGCCGTTGCCCCGACCCCGGCCACTAATCGCGAGCTGGTGCTGGCTGCGGCGAAAGCCCGGAAAAAACCCTTTATTCCCGTGTACGTCCCGTCATTTGCGCTGAAGATCTACCTGGGCGAAATGAGCATCGAGGTGCTGAAGAGCGTGAATGTAGACAGCTCAAAACTGCGGGCCACCGGTTTCCGGTTCCTGTATCCCGATATTGTATCGGCCGTGAACCGCCTCGTTCAATAAACCGGTAGGGTGTATACATCGTTCCGCAAAGGCCGTGTACCCGGGCCTGATTTGGCCGAAGGAGGACGGCAATAAAGTGCGTGTATTGTTATGCGGTGGGTACGATGCAGGCGGGCAGCGCTAGTTTTCGGTGAACCCCTCTTCGTGTTTTTCGTGATAAATGCTGGAGAACTCGCCCAACCGGGCGAATCCGTGTTCGTTAAAATCCAGCTTGTGGAGATTGAGTTGCCGGATATCATCCAGGGACACGCTACGGTGTACCGGATCAAGAAATCCTCCCGGTGCGGAAGGTTGGGCCATGGGGTCGTATTGAAGTCCGGCATCCGTGAGGGTGCCGCGGGGGTACATGATGCCGGGGTGATGGCCGCCCCTGATATCGGGAACCTTGGGGTGAGCCAGGCCGATCGTATGTCCGTATTCGTGAGCAGCCGTGGTAGAGGTCTGGAGCAGATTGTCGAACTTAAAATAACCCGTGTTGCAGCCGATCCCGTCAACAAAGGAGATGTCTCCCATCACGTATTTCTCGATTCTGAAAAAATTCAATTGCGGATCGTCGTTGTACCACACGCGTTGTGGTTTGAGTGCGGGCTCATAGATGCCGGTGATCTCAAAGTAGACCGCGTAGGTCTTTTTGCGCAGGGTAATGGCGGCCTGCGGTGCATTCCAGTGATCGGCAATTTCTGCCGCGATGCGTTCGGCCAGGGCGGTGGAGGCCGCATCGCCATAAAAATAGAATACCGACCGGATGATCAATTCGCCAGTGGCGGTATGTAGTTCTACTTCTCCCATAATCAGTTCCTGATCGGTTTACCCGTTTTCAGCACGCTCTGCATCCGCTCAAGTGATTTTTTTTCTCCGCAAAGACTGAGAAAAGCCTCGCGTTCCAGGTCGAGCAGGTATTGTTCGGAAACGAAGCTCTGTGCGCTCAGGTCTCCCCCGCACATAATATAGGCCAGCTTTTTTGCCACCAGCGCGTCGTGCCCGGAGGCGTAACCGCCTTTCAGCATGCCGTTGACACCGGCATAGAGGGCGCCCAGGCCGGTGCGGCCAAGCACGCGGATACCGGTTGGCGGCACGGGAGCGCGGTATCCCTGTTCCCAGCATTCTTCCACGGCGCGTTTGGCGACGGCGATTCTTCTTCCCGGATGCTGGACTATTATGTCCCTGCCGTTCCTGAGAAAGCCGAGTTCGAATGCTTCCGCTGCGGAACCGGAGGCTTTTGCGGTTGCGATCGTGATAAAGCGGTTTTTAAGGGGAATAGTTTCCGGTTCATCGGGGTGCGTCTCTGCAGCGGCCCTCAGCACAAATTCTTTGGTGCCTCCGCCCGCCGGAATAAGTCCTACTCCCACTTCTACCAGGCCGATATAGGTTTCCGCGGCAGCGCATATTTTGTCGGCATGCAGATTGAGCTCACAGGCCCCGCCCAATGTCAGGGAATGTGGCGCCACCACCACGGGCACGCCCGCATATTTCACCCGCATCATCGTGTGCTGGAAGGTGCGGACGGCCATGTCCAGGTCGTCAAATTCCTGCTCTACGGCGAGCATGAAGATCATGCCCACGTTAGCCCCTGCACTGAAATGCGGGCCTTCGTTGGCGATAACAAGGCCCCTGTATTTTTCTTCCGCGATGGTAACGGCGCGCTGAATGCCTTCCAGCACCTCCCCGCCCATGGTGTTGGCCTTGGTGCTCCATTCCATCCCCAGTATCTCATCTCCCAGGTCGTACAGGCGACAGGCGCTGTTGTTCCAGACGGTCTGATCCTCAAAATGGCTCATCACCACGAAACTATCCGAACCGGGAACCGGGGTGTAGCGGGATTCGCTCACGTTATAGTACAGGCGCTTATTATTTTCTATCCTGTAGAAAGAGGGGCATCCGGCGGCGAGCATCTGCTCCACCCAGGGTGCCACAAAAAAGCCTTCTGCTTTCATTTTTGACACCGTGGTTTCCACGCCCAGCGCATCCCAGCTTTCAAAGGCCCCGATCTCCCAGCCGAACCCGGCTTTCATGGCATCATCTATACGGTAGACCGCATCCGTTATTTCTGGTATCCGGTGCGAAACGTAGGAAAATAAGCCGTAATGAAAACGACGATAGAATTCCCCCACCTTGTCCTTGGCGGCAGTGAGGGTGCGCAGGCGCTGACGGAGGTCGTCGATCTGCTTGGCAGCCTCCAGGGCCTCAAACCTGGTTTTTTTTCGCGGTTCATATTCCTTCGTATTCAGGTTCAGCGCCAGGATCTGCTTTTCACCTCCGGCGTCGCGGGTCTTTTTAAAAAACCCTTCCCCGGTCTTATCCCCCAGCCGGCGCCGGACAACCATGTCGTTCAGCCATGCGGGTATACGGAAGGTTTCGCGTGCTTCGTCGATGGGACAATTTTCGGCAATGCCGTCCGCCACTTTCACGAGCGTATCGATACCTACCAGGTCGGCAGTGCGGAAGGTAGCTGATTTGGGGCGGCCGATCACGGGGCCGGTCAGGCTGTCTATTTCGTCGATCGTGAGTTCGAGTTCATCAGCCAGTTTAAAAATGGACAGGATGCCGTACACCCCGATCCTGTTGGCGATAAAGGCCGGCGTGTCTTCGCAGCGCACCACCGTTTTACCGAGATGGAGGTCGCCATACCAGGTCAGAAAATCTACAACGGCAGGGTCGGTATCCGGGGTGGGAATGATCTCCAGCAACTGCAGGTAACGCGGGGGGTTAAAAAAATGCGTTCCGCAGAAATGTTTTTTAAAATCCTCGCTTCTGCCTTCGGCCATGAGGCGGATCGGTATGCCGGAAGTATTGGAACTGACAAGCGTCTCCGCCCGGCGATGGGTTTCCACCTCGCTAAAGATGGCCTGCTTCACATCCAGCCGCTCGATCACAGCCTCGATGATCCAGTCGCAACTGCTGATATTTTCCATATTGTCGGTAAAATTCCCGGTGGTGATCAGTTTCGCGGCATCCTTTGTGTACAAAGGCGAGGGGTTGGATCGAATGGCTGCTGCAAGCGCCTCGTTCACGATACGGTTGCGTACCGCCGCATCGGTGAGTGCTGCTCCTTTTTGTTTTTCTTCTTCATTCAGTTCTTCCGGGATCCTGTCCAGCAGCAATACCGGAATGCCGATGCCGGCAAACAGGCAGGCGATGCGTGAGCCCATCACTCCGCTTCCCAATATGGCAACTTGTTTGATAATTCGATTAGCCATGCATAATTAGTTAGTTAAACAACTATTGCCCATGAAGATAAAAATTTATTCCCGTATTATTTGCAGATCCTTTGGGTTCAGCTGGCGCCGGAATCGGGTGCAACAGACGGGTCCCCGCGGAATATTGCAAACGCCGGCGATGGATATGCCGGATGGACTAGTACAGGGCTCAGCTAACGTTCAGGCCGGGCGCGATGGGCGTATCGGGATTGACGAAATGTAGTTTGCCCGCCGCGTCTTCTGCCATCAGGATCATCCCATTGCTCTCGACGCCTTTCATTTTCCGGGGGGCGAGGTTGGCTACGACGATCACCTGTTTACCGGGCAGGGTATCCGCACCGAAGTGTTGCGCAATACCCGACACGATGGTACGTGTTTCGAAACCAAGGTCTATTTCCAGTTTAAGCAGTTTGTCGGCCTTGGCGACTTTTTCAGCAGAAACGATGGTGCCGGTGCGAAGATCCAGCCGGGCGAAGTCGTCGTACACGATCTGCGGTTTTACCGGCTGTACGCCCGCGGTGGCTGGCGAAGCGCCTGCGGTTGAAGGGGTGCCTGAACTATCTCCAACGCCGGCCTCCTTTGTTTGCGGAGCTGCCGGTGCGGTGCCGGCAGGAGATGAGCCGGGACCGTCTATCACGCCTGAGCGCAGCTTATTCACCTGTTTTTCAATCTCTTCGTCATCTATCTTTCGGAACAACAGTTCCGGAGCCCTGAGGGTGTATCCCACGCTGAGTAATTTCAAGCTGCCGCCGTTTTTCCATTCGAGCATCCTGTCCACCACCTTCAGCATGTGCTGGATCTTTTTTGCGGTATCGGGAAGAAAGGGGTGGATAAAGATGGCGAGATTGGCGGTAAGCTGCAGGCAGAGGTGCAGGCAGTTATCGATCCGCTTTTGGGCCGAGGGGTCTTTTTCCAGTTCGCGCGCCACGATCCAGGGCTGCTTATCCTGCATGTACTTATTGGCCTTACGGGCCAGGTCGATCGCCTCAAACAGGGCGTCGCGGAATTTAAAATGTTCGAGGCCGTCTTCCACATTCACCTTGGTTTGCTGGATGTCGGCAATCAACTGGCGGTCGGTATCGTCCAGCAGTTCGTTATGGAAGGGTGGCACTTTGCCCTTGCACAGCTTGTGCATCAGCACCATGGTGCGATTGATGAAATTACCGAAAATGGCTACCAGCTCGCTGTTATTCCTTTCCTGGAAATCCTTCCATGTAAAATCATTGTCCTTTGTTTCGGGGGCGTTGCTGCACAGCACATACCGCAGCACGTCTTGCTGTCCGGGAAAATCCCGGAGGTATTCGTGTACCCACACGGCCCAGTTGCGGCTGGTGGAAACCTTTTCTCCCTCGATGTTCAGGAATTCGTTTGCCGGCACATTGTCGGGCAGCACAAAATCGCCGTGTGCTTTCAGCATGGCGGGGAAAATAATGCAGTGGAATACGATATTGTCTTTGCCGATGAAGTGTACCAGCTTGGTATCCTCGCGGCACCAGTAATCTTTCCAGTGCTCGGTAAGTTCTTTGGTGGCGCTGATATAGCCGATGGGGGCGTCGAACCACACATACAGCACCTTTCCCTCAGCGTCGGGGAGCGGCACCTTGATACCCCAGTTGCTGTCGCGGGTCATCGCCCGGGACTGCAGGCCGCTGTCGAGCCAGCTTTTGCACTGTCCGTATACGTTATTTTTCCATTCTTTATGGCCTTCCAGTATCCATTCGCGCAGCCAGGGCTCATAGTCCTGCAAAGGAAAATACCAGTGCGTGGTTTTCTTTTTCACCGGTACGGCATCGCTGAGTGTGGAGCGGGGATCGATGAGTTGTTCGGGGCTCAGGCTGGAGCCGCATTTCTCGCATTGGTCGCCGAATGCGTTGGGATTGCCGCAAATGGGGCAGGTGCCGGTGATATAGCGGTCGGCCAGGAACAGGTTGGCCTTTTCGTCGTAATACTGTTCGGTCTCCTTTTCCTCGAAGAGGCCGTCGTCGTACAGTTTCTTAAAAAAGTCTGCGGCGGTTTCGTGGTGTACGGGACTGGAGGTGCGGGAGTAGATGTCGAAAGAAATATGCATGTCTGCCAGGCTGCTCTTGATCATCTCGTGGTACTTGTCGACCACCTGCCTGGGTGTGACGCCTTCTTTCAGGGCGCGGATGGTGATGGGTACCCCGTGCTCGTCGCTGCCCCCCACAAACTTAATGTCGCGTTGCTGTGAGCGTTGGTAACGGCAATAAATATCTGCCGGGATGTAGCAGCCGGCCAGATGGCCGATATGAAGAGGGCCGTTGGCGTAGGGTAGGGCCGCTGTAACGAGTAATCTTTTGTAGTCTTTCATCCGTTCTTGCAATTGAAGAGCAAATATACTCTTAAGGAGCGCTCATTTTTATCCGCTGCCGTCAGAAAACGGAACAATGATGAAATCATTTATATTTATTGAATGAACCGGAAAGATTTTTTGTCGGCCGCTACAGGACTGGGTGCGCTTTGTGCCTATGGCGACGCCGGCGCTGCTATTCCCGCGGGCCTTCCGGTATCGCAGACTAAGGATGGCCCGCAAGAGGGTGCCCTTCCTGCTCCGGCGCTGCTTCCCGTATTACCGCCTTACCTAAAGGCGGGCGACACTATAGGGATCACTTCACCGGCGGGGTATATCTCGCGTGAGGGAATTACCCCGGCTACACGGCTGCTGGAACGGTGGGGGTTTCGGGTGAGAGTGGGAAAAACGATCGGCAGCCGTTTTTTCGGCTTCGGCGGCCGCGACGAAGAGCGGGCGGACGACATGCAGGCTTTGCTGGATGATCCTGCAGTGAAGGCCATTCTCTGTGCGCGGGGCGGTTATGGAACGATCCGAATTATCGACCGGCTCGATTTTCGCAATTTTCAGGCGCACCCGAAATGGATCATCGGTTTCAGCGACGTCACGGTGCTGCACGCACACCTCAACAGGCAGTTGGGCGTGGCAAGCATACACGCCAAAATGTGCAACAGCTTTCCGGATAGTTGGGATACCGCCGGTTCGTTACAGAAAGACACCATCCTTTCCATTTACCTGGCTTTGTCGGGCACAAAAACGGGTTACACGGCCGTGCCTTCGGCCTTCAACAGACCGGGGACAGGCGAAGGGGTGCTGGTAGGGGGCAACCTGAAAATGATAGAAAGCCTGGCCGGCACGGCCTCCGATCTTTATACTGCAGGAAAGATATTATTTGTGGAAGACGCGGGTGAATATCTTTACAGTCTCGACCGGATGTTCTGGAATCTCAGACGTACGGGCAAGCTGGAGGGATTAAAGGGTTTGGTGATCGGCGGGTTCCGGATAAAGCCGGACGACCCGGGAGAGGAGTTCGGCATTGTTTTACAGGATATTGTGCTGGACAAAGTGAAGGACTACGCGTATCCCGTCTGTTTCGGTTTTCCTGTGGGTCATCAGGTCGATAATTTTGCACTCAAATGCGGCGCGTTGCATCGCCTGGAAGTGAGTGCCACTTCCTGTATGCTGCAAGAAATAAGTTGATATGATCAAAATTCCACCTTATCTGCAACCCGGCGACACGATCGGGATGGTTTGTCCGGGCGGTTATATGGCGGCCGAACGGGTACAATCGTGTGTGGACACCCTTCGCGAATGGGGGTGGCCTGTGAAAACGGGTCTGACCGTCGGCTCCGGTTCCCGGAATTATTTTTCGGGAACAGATGCCGAACGCCTGGAAGACCTGCAGTTGATGCTCGACGATCCAAAGATCAAGGCCATCCTGTTTGGCCGGGGAGGATACGGCCTGAGCCGCATCATCGACCGGATCAACTTTAAAAAATTCCGGGAGCACCCGAAATGGCTGATCGGCTTCAGCGATATCACGGCGCTCCATGCGCATGTGTATGCCAATTTCGGGATTGCCACCTTGCACGCACCGATGGCCGGGGCCTTTGAAGGGCGGATGGGGGATGATATGTACCTGGAAGCCCTGCGCAATAGCCTGGAAGGGAAAAAAATACGGTATCATTGCGATGCTCATCCCTTTAACCGGCCCGGTGAAGGGGTGGGCGAGCTGGTGGGAGGCAATCTTGCCTTGCTGGCCCACTGCGTGGGAACGGACTCGGATATCAAGACAAGGGGCAGGATCCTGTTCATCGAAGACGTTGGGGAATACCTGTACAATATCGACCGGATGCTCCGGCAGCTCAAACGCGCCGGCAAGCTGGAGCGGTTGGCCGGGCTGATGGTGGGCCATTTTTCCGAGACCCGCGATACCGACCGGCCCTTCGGGAACACTGCGGAGGAGATCATCCGGGAGGTGGTGGCCGAATACAACTATCCCATCTGTTTTGGTTTTCCCGTAGGCCATGAAAAAGAAAATCTCGCGCTGAAGATCGGGCTGGGGTATAAACTGAAGGTCGGCCGAAAAAAAACAATACTGGAGGAGTAGCCTTCCGTCCGGGATATTTCACCGGTTTTCAATAGTTTTTCGACTCCCTTTATTCACTCATCTGCAGTTATATCGGGTTGGAAGATTTGCAGTCCGATCTGCTAGTGTATCAACGTTTATTGCCTCGTTCTGAGCGCCCGGCTACCCCTCTTTCTGAACACCTGGCTCCCCC
>CAZUWX010000015.1:44186-66046 GCA_964624205.1 uncultured Chitinophagaceae bacterium
TGTTTATGCCTGACCGGCAGCAGCGGGATGTTGCATGGCTGCGGGATCGATATTAACTCCCAGGCCGGCTGCGATCGCTATGCCGAAACCGATATCTGCCCGGAAAAAATGGCAGAGCTGGCGGTTGATGATCTCGTCTTTTTTCGGTCCGGCGATACCCCGCATGGAGGCCACAATATTGTGCACCAGGTTTTTCTTATCTCCTTCATTCAGCACGTTCCGGTAAAAGATGCCGGGTTGTGAATAGTGGTCATTTTCTCCGGGGCCGTTCCGGTCGTACCATCCTGCAACGGCCGATTCCAGTGCCACGGGCACATCCTGGTAATGGCTGTCGGCCACAACGGAATCGAAGCTATTGGGGAAATAATTCGGCTCACTGCCGCCATTGCCGTCGAGGCGCATGGCCCCGTCGCGCTGATAGTTGTTAACTGCGTAGGGGCAGCGGTTCACCGGCAACTGCTCGTAGTTGGCGCCGAGGCGATAGCGGTGTGCATCGGGGTAGGAAAGGATCCGTCCCTGCAGCATCTTATCGGGCGAATAGCTGATGCCGTCCACCACATGGGCGGGTGCAAAAGCCGCCTGCTCTACGTGCGCAAAATAGTTGTCGGGTATCCGGTTCAGTTCCATTGTGCCCACGTCGATCAGGGGATATTCTGCCTGGGGCCATGTTTTAGTAAGATCGAAAGGGTTGAAGGGGCAGTTTTTTGCCTGTTGTTCGGTCATGATCTGCACTTTCATATCCCATTTGGGAAAATTGCCTGCGTCAATGGCTTCCACCAGGTCGCGCTGCGCATGGTCGGGGTCTTCGCCTCTGACCCGGAGGGCCTCTTCATTGGTGAGGTTGCGGATACCCTGGCGGGTTTTGAAGTGGAATTTCACCCAATACTTTTCGTTGGCCGCGTTCACGAAGCTGAAGGTATGGCTGCCGAATCCGTGCATATGTCGGTAGCTGTGGGGGGTGCCGCGATCGGTCATCACGAACATCACCTGGTGCAGGCTTTCGGGGTTGAGGCTCCAGAAATCCCACATCATGGTGGCGCTTTTTGTGTTGGTGCGCGGGTCCCGTTTCTGGGTATGAATAAAGTCGGAGAATTTTTTGGGGTCTTTGATGAAAAAGATGGGGGTGTTATTTCCTACCAGGTCCCAGTTGCCGTCGTCGGTATAGAATTTCAGGGCGAATCCCCGGGGATCCCGCTCGGAGTCGGCCGAACCCTTTTCTCCTCCCACGGTAGAAAAGCGGGCGAGCATGGTTGTTTGTTTGCCGACGGCGGAGAATATTTTGGCGCGTGTGTATCGGGTGATGTCGTGCGTCACGGTAAAAGTGCCGTAGGCCCCCGTGCCTTTGGCGTGTACCACCCGTTCGGGGATTCTTTCGCGGTTAAAGTGCGCCATCTTTTCGTGCAGGATGAAGTCCTGTAGCAACAGGGGCCCTCTTGGCCCGACACTCATGGTATCCTCGTGGTGGTGGTAGGGGATACCGGAAGCAGTAGTCAGTTTTTTTGAAGCATTCATTATGTTTCTGTTTAGTGATTGTGATTTATCCTTTGATCTGTGATTTTTCCTTTGTTGTTTTTATCTGATCCCACTCAAATTTCCGGACTTATATTGATTAATTTTATTGATTGATTGTATCTTTACATAGATATTATCTATATGACTTTAACACAGATGAATTATATAGTGGCGATAGACAAGCTGCGGCATTTTGCGGCGGCGGCGGAGTATTGCCATGTATCCCAGCCCACGCTGAGCATGCAGGTGATCAAGCTGGAGCAGGAATTGGGTCTGAAGCTGTTCGATCGGAGCAAACAGCCGGTGGTGCTTACCGAAGCGGGTGAGGAGATTATCTCCCAGGCGCGCAAGGTGCTTGCGGAAACGGAGGTGCTGAAAGACATGGTAGAGTCCAGGAAGGGCGTGCACGCCGGGGAGCTGAAGGTTGGCATCATACCCACCCTGGCACCTTACCTGCTTCCCCTGTTTGTGCAGTCGTTCACGAAGCGGTATCCGCGCGTAAAACTGACCGTGCATGAACTCACCACCGACCCGATCATCACCCGTCTGCGCGACGGCCGCCTTGACCTGGCCATCCTGGTGACGCCCCTGCAGGAAAAGGGGATCCGTGAGCACGTGCTGTTCTACGAAAAGCTGATCGCCTACGTTTCCAAAAAGAATGCCCTGTTCAAAAAACATTACCTGCTATCGAAAGACATCGATCCGCAGAAATTATGGTTACTGGAAGAGGGGCATTGTTTCCGCTCGCAGATCATGAATCTTTGCGAGTTGCGCAAAGCGGGAAAAAAGGGAAATCTTTTTGAATACGAGGCGGGCAGCATTGAAACCCTGCGAAGGATGGTCGAGATGAATGATGGCATCACCATTCTGCCTGAGCTTGCCACGATGGACCTGCGTGGCGGCCAGTTGCAGCTATTGCGGGAGTTTCGCCAGCCAGCGCCGATGCGGGAGGTGAGCATGGTGGTGCACAGAGATTTTGTGAAAAAGAGGCTGGTGGATATTTTTCACCGGGAGCTGATCTCCTCCATTCCCGAAAAGATCAGGAAGAACAAGGGAACGCTGATCGTGCCGGTATAGGCGAATCAGGCAATAACATCCCTGTTATTTTTCCTCCTCGTTGTTTACCCGGGTGAGGCTGAGCGGGCTGGCAGGGGCTACAATGAGCGGGAATTTTTCCACCGTTACATTGGCCAGATCGAGTCCGAAGCCACGTTCTTCGGAGAGGCTGACCTCTTTGATCCAGAAGTACAGCTTCATGACGATCCTTTCAAAGATGGGCAGCTCGTTATCCTGGCTGAGGTATTTCTCCAATACAATGAACTCGAAATCGCCCACCACATTCTTTTTTTCGAGCGACTCATACCGGCTGGTGATGTTCACCTCCTTATTGTCGACCAGGTCTGCCACCACTTTGCGGAACATGAGGTTGATGCGGGGTTCGATCCGGAATCCCAGCCTGAATTCTATTCTGATGATGTCGTTGGGGATAATATGGTCAACCTTGTATTCGCAGGTATAGGGGTCGTCGAGGGTATCTACATGAACGAACCAATAGATATCGGAGCGTTTGGGTTTTTTGTTCAAAATGGAGTAGGTGATCTTGTGCTCGATCTCCTTGGGGTTGTTGGCGCTGGTGAGGTACACGAGGTGGGTGGCATATTTGGGCACTGAACGGTCGTTGCTGAGCTCCTGCATCTGCGGGATATAGTGTTCCAACCGCACAAATTCCACGTAGCGGTTCTTGATCTTTCGCGCCCGGTACCAGACGTACATGATGGTGAACATGAGGCCGCCGATCAGAATGGAAGTGTATCCGCCGTGGCTGAACTTCTGCATCAGTGCCACGAGATAGGCCGACTCAATGACAAAAAACGCGCTGAGAAAAAGATAAATGAAGATGGGTTTTACCCGTTTCACCACCAGGTAATTGGCAAACAGGATGGTGGTGGCGATCATAGTCAGGATGATGGCCAGCCCGTATGCCGCTTCCATGCTGGAAGACTCCCGGAAATATAATACCACCGCCACGCAGCCGACGAACATCATCATATTGATCCCCGGGATGAACAATTGCCCCTTTTCTTCGGAAGGATAGCGAATCTTGAACTTGGGCCAGAGATTCAGTCGCATTGCTTCGCTGATAAGCGTGAATGAACCGGATATCATGGCCTGGCTGGCGATAATGGCCGCAGAGGTGGCAATCAACACCCCCGGGATAATAAACCATTGCGGCATCAGGTCGTAAAAAGCATTGATCCCCAGCTCAGCCTTTAGCTCAGGAATGATCAGCATGCCGTCGTAATTGGCCATCAGGAAAGCTCCCTGGCCAAAATAGTTCAGTAGCAGGCAGGATTTTACATAGATCCAGGAGATGCGGATATTGCCCCGTCCGCAGTGGCCCAGGTCGGAATACAGCGCTTCTGCCCCCGTGGTGCAAAGAAATACCGCTCCCAACAGCCAGAATCCGTGGGGATAGGTGGCCAGGAAGTTGATGGCGTACCAGGGACTCAGGGCCTTAAAGATGGTGAGGTCGTCAAAGATGTGGTATACTCCCAGCACCGCCAGCATCGTAAACCAGATGAGCATCACTGGTCCGAACAGCCGGCCAATGGATGCCGTGCCAAACTGCTGGAGGAAAAAGAATGCCGACAGTATGCTGATGACGATCACCACGATGGTGTGGTCTTCCCCGCCGACGCCCAGGTTCTTCAGTGCGGGGAGCTCCCGAAGCCCTTCTACTGCGGAGGTGATGGAGATCGGGGGCGTGATCACGCCATCGGCCAGCAACGCAGCGCCTCCCAGCATTGCCGGTATCACCAGCCATTTCCGCTTTCTTCTGACCAGGGCATATAAAGCAAATGTGCCGCCTTCACCCCGGTTGTCTGCCTTCAGCACCAGCCATACGTATTTCAGGGTGGTCTGCAGGGTGAGCGTCCAGATAATACAGGATAGTGTGCCGATGATCAGATCGTCACTGATGAACCTTCCACCAATGATGGCGTTGAATACGTAGAGTGGGGAAGTACCGATGTCTCCGTATATAATGCCCAACGCAATTAAAAGCCCGGCGGCACTGACTTTGTTGGTATTTTTACCCACGGTTCAAAGGTATAGGGAAAAAATAATTTAACTTAAAAAAACCTTTATTCCGGCTGGCCGGCGTACGCGGGACAAGTATTTCTCCTAACTTCAAACTTCAGCAAATGATCACCATGAACGCGCGCAAACAGTTGATTGGTTTATTGGTCTTCCTTGCGTATTGCTTCCAGGCAGGGGCGCAGAAGATCTCTTATTCGGAACCGGACAGGAATGATAATAAACGCACCAATTTTGAGATTATTGGAAAAGTGGGCGGAAATACACTCGTGTATAAGAATAACCGGAACGACTATCAACTGGCGGTTTACGACGACGGGATGAAACTTGCGCGAAACGTGGATCTGAACCCCGAACGGGAAAGATGGATCAATGTCGACTTTATTCCCTACGCCGATGTGGCCTGGATGATCTATCAGTATCAGCAGAAAAATATCGTGTACTGCATGGCAGTCAAAGTAGACGGGGAGGGAAAGATGCTGCATAAACCGCTGGAGCTGGACACCACCCGGATCGGGTGGGCGGCCACCAATAAGATATATACTACCGTGTACAGCGACGATAAGAAGCAGATCATGGTGTTTAAGATCAACAGCCGCAATCCGAAGAATTTTCTTTTCACCACCCTGCTGTTTGATGAAAACCTCCATCTCAGCCACCGCCACCAGCTCAGTATACCCATGGAAGAGCGTAATGATTATTTCACCGAATTTCTTCTTGACAATAACGGTGGGCTGGTGTTCGGAAAGTTTGTGCGAAAGGGCGGCGGCAATTATATCCGCGACCTCAGCCTCGTCACCAAGGCGGCAGAAGCCACCCAGTTTACCATCCACGATATGAAAACCGGCGACCGGGTGCTGGACGATATCATGATCAAAGTAGACAATACCAATAGCCGTTATCTTTTTACGGCGCTCTACTACCGGCAGCGGCGCGGCAATATCGAGGGATTGTACACCGTGGTCTGGGACCGGAATGAATCGCGCATACTCAAAGAGATGGCGCTACCTTTCAGCGATGAACTCCGGGCAGAGGCCAAGGGGCGGGACGAAAACCTGCGGACTGCCATGAACAACTACTTTATCCGGGACATCATTGTACGCAAAGACGGGGGTTTCCTGCTGGCTGCGGAATCCCAGTACAGCTCCTCGCGGGGCGGCGGGCCCTTTAACCGCTGGGACTACATGGGCTGGAATAACCCCTGGGCCTCGCCGTTCAATTCCTATTATTATTCGCCTTACTATTATTCTTATGGCATGCCCTGGAACCGCTGGGGGAACAATTCCACGCGATTCCATGCAGAGAACATCCTGATCCTGTCCTTTAATGAACACGACGCGTTGGAATGGAGCAATGTGATCAACAAAAGCCAGTTCGACGACCAGTCGGACGGGCTGATCTCCTATCAGTTAATGAACACCGGCGGACAGTTGCATTTCCTGTTTAACCTCTGGGAGCGGCGATCCCTGCTGCTCAACGATCAGAGCATCGGCGCGGACGGAAAGATCACCCGGCATCCCACACTCAAGAATCTGAACCGCAACATCGAATTCATGCCCAGATACGGCAAACAAGTAAGTGCCCGCAGTATAGTTATGCCTTGCCAATACCGGAACTATCTTATTTTCGCTAAAATTGATTTTTAGAAAGCAGCAAAATTTAGCGGGTGGTAGGCATATTCAGACAGAAAAATCCGGGCAATAGTCTGATTTTACTGGGTTACGGACTGGTTTTGAAATTTGGGATCCTTCTCCATCCTGCTGCGGGAGCAATGCAACAGGAACAGGACCATTATCTGTATCGCCTCCTGTTGCGACTGCTGGACCCGCTGCATATTCCGGACTTCATATACGGGATCATGGCATTTCTACTGCTGTTCACCCAGGCCATCCTGATAAACCGTATCTGCATCCGGCAAAAACTGCTACCCCGCCCCAATTTTCTCCCGGGCATGGCCTTCCTGCTCATCAGCACTTTTTTCATGGAGTGGAACCATTTTTCCGCACCGCTGCTGGTTAATACGCTGCTCGTGTTGATCTTTCACCGGATGGCAAACTTCTATAATGCCTACCATCCTGCATCCGCGATATTTAATACGGGGCTGTTGATGGGGCTGGTTTCGCTCCTGTATCAGCCGGCCGTCGTGTATATCCTGCTGATCCCTATAGCCCTTTTTATTATGCGGCCCTTCCGCATCCGGGAGTGGGTGATCGGCATCCTGGGGATCACTACCCCTTACTATTTTCTGGCCCTGGAACCCATTATTACCGGCCGATGGAACTGGAAATACCTGCTTCCTTCCATCGCTGTTGATTTCCCCGCAATGCCGGATTCGATCCTGGCGACCGCGAGTGTGGCCTTGCTCGTGATCCCCTTCATTATCGGGGGGTATTATGTTCAGGTTAATCTGAATAAGATGCTGATCCAGATCCGTAAAAGCTGGAGCCTTCTTCTGTTATTTCTGATCATCTCTACGGCAATCATCCTGATAAGCGGTGGTTTCGGATATGTGAACTGGATGTTCGGGCTGATGCCGCTGGCGATTTTTCACGCTGCCATGTATTTTTATCCTGTTAAAAAGACCCTGCCCCTGATTCTCCACTGGATCGGTTTTGCCTACGCCGTTTATCTTGTTTATGGGCTGTGAGCCGGTAATTCTTCCTAAATTTGTAAAAACGCGGACACAAACGAAGCATGATAAGCTTTATCACACAGAAGGATATTTATGCGGAGTTCCGTTTGACCATTGAAAAACAAATAATAGACGAATGAAATTTGGTATAGTAGTCTTCCCCGGTTCCAATTGCGACAGGGATATGCAGGAAGCGCTGCAGGACGATTTGAACCAGGAGGTGGTGATGTTGTGGCATAAGGACAGAGACCTTAGCATGTTTTCCACCGAAGATTGTATCGTACTGCCGGGTGGATTCTCCTATGGTGATTACCTGCGTTGCGGCGCAATAGCCCGGTTCAGCCCCATGATGCAAAGTGTGATCGGTTTTGCCGGGAAAGGCGGGAAAGTGCTGGGGATATGCAATGGTTTCCAGATCCTCTGCGAAGCGCATTTGCTGCCCGGTGTGCTGCTGCGGAATATCAACCAGCAATTCCTTTGCAAGAATATATATCTTAAGGGAGTGGGTACCGACCGTGTCCTGAAGATCCCGATCGCACACGGAGAGGGACGCTACTTCGCGAGCGAAGCCGTGCTGGATGAGCTGGAAAACCATGACCAGGTGCTGTACCGCTATTGTGATGCTGAGGGTAACGTAACGGCTGCTGACAATCATAATGGTTCGCTCCGGAACATCGCCGGCATCGTGAACCGGGAGGGTAATATATTTGGCATGATGCCGCATCCCGAGAGAGCTGCTTCCGATGCACTCGGGAATACCGATGGAAAGATCATTCTGCGCTCGCTGCTGCTGTCGGAAACTGCCGCGGCCTCTCCCGCCTGAGCGTAACCGCCAGGGATATAGGCAGGTACAAGATCGGGTGAGCCGGCAGACCGGTATCCGGAAGTTCTCCGCTGCCGCGACCGCCGGGCAGGTGCTGGTATTGATGCCTGTGCAGATCTGATATTTAGTGTTTTATTAAGTTTAAAAGATTGACTTTTGAGCGGTTTAAGTCAATGCTCACCCTGACAAACCTGCTATGCTGATACCAAAGACCTTGCTCCGCCTTTTTGTTTTTCTATTGTTTTTTTCTCCGGCATTTGCGAATGCCCAGGATACCACCGCCTACCAGTGGCAGGTGAGCAGCCAGCGAACGGGTGAAGGAGTATATGAGCTGGAGTTTACCACCCCCGGCAACCGTGCCTGGCAGTTGTATGCCCCGAATGAAACGATCTTTGACGTGCCTTCTACCGAGCTCAGTTTTGATTCTTCAGTGTCGGTGGCTCCCGGTTTCGGGGTTTCCGGCGATGCCGTTACCATTAGCAATCCTTTGTTCGACAATGCCCCCTTTTCGATATATGAAGGCCCTGCGACTTTCCGGGTCACGATCACCATCCAGGGGGTACCCCCAGCCGTGCTGATGGGCAAACTGAACTATACCTACGGCAGGGGAGAGGAATTCTATCCCCTTACACCTTATTCGTTTTCGGTGCCCCTCGAAGGGGGGGTAGCATCCAGCATCGTCATCAAGGTGGATGCTTTCGACCTGGAGCATCCTGTCAGTGATTGTGGGGATGAGGGATCGGGCGGGAAAAGCCTGGCGGGGATCTTCCTGTTGGGGCTACTGGGGGGCTTTATTGCCCTGCTTACGCCCTGCGTATTTCCGTTGATCCCGCTGACGGTTTCATTTTTTACCAAGCAGGACCGGAAAAGAGGGGTTTTTAATGCGGTGCTCTATGGCTTTTTTATTTTTCTGATCTACGTGCTACTCAGCATACCCTTTCATTTGGTGGGCAATGTCAGCCCCGAGATACTGAATAATATCTCCACTAATACCTGGCTGAACATCCTGTTCTTCCTCATATTCGTGTTTTTTGCACTTTCATTTTTCGGCTATTTCGAAATAGGCCTGCCCGGAGGTTTGGCCAATAAGATTGACGCCCGGTCGGGCATGGGAACCATCAGCGGCATTTTTTTTATGGCACTGACCCTAGCCATTGTTTCTTTCTCCTGCACGGGCCCGATCCTGGGTTCTTTGCTTGCCGGAACCGCTTCTGAGGGGGCCTGGCCGCTGACGGTGGGTCTTGCCGGCTTTGGGCTTGCCCTGGCGCTTCCTTTCGCGTTGTTCGCTATGTTCCCTGGCTGGCTGCAGTCGCTTCCCAAATCCGGGGGCTGGCTCAGTTCCGTCAAAGTGGTGCTCGGGTTTCTGGAGCTGGCTATGGCCATCAAGTTTTTGTCAAACGCCGACCTCGTGCAGCAGTGGGGTATCCTGAAACGGGAAGTCTTCATCGGCGCCTGGGTATTGATCGGCCTGCTTACCGTGCTGTATCTGGCAGGGAAGATCCGGTTCCCCCATGATTCTCCCGTAAAAAAGATCCGGGGCGCCCGGCTTGGCTTTCTGTTGTTTTTTGCGGCAGCAACCCTGTACCTGGTGCCGGGGCTCACCAATTCTGCCGCAGCCAACCTGCGCCTGATCAGTGGTTTTCCCCCTCCGCTGTGCTACAGCGTTTATGCGCAACCGGTGAACTGCGAAACCGGCATCGAGCCGCTCCGCGATTACCAGGCGGCGCTGGAACTTGCAAAAAAGGAGAACAAACCCTTGTTGATCGACTTTACCGGCTGGGCCTGTGTGAACTGCAGAAGGATGGAAGAAAATGTATGGACCGATGAAAAGGTGGCCGACCTGGTAAAAAATGAATTTGTGATCGTTTCCCTGTATGTAGACGAGCGCAAGCCGCTGCCGGCTGCGGACCAGTTCGTATACACTACAAAAGCGGGGGTTGAGAAAAAGATCGTGACGGTGGGCGACCGGTGGGCAACCTTTCAATCCGAAAATTTTGATGCCGTTTCACAGCCGCAATACGCCATCATCCATCCTTCGGAAAAGATACTCACTAAAACCAAGGGCTATACGCCTTCCGCGCGGGAATTCGCCAACTGGTTGCGGTGCGGGGTCGATGCGTATAAAAAGGTTTCCCAATAAAGGCCGATGAAGGTAACCCTGTTTATCTTCTTCCGTCTTCGGAGAGGCCGGAAGTCCCCGTAGTGTGGCATCCTGGTTGAGGTCTGTAGCCTGTACAGTAGTAAGATATCCGCTTGCTATATAGAGTCTTTTTGTATTTACTCAGGTTTTCTTTTTATTTTTATTCTGAACAGCCGCGCCAACAAACGGTTTTCCGGCGCTGTTACAGGGGTATCGGGTATTTTTCGAAAACTTTCTGCATGAGCATGGACGGTAACATTACAAATTTTGATCTTAACCGCCTTTTCGCACATTATAGCGGCGAGTATGAATACCTTATTACAACAGGTTTTTACCATGGCCTGGAGCTGGAGACGCTGAAAGACATAATTAATCAGCTCTTCCTTGATTTCGCGGAAAAGAAAATAGACCTTGATGCTGTCAGCAATCCGCGGGCCTATATTATCACGTCTTTTAAACGCCGGCTCGTGGATCACCATCGGGAGCACCGGCTGAAGCATGAAAAGCAAGGATTTATTTACCGGGAAATCTCCGAACAGGCGGTGGACCGGCTGATCGAAGAAAATGAGCTGTCTGCGGAGATGGTAAAAAAATTAAGCGAGGCCTACCGTACGCTTCCCGAGCGTTGCAAGAAGGTGATTTTTTTAAAATACTATGAAGGATTGAGTAATGAAGAAATAAGCCGTAGAACCGGCTTGTCGGTCCGCAGTATCTATAATAATCTTTCCGAGGGAATAAAAATGCTTCGCAGCGAAATGAAAGCCCATCCGGGTGCCGAAAGCTTTTCTGCTTATCGCACGCTTCTTCTTATTTTACTTCTTTCCAATTAAAAACGGGAAAAGTTGGTAAACTTTCCGTGTTTCTCCGTCTCTACCCGGAACAAATGCGCTGGATATGCCCGGATTGCTCTCAATTGAGGAGTTGATTACTGACGATTCGTTTATTAACTATTGTAAGGGGAATCCGGAGGATAGGGCTCGGTGGGAAGGCTATCTTCAGCACTATCCTTTTGAAAAAGAAAAGGTAGAGCAGGCAAGGGCTTTTGTGCTGGGAATAAAAAAAGTGCTGCATGCGGAGGAGAAAAAGAAGTCGCTGATGCACTTTATGGAGATGATCAAACAAAAGGAAGCGCAGCGGTATGCCGGTCAGGATGCACTAGGGAGATATGTAGTCATGCAGCCCTTCCCCGTACAAAATAAGAAAACGCTGTGGTGGATAGCTGCGGCGGTACTGGTGATAGCCGGCATCTCTCTTTGGATGTTTTTGGGGAGTGAGATGCACTCTCCTATAGCTGACTCAAATAACGAAGTGGCGGCAAAGACGGATCCGAAAAGTGATACGCTGGACCGGCGCAGCCGGGTTGAGACTGCGGCGGGGGAGAAAAAAATAGTCTGGCTTCCGGACGGCACCAGGATAATCCTGAATGCAAGATCGATGCTGCGGGTAGACAGTGCGTTTGGCAATAAAACCAGAACGGTAAGTCTGGAGGGGGAGGCTTTCTTCAATGTTACACATGATACCGGTTCTCCCTTTATAGTCAGGATGAAGGATTTTGACGTAAAAGTCCTGGGCACGATGTTCAATGTTAAATCATACGCCGAGGATAAGATCAGCGAAACATCGCTGGTAAAAGGAAAAGTGGAGATAACGCTCCGAAGCGACAGCAGTAACAAACTGGTGTTAAAGCCGAATGAGAAGATGGTCTTGTCTTATCCTGATAAGGTGCTGAATGTTGCCAGCCCGTCCTCGTTACCGTCCGTTTCGTCCGTGGTAAAACCCCTGACGATCAGCGGCGATGGTAACTCCGTAATTGAGACAGGGTGGACCCAGGACAGGCTCGAAATCAATGATGAGACCTTTGAGGATCTGAAGAATACCCTGGAGCGGCAGTATGGGGTGAGCATCGGGTTTAAAGATGATGCGGTGAAGAAATACCGCTTTACGGCGACTTTTGAAAAGGAAAGTATCGAAGAAGTGCTGAAAGCGTTACAGCTTTCTTATGAGTTTAATTATACAAAAAACGATAACCAAATAAGCGTTGAAAAATAATGAAAGGGAAGAAAGATCCTCCCTTTCAGTTTTTACTAATAACAGAAGCAGGTATCAAGTGGTGTTGGCGCCTGCAACTGTACAAAAACCAAAGCGAAAGTATGAAAAAAACGAGACACTTTCATGGCATTCCCTGGCAGCCGGGAGTGCTAAAAATGCTGCTGCTTATGAAATTCAGCTTCCTCTTCATCCTGATAAGTGTGCAGGTTTCGGCGCGAACGTATTCGCAGGACCGGATCACGGTGGATTTTCAGAACGCGAAGCTGGAAAAGGCACTCAAAGAGGTGGAGCATAAAAGCGATTACCGCTTTGTGTACAGCAGCCTTAAGATATCACGAGACACCCGGATCACTTTCCGGGGCTCCGAAGTGCCCGTCCGCGACGTGGTGGACGCGCTTCTAAGTAAAACCGGACTGCATTACCGGTTGATCGGAGAAAGGCTGGTAGTCATTACCGGCGTGGACGAGCGCCCTCCCAGAAAAATTGTCGGAAAAGTGAGCAATGAAAATGGCGAGCCGCTCGCCAACGTTACGGTGCAGGTGAAGGGTACAGAAACCTACACTATAACGGATGCGAATGGAGTGTTCCAGATCAACGTGGACGAAAATGCCACCACGCTGGTGTTTTCTTATGTAGATATGGAAGCCCGGGAGGTAGATATTGTGGGGAAAAATACGGTAGATATAGCACTGCAATCGTTGAGTGCCGATCTCGGCGAGGTGGTAGTGGTAGGATATGGTACGCAGAAAAAGATAAACCTAACAGGGTCCGTTTCCACCGTCCAGGCGGCGGATCTGACAAAAGCATCATCGGCCAACCTGAGCCAGACGCTTGCAGGCCGTTTGCCCGGCTTAATAGCCAAGCAGGGTAGCGGCGAACCGGGGAATGACTTCGCAAGCATTAATATCAGAGGGTTTGGAACTGCGTTAATCATTGTTGATGGAGTGGAGTCGTCCATGAATAATATTGATCCGAATGAGATCGAATCGGTTTCTATATTAAAGGATGCATCTGCTGCGATATTCGGCGCCCGTGCCGGCAACGGGGTTGTGCTGATCACCACTAAACGGGGCGTGTTTTCAAAGCCGACGATCACCTTGAATAGCTCGGTCGCGCAGCAGGGGCTGACCCTGTATCCAAACCTGGTGAATGCCGGCGATTATGCAGCGCTCATCAGGGAAGGCCAGGTCAATGCCGGTGTTGCACCATCCAGCCTCCGGTTTTCCGAAGAGGATGTCGAGAAGTTCAAAGCAGGCACCGAGCCGGGGTACGGGGGCTCGGACTGGTTTAATACGGTTATGAGCAAATACTCGCCGTTCCAGCAGCATAACCTTTCCTTCAGAGGGGGCAACAACGTCGTCAAATACTTCACTTTTCTGGGGTATACGGGCCAGACGGGAATGTATAAAAGCGGCGATAATCAGCTGAACCGTTATAATATCCGTTCGAATATTGATGCCCAGATCACCCGGGATTTTTCGGTAGGATTCGACCTGTCTTATATTAAAACGGATTTAAAGGCACCCCATCGCTCACAAAGTAGCTTGTGGCAGGATCTGCAGGAGTCCCAGCCAGTTTACCCTTCCTCTCTTCCTGATCCTTCGAGGATTGCCTACACAGGGATCATCACCTCCACGGTAGCGAATACGACCCGCGACCTTGGCGGGTACAGGGACAACAATAGTAATCAGATATTTTCTACCCTGAGACTGAAATACGATATTCCCGTTATAGAGGGACTGTCCGTAAAGGGTGTGTTGAACTACATTAATAATTCTTCCAAGTCGAAGAGCTGGGCTAAACAATACAGCATGTGGACGTATGAGCCTCAGTCCGACACCTACCAGGAAAAGGCCGGTGCGATTTCAACATCCCTGAATGAGGGCTACAGTCAAACGGACAATATCACCGGACAACTTTTTCTGAATTACGACCGGACCTTCGCCCAAAAGCACAGCATTTCGGGGTTGTTGCTGACGGAAGCATCCAGCTATCGCGCCCAGAATATTTCGGCAGGCAATAATGGGTTTATCAGCACCGCAATAGATTATCTTTTTGCGGGAGGGGCCACTTCACAGTCTTCCGGCGGCAGTGCTTCCGAAACAGGGCGGCTGAGTTATGTGGGACGTATTAACTATGCGTACGACAATAAATACATGGTGGAAGCGACCATGCGGTACGACGGCTCGCCGAAATTCCCTATTAGTAAACAATGGGGCCTTTTTCCCAGCGTTTCTGCAGGATGGATATTGTCCAGGGAGTCCTTCGCCCAGGATATCAACTGGCTGGACAATCTTAAGCTGAGAGTAAGCTATAGCAAGTCAGGCTTTGACGGCATTGGTGCATTCCAGTACATTACCGGGTTTAATTTTGGCAACAGATATGTAGTAAATGGAGAAACCAGGACCGGACTGCTGGCAAGAGGTCTGGAAAACCGGCTCATTACCTGGGAGGATATGACGATCTACAATGCTGGTATCGATTTTTCCGCTTTTCAGAATAAGTTCTATGGAGAATTTGATGTTTTTTACAGGGATCGCCGGAATATACTGGCCACCCGGATCTTGTCGCTGCCCAATACTTTTGGGGCTACCCTTCCCCAGGAAAACATCAACTCCCAAAATAATCGCGGTTTTGAACTGATGCTGGGGTACCGGAACAATATCAGCAGGGATTTTCGATATGATATCTCCGGGAATATTTCCTATGCGCGTGCCAGATGGGATCATTATGAAGAGCCGGAGTATACCGATCCGGATGCTATCAGGATCAACAAGGTTTCGGGAAATTGGGCAGACAGGTGGTTTGGTTACCAGTCTGATGGTCTCTTTACTTCTGCGGATGAAATAGCCAAATACGAACTGGATCAGGATAATCAAGGAAATGCAACCCTGAAGCCAGGCGATATTAAGTATGTGGATCAAAACGGCGATAACAAGCTTGACTGGCGGGACAAGGTGCAGATTGGAACTACCAGCACCCCGCAGGTAATGTTCGGGATAAATCTGAACCTCGCCTACCGCAACTTTGATCTTTCCATACTCGGTCAGGGCGCTACCCGCTATCAGTACATGCTGAACCTCCAGACGCCTAATGAGGGGAATATTCCCCAGATTATTTACGATATGCGATGGACAGAGACCAATAATAGCAGGGATGCAAAAATGCCCCGCGTATATATAGGCAATAAGCCGAATAACTATTTTACGTCGGACTATTGGCTTTATGATGCAGGCTACCTCAGGATTAAAGTACTGAGCTTTGGCTATAATCTGCCGGCGTCTTTGCTTAACAGAGTAGCGCTTAACAATGTGAGGATTTATTTTTCAGGTACTAACCTGTTTACGTTCAGCGGGATGAACAAGTTCAGCATTGATCCGGAAGCCCCTTCGGGAGTCAGGGCAGGACTGAGCTATCCGCAGCAGAAAATATTAACGTTAGGGTTAAATGTAACCTTTTAAATTATTGGCACAATGAAACAAACTATACAAGGCTGCCTGGTAGCCATTTATTTTATGTCGTTGCTCTCCTGCTCAAAAGTGCTGGATAAGCAACCGATCGATATCATCAACGAAGCGAATGTGTGGAACGATAACAGGCTCGCGGAAGCATACCTGGATCAGACGCTATCGGAAATGGTATTTATGTTCAGCGAGGTCAATCCTTCCGCCGGAGACCTTTCCATAGCTACGCGACTATGGTATATGCACGACTGGATCACTATGTCTGACGAAGCCAGACATGGTTTTACCTGGTATTATACCTATTCTACCTACGGCCCGGGATTGTTAGACAAAAATGGTGGGTTCGGAGATCTCTGGCTGTATCCTACTATTCGGGAAACAAATGTTTTTATCGAGAAGATGGAGACGTCTACCCTGCCTGACGACCAAAAGAGGGAGCTGGTTTGCAGGGCCCGGTGGGCCAGGGCGATGTGCTATTTTGCCATGGTTAAACGATACGGCGGGGTACCCCTGATCACTACGGCCCAAAGTATTGACGAACCTTTTGAGGACCTGTTTGTGCCCCGCAACAAAGAGGTGGAAGTGTATGACTTTATTATTAATGAAATGAACGCGATATTTCCTTTTATGCAGAATACAAGAGGCGGATATCCGACCAAATGGGCGGCGATGGCCCTGAAAAGCCGTGCCGCGCTGTATGCTGCAAGTATCGCTACCTGGGGAGAAATTCAACTACAGGGCATCAATGGCATTCCTGCAGCCGACGCGGATCGTTTCTGGAATATATGCTACAACGCGTCAGATTCGCTTATCAAGGTGAGCGGGCACAGCTTGTATGAGAAATATCCGGACGACAAAGTTTGGAATTTCAGGCAGCTATTTGTGGATAAATCCAATCCGGAGTCCATTTTCTCCTTGCAGTTTTCCGGCCAGGAGGGGGTTGGATTCGATCACGGGTGGGATATGTTCACAGGGCCCCAGGGTTTTGTTGCTTGGGCCGGAAATTCCGCCGCACCTTATCTGGAGATGATCGAGGAGTTTGAAAATGTGGACGGGTCGCCAGGCACGTTTGACAGAGACAAATTCACTGACGGACTCTGGACTATCGAAGAGGTCTTCGCCAATAAGGAACCCAGGTTCTTTGCGTCCATCTATACCCAAAGCACACCCTGGAAAGGCGATATGGTACGGAATTATTCGAAGCTGATTGAGCCGGATGGCACCGTTATTTCCTCGGGTGCGTATAACGGCGTCCCCGCAAAAGGCAAGTCGAACTTCGAAGCCTATGCCACAGGATTCGGCATCATGAAGTATCTTGACGAAACCAAGAACATGCCCGGGAACTGGAGTTCCAATACCTATTGGATGGTCTTTCGTCTGGGTGAGATGTTCCTCAATCAGGCAGAAGCCTGCCTGGAACTGGGTAAGCCGGACGAGGCGCTGGCCTTGATCAATGCGATCAGAAGCAGGGCTGGAGTAGCGCTGCTTACGTCTATTGACCGTGAGAAAGTACGCCATGAGCGTAAGGTTGAGCTCGCGTTTGAAAGCCACCGGCTGCTGGATCTGAGGCGTTGGAGAACTGCCGTGGATAAAATATCCCGACCATTCAGCGGCGTTGTTTATTTACTCGATTACAATAGCTATGCTGCGGGTACACCCAAATATAAAATTGAGGTAGTAGACAATGTTGATGGTGAAAAACAAAAGAAATTTTTTGATAAACATTATTATTTGCCCATCACTACTTCCAGAATTGCAAACAATTCCAGCTTGGTAGAAAATCCTGGGTATAACTAATCCGTCCGCCCTGGTCAGCAATGTCATTTGTATCCTGACGTTCGTATGGCTTCCCTGCCGGGTTGTGTGGGCTATCTGTAATATGGAAAAGATAGCCGGGGGATCTTTATGTAAGCGATCTGAAATACGAGTTCGCAATTCTATGGCACGAACGACAGACCTGCCCTCATTTCGAATATAATTATAGTATGGAAAGAAGAAGTTTTATTGGCCTAACAACAAGTGGTGTATTGACCGGTCTGGTAGCAAAGTCTGGCTTCGGCCGCTGGGCGGGCCCTAATACATCGGATAAGATAAGTTTTTCCTCTCTGCTGCGGGAAATGTGCGATCCTGTTTCCCTGCCTCGCTGGCCCCTGGAAAATTGGCGGGGTTTTCAGGCAAGTGCGTTAAAAACTGACGACAGGCATAATCCCGGGCAGTTCGGTAATAAGGCAATCGGTAACTTTGTGCGCATCGAGGAAAAAGGTGGCGGTCGACGGGAATGGGTGTTGATGGAACACATGGGGCCTGGGGCAATTGTCCGTATGTGGGCGCCCAATATGGCTAAAGACGCAATATTGCGCATCTATTTTGACGGAGAGGCCAGACCCTCCGTAGAAGTGAATATGATGAACTTCTTTTATGGTAATGATTTTGTGCGATCACCCTTCGCGGCGCTGAAGGCAAGGGGCGGAAATGTTTATCTGCCTATTCCTTTTGCAAAAGCGTGCAAGATAACAGTGGATAAAAACGAATGCGACTGGGCACAGCCGCCTGATCTGTTTTACATTGTCCAGTATCGGGCTTATGACAAGAACGTAAAGGTGGAAACATTTAATGTCGGTGACTATAAGCGGCATAGCGAATTGCTTCGGAAAACTGCGGCGGCGTTAGAACCTCCTCAAGCAGCTTCTTTGGTATCCAGGATACTTGTTGGTAAAAGCATCGGGCCCGGTAGCGCCGAGGAGGTTTTGCTGGAAGCAGGCGGCAGGGCAATCAATTATCTTTCCCTGAAAATGGACGGCAGGAATATACAGGACGCGTTGCGTACAACGATATTAAAGCTGGCTTTTGATGGAAAGGAGACTGTTAGCTGTCCCGTGGGTGATTTTTTTGGTAGTGGGTCAGGTCTAAACCCCTATGGCGACTGGATGAGATCAGTAGGGAAAGACGGCAGCATGTCCTGCCGGTGGGTAATGCCTTATAAGGACAATGCCAAGCTTCAGCTTGTTTGCGAGGGGAAGGAAGCGGTAAAGGTTGATCTGTCGGTCGGCTATCAGGCATGGGAGTGGGATGAACGATCCATGTATTTTCATTGCAATTGGGGTTTTGACAGGGGTATTAACAATCTTCCTACGCCAAATTTTAATTTTATATCGATTAAAGGAAGGGGGGTCTATGTTGGCGATACCCTTAGCATTACCAGCTATTCGCCCAGATGGTGGGGTGAAGGACCGGAAAAAGTGTCTATTGATGGAGAGGAATTTCCTTCACAGTTCGGAACAGGTAGTGAGGACTATTACGGTTATGCATGGGGTGATCGGCAGATCTTTGATGCGCCCTTCCACGCCCAGCCAAAGATACCGGAGGGTCCCGAATTTCAGGGTACGACCGTTAATACGAGGATTCGTTCTTTGGATGCAATTCCGTTTACATCATCTCTGGTGCTGGACATAGAAGTGCTGACCCAGGGAAGCATGGTCAACGAGTTTGCAGAACTCGATTATGGGGTGGCCACTTATTGGTACGGCTTCGCGGATGCTACCGGAGAATGGCTTTATAAACGATTTAAACAAAAATAATGGCAGGATGATAAAGTTAAAACTACTGGGTGTAGCGCTGTGGTTGATGACCTCTTTCTTTTTCAATGAAAGAGGTGTTAACGCGCAATCATTGCCATTAACCTACTATCACAATCAGAACGATTATTCGTTTATGTGGTGGGAAAAAACAATAAAAACCGGTAACAAAACATTTGCTATCAAGACCAGCCACTACTCCCTTTCTTTCAACTACGCGCAGCTCAATTTGACGGATCTGGTGATCAACAGGAAGCAGCAGCCGGAAGACGAGGTTTTAAGAGAAACGAATGAGGAAAGTGTTCCGGCAACAGGCTTTGGGACTGCTGGGTTATTGAGCTTTGGGATGGAAATAGACGGAACCAGGCTGCGGCATTCCGGTTCAGGAAATATTGCGGATTGCCAGTTGATAGAGACCGGCAAATATTTTCAACGAAGGTTTATCAACAAAATGTCGGGATTTACGGATTGTGATAGTGTGAACACGGGCCTGGAAATTTCGTCCTGGCCGGATCGCCTGGCACTTGTGCTTAGGGTAATTCCGGTTACTGATCTGAAAAACCGTGGATTAGAGCTTGAATATAAGTTTCCCGCGGCGTATAATATTGTGGCTAAAAATGGCAACGTAGTGGTACTGAAGAATCCCCTCGACGGCAGCGGTTTTGTTGTTATGCAGACCACGGGGGCAACGGGGATGGAAGTGTCGGGAACCACGGTAAGGGCCAGCCGGCAGGAAACTGCGATATGTTTGGCCGGAAAAGAAATAAGTACCGGAATGATCATTTATCCGGTTGCCGCTGATATAGATACCCGGTTGGCGGAGATTATCAACCAGGAGACCCACCCCGTTGCAATAGCTGCTCAACAGATAGCTCCGTTGGTTCGGTCGCTGGCCGTCAGCTATGACAGGGATATGGGTTGGCATCGTATTGCGTTGAGGAATGACCCGGATACGACTCGATCCGCCCCAAACAATAATGATAGAATGGAACGGGTTAGATTTTCAGTCGCCAACCCCTCATCTGTGGCTAAAACTGTGCGGTTAAATTTCGCTAAGGAACGAAATACCGGTGTTTTTAGCATAACAGGCCTCTCTGCTATATTGAGAGACGCAGACGGGGACCCGGTAGGAATTCCTGTGCAGGTTTCGAAAAATTGGCATGACGATAAGATTAGCGGGGATCTGAACCGGGGACCCTGGTATCGCGGCCTTCTCATGCTGACGATACCGGCCAACGCGGAAATCGAGCTGGAATATACTGGCGTCAACGCATTGTGGGGAGGTGTTCCCGCTGCATCCCACGCACAGCTTTGCCTGGTGGGGTGGGGGCATAACCAGCAATGGGACCAGGCGGCAATTGGCTCTTGGGGAGAAAGCATTACGTATGAGCCGGATTTGGATCAGGCCGGTGCGCCGGTGCTGGATTTCAGGCCGCTGATGATCCGGAGCATTAAAGGTGGCAAGTGGGGTTGGACCGGGAACATGGGTGGCGCTGATTTTTTTAATTATACCAAAACGTCGGGAGTCAGGGGATGGCACAGCAGAATGCGAACGCAGTATCGACGATACAGCCCGAATTTTACCGAGGTAACCTATGCGGGCATCATGGACGATAATTCAATGGATTTTGAATATACTGCCTCCGTTGGGCGGTCGGACGATATTACAAGAGGAATATACAGGATCCGGTTAAACGTTTTAAAAAACACTTCTTTTAAGGATTTCGTTGTGTTCCAGGCGGCCGCCGCCACTTACCATTATACGAAGTCCGATGTGCTGGCATGGGGAAATGAGACGGGTCTTGCCAAACAATGGAAGGCAACAATCGGGGGTAAGTCGAGGTACATGACGCCCAAACAGGAGGTTAAGGGGAGAGTCCCCTGGTTTTCATTTACCGATTCGAGGTTTGCCGGTGGGCAGGATTTCAAACCTGCTAACCGTGGCTTTGTGATCCGAAGCTGGAAAGCCCGGATAAATGGCAGGAATAATGCACCCCCCTATTTTGCAGAGTACAATGCTTCAGGTGGTCATGGCGAGTCCAGCGGCCTGATCAATCTCACGCTTCCCCCCGATTGTACGAGCCTACAGGAAGGTGACTATATTGAAGCTGTAATTGAACTTTTCCAGATCCCTCTTTTTGCGGATGATTATTACGGTCCAAACCGGAATCTGGCTGCGGCCCTTGCCACAGACGCCAATACCTGGAAACTGGTGTACAGGGAAGCAAAGGGAAATGATTTGGAAGTTGCGGTATCATCAGGTTCCCTGATCAGCAGCTATCCTGTGAAGATCCGGGTGACGGAGGATGATGCGGCGGTTTTCTCGGTGACAGGCGGCCACGGATATATTCCCCTCACCTTTACGGGATTGAGCGGTTATAAAGGCTTTGAGTTGTTTCAAAAAACGAACGCCGGTTGGGAAAGAATAGATCAATCGGTCTATGGAAATGATTTCTGGCAAACGGACTATAATGCTGTGGCCGGTAAATGGGAGATCACCTATAATATTAATCTGGATTCACCTGGCGATGCCAGGCAAACGCGGGAGTTTACGTTCAGACGGGCTGGT
>CAZUWX010000016.1:0-9987 GCA_964624205.1 uncultured Chitinophagaceae bacterium
TTTTTGAAAAATTTACTCACCGAATAGCTCACCAGAATACTGAAAAACAATGAATAGTTCTGAAATGTCTATAATGTAAAAGCCTTCAAAATCAATGATTTGAAGGCTTTTGAACTAATTTGAAACTTAAATGTGGTGTGGGGCGGGATCGAACCGCCGACACAAGGATTTTCAGTCCTTTGCTCTACCGACTGAGCTACCGCACCATCCCTGACTGCCCTGTTCGGGTAGCGGACGGCAAAAATAGGAGTTTTAGGCTAAAAACAACCTTTTCAAAGCGGCTTTTTCTGGGCAGACCTGCGTTGGAACGATTTTAGAAAAAGAGCCGAAGCTTATCGCGGCAACTGCCGGGCCAGCGCCAGGGCTTAAACGCTGGCTACCTTGTGACGGAGCAACCCAGATGTTGTTTCTGCTGCTAATTCCCGTACACGCTTAAAAACTTGATCCGCATGATCTTCAACTGCTCCCAGGTGAAGTTGCCGTCGGACAACTCTTCCTGGGCCACTTGCAGGGAGGAAGTTTGACAACCGCGGAAATACTCGAGGATGTCTTCCTGCTCGTACTCGTCCAGCATCTCATCAATGGCGTAGTCCAGGTTCAGCCGCGTGCCGCTGGCGGCGATGGTTTCCATGTCTTCCAGCAGCGCATCCAGGCGCATGTCTTTATTCCTGGCGATGGTTTCCAGCGGGATCTTTTTATCCACCTGTTGAATGATATATACTTTGTTGATGCTTTTGTTTGCGACCGTCTTCATCACAAAATCATCCGGACGCTCGATCTCGTTCTCTTCAACGTACGCCGCGATCATGTCCACAAAAGACTTTCCATAGCGAGCAGCCTTGCCCTTGCTCACTCCCTGGCATTTTTCCAGCTCGGCAATGGTGGTGGGATACATGGTGGCCATGTCCTGCAAAGAGGATTCGAGGAAGATCACAAACGGCGGCAGAGAACGTTTCCGGGACTCCTTTTGCCGGAGTTCCTTCAACATTTCAAACAGGCGGTCGTCAGTAGATACCTGCGGTGCCGGATCGCCGGTGCTTTCGTCGTCATCGTCGGCATAGGCGTCCTCATAAAGGTTGTTCAGGACGATCTTGAAGGATTTTGGCTTTTTGGCAAACTCCGTTCCTTTTTTGGTGATCTTCAGGATGCCGTAGTCCTCGATGTCTTTGCTGAGCAGATCCTGCAACAGCATCTGGCGGATCAAAGAGCTCCAGTAGTGGACGGGTTCGTCTTTCCCGATACCAAACTCAGGAATGCCATTGTGCCGGAACAGGTTAACGTTGGGAGTCAACCGCCCTATCAGGATATTCACAACGTAGTCGGTGGCAAAACGTTCGTCAACCGCCTTCAATACTTTCAGCACTTTCAGCACATTGGGCTTGGCTTCCACTTTTTCCTTGGGATTGAGACAGTTGTCGCAGCTCCCGCAATTCTCTTCTTCGTAGGATTCACCAAAATAGCTGATCAATATTTTCCGCCGGCAGACTCCGCTTTCCGCATAAGCTACGGTTTCGCTGATGAGCTGTGCGCCAACCTCCCGCTCGCTGAGCGGCTTGTCGCGCATCAGGTGCTCCAGCTTGGAAACGTCTTTATGCGAGTAATACAGGATACACTTGCCTTCCAGCCCGTCGCGGCCGGCGCGGCCAGTCTCCTGGTAATAATTTTCTATGCTTTTCGGAATGTTGTAGTGGATCACGAACCGGATATCAGGTTTGTCGATCCCCATCCCGAATGCGATAGTAGCCACAATCACCTGCACCTCCTCGTTCATAAAACGATCCTGGCGTGTTGCCCGCACCTTGCTGTCGATCCCTGCATGGTAGGCTACAGCTTTGATGTCGTTCTTCTGCAACAGCTCGGCGAGCTCTTCGGTGGTTTTGCGGTTGGTGGTGTAGATAATACCTGACTTCCCCTTGTTTTTCGAGATGAACCGGACGATGCTTTTTAAGGTATGCTCTTTCTTTATTTTGGGCTGTATCTCGTAATGCAGGTTGGGCCGGTTGAACGAGGAGATGAACAGCGCCGACTCCCGCAAACCCAGGTTTTTGATGATATCGCTCTGCACTTTTGGCGTGGCAGTGGCGGTCAACGCGATCATCGGGGCATTTTCATTGATCTGTTCGATCATCTCCCGAAGCCTTCTGTATTCGGGACGGAAATCATGGCCCCATTCAGAGATACAGTGCGCTTCGTCGATAGCGAAGAACGAGACCTTCAGATCGCGGAAAAAATCCAGGTTTTCCTGTTTGGTCAGGGTTTCAGGAGCAACGTACAACATTTTTGTCCGGCCCGATATCAGGTCGTTCCGCACCGTAGTGGTCTGTTTTTTGGTGAGGGTGGAATTCAAAAAATGGGCAACATCGTCATTGCTGCTATAGCCCCGTACCAGGTCGACCTGGTTCTTCATCAGCGCGATGAGAGGACTTACAATGATCGCCACCCCCTCGCTTATAATGGCGGGGAGCTGGTAGCACAGGCTTTTGCCTCCACCTGTGGGTTTGATCACAAAGGTGTCTTTTCCCGACAGGAGATTCTGTATGATGGCTTCCTGGTTGCCTTTAAAATTGCTGAAGCCGAAATATTCCTGGAGCGACTTCTTTAATTGCGCGGAGCTGACGGGCAAAAGAGTAGACTGGTTACCGGATGCAGGACTGGTTTTGTTTTTTCTGTTCCCGCCTGCCACGGGAGTTTTTTTGATTGTGGTCATTTTCTCATAAATTTCCTTCTTCACTCAACATTAGAGGTATCTGTAATGTGTTTTGGAGAGTCTGCGAATTTAACTCATTTTCAACTTTTTACCTAAACTGAAAGAAGGAATGTAGCGTTTAGGATCTTTTTTAACGTTTAACAGGGGATTTAACGCCGGGGATTTATCGCGAATAGCGAGATCGGGATGCGGTATTCTTACGCCGGTTTAACAAGGAAGTTGATGCCCGGGATCGTGCGGATGGGAACTTACCCCCCTTTCCGTTGATTTGGTGGTTCTTAAATGTCAGCGTAGGTTTGCTGCCAGGAATGAAACGTAGCATAATAGCTTTACCACACATGGGGAATGTATATTGCGGAGTTCCATCACGCCGCTGCGCCTTCGCAAAGCCGGGCCAATGTCGCGCTTCGGCGGAGCAAGTCCGGCAAAGCCTTTGGTGGTGTACGACAGGCCATGGGAAAAAAATTATATACGGATGAAATCAGCAATTTTACCCGATATAAAACAGATCGGCCTGCGCACCGTCCGGTTGGAAGCAGCCGCCATCGAGGCCTTGCAGGAGAGAATGAATGAGGATTTCGAATCGGCCGTGAAAACTATCGCCGCCTCTGCCGGCAGCCTCATTGTAAGCGGTATCGGGAAAAGCGCGATCATTGCACAGAAAATAGTGGCCACCCTGAATTCCACAGGCACTCCCTCCATTTTTTTACACGCCGCCGATGCCATCCATGGCGACCTGGGTATGATCCGGGAAAACGACGTGGTGATGATCATCAGCAAGAGCGGAGATTCCCCCGAAATCAAAGTGCTGGTGCCCCTGGTGAAAAATTTCGGTAATACCATTATCGGGATGGCAGGCAATACTTCGTCCTACCTTGCGCGCCACGCCACGATCGTGCTGAATACCACTGTGTCGCAGGAAGCCTGTCCCAATAATCTCGCCCCTACCAGCAGCACTACTGCACAGCTTGTGATGGGAGATGCTTTGGCCATGGCGCTGATGGAGCTCAAAGGATTCAGTTCGGAAGATTTTGCGCGGTTCCATCCGGGAGGAATGCTGGGCAAGAAGCTGTATCTGCGGGTGGCCAACCTCTATATTCAGAATGAAAAGCCATCGGTTACCCCCGATGCATCGCTGAAAAACGTTATTGTCGAAATCTCAAGAAACAGGCTTGGCGCTACCGCGGTGGTGGACGACAGAGATAACCTTGTGGGCATGATCACCGATGGCGACCTGAGGCGGATGCTTGAGAAAAATGGTTCATTGGATACCGTGAAGGCGGCCGATATCATGAGTGCTTCGCCCAAGACCATTCCGCCCGACACCCTCGCTGTCCACGCGCTCGACCAGATGAAAAAACACGATATCACCCAATTGGTGGTTGTGTCAGAAGGCCGTTATCTGGGTATTATTCATTTGCACGACCTGGTGAGGGAAGGACTCATTTAGGTTTACGCACTAAATTTATTTAGATATCATGAACAAACATCACTATGTAGTGATCATGGCAGGTGGAATTGGCACCCGTTTCTGGCCCCTGAGCAGAACAGGTTTCCCCAAACAATTTCTCGATATTCTCAACGTGGGAAAGACCCTGATCCAAATGACCTTCGACCGTTTTGCCGGTTTTATTCCGGTGGAGAATATTTACGTGGTGACTTCCGAAGAATACGCCAATATCGTGAAGACCCAGCTCCCCCAACTGCCCCTGCAGAATATACTGGCAGAGCCTTCCAGAAAAAATACGGCTCCCTGTATTGCTTATATCTCTTTTAAACTTGAGCAGATCGATCCCGATGCGATGTTGATCGTTGCTCCATCGGATCACCTGATCTCCGATAATATCGCTTTTACAAAAGTTTCCCTGGAGGCACTCAGCTTTGTACAAAAGCATACCGCCCTGGTTACACTCGGCATCAATCCCACCTCTCCGAATACGGGTTATGGCTATATTCAGTACGAACAGCCTTCTATTTCGGATAACGTGTACAAGGTGAAGACCTTCACGGAAAAGCCCAACCTGGAACTGGCGAAAACATTCTTTGCCAGCGGGGAGTTTCTCTGGAACGCCGGCATTTTTGTGTGGCAGGTAAAAAACATTATCAAGGCCTTTGAAAAATACCTGCCGGAGTTGTATGAGCTTTTTGCCACTCAGCGAAACCACTTTAACACCTCCGGGGAGGAGGCTGCGTTGCAGCGTATATATCCTTTCTGTACCACGATTTCGATAGACTTCGGCATCATGGAGAAAGCGGACAATGTGTATGTGATCCCATCGTCGTTCGGGTGGAGCGATCTGGGAACCTGGAAAAGCGCTTATGAAAATCTCGCAAAAGACGGGGAGGCCAATGCGGTGAAAGGCAATAATGTGATGCTCATCGATACCGAACAGTCCATTATTCATACCCCCGAAAACAAGCTGGTAGTGTTACAGGGTCTGCGTAATTTTATTGTGGTGGATACGGGAGACGTGCTGCTGGTGTGCGAAAAGGACAAGGAACAGGATCTGAAGGAGTATGTCAGCGATATAAAAAGACAAAAAGGAGACAAGTATTTATGATACCACTTAATAATATACTGTTTCTCGATATCGAGACCGTTAGTCAATATCCCAGCTTCAGCGACGTACCGGAAACCTGGAAACCGCTGTGGACCCGCAAGGCGGAAGGCCTGCTCCGGGCCGGAAATCCTGATGCCACGGTGGAGAGTGTCTACGAACGCGCCGGCCTCTATGCAGAGTTCGGGAAGATCGTTTGCATTAGCTGTGGTATTCTGCTGGTAGCCGACGACAAGCGGACCCTCGCCGTCAAATCCTTTTACGGGGACGATGAAAAAAAACTGCTCGCGGATTTTTGCGAAATGCTGAACAAATGGACGCCGGGTCCGCAGAAATATCTCTGCGCCCATAATGGAAAGGATTTCGATTTCCCCTACCTGTCTCGCCGAATGGTGATAAACGACGAATGTATTCCTTCCTTACTGGTCACCGCCGGCAAAAAGCCGTGGGAAACCTGTTTTTTGGATACGATGGAGCTTTGGAAGTTCGGGGAGTATAAAAGTTTTATATCCCTCAATCTGCTGGCCCACGTTCTGAATATCCCTACGCCTAAGGACGATATAGACGGCAGCCAGGTGGGGTCTGTTTACTGGAACGAACAAAACCTCACGCGGATTGTTGAATACTGCCAGAAAGACGTGATTACCACAGCACAGGTTTACCTGCGATTAAACCGGGAACCGGCCGTGCTGCCCGAACATATCGAGATTAAATAGCAATTATTTATTTCAGCAACTGATAGGCGATCAGACTCATCACATAAGCCAGCGCGGTCATATAGACCAATTGTACCATCGGCCATTTCCAGGTCCTGGTCTCTCTTTTCACAATCGCCAGCGTACTCATACACTGCATGGCGAATGCGTAAAAAACCATCAGGGAAATGCCGGTGGCGAGTGTGTATACCTTGCTGCCGTCGCTGAATGTGGCCTGCTCCATTTTTTGCCGTAACATCAGGCCGCCCTCTCCATCATCTTCCACGCTGTAGAGTGTGGCCATCGTTCCGACGAACACCTCTCTCGCGGCAAACGAGGTGATGAGTGCGATGCCGATCTTCCAGTCGTACCCCAGGGGTGCGATAACCGGCTCGATGGTTTTCCCCAGAATGCCCGCATAGGAATTTTCCAGCAGGGCGGTACCTTTTTCTCTTTCCAGCTCAATGGCGTGTTCGGGGTCGGTGGCTTCCATCGCATCGTATTGGGCGTGCACCGCTTCCATCCTGTTGGCCGGGCCGTAGGAGCTCAGAGCCCAGAGGATCAGGCTGATCACGATGATCACTTTTCCCGCTTCTACTACAAAGATCCTGGCTTTCTCGATCATCGTGATGAAAACGTTCTTCCATCTCGGTGAACGGTACACGGGCAGCTCAAGGATAAAAAAACTTTTCTCTTTGCTGCGAATGAACCAGCGGGCGATATAGGAAATCAGAAGCGCCATCACTACACCCAATAGGTAGAGGCCCATCATCACCAGGCCCTGGAGCCCGATAAACCCGGCTATCATAGTCTTGGGGATCACCAGGCCGATCAGAATGGTGTACACCGGCAGGCGGGCGCTGCAGCTCATCAGCGGGGTGACCAGGATCGTCAGCAGGCGTTCTTTTTTATTTTCTATGCTTCTGGCGCTCATGATCGCCGGCACTGCACAGGCAAACCCGCTGATCATCGGCATCACACTTTTTCCGTTCAGGCCGGACTTGCGCATCAGCTTGTCGCTCAGAAAACTGATCCGGGCCATATAGCCCGTGTCTTCCAGGATATTGATCAGGCCGAACAAAATGGCGATCTGGGGCACAAAGATGACAATGCCCCCAATTCCCGCCAGAAGGCCATTGACAAAAAGATCGGCCCACCAGGTCTCGGGTAGAACACTGGAAAACCAGGAACCCATTCCGGCAAAACTCCATTCAATGAAATTCATGGGGTATTCGGCCAGCCAGAAAATACTCTGGAATAGCAGGAACAGCACCGCAATCAGGATTAGGTAGCCCCAGTAGCGGTGCAGCAGGATATCGTCGAGCTTATCCGTGAACAGCTTTTTTTTGAGGGGGTCGGGTTCCGACACCGACTGCCGCAATACATGGCCGATCCGGTGATAGCGCTGCACGATCTCCTCGGCCTGCACTTTGGTATGGTTGAAAGCGTGTTTTTCTTCGATGCTTTCTATCTTTTCCTGAACGTCGGTATTCAGGTGGAACGATTCGTGATTGATCAGATAATGGATCGCCCGGTAGTCGCTCAGATCCGGAACCACCTCCTTCACGTCGGCGATGGCTGCCAGCGCAAGGACCTCGTTGTTTATAAAATCTCTTACGGGCGTCCGGTAAAGATGGTTGGCAGTCTGTTCAATGGTTTTTTTGAGCTGCTGAATACCCCTGTTCTTCCGGGGATTGATGGAGATAACGGGTACGCCAAGCTCCCTTTCCAGCTCGGCGGTGTTGACAATTATGCCTTTTTTACGAGCGATGTCCTGCATGGTCAGGGCTATCACCACCGGTATCTTCAGGTCGATGATCTGGGATACAAACAGCAGGTTCCGTTTCAGGTTGCTGGCGTCGGCCACCAGCACAACCATTTCAGGGTTCACCTGCCTGTCTTGCTGCATCAGCACGCGATACGCCACCCATTCGTCCTCCCGCCTGGGGTACAGGCTGTAGGTTCCCGGAAGATCGATGATCACGGAATGGAGTTCAGCAGAAATTGGGCAGGCGCCGACCTTTTTGTCGACCGTAACGCCCGGAAAATTACCCACCTTCTGGTTCAGCCCGGTTAATGTATTGAAAAGCGAGCTCTTTCCGCTGTTAGGGTTCCCGACTAATGCTATTTGAATGGTTCTTGGCGCCACGATTTTGGCAAAAATACCGGATTGGACCGTTAGGGCATTACGAATTGAGTAAAACTTAGGTATAAACGTGGATTTGTAAATACCTTAACAAAAATCGAACTACACAACAGATCCTAATTTGCGGATCGCGGTTCCTTGTTCTCCGGGGCTATTTATAGGAGTGATTATAAAGGAGAAAGGAACTGATTCTATTCCCGTGATCGTTGTTCCCCCTTCCCGGTTTATCTTTGGCCTCTTTTTAAATCTGACTAATATGTTCAATAAACGGGTGAAAATAAAGGAGCTGCTTTCCTGGGAGCCTCAGTTGCAGCAGGTCATTGTAATGGGATGGGTGCGGACCTTCCGGAATAACCAGTTTATTGCACTGAACGACGGCTCCACGATCCGCAACCTGCAGGTGGTGGCCGAGCTGGGTCTGTTGAAAGAAACCGAGCTGAAGCGGATCACCACGGGAGCAGCCCTGAAAATTTCGGGAACCGTAGTGCCTTCACCGGGAAAAGGTCAGAATCTGGAGCTGAAAGCGGCGAATGTAGAGGTGTTGGGCGACAGCGACCCGGATAAATACCCCTTGCAGCCGAAAGAGCATAGTCTCGAGTTCCTGCGCGAGAAAGCCCATCTGCGTTTTCGTACCAGCACTTTCGGCGCGGTGTTCAGGGTAAGGCACGCGCTGGCGTTTGCCATCCACCGGTTTTTTAATGAGAAGGGATTTCTCTATATGCACACACCCGTGATCACCGCCAGCGACGCCGAAGGAGCCGGGGAGATGTTCAGGGTCACTACCCTGCCTTTCGATAACACGCCCCGACGGGAGAATGGGGAGGTGGATTTCAGGGAAGATTTTTTCGGCCGTTCCACCAATCTGACCGTCAGCGGGCAGTTAGAGGGTGAACTGGCGGCACTTGCGCTGGGGGATATTTACACTTTTGGCCCCACTTTCCGGGCCGAAAACTCCAATACTACCCGCCACCTGGCCGAGTTCTGGATGATCGAGCCCGAAATGGCTTTTTATGATCTGGAAGATACCATGAACCTGGCGGAGGAGTTTGTTCAGTACCTGATACGGTATGCACTGGAAAATAATGCGGACGACCTGGATTTTCTGGCGCAGCGCCTGCAGAAAGAGGAAGCGCGACTCCCGCAGCAGCAACGCAGCGGACTCGGGTTGATTGAAAAACTGGAGATGGTGCTGAATAATAAATTTGAGCGGATCACTTACACAGAAGCAATTGATATATTGGTGAACTCCACTCCTTACAAAAAGAAAAAATTTCAGTACGATGTAAAATGGGGGGTCGACCTGCAAAGTGAACATGAGCGTTACCTGGTGGAAAAACATTTCCAAAAGCCGGTGATCGTGACAGGCTATCCCAAAGACATTAAGTCGTTTTACATGCGACTGAATGAGGACGGGAAAACAGTGGCCGCGTTGGATATCCTCGCTCCCGGGATCGGCGAGATCGTGGGTGGCTCACAGCGGGAAGAGCGCCTCGACAAGCTCCAGGAGAGGATGGTACAAATGAATATTCCGACCGATGAGCTGTGGTGGTACCTCGACACCAGGCGATTCGGATCCGTTCCGCATGCAGGCTTCGGACTTGGTTTTGAAAGGATGACGCAATTTGTAACAGGGATGACGAATATACGCGATGTGATACCGTTTCCCCGCACACCTAAGAACGCCGAGTTTTAATATCACCCTATTGTCTATTAGCGTCCCAGGCTAAAAATATTGTTTCGCCCTGACCCGCACCACTGCGATCGGTTTCTGTACGATGTAAGACGATTGATTCGGTCTGCGTTTTTCACCAGGCCGTTTTTTCTGGCGTATGGGTGCCGACGGCATTCCCAACCCTGCTACTGAAGGGCTCCGCTTCCACC
>CAZUWX010000016.1:10087-51469 GCA_964624205.1 uncultured Chitinophagaceae bacterium
AACATAAACTTTCAGGGAAGGGTGATTCCCATTGAAGAAACTGCTTTCGACGCCCTGAAGCAGTACATAGAAAGTCTTCGCCGCTATTTCGCCGGTGAGGAGGGCCGGGATGAGATCATCAACGATATAGAAAGTAGGGTGGGCGAGCTTTTTGGCGAACGCCTAAAGAACGGCGCCACCTGCATCACCGATGCCGACGTGGCCTCGGTGATCGAAGGAATGGGCCGGCCCGAGGATTTTGAGGCACAGGAAGGCGTGGAGCCCTCCGGAGGGAATACAGGGCATGCTTTTTCGTCCGCTCGCCACAGTTCCGGCCGCGCGTCTTTATACCGGAATGCAGACGACAAGGTACTGGGCGGGGTGTGCAGCGGCCTGGCTAACTATGCCGGCATTGATCCGGTCATTGTGCGGGTCCTGTTCGTACTGCTTTTCGGAGTGTTGGTTTGGGTGTACCTCCTGTTATGGGTGATCATACCCTCCCGGTCGATTCAGTCGAATATCACCAAACGGTTGTACCGCAACCCGGAAGACCGGATGGTGGCGGGTGTGTGCGGAGGACTCGCTGCATATTTTAACGTCAAGGTCTGGATACCCCGGCTCATTTTTTTGCTGCCCTTTATCCTCGTCTTTTTGTCGGGAGGCTTTAACATATTCTGGTGGAACGGTTTCGACTTTGGGTTCATGCCATGGATATCCGGCTCCTTCGGATGGACGCTTTTTGTCACCTATATAGTCTTGTGGATCGCTGTTCCGGTAGCGCGCAGCTCTTCAGAGAAATTGGAGATGCGGGGGGAGAAGGTCGACCTTAATTCAATTCGTGACACCGTTAAGGAGGATCTGGAAAGTTTGCGTACCCGGGCACAAAAATGGGGTACCGAAGTAAAAGCTTCCGCTTTGAAATTCGGGGAGCAGGCATCGGCCCGAACCAGCACATTTTCTTCGGAAGCAGGCCAGGTGGCCAGAGCGTCTTCCCGCGGGCTGGCGCATGCCATCGGGGTACTGTTTAAGGCCTTGCTTATTCTTGTTTTCGCTGCAGTGGCCGTTTTTTTCTTCGGCATTTTCATCGCGTTGCTGGCGGGAGCAGCCGCCACCGCACCCCTTAAAGATTTTATCATCGGTGGAACGGTGCAGCATATCCTGGCGTGGTCGGCCCTGTTTCTGTTCCTGGTGATCCCGCTGGTTGCGCTTATCACCTGGGCCATCCGGCGGATAACGGGTAATCGTTCGCGTAAACACTATATCGGTTATACATTGGGAGGGCTGTGGGTGATAGGATTGTTTTCGGGTATCGTGCTTATCTTTTCGGTTGTGAAGAACTTCCGTAGCGGGGTACGGTTGGATGAGCAGTCCGTACGAATTGAGCAGCCTGTCGATAAACTCTTTGTTGAAGTTGAAAAAACGGACTGGAAGAGTCGCAGTAACCAGTTTTTCGGAATGGATGTCGATAACGACTGGCCCTTGTACACACAGGGCGATTCCCTGCTGTTGAACACCGTCCGCATCAGTATGGTAAAGAGCAGTGATTCGTTGTACCACGTGTATCTGGTACGGAGCAGCAGGGGCAGCACCTCCCGGGATGCAGCCATTACTGCCGGAAAGATCGTGTTCGAACCTGTTCAGCACAACGACGTGCTGACCCTTCCCCGCGGATTTTTTATCGACAAGGAGAGCAAATTCAGAAACCAGCGGGTGTGGGTGGTATTCGAAGTGCCGGTGGGAAAAAGAATAGCTTTCAGTCAGCATATTTCTTTGTACAACTGGTTTGATATCGGACCCGGCCGCCACGGTGACCGCTGGGACTTTGATTGGGAGGAGCACCGGAATAATATGTACGGGCCCTCGCCAGGCAAAGAGTACAGAATGAATATGCAGGGCAGGGCAGAAAAAGTAGATGCTGCTGCTGCCATTGCCGGAGGATAGTGTGAACGAAGCGCGGAATAAACAAACATAACTGAATTGGTTGCCATCATGGCAACCTTTATTTTTGCAGATTATTTGAAACCGGAAGTTCGGTAGAACGGTTGCCGGTCACCCGGTTTAACAGTCAATACTGCAAAGCCAATAAAAGAAAGGATGAACCAGGCCACGATAAGTTTACATAGGGAAATGTATAATAAGTGGAGTTCCAGCCGACCATTGAAAAAACGAAAGATATACAGATGAATTTTACACCATTTGCGAAACAGCACGAAGCGCTCGGCGCGAAGATGGCAGAATTCGCCGGCTATTACATGCCCATTTCTTACTCAGGAATAAATGATGAACATCAGGCGGTACGCACCAACGCGGGCATCTTTGACGTCAGCCACATGGGCGAGTTCATACTGAAAGGAGAACACGCACTCGACCTGATACAACGGATCACCACCAACGACGCGTCCGGATTAGTAGCAGGAAAGGCGCAGTATAGCTGCCTGCCGAATGAGGAAGGCGGCCTGGTTGATGACTTGCTTGTGTATTGTATTGAACCCGGGAACGTGTACATGCTGGTGGTGAATGCCTCTAATATTGAAAAAGATTGGAACTGGATCTCAAAATTCAATACACAGGGGGCGGAGATGCATAATATCTCAGATCGGACCGGTTTGCTCGCAGTGCAGGGCCCGAATGCGACCCGGATATTGCAGCCCCTCACGGATATAGACATTCTCAATCTCAAATATTTCTCTTTTGTAAAAGGTGTGTTTGCCGGTGTGCCAAATGTGCTGATCAGCGCCACGGGCTATACGGGCGCAGGCGGAGTGGAAATTTATTTTGAAGACAGGGAGGATGCGGCCCTGAAGATCTGGAATGCCATTTTCGAGGCGGGACAACCGCAGGGTTTAAAACCGGCGGGTCTCGGCGCCCGGGATACGCTACGGCTTGAAATGGGATATTGTTTATATGGAAATGATATTGACGACACCACTTCGCCCATAGAAGCGGATCTGGGCTGGGTAACCAAATTCACAAAAGAATTCCCGTCCCGCGCTATTTTTGAACGCCAGAAAACTTCGGGAGTAAGCAGAAAGCTGGTGGGCTTTGCAATGATAGACAGAGGAATTCCCCGTCACGATTATACTATCCGGGATGCAACGGGCGTTTCAATCGGAAAGGTAACTTCGGGCACACAATCTCCCAGTCTTGCTAAAGCCATCGGAATGGGCTATGTGGCTTCGGAATACACGGCGATTGATACAGAAATATATATAGAAGTGAGAGGTAAGCTGCTTAAAGCAAAAGTAGTTAAGCTTCCTTTCCGGTAAAAAGATCATATGGGCAGGATACACTTGACCACATTCATTGCGGCCCCTGTGGAGCGGGTATTTGACCTGACAAGGCATGTTGCCTTATACAGGTTCCTGTTCAACAGCCGGCAGGAGCTTTTTTCTTCCGGCGGCAGCGCTAATCTGCTGGATCAGGGTGAAACGATCTCGATTAATGTGAAACACGCTGGCAAGACGAGGATGTCGATGCTAAAGATCGCTTCCCTGAAAAAGCCGGTGCATTATATCGAAGAACAATGGAAAGGCGACCTTGAGCATTTCCGTCATGAACATCATTTTAAGCCGACTGACAACGGAACCATTCTTATTAATCTGATTGATTTCGGCCTGCCGAAGGATATCATCGGCCGGCTGCTCGGAAAGTTCTACCTGCGAACGTACCTGGAAGAGCTGGCACAGGCCAGGAGTGAGCTGATCCGGAGATATGCGGAAACCGAGAAATGGCGGGCTGTTTTATTGTGAACATGCTTTATACAATACGATGATAAATTCTAAACCATCTTTACACACCGTGCTCTCCCCCCGTCTCCTCGAACTATATGAATTAAAGGGCGCCCTTGTGGTGGTGATCGATGTACTCAGGGCTACTTCCACTATCGCAACCGCTCTTTACAACGGCGCCGCTTCGGTGGTGCCCGTAGACGATGTCGAAAAATGTGTGCAGCTCGGTAATTCCCTGTGCGGCATCACGGCAGGGGAACGGGATGGAAAGATTGCCGAAGGATTACAATACGGTAATTCACCCTTTGAGTACCCCCCGGATTTTGTGAAGGGCAAAACCCTTGTGCTGACCACTACCAATGGAACGCGGTTGCTTCATATGGCGTTGAAGAACGGAGCAGATCATATTATTACCGGTTCATTCGCCAACCTCAGCGCTGTTTGCAGGTACATCATCGAAAAAAAACAGCCCGTGATTCTCGCCTGTTCGGCCTGGAAAGACCGGATCAATATCGAAGACACTTTATTTGCCGGAGCAGTAATACAGCGGGTAAAATCCCATTTTGGCGGTAGCTGTGATGCAAATGGCATTGCAGAAACCCTTTATCAGGCGGCTCAACCAGACCTTTTTGAGTTTTTAAAGCGCTCTAATGCAACACATTATCAACGACTTACGGGATTCGGTCTCGAGAAGGACCTTCGGTATTGCCTGACGGAGGATACTGCGGGGGTGGTGCCGCTTTATGAAAATCAACACCTGGTGGTCCACCATGCGTAATTTTTTTTTTCTTCTAAATATTTTTAATGTATTATTGTGGCGGAATTGAGCTGATTAGTCGCCCTGCAACTCTCATTTACTCATCAGTTTCGGACTTCCTATTCAATTTTAACTTATTTCTAAAGTTTTTTTCAAAAGATTATTTCAACACAGACCAAGCTTGGTTGCTTTGAACAAGTGGTAAACTTTCAAGTTTTTTTATGTACGACATTCTGCAATTGAACGACATGCTCGTTCCAGAGTTGCTTGATATAGCTGAGCAGCTTAAAATTCCCAATACAAAAAAACTCAATAAACAAGACCTGATATATAAGATCCTGGACAAACAGGCGGTCACAGAGAGCGATGGCAAGGGCAGCACTATTGACGACAAGTCAAAAAAGAAACGCATTATCAAGACTTCTACCGCCAATTCCACGGAAGAGGCTGTGGTAGAAAGTGATGATCCACCCCCTCCTGTCAGAGAGGCCCGCGAGAACAAAAAAGAGGCTCCGCGGAAAAAAGTCCAGGACAAAACGGAGAAGGCGCCCAGCGCTGCTCCTGTTAAGCGGGGAAGGAAAAAGAATGAAGAACAACAGGAGGCAGAGCCGGTACAACAGGCCACCAAGGTCGTTTCCAGGCAGCCCAAAGAAAAGCCGGCTGCAGAGCAAGACGGTCAAAAAAAGGCCGCTGTAGCGAGCGAAAACGAAGAAGCGGCCGACGCTCCTGCCCCAGCCGCGACTCCTTCGGGCGGGCAGAACACTTCGTCGAACGGCGACCAGCAGAACCGGAATTTCCCGCAGCGTCGTGAACCGGTGTTCAATATTGAATTTGACGGTGTGATCCTCGGAGAAGGTGTACTTGAGATGATGCCGGACGGATATGGGTTTTTGCGCAGCAGTGATTATAATTATCTCAGCTCTCCCGACGACGTATATGTGTCTCCCTCCCAGATCAAATTGTTCGGTCTGAAAACCGGCGACACGGTATATGGTGCTATTCGCCCTCCAAAAGAAGGTGAAAAATACTTTGCCCTGCTGAAGGTGGAACACATCAACGGTAAAGGCCCTGAAGACGTGCGCGATAGGGTGCCGTTCGATTATCTTACTCCTCTGTTCCCTTTCCAGAAATTAAATCTGTTCACTTCACCTACCGGCTACAGCACAAGGATGATGGACCTGTTTACCCCGATCGGGAAAGGACAGCGCGGTCTGATCGTGGCACAGCCGAAAGTGGGTAAAACAGTTTTGCTAAAGGATGTTGCCAATGCAATTGCAGCCAATCATCCTGAATGTTATCTCATGGTAGTGCTTATCGACGAGCGCCCGGAAGAGGTAACCGATATGGAAAGAAGCGTAAGGGCGGAAGTCATTGCTTCTACGTTTGACGAACCGGCTGAAAAACACGTCAAGGTGTCCTCGATCGCGCTGCAGAAAGCCAAGCGGTTGGTGGAATGCGGCCATGATGTAGTGATACTGCTGGATTCCATTACTCGTTTGGCGCGCGCTCATAACACGGTGGCGCCGGCCTCCGGCAAGGTGTTGTCGGGCGGTGTGGAAGCAAACGCTATGCAGAAACCCAAACAATTCTTTGGCGCTGCAAGAAAAATAGAAAACGGAGGTTCTCTTACCATCCTGGCAACTGCGCTGATAGATACCGGTTCCAAGATGGATGAAGTGATCTTTGAGGAATTCAAGGGAACTGGTAACATGGAGCTGGTGCTTGACCGGCGCCTGGCCAATAAGCGGGTATTCCCCGCTATCGACCTGGTGGCTTCGTCTACCCGTCGCGATGACCTGTTGCTGGAAAAAGACGTCTTACAGCGTATTAACCTGTTGCGTGTCTATCTGAGCGATATGAATACCGAAGAAGCGATGAACGAATTGCTGAAACGGATGCGCGGCACAAAAGATAACCTGGAGTTTTTGGCCAGCATGAACGGATAATCAGTATATTCCGCACAGGATACGGCTTGCTGCCGATATTATTAAATGATAATGCTGCTTTTAACCGGGCAGCATTGTTCTTTTCAGGGCTCAGAGGATCATATGGGCCTTGTTTCGGATCTTATCCTGGGTGAGTTCCATCACGAGTTGTACACTGTTGATCTGCCGGATACCCGACATGATATACTCGCAGGCATCATCCGCTACCGTGTCTCCTTTCAACAGGTATAGAAAATCAAGGTGCCTGAACTCCGGCAGAAGGTATTCTCCGTCGTACTGGTTATTATAGAGATAGTGAACCAGCGAGTTCGCGGGTTCGTCGTATTGGAAAACAGTGAAATAGTAATTACGTTCTTTTCTTTTTAGCCGGATCTCAATATCCGTATTGTTCCGGAAATCCATCGTGAACATACGGTTCAGTTGCCAGCACAACTGGTAATCACTCACCGGGGCTACAATACCGATCAGCCGGGTATCGCGGAAAAATTCTTCCGCCATATGATCAACGTCTAGTTTGAGCTTCACAATTAAAATTAACGGGATTGTTTGTGTTGAATGAGGGCCATCCCATTTTTCACCATAGTTAAGCCTTTCATTTTTTGTTCAGATGTTTGTGTGCTGCCGATACGTAGGCTGAGACTCACTCTTCGGGGATCCACGCAAGGATGGGTCTGATAGTATTGTTCGCCTGCAACCCCGTTTTCCTGACCTGAATATACGATAAAAAGATAATTGTTCTTTTTGGGTTTTAATCTTCCGGTGAGCCGGGCAAGCTCGATCAGGGCGGCTGTTCCGGTATCGTCGCCCCGATGTGCCGAGGCTATAATGATGCTATCGGCCGCATTATCTACGTATCCGAGAATATTGGTGCCGCTTTTTGTTTTATTCGCAAGGGCTACCTTAAGATGTATGTCGAGTACGGCCGGTTCGTCTGAAAGATACTTGTTTCCCGCGCTATCGCTGATGAGCACTATGGGTATGTTTAGTGTTCGCGAGCTGTCCGTTTTTTGAAAAAGCGCATCTGAGAGCGGTGTATTGTAAACCAGCAGCGCAGATGCGCCCTGTGCGGCCGCGTGCTCCGCTTTTTTACGGATCAATGCCCGGATCTGCTCTTCGTCGGCATTTTCAGTGCCTTCTATCACTTCCCTGAAATCTTTGAACCAGGGCACACCCCTTTCGGCAAGCGCGGCGGAAACCACGGACGATATTTCGTCGTTAGCGCTGAAAGCCACTACGGTGTAGTCGCTAAAAAGACGAAGGCTATCACCATTGATGACCAGGCAAGTGGCGGGCAGTATGGTTTTGCCCTCATCGATTTCAAATGGCTGCAACCACGAGTCGTTTGCGGCGTGCGGCCGGAGCCCGTCCCGCTCAAACTGCCGGATAATATAGGAGGTTGCAGATCCTTCTTCAGCCGTGCCCGCGCTCCATCCCCCGCCCCGGCTGCCTTCCAGGTGGCCAATATGCGCCTGGATATTGTCAAGGGTGGCCCTGTCGGCCCGGTTCAATTTCTGGGCCAGTCCCTCCTGGAGGGAAGCCAGGAGGATAAGCGATAAAAAGCAGCGTTTCATATATGTTGTTACGATTTTCAAAGATATTACAAGGCAAAGGCTGTACCAATGCTTTCTACAGGGGTTGCTAAAATTGTTTCCGGGACAGTAGTTTGGTCCCCACTTCAAAACCTCGGTTTTTTTCCTTTACTTTTGCAGATTGTCCAATTTTAAGCAACAGAATGGCCTTACCACACCTGATCAAGTACGTTTACACTAATGGAACGGATGAAGTGATACGGCGAGGAAAAAAAATTCATGCTATCGGTTTTGTAGAGCTGGTAGAGTATGATGAATTGCTGGATGCTGCCTATTTCCGCGTTAAAGATGACAGTTACAGCACATTTTACCGCGTGAGCATCCAAAAATTTAAAGATCCGAGATCACTTTCCGTTCGATGCACCTGCCCTTACAATCTCGGTGATATCTGCCGTCATGAAGCTGCTGCGCTGATCCAGTTGCAGGAGATGCTTGACCGGAACTTACTCAAGGCGGAAAAGATAGATTATGATCAGCGGCACACTGTGGTTAAGATGAAGGTGATCGATCTGAAGACGCTCCGGTTACTCTGTTCAACAGAGACTTTTTCGGAAGCCGAATCCTACCTGCGGAATAAATCTGCTGTTATCGCCAGCGCCCAGGACGAAACGGTGGTGGCGAATGTTGATATAGAAGACGTTTCCTACCAGGTGGTGATCCGTAAGAACGAGGAGCGGAATTTTGACACAAGCTGTGAATATCCGGATATCGCCCATCCCCTTTGCCTGCCCAAAGTGATCGTATTTCTGCAATTGCTGCATAATTTCGGCCCCTATTATTTCGATACTATCCGTAACCGGGATAAGGAGAAAAATAAGCTGCTGGAGTTATACGGCTACTCGCTCAGTGATGATCTTGAGGGAAAATTTGAGTTCACCTATAAAGATGGGAAACCGTTTCTCCGTGTGCTGGACACGAGTATAAAAAGAATCACGCCCCAGGAGCTGGCACGTTCGCGGATGATGCCCGCCGAAGCAGCGGAGGTTCATAGTACTAACGGCAACGGAACGTCGGATATTCCATCGATAGAAGTGCAGGCCCCGTCGCAAAAGCTCGGCATTGTATTTAATTTTAACGGCTCTACATATCCGAAGTTTCTTTTGGAGGCGGTGGCTGGTGAGCCTGATGACCGCCAAAGCGTTTTTCTGGGTAAGGTGGAGAAGCTGGATCTTAGCAAATTTGTGAACATCGATATATTCGGCGAAACGGATAGAAAACTGATCCCCTCATTGAGGAAGTTCCAGGATACCGAGATCACAAAATATCTCAACCGGAATTCGCCTTTCAGCGGAATATGGGAGAATATCATTCATTCGGAAGAAGACGTGCTGCCCGAGGACACCAAATCACTGATTGTCGAATACCTGCATCCCAAGTTGAAAAAGCTGTTGCAGGAAATTGCCGGCAGTCCGTTCGTATTTACGCTGGCTGAAAAAAAGCCGTTTAAAACAGCTAACCTGGAAGCTGCAGGGGTTGTAACGGACTTTATTCTTCCCTATTTTAAGGTGCTGAAAAGAAGTCGTGGTTATGCGGTAGAGGCCTGGGTGAATTTAAGCGGCCGTCATTTGTCGGTGGATGCCAACGTGGGAGATACCAGCCTGTTGTTCCTGTACGACCATAATATTTACCTCTGGCAGCGGGCGGAGGACGTGATGCTGGTCGACCGCTTCCTAAACAAGGGGGGTAAGCTCCTGTTCTCGGAGGGAGATTGGCCGGCACAGCTACGCGATTTTGTGCTTCCGCTCACCAAGGAATACCAGGTTGAATTCGACCCTGCACTCATCAGTGAGGTAAGAGGAGGAGATCCCGAAAAGCGGGTGGTATTGCAGGAAAAGGGCGACTACCTCATATTCCAGCCGATCTTCTCGTATAACGGATTTGAGACCCGACCCGGGGGTAAGGACGAACTCGTGCTGCCCGACGGGAAAAAAGTGATGGTAGTACATCGCGCAAAGGAAAAAGAGGCCGCATTTGTGGAGAAGCTCGAGCTACTGCATTCCAACTTTATTAAACCGGAGGGGGGGCAACAGCTTGCACTGAAGGGGAACGATGTATTGAAGAATAACTGGTTCTTTTTGTTTATCGACGCCATGAAGGACATGAAAGTTCCTGTGTATGGGTACGAGGCGTTGAAAAACTTCCGGTTTAATACAGCTAAACCACAGACCAAAATACACATCAGCAGTAATACTGATTGGTTTGACGCGAAGGTGGATATCGTTTTCGGCGACCAGAAGGTGACGATCGCAGACGTTAAAAAAGCACTCGCCAACCGGCAGCAGTTTGTTCCGTTGGCAGACGGCACGCTGGGCATACTGCCGGAAGAGTGGATACGAAAATACACCCTGCTGTTCCGGATAGGTGAAGGGAAAAGCGACCAGCTAAGGCTTTCGAAATATCACATGAGTGTGATAGACGAGCTGTATGAGAATCGCAACGAGGAGGAACTGGTGGTGCAACTGGAAGAAAAATACGATCACCTCAGGCGGTTCAAGAAGATCCGGGAAATTCCGCCCCCTGAACATTTGCGGGACATACTCCGGCCTTACCAGGAACACGGCTTTCATTGGCTCAACTACCTCCGCGAAGTAGGCTGGGGAGGCATCCTGGCCGACGACATGGGTTTGGGTAAAACGGTGCAGGCCCTGTCCTACCTGCACTATTACCGGTATAGCACCGGTGGGTTGACAGCCCTGGTGGTTTGCCCCACCACCCTGATGTTCAACTGGGAGAATGAAATAAAAAAATTCACCCCCACGCTAAAATACCATATCCACCATGGGGCAGACAGAACCCGGAACAAGGCCCTTTTCCTGGAAAAGGAGATTGTCATCACCACCTACGGTACGCTGAGAAGCGATATCAAGCTGCTGGTAGACGTGCATTTCGATTATGTTATACTGGACGAATCGCAGGCCATCAAGAACCCGGCGAGCAAGGTCACCAAAGCCGCTGGCCTGCTCCGGGCCAAAAACCGGGTGTGTATGAGCGGTACCCCGCTGCAGAATAACACTTTCGATATTTTTGCCCAGATGAACTTCCTGAATCCGGGCATGCTGGGCAGTATTGAATTTTTCAGACAGGAGTTCTCCATCCCCATCGATAAATTCGGGGATCCCGATCGCAAAGACCATCTTAGAAAAATCCTGTATCCTTTTATCCTGCGCCGTACGAAAGAGCAGGTGGCCAAAGACCTTCCGGAAAAGATCGAAACCATCCTTTACTGCGAAATGGAAAAGGAACAACGCAGCATTTACGACGCGTACCGGAACGACTTCAGAGATAAGATACTGGGCACCATCGAACAACAGGGTATCGGGCGGTCGCAGCTTACCATCCTGCAGGGACTGATGAAGCTGCGGCAAATCTGCGATTCACCGGCAATCCTTAACGAGACGGAGCGCTATCAAAACCACAGTATCAAGCTGGAAGAACTGGGCCGTGAGATCGAAGAGAACATGGGCAACCATAAAGCCCTGATCTTCTCGCAGTTCCTGGGTATGCTTGCACTGATCCGAAAAAAGCTGGAAGAACTCGGGATCAATTACGAATATTTCGACGGCAGCACTTCCGCGATCGACAGGGAAAAAGCGATTCAGCGTTTCCAAACAGACGAGAATTGCCGCGTGTTCCTGATCTCGCTGAAAGCGGGAGGAGTGGGTCTTAACCTTACGGCCGCCGATTATGTGTACATCGTGGATCCCTGGTGGAACCCTGCCGTGGAGCAGCAGGCGATCGACAGGACGCACCGCATCGGGCAGACCAAACACATTTTCGCCTACAGGATGATCTGCAAGGACACGATCGAGGACAAGATCCTTCAATTGCAGGAAAAAAAGCGGGTGCTGGCCAAGGATCTGATCACCGACGATGAAGGTTTTGTAAAAAGTCTCACAAAGGCCGACCTCGAATACCTGCTGAGTTAGGAACACAAAAAACCCGCCGTTCGGCGGGTAAATTATATCGGATAGCCGGCTGCTGCCGGCTTGCTGACTAATGGATCCTTCTACGAATACGGGACTGGCTGATGGGCGATTCGCCGATCATAATAACTGCCCAGACGCTTTTAATGAGCTTCATTACACCCGATGGTTTGTAATGATCCCGGTAGATCTTCGTTTGATCGATATTGTAGTACATTGACTTCTTTCCCATGGCTTCGTTGCGTATTAATGGTGGTTTTAATAAGATGGTTGGGTGTTAGAAACGCTACAAATGTGCATTTATTGTGCAAAAGTTACGACGTATTTTTGCTATTAATTTGTTAAACATTTGATTTATCTTGGACAAAAATCCATACAAATGAAAAGCCTGACATTGGTCTGGATGCTTTGCTCAACCTTTTTTGCCCATTCTCAGGGGGTTTTCACGAATGAAACCCATACTGCTTTGCAAGCCGTGGTAGATGATTTTCCCAACCATTTCCGGAACATACGGGGAGAGCTGCTTCGCAATGATGTGCAGACTGCAGACTATGCGTCCCGGGTTGAGATTCCCGGAGCTTTGAGCACGGTGATCACCCGTTATACCTCCCAAAAAGATACGGATAGCTATGGCTGGAAGGCCGTGCTGGCGGAATATGAGGAGTTTGGGGAGGCTGCCCGCCGGTATCGCGAAATATACCGTGAGTTGAAAAACAGCATTATCAAGATGGACGGCGAGAAGCCCTTTATTCTCAATGGCACCTATGAGATACCTACGGAGTCCAAACGATTTATAGTTTCAAAATTTTATTTGTTACCCCCCGCCGAGCTACTAAAGGATCTCAGGATCGAACTTACCATGGAGTATATCCTGACAGAGTGGAAGGTCTTTCTCCAGATTTACGATCAGGAAGAATCTGCCATGGCCATGGAGTAGCGGGGCGGACGGTCTATTTTTTATTCTGTATCTGCTACACTGTAAGCCATTGATCTCAAGTCAGCACAGATTTGATGGAATGTTTCTAACGCCAACCGGAACAAATGCCGGATTTGCGTCAGGTGCTGAAGAATGGATAGAACCGGGTGTTTAGTGAGCAAGCAGCCAGTTTTCTCCCGCTCCTATTTCTGCTTCCACGGGAACATCGTTGGGTAGGGGTAGGGCAGCCCGCATGCAGTCGAGGATAATCGGCTGTATAATTTCCACCTCGTCGAGCGGCGCGTCGAACACCAGTTCGTCGTGCACCTGCAACACCATCTTTGACCGGAATTTCCGGGAACGGAATTCTTCGTGTATTTTGATCATGGCCATCTTGATCATGTCGGCCGCGGTTCCCTGGATCGGGGAATTGATTGCATTTCGTTCCGCGAAGCTCCTTACGGTGAAGTTGGCTGAATTGATGTCTCGCAGCCATCTTTTACGACCCATAAGCGTTTTCACAAATCCATGCTCTCTTGCGAAATTGATGGTTGTGTCCATGTATTGCTGGATACCGCTGAATTGCCTTTTATAGTTGTCAATGATCTCCTTTGCCTCTGAGCGGCTGATCCCGAGATTGTCAGCCAGCCCGAATGCGCCCTGGCCGTAGATAATGCCAAAATTGACACTTTTTGCTTTATACCGTTGTTCTTTGGTGACCTCCGTTTCGGGTACGCCATAGATACGGGAGGCGGTTGCGGTATGAATATCGCGCTGGTTTGCGAAAGCTTCGCACATAGCCGGGTCGCCGCTGATGGAAGCCACTATCCGGAGCTCGATCTGTGAATAGTCGGCCGACAGCAGAATATGGTCTTCAGCCCGCGGAATAAAGGCCTTCCGGATCTCCCGTCCCTTTTCGGTGCGGATGGGGATGTTCTGCAGGTTGGGATTGTTGCTGGCCAGCCGGCCCGTAACGGCCACAGCCTGCGCGTAGCTGGTATGTACCCTGCCGGTTTTTTTGTTGATCATCAAGGGCAGTGCGTCCACGTAGGTGGACTTCAGCTTGGTAAGCTGCCGATAGGTCAGGATATCGTTAACGATATCGTTAGAATGTGCCAGCTTCTGCAAAACGTCTTCTCCTGTGGCGTATTGGCCGGTCCGGGTCTTTTTGGCTTTGGGGTCGAGCTTTAATTTCTCAAAAAGCACCTCTCCCAGTTGTTTGGGAGACGAAAGGTTAAACCGTACACCCGCCTGTTCGTACACCCGTTCCTCGCTGGTCTTTGCTTCCTTTTCCAGTTCTTTGGAATACTCGTTCAGAAATGCGGTGTCTACCCTGATCCCTTCAAACTCCATGTGGGCGAGTACCCTGACGAGGGGGTTCTCGACTTCCAGAAAAACCTTTTCCACCTCTTTTGCCTGCAGCAGGGGCGTAAAGGCGTGTTTCAACTGCAGGGTGATATCGGCGTCCTCGGCTGCGTACTCCGTTATTTTATCCAGCGCCACATCCCGCATGTTCCCCTGGTTTTTACCTTTTTTGCCGATCAGTTCCTCGATAGCTACCGGCTCATAACCGAGGAATTGAGAACTGAGCAGGTCCATACCCCGTTTCCCTTCCGGGTCTATGACATAGTGGGCCAGCATGGTATCGAAAAGGGTTCCCTTTAATTGGTGATCGTACCATTTTAGAACGAGAAGGTCATACTTCAGGTTCTGGCCGACCCAATTGATGAACGGATTTTCGAACAGGGGCCGGAAAAATTCGAGCAGCCTTTTAGTCTCTTCCTGGTCGTCCGGGGGAAGCGGAACATACCAGGCTTCTCCTTTCCGGACAGAAAAGCTGAGGCCTACCAGTTCACAGTCGTTCGCATCGATGCAGGTCGTTTCCGTGTCGAAACAGACTTCGGTGTGCCCGTTCAGATCGTCAACGAGTCTGCGGATGGCTTCATCGCCTTCAACCGCCGTGTATTGGTGCGGGGTATTGTGAATATTCTGTGGGGCCTGGATGACGGCAGTGACCTGTTCTTCGGTGGAACTGTATGCACCGGTTCTGCCTGCCGCGGGGGCGGTTTCGACCGGATTCCCGAAAAGGTCTGTTTGGACGCCGGCCGGAATAACGGTGTCGACCACCCCCCGGGGCACGGTGGTGATAATATCTTCTCCAAACACTCTTTTACCGAGGGTTTTGAATTCGAGCTCCTGGAACACTTCTATCAGCGCATCTTTATCGCAGTCCTTCACCCGGAAGTCTTCTTCGTGAAACGTTACGGGCACATCGGTGATGATCGTTGCCAGCTTTTTGCTGAGTATTGCCAGTTCGCGGCCCTTGCGTATCTTTTCTCCCAACGCACCTTTTATACCATCAGCGTGCTCCAGTACATTTTCGAGTGTTCCATACTGCGCCAATAGTTTGGCGGCTGTTTTTTCACCCACGCCAGGTATCCCCGGTATATTATCCACAGAGTCGCCCATCATGCCCAGGATATCGATCACCTGGCTCACGTTGTTGATGTTCCATTTTGCACGGACTTCTTCGGGGCCCAGTATCTCAGCGTCACCGCCCTGGTAACCTGGCTTATAGATCAGGACCTTTTCATTCACTAGCTGGCCATAGTCCTTGTCGGGTGTTACCATAAACACATCGTAACCCGTAGCGGCGGCCTGTTTGCTCAGGGTGCCGATAATGTCGTCGGCCTCGTAGCCGTCCGATTCGATCACCGGTATGCAGAAACCGTTAAGAATCCTTTTTATATCGGGTATGGACGTAAGGATGTCTTCGGGGGTCTCCTGGCGGTTGGCTTTATAATCCGAGAAATCGATATGTCTTTCTGTGGGGGCATGGGTGTCGAAACACACGGCCATATGGGTGGGCCGCTGGTTATTGATCAACTCGATCAGGGTATTGGTAAAGCCGAATTGGGCGCTTGTATTCCTGCCTTTGGAGGTCACGCGGGGGTTGCGGATCAGGGCATAGTAGGCTCTGAAAATAAGTGCCATGGCATCCAGCAGAAACAGTTTTTTACTCATTGCACGAAGTTAATGATTACGGTTTTCCGCAGCTTTCTTCTTATCTGAAAAAGCTTCCACGGCCGGGCTGGCAATGGGCGGGGTGCTGCAGGATTTTTGATGCGGGTCTCACACCTGGCGACTGTCAGGGAACAGGATCCTCTCCGTGGCCTCCCCAGGGGTGGCAGCGGGCGATACGTTTTAGTGTGAGCCAGAGGCCTTTGAGGGGCCCATATTTCCGGAAGGCCTGCAAAGCGTAATTGGAGCAGGTGGGCTGGAACCGGCACGAAGGCCCCAATACCGGCGAAAGTATCCACTGATACAATTTGATCACCACGATAAACGGCAAACTGGCTATCCGATAGAATCGTTTCATCCGGTTTTTTTTGCTATCGTTTCCAGGGCGACTCCCATTTTTTCATGAATCAATGCCTGGTCGGGCATCTCCTTGCCGGTATAAAGGAAAAACAAAGCCAGCCGTTTGCCGGCCTTTTCCAACTGGTTGAGCAGGGGATGTTGCTGCAGACGGTAGGATTCCCGCATCAGCCGTTTTATCCGATTGCGGTCCACTGCACGCTTGAACTTTTTGCCGCTCACGGTGAAACCGGCCTGCAGCGGAGCGTCTGCTGCTTCGTTGGTAATGTAGACCACCCTCAAGGGATAAATAGAAAAGGACTGTCCCTTTTCAAACAGATATCCGATCAGTTTCCGGCTCTTCAGCCTTTTATTTTTCCCAAGTGTATTCCGCGTTGAGATGGCTGGTTTTAGTAACAATTTACACAAACAAAATTAGCCCTGGTACATAGGGCTGGTGGGCAGGCGATAAAATCTGAAAAGGACAGGGTTATTTCAGCTTGCTTTCGTCGGAAACGGAGAGTTTCTTACGACCCTTTCTGCGTCGGGCTGCCAGCACAGCGCGTCCATTGGCTGTTTCCATACGCTTGCGAAAACCGTGAACGGTTTTACGGCTGCGTCTGTGTGGTTGAAATGTGCGTTTCATCTTCTGTTTTGTTTTTCTTGTGAAAGGTCGGCAAAGGTAGGGCAATTCATGGCTTGTTCCAACAGAATTTTGCTATTTTAAATGACGGTCTCCCCAGCCGTCCAGGTGCGGGGCTGACGTGTTCGTCCTTAGTATTATGCCAGCGCTGCCCGGATGGGGCGTGTGATGGAGTTTGCGGGCCTATTGCAGGTCAACATGGGTCGCCTGGATCGGCGCGCCGAAGAATATGCCTGCGTGGTTGGCGAAATCCTCTTCGGCGTCAGTGGTATAGAAAGAGCGCAAACCCTGCTTTGTGCAGCGTTGTTCGATCTCGGGGTGATTATTGAGGTACCGGGCCAGGCTATCCGCCACGATCTCGCCCTGGGAAAGGATTTGGACAGTTTCGGGCACATGCTGTCTGATCTTGTCCATCAGCAGGGGGTAGTGGGTGCAGGCCAGCAGGATGGTATCGATCCGGCGGTCGGCTGAGAGCAGGTTGTCCAGGTTTTTCCTGACAAAATAGTCAGCGCCCGAACTCTGATGCTCGTTGTTTTCGACAAGGGGTACCCACATAGGGCAGGCTTCCTGGGTCACTTTCAGGTAGGGAGAGAAGCGGTTGATTTCCATAAGGTAAGACTTCGACTGAACCGTGCCCTGTGTAGCCAGCACTCCTACGGAGCCGGACTTGCTGAAACCGGCGATCACCTCGCTGGTGGGCCGGATCACACCCAGCACCCTATTGGGAGTGTTCATTCGGACAAGGTCGTTTTGCTGGATGGTTCTGAGGGCTTTTGCCGAAGCAGTATTACAGGCCAGGATCACGAGGGGGCAGCCCTGTTCGAAGAGCCAGTGGACGCATTGCAGCGTGTAGCGGTAGATCGTGTCGTATGAACGGTTACCATAGGGCGTCCGGGCATTGTCGCCCAGGTAGAGATAGTCGTAGGATGGCATTTTTTCCACGATGGATTTCATCACGGTCAGTCCGCCGTATCCCGAGTCAAAAATTCCGATGGGGCCCGCTGAGATCATGCCCTAAAATTAGGGCTAATTCTGTTAAGCGGAGGGCGTTACGCGTCGGTTATACGGATTTTGCCGGGGAAGGAAGGGTGGAAAGCGCAGAGGCCTGCTTTTTAACAACCCATAACTGTTGTGTCGAATTGTGCCGATAGGAGGAGAAGAGGTGCCAGGTTGTTCCCGCAAGGGCATCGCGCTGAGGATGAACATAGCAGGCTGGGATGGATGGTGTGCCCGGTTGCAGGGGAGGAGGGGGAGAGACGAGGGGGCGGGAAAAATAAAGCCCGCTTTACCTTGGGGTAAAACGGGCTTCGTCTATACAATCAGGTATTCAGCCGGGCGGTGGGCCCGTCCTTTATCTTGACGGATTGGGCGTTGACGGCCGTGCTGCGCCACCACCCTGAGCGGGCTTGGGTAAGGTGATATTCAGCTTTTTGGCAACGAGTTCGAGGATATCGTCGGCCGGGGGGGCTACCAGCAAAGCGCCTTTTTCTATTACGTAGGCATAGGTCTTTTCTTTTGCCACGGCCTGGATCGCATCGAAGGCTTTTTTGTTGATGGGGCCGATCAGTTCCTGCTGCCGCTGTTGTAGCTGCTGTTGGATCCTTTGCTCTTCTCCCTGGAGATCGGTGAGCATTTTCTGCAGTTCGGTTCTTTTCACCTCTTTCACCGGGTTGCTCATGCCAGAGGAATCCGCATTGAATTTTTCAATGGCATTTTCCAGGGCCTGTTGTTTGTCGTGGAAATTCTGTACCAGCGCGTTCCGGTATTGCTGGAGGTTGGAATCCGCCTTAGCGGTTTCGGGCATAATGCTCACCAGTTCGTCGGTACTGATATAACCAATCTTCTGGGCATTTGATTGGAACGAGAACATTAAAGCGGTCACTGTACATAAAGCAGCAACTAAGAATCTTTTCATTTGTTTCATTTTTGGTTTAGGTATGGAACGCGTTATCCCCATGTAGTTGAACTAAGTTGGAAAATAGTAATAAAGCGTTGTATCGCCATCCTGCTTTTAAATTTATTTAACACCCAATTCTTTGAGGACGTCTTCGCTACGATCCAGTTTTGGGTCGGCAAAGATAACTGTAATTCCTTCACTTTTATCCAAAATAAAATCATATTGGCGGTTCACAGCAATTTTCTGTATGGCCGCATAAACCTTATCCTGTATAGGCTTCACCAATTCTTCGCGCTTTTTGAACAGGTCACCCTCAAACCCGAACCGCTGGCGCTGGAGGTCGCGGACCTCCTTTTCTCTCATGAAGAGTTCGTCTTCCCTTTTTCTCTTCAGGTCTTCGCTGAGCAAAACCTGCTCGGCCTCGTAATTCCGGTACATCCGGTCCAATTCGGCCTGTTTCTGGTCGATTTCCTGCTGCCACTGGACGCTGGTTTGATCGAGGGCCTGCTGGGCCTGGGTGTAGGCAGGGATCTTTTCCAGGATATACCTGGTGTCTACGATTGCATATCGCTGAGCTTCAGCGCTTAAGGCAAGTGAGCAGACCAGGGCGGCTGCTAGTATGATCTTATTCATCCGTGTATGTTTAGTTTTTTCAATGGCCGGATGGCGCTCCGCGTATTCATCCTTCTATGCTAAAGCTACGGCGCTCCGGTTTATTTTATGTGTTTTCGTGTGCGTGGAAGGTTATTCAGGCTCATAGCCGAGCATAAAGGTAAACCTGGACGCGTCTTTCAGTCCTCCGCCGGGTGTTAGCCTGTCAAACCCTATACCATAATCAAATCCAAGCAGGCCGAACATGGGTAGGAAAAATCGCATCCCAAGCCCTGCACTGCGCCGCAGGCGGAAGGGGTTGTAGGTTTTATAGTCGTACCAGCCGTTTGCTGCTTCGAACCAGGCCATACCATAAATGGTGCTGCTCGGGTTGGTGGTGAACGGAAACCGGAGCTCCAGTTGGTACTTGTTAAAGATAGTAAAGAAATTTCGTGCATTCTGCTGGTCGGGGTTCACCTTAGGGTCGGAATTTTCATAAACGGGATATCCGCGGTGCGCGATGATATCGTACCCGAGAATAAAGTTCCCGTTGGCCAGACCGGCATCACCAACCTGGAAACGCTCGAAGGGTGAATAGTCGATCTCTGTGTTATACCTGCCCATGAAGCCGTATTTGGCGGCTGCCTTCAGCACAAACTGCCTGCTGTTGTCGGCGCCCATGGGCCTTCCGATGGGGACGTACCACTCTGCGTTGAAACGCCATTTGTGGAATTCCGGCAGCTTATAGGAAGATTCGCTGCTGGTCTCGCTCCTGAGCAGGGAATAGGGCGGGGTGAACTGGCCGCTTAACAACAGGCTGGAGCCGTTGACGGGAAATATCGGATTCGGCCCCGCCGAGTTCCGGCTCAATGTGAATTTCAGGTTGACGTTATTAGACACGCCCGACCGGAAGTTGGCACTGAACAGGGGATAGTTGATCAGCTTGTATTGTGTGAAGTTCAGCGAGTACACCATGGTGAAATAGTCGTCGGGCCATCTCAGTTGTTTACCCAGGGCGATAGAGGCGCCGAAGTTCTTCAGACGGTTGGTGTCGCTGAAAAAGTAACGACCGTCCATGCCGATGCCTCCGGTTCTAAACACACTTTTGTAAACGCTTACGGTCAGTGAGTTCCTTTTCTTTCCTCCCAGCCAGGGTTCGGTGAATGAAAAATTATAAGACTGGTAGGCCCGGCCATTCGACTGTACCCGTACGCTCAGTTTCTGGCCGTCGCCGGTGGGCAGGGGATCCCAGGCCTTTTTGCTGAAGATATTGTTGATGGAAAAATTATTGAAAGACACGCCGAGGGTTCCGGTAAGCCCGATGCCCCCGCCCCATCCTGCCGAGAGCTCGAGCTGGTCGGATGATTTTTCCTCCACGGTATATGCGATGTCAACGGTGCCGTCTTCAGGATTCGGTTGCGGGTTGATGCCGATATTTTCCTGGTTAAAATAGCCCAGTTGGGAGATCTCACGCTGCGAACGGATCAGGTCGGAGCGACTGAACTTTTCACCCGGCAGGGTACGGATCTCCCGACGGATCACATGTTCCTTGGTCTTTTCATTGCCGGAGATGGTGATGTTTTTGATAGTGGCCTGCGGCCCTTCGGTGATCCTGATCTCAAAATCGATCGTGTCGTTGTACACGGCCGTCTCCACCGGATGTATCTGGAAGAACAGGTAGCCATCATCCTGATAATATCCACTGATATCGCCTCCTTCCATGGTCAGCTCCTTGCCCAGTTTCCGGTTCAGCGTCTGCACATTGTAGATATCGCCTTTTTGTATGCCGAGTATCAGGTTCAGCACGGAGTCTGAATACTTGGTATTGCCTTTCCAGGTGATATTGCCGAAATAGTACCGGTCGCCCTCGTCTACCTTGAGCTCCACGTTCAGGTTACCACGTTTATTGACGTACTGGGTGTCTGCAATGAGGGCAGCGTCTCTGTATCCCAGTGAATTATAATACTGCAGTACTTTTTCCTTGTCTTCCTCGTACTTGCTGTCATTGAATTTGGCGGAGCTGAAGAGTTTGAATCGGAAGTAGGGATCCAGGAATTCCTTGGTTTTGGTCAGCGACAAAAAACCGAGGTCTTTCAGATATTCTTTAAAGTCGGGGGTTTCATTCGGCCCGTAGGCTCCCGGTTGACGCGAAGGATAGAGTGTAAGCTTGGTCATTTCCTTGGTCCCCTTCATCTGCTTTTTCAGCTTCAGGTCGGTGATATTTTCATTGCCGTAGAAATTCACTTCGTCAATCCTGACCTTGGGGCCCCGTGCTACGTCGAACACCACGTTCACGTGGTTCGATTTTGAGGGATCGTTGATCTCGTCGACGGTTACGGATGCACTTTGGAATCCTTTTTCGTGATAGAATTTCTGAATAGCTTCTATAGCCAGCCTTTTCGTGTTTTCAGTGACCACGCGTCCGGCAACCAGGCCCGTCTTTTTACCGAGTTCCTCCGCATCTGATTTGCGGACGCCTTTAAAGGTATATTTTGAAAGACGGGGGCGTTCTGTGACGTTGATCTCAATATCCAGGTTATCACCCTGGATCCGGGTGAAGTATATCTGGACGTTGGCGAAAAGATTTTGTTTCCAAAGGTTGGTGATGGCTTTGCTGAATTCGTCGCCGCCGGGTATGGTCACCTTGCTGCCCACGCTGAGGCCGGATATGGATACCAGTAATTGTTCGTCCAGGTATTTTGTGCCGGTGATCTCTATGCCTGAGATCACGTAATCACGGGGCACTCTTGAAGTGGAAAGTTCAATCAGCCGGGGGTCGATGGAATAGGGAACGGTGTCGGCAGCAACGGGTTCCTGGGTGTATGCAGGGGAGGCTACAAAGAGGACAAGGGCCAGTAAAACTATACTTGGCGTTGATTTCCACTGCATTCCTGGCTTTTTAGTAATCGGCAAATTAAAGGGATTTATTAAAACTTTTTGTTAAACCATTACCTGTTCGCTTGTCTTCCCGAACCGGCGTTCACGCGACTGGTAGTCGAGTATGGCGGCATATAGATTTTCTTTTCTGAAGTCCGGCCATCTTATTTCTGTAAAATAGAGTTCAGCATAGGCGATCTGGTACAACAGAAAATTGCTGATCCGCGATTCGCCGCTGGTTCTTATCATTAGTTCGGGGTCCGGCATCCCGGCGGTGCAGAGGTGTTCCTGAAAGACTTGCGGCGTGATGGCGCCTGGAAGCAGCTTGCCTTCTTTCACCTCCTCCGCGATACGTTTTACGGCGTCCAGGATCTCCCATCTGCTGCTGTAGCTGAGCGCCATAACGAGGTTCAGTCCGGTATTGTGGTTGGTCGCTGCAATGGATTCCCGCAACTCTGTGATGGCGTCTGGGGGCATTTTTTGAAGGTCGCCGATCACGTGGAGCCGGATATTATTTTTATTGAGGGTGTCGGTTTCTTTCCGGATGGTTTGTACCAACAGCTCCATCAGACCGGTGACTTCTTCTTCCGGTCTTTCCCAGTTCTCGGTTGAAAAAGCATAGAGTGTCAGGTACTGGATACCCAATTCGGCACATCCTTCCACCACATTCCGGACGCTCTCCACGCCGTGGAAGTGCCCGAATAGCCGGTCTTCCCCTTTTTCTTTAGCCCATCTGCCATTGCCGTCCATGATGATCGCAATGTGCCGGGGGAGGCGGCTCTTGTTGATTTGGTCCAAAAGGTGATGCATACATTTTTTTGGCGCACAAAGGTAGGAAAAATTGGCCCCCCGGGGATATTAAAACGGGAAGCGCAGGACTGGCTGTCAAAAACCGGGAGCGAGGCAGGGTTATTGTACTGCGAAACTGCCGTGCAGCGGGCTCAGGTTGTTCAAAACTCCGGGGCAGCGCCGCTTTAGGGAGAGCAGCCCTCCGGTCTTTTACCGGGATAAAATTTCCTGGCCGGAATGGCTGTTCTGTTAATCGGCAGTGGGGCAGCGATAGGAAGTGAGGTTGAACGACAGGGTTATTTCGGCGATGACATACTGGTCTTTTTGGTTCGGCATTCCGCGTTGTCTGCCTTCTATGCCGATGGGGCTGCCCGTTTCATAGGAGCGGTCCTGCAGGCGGTTAGCCAGTGAAGGAACGCCTTCGGGCAGGGGCGGAAACCGGTGCTCTCCCACATAGGTTTTACTCACATCGTCGAGGTAATCGGTATTGGTGAACCGGTGCGAGACCTCGATGCCGAGATTGATCCGGTCATTGATGGCGTATTTGGCGCCGAGTCCGAAGGGGAGGCTGATCCCCATGCTGCTGTAGGGTTGCCGGTCGGGGTATGCTGTTGATCCCTGCCCTTCGGTGCCCAGTTCACGGAGCATTACTTTCTGGCCCCGGTAGTAGGCGTAGGGATCGTAGCCGAAAACGCCGATTCCCAGGGTCACATAGGGGGTGAACCGGTGGTAGGGGTCGCCGGGAATAAATTTGAAGAAATTAAAATCACCCTGTAGGGCCAGTTCGAAAATGTTCGTATTAAAGCTGAGGTTCCTTCGTTTCTGGAATTCGTTCTGAATATTATAGATATCGGAATAGCCGAGCTGAGCGTAGTGCCCGCTGATGCGCATTCCCACATAATTATTGAATTGTTTTCGAAAAAACACGCCGATGGCAGGTTTGGGGCGATTTAGCTTGGCGCTGGTATTAAGATCCCCGAAATAATGTGCGGCCCCCAGGGAAAATCCGATTTCGCCTTCCATCACCACGCTTTCATACTGGGCCAGGCCGGTGGTGGTCGCCAGCAGGCCTGTTCCTAGAAAAAGGGCTATCGCGAATTTCTTCATATTTGCAAGATAATAATTTAGACTAACGCATTCTTTCGTCATTTTCTTGTTCTTTCCCTCTAAAACGTTAATTCCTGGTGTCCAGGCCCCAGGAAAGCTTCTCTCTCAGTGTTTGGAGAAAATTATTCTCGTTGAGTCTGACCAGGCTGATGTCGAATGATTCTCTCCTAACTGCCAGTTGAATCCTTTTGTCCACGATCTCTTTCCGGGAGTCGAGGGCGCAGATGAAGTTATCGGAACGTCCTTCCACCTCGAAAGAAATGATATTATGATCGGGCACTACCAGGGGCCTCACGTTCAGGTTGTGTGGGGCTACGGGGGTGATCACAAAGCTTGAGGATTCGGGATACACCACGGGACCTCCGCAGCTAAGCGAATAGCCGGTGGAGCCGGTGGGGGTGGACACGATCACCCCGTCGGACCAGTAGGTGTTCAGGAATTCACCGTTTAGATAGGTGTGGATTTTGATCATCGGGGAGATATCCGTTTTATGGATCGCAAATTCGTTCAGTGCGTAAGGGGCGCCGTCAAAAAGCGCTTTGTTGCTGTCGAGGTGGACCAGTGAACGTTTGTCGATCACATAGGTACGGTTTGCCAGGGCTTTCACGGCGGTATGCAGTTCTTTTCTTCCGATACTTGCGAGGAAACCCAGCCTCCCGAAATTAATCCCCAGTACCGGAATGTTTTTATTTCTGACGAGCGTAACCGTATCCAGGAGCGTGCCATCGCCGCCGAGGCTGATCACGAAGTCGATCGATTCGTCGAGGTCTTCGGAGCGGTGAAACACTTCCACCGGTTCGCTATAACCGTAAAAAGAACGTATGGTTTCGTAAAAGGAATGGTAGATCACCGACCGGATATTATTCCTGTATAGCTCATCCATCAGTTGCAGCACGTCGCAATGTTGGTCCGCATCAATCACCCTGCTATAGATAGCTACTTTCATCCGAATATATTATGTTTTTTCAATGGCCGGATGGAACTGCGCGTGTACCTTTTTTATGTGCCAGTGCTACTATGCTCCGGTTCATCCGAATATTTTATGTTTTTTCAATGGCCGGATGGAACTGCGCGTGTACCTTTTTTATGTGCCAGTGCTACTATGCTCCGGTTGAATTCCGCAGATAGGCTTCCTATGCGGGGCCTATCGGCTTTGTTTCATATTGTCTAAAATTCGTTCTTAAAGTGTAAAAATAGACCGTTTTGTCCTAATTGGTTAAAGCTATAGTCGAACCGGAACACAAAGTCGTAGAATGTCACCATATCGATCCCGAAGCCGGTGGTGAATAACATCCTGTTGGTAAGGGAGTTATTCCGGAAACTTTTGTTGTAACCGTAGCCCATGTCGGTGAAGGCCTTTGCGAACACCCTGAAAGGCACATGGTCGTGTGTGCGGGATTTGAGAAAGGTGGGAATGCTAAAGCTGAACAGTTCTCTTCTGAAGGTCTGCCGCGACATCCCCCCTGCCACTCCGTCTATCACGTAATTTTCGAGGCCACGGAGGAACATATCCTTATACCCGAAGAGTTTGCTATTATAAAACGGTTGTTCGAAAGGGTACCGGATCAGCCCCTGCGCCTGCCAGTTAAAGTACCATTTTTTGCCCAGGTCGATTGCCCGGTTGTATTTGGCACTGAGTTCCCACATGCTGGTATAAAAGTGGATACCTTTTTTGAGGATGGTGGCTTCTCCCATCCAGCCGGTCAGCGGATAGGGTATATAATTGACGTTATAGTGTCTGACGGCGTAGGAAATTTCGGGGATGGCCATGGAATTCACTCCGTCGTGAAAATATTTGGGATTCAGCTCCAGTATGCGGTCGTCCACATTAAAATGGGTAAATGCGAAACGCAGGGTATGAAACGTGCGCAGGCCCGGCCGGTAGCGGTATTCGATGCTTCCGGTGACAGTTTTGGTGCCCCCGAGGGTATCTGTGAACTGCTGCTGGTTATCGATTGTGGCGTAATTGACCTCCTTATTTGCCATGTAGGAGAAGCCTATTTTATATCCGTGCTGGAGGGTACTGTCGGCGTAGGGCTGTTCATATTCGAACTGGATCTGTTTGCTGTAGCCGGTCACCAGCCAGAGGCGGAGTTTATCATTGCGGCCCGAAAAGTTATAATGCGTGAATTTAAAGCCATAGTCGAGCCGGTCCGTTCCGTATCCCTGTCGCGCCCATTCGCTCAGGTTGCGGTCTACCGCCTTCAGGTAGGGAACGGGGAATATGTACCAGCGTTCCTTCAGGTCGATGGAAATGTCTACAGTGTAGCCGCGTATGGACTTGAGCGCCACCACGGCGTCGATAAAGAGCCGGGTGGTAATGAGTTGCTGCCGGGCCGTCCGGAACTGTTCAACCAGCTCCGGGAGTCTTACGGAGTCGCCGGATTGAAAGGGCAGTTCCCGCAGCACGATATGTTCTTTGGTTTTTTTATTACCCGTGATCACGATATCGCCGATCACAAAGAACACTTTGGCTTCGGGGCTTGGGGCTGGGGGCGGCGGCGGAGGTGGCGGCAGCAGGGAATCAGCGGGGAGGGGGGCTAAGACGCCTGGCGGGGGAATGCTGATCTGCGCAAAAGAAAAGGCGCCGGTAGACAGCCAAACCAGGAGACAATAAATTTTTTTCCGTATCGGCATGCACTTTTCATCAGATGCTGAGATAATTCATCAGGTGGTCGTAATTGTCCTTCAGTTCGTTCTCGTACAGCTCTTCTCCGAAGTAGTATTTAACCTGATAATCGTATCGCTGGAAGGTAGCCACGATATCAGAAATTTCAAACTTATTGATTTTCAGTGTTACGAGAAAAGAGCCGGTGGAGCTGTCCCACGAGGTATTCAACTGGATGATCTGGGCGTCGTTGGTCTCGACCAGTTTGCTGATCTCGTTGAAGGAGAAATTACGCTGGTCCATTTCCAGCACAACCAGTCCGCCGGGCTCGCTGGCGCCGGTGGCCTTGCCCAGTTGTCTGAGCAGGTCGGGCAGGAGGATGACCCCGGAAAAATCGTTGTCTTTAGCCACTACGGGCACCAGCGAAAGGTGGTAGTCATTGGCTGTTTGTACGGCGTCAATGAAGTGCATATCGCCCCGTACCGAAACTTTCGAATAGTGGCTGTTCACGGCCTGGAGCTCGGTGTCCTGGTCTACGTCGGCGAGGTCGCCTTCAAAAACCAGCCCTTCGTATTTGTCATTCACTACCAGGGGGAGTTGTCTGACATAAAATTCCGCCATTAGCATTGAGGCCTTAAGAGCCGAATCCGTCGGTCTGAGGGTGGGGATGGAGGGCGATATCAATTCTTTGTTCAGCATCTATTTCTGGCAGGTTACGCAGTAAATACAGACGGCTGAGATCACGCTACCGCTGCAGGAGTATTCAGTTTTGTCAAAAATTTATGAAGTATTTCATTGAATTCATCGGGCTGCTCCATCATGGGAGCGTGTCCGCATTTGTCTACAAAGTGCAGTTCGCTATTCGGGATCAGTTTATGGAATTCCCTTCCCACGAACGGAGGGGTGACCGCGTCGTTATTGCCCCAGATCAGGAGGGTGGGTTTGGCGATGCGGCTGATGTCTTCTCCCAGGTTATTACGAATGGCACTCTTGGCTAATGCTATGATTTTAATTGCTTTAAGGCGATTGCTCACGATCTCGTACACCTCGTCGACCAGCTCTTTGGTGGCAATCGCCGGATCATAGAACGTCAGTTCTGTCTTTTTCCGTATGTATTCATAATCCCCTCTTTTGGGATAGCTGTCGCCCATCCCGCTCTCGAAAAGGCCGGAGCTTCCGGTGAGGATAAGGGATTTGATCCTTTCGGGGCGCTTCAGTACGTGGAGAAGGGCCACGTGTCCGCCCAGCGAGTTGCCCAGGAGGTGCACGTTGGAATAATTGCGGGTCTCGATAAATCTGTGAACAAATTTTTCGAGGCCCCCCACAGTAGTATGAAGCAGGTCCAGTTCCAGCAATGGGAGCATGGGCACGACAACCTTATTGTGGTTTTTGAAATACTCTATCAGGCCGGCGAAATTGCTGAGCGCGCCGAACAGCCCGTGTAGCAGTACAAGCGGTTCTCCAGAGCCCTCTTCGACGAATTTGAATTTATCAACCTGTTTGATCTCGTAGTCCATCCGTTCTTTCTTTCTGGTTCAATGATCCGTTAAAGTAAACCTTTTAATGCAATAATTACAGGCTGAAAGGCATGATATACCCGGGAAGAGGAAGTAGTGTCCTCGGACAGGAGCTTTACCTTTTCAGCGAAATACACGATTACGCAGAAAATAAGCGCGTATAAAATTACGTAAAAAAAAATTCCTCCTACCCTATTGATCCAGGCTGTCAGGGTGAGTTGCATGGTTTTTTCAATGATCTTCGCGAGTAGCCTGATGGCCAGCATCACCGCTATAAAAACCAGGGTAAAGGCGATGACGGAAAGCCATCTGGGACTTACCTGGAGTGAGTTTTCCAGCATTGCTGCAACCCTGTCGGAGAAACGGACGGCCAGCACCAGTCCAACTACCCAGCCGACCATTGAGAACACGGCTATCACGAGCCCGTTGCGGAGCCCCTTGAAAATTGCGGCAAACATGGCTCCGAGAAAGAAGATATCGATCATCATAGCTGAAAGCTTCGTTCTGCTTTAGGGTTCACGGAGCAGGGTCATTCCGGAAGCCATTTTTTATGCGGTCAGCAATTCTTTCACCATGCTGCTGATGGTCTTGCCATCTGCCCGGCCGGCCAGTTGTTTATTTGCGGCGCCGATCACTTTGCCCATCTCTGCGGGTGAGGAAGCGCCTGTTTCCCCGATGATCCGGGATATCTCGGCTCTCAGCTCTTCTACGGAAAGCTGGGCGGGCAGGAATTTTTCGATCACGGCGATTTCTTCCGCCTCCTTTGTTGCCAGGTCTTCCCGGTGCTGTTGCCGGAAGATCTCCAGTGAGTCTTTCCGTTGTTTTACCAGTTTCTGGAGTAGTTTGATCTCGTCTTCTTCCTTGATTTCGCCCCCGGCGCCTTCGGCGGTTTTAGCCAGGATGATGGCGGCCTTGATAGCGCGAAGGCTTCTGACCGTTTTTTCGTCTTTGGCCAGCATTGCGGCTTTCAGCTCGGGGATGATCTTTTGTTCGAGGCTCATAGCATTAGTATTAAACTTGGTTGTCTTTTAACTGGGTTTCCTGGAATTTGGTGTAGAACTCCCGCGCGAATTGTTTCATATCGTCCGAAAGGGCGGTTTGGCGGGTGGCCCGGTTGTACGTATCGGCCATCGACATTATGGTCTGGTAGAAAAAGTCGGCCATCTCGTCGACCATCATCTCTTTTGTCCACAGGTCGATACGCAGCGCCGCTTTGTCGGCCCCGTCCCACATGGAGAGGATCATTCCCTTTGCGCTGTGGGGGTGGGCGGCGGAGCTTTCGCTGGCCGACCAGTCGATGGATTCGGGCATGCGGCTCTCATCCAGGGTGACGTCGATTTTTATGGTTGATTTTGACTGCATAGCGGCAAAGGTAATGCGTTTAGCTTATGCCGGCAGTTGCGGCCGCAGAAATTAGGGAAGCTGAATCAGCCGCGCCTGTGCGCAAGGCACACGATGTTTAGCGGCCTTTCTGAGAGGCGGAAAATATGGGCGTTTGCGGGGCGTTCCGGCCAGGGGGCAGGATGGCGAAGATGGGTGGTTCCCGCCTTACTGGTTTTGAAAACCAGGAGGCGTTCAGCGGCCACCGGAACTGCGGAAAATACGGTGCCGGCGGCAGTCGATAAATACCTGCCCGGCCATCGTAATAGCCCCTTGCAATCCGCCCTGCGATGTTGTAATTTTGAGCTTATCCGATAATCCGAGTACCAGTAAATTCAGTACCTATGAACCAACATTTACTCAAAGCTATTGCTATTGCCCTGCTATACGGTATAGCATTGATGCCCCAGCGGGCTGCGGCCCAGTGTTTGTGCGAAGGAGGAGTTGCTCCTGAAGAAATTATTCACACCGTTTATCTAGATTCGGTTACATTGAGTACTGCTATCCCTATACCGCAGTTTCCTACCGCAACCGGCACCCTGACCTGTGTGGATTTGCAATCTAATATCACCTCCATTATGGGGTTTGATTTGATTAACAGGGTTTCTTCGCCGTTCGAGTATAATATGAGATCAGATCTTACTGCCAGTATCTCCGGCCCTGGAGGGTTAAATGTTTTCACCAATTCCACGGAGAATTACGGGCCGTTTTTACTTGATCCCTACATGAACGGAACGGATGCTGTCCAATACGGCCCTGACACCATTTTTAGTAGCGTTTCGCTGCAAAATACAATTAGCAGTGTCGCCGCCTATCTGGGGTCAGGTGATGTGAGTTTGTTTTTTGACCTGAGTGGTCCAGTATGGGCTCAGCCGTCCAGCGGGAACTACGGCGTGGACGTAAAAACCTATAGTAATATTGAGGTCACACTCACCTACTATTGGTGCGAGGCTACTCCCCTGGCGAACAATATAAAGGACTTCTCAGCCGTTCTGGAAGACAATCTCGTCCGGCTGCAGTGGATAGTGCACAACGACGGGCCATCTTATCAATACCAAATTCAAACCAGTTATGACGGAAAATCCTTTCAGACAGTCGGCAGCGCAGGCAGCAAAAACTTTGCTGATGGTGCTGCAACAAAATACGAATATCAGCTCAACGCTGGCCCGGCACCTGACGGCAAATTGTACTACCGGATCATACAGACCAATGGCAACGTCCTCAGATACTCGGCTGTCAGGGTCGTAAACCTGAAGGGCAGCGTGCCGACGTTAAAGATATACCCCAACCCCACCAACGCTAATATCAACCTGCAGTTCGGCGAGCCCGTGAGCGGCAACTTCCTGGTGGAGCTGTCAAACCAGGTAGGGCAGGTGGTGCACAGCCAGCGGCTGAACCTGCACCATACAGGGCGGCTAAGCCTGTTGCTTCGTGAAACTCCTCCCGGCGGTATCTATTTCCTGCGGGCGCAGGAAGAGCTGACGGGCAGAATATTTTCTGGCAAACTGGTGGTGAAAAGACCGTAAAACTCCCACAAAAATAATTGAGGCTGCTCCAACCGGGGTGGCCTTTTTTTGGACTAGGCTGAGACGAGACGGATATTAATCGGAAACCAGCAGAGCACCAGCAATTTTCCGCAAAATGCCAGACATAATATGTAAAGTCATACTTTTGTTATATGTATAAACTCGAGGACATGGAATACAATACAGGCAGAAACGGTTTGATTATGCGCGAGTACGGGCGGCATATTCAGAAAATGGTTGAATACCTGCTGAGTATTGAAGACCGGGAAACGCGGCAGCGAAATGCGTACGCCGTTATTGAATTAATGGGGTTTCTGAACCCCCATCTTAAGAACGTAGAAGATTTCAGGCATAAACTATGGGACCACCTGTTCCTGATATCCAATTTCACACTCGACGTGGATTCCCCCTACCCAATACCCACCCGGGAAAAGCTAAAGGCAAAACCGGATCCGCTTCCCTATCCGAGAAGATATCCCAGGTACGCCCATCTCGGCAAAAACCTGCAAACCGTTATCGACAAGGCGCTGAAAGAAGAGAATCCTGAAAAAAAGCAGGGTTTTGCCAACGCCGTCGCCTACTACATGAAGCTGGCGTACAGCAACTGGCACAAAGAAAATGTGCATGACGATGCTATCCAGAGCGAACTCGGCAGCATCACCGACGGACAATTATCCTTTACAAATACTCCCTTCGTAAGAAGCCCCCGTGCTGATGCGAGTAACGAACGCCGCGGCTTCACCGATTACCGCAGCAAACGTAACCAGAAATTCCAGCCGCGTGGCGGCAGGAACGGCGACAGCCGGGATAACAGGAACGGAAATAATCCCAAGTACAATAAGAAAAGATATAAGTAATATCTTTTACTCATCATCAGCATGCGATCGTTTGAAGTAATTGGCGGAAAGAAATTACAGGGCGAGATCATTCCCCAAGGTGCCAAAAATGAGGCGCTGCAGGTGATCAGCGCCGTTCTGCTTACCCCAGCCAAGGTCACCATCAGCAATATTCCCGACATCATCGACGTGAATCTCCTGATCGAATTGTTGGCCGATATGGGTGTGAAGACCTGGCGCACCAGTCGCGATACCTGTGTATTCCAGGCCGACGGTGTTGACCCCGCCTATGTGGAGAGTGAGTCTTTCCGGAACAAGGGCGGCAGGCTGAGAGGATCGGTGATGACCGCCGGCCCCATGCTCGCCAGGTTCGGGAAAGCCTATATACCCAAGCCCGGAGGCGATAAGATCGGCAGAAGGCGGCTCGATACCCATATTGTGGGGTTTGCAAAATTAGGGGTAGCCTTCTCTTACGATACCGACGATGGATTTTTTCATCTCTCAACGCCAGGGTTGCGGGGAGCGGACCTGCTGCTTGACGAACCCTCCGTCACAGGCACCGCCAATATTATCATGGCTGCTGTGCTGGCTGAGGGCATCACCACGATCTACAATGCAGCCTGCGAACCCTATATCCAGCAGTTGTGCCGGATGCTGAACCGCATGGGGGCAAAAATATCGGGGCTGGGAAGCAACCTGATCACCATTGAGGGGGTGAAGCAGTTGGGTGGCACCGAACACCGGCTGCTGCCCGATATGATAGAAGTAGGCTCCTTTATCGGGATGGCCGCCATGACGCAGAGCGAGGTAACGATAAAGGGGGCGGGTGTGGACCATCTCGGCGTGATACCGGATAAATTTCGCCAGTTGGGGATTCGCATGGAGATCAGGGGCGATGATATCCATATCCCCGCGCAGGAGAGCTACACGGTTCAGAATTTCCTGGACGGGTCCATCCTGACGATCTATGACCATCCCTGGCCGGGATTCACGCCCGATCTGCTCAGTATCGTGCTGGTGGTGGCCACCCAGGCCAGCGGCTCGGTGCTGATACACCAGAAAATGTTCGAAAGCCGGCTGTTTTTTGTAGATAAGCTGATGGAGATGGGGGCACAGATCATCCTTTGCGACCCGCATCGTGCTGCCGTGATCGGCCTGGCCCGGGGCAACCGCCTCCGGGGCATTACCATGAGCAGCCCCGATATCCGGGCCGGTGTGGCCCTGCTGATCGCGGCGCTGAGCGCGGAGGGGAAAAGCACCATCCAGAATATCGAACAGATCGACCGGGGGTACCAAAACATTGACGAACGGCTAAGGAGCCTGGGCGCCGAGATCAGGCGAACGGGGGCATAAATTATTTGGGAATGGATAGAACGCTGCGGAAACTGCTTATTATCACCGCCCCTTCGGGAGCGGGGAAAACCTCGGTCACCACCTACCTGCTCCGGCTTTTTCCGCAACTCACTTTTTCCGTATCCGCAACAACACGCCAGCCCCGAGAAAACGAAATAAATGGGGTGGATTACTATTTTCTGTCTGCGGCGGAGTTTGACCGGAAGATCAGCAACAACGAATTTGTAGAATGGGAAATGGTCTACGAAGGCAAGTATTACGGCACCCTGAAATCGGAAATGGACCGGATCTGGAAGGCCGGGAAAGTGCCCGTGCTCGATATAGACGTAAAAGGGGCCATACACGTGCGCCAGCAGTATCCGGAAAGCACCCTGTCCATTTTTATAGAACCGCCTTCCATCGAGGAGCTCAGGCGGCGGCTTACCGGAAGGGGAACGGAAACCAAGGAATCGCTGGAGTCCAGGATCAGCAAAGCCGCCTATGAAATATCCTTCAAACATTCTTTCAGTCGCACTATCGTGAACCACGACCTGCAGGTTGCCCGCGAGGAGGCTGCCGAGCTGGTCGCGGCCTTTCTTTCAGCCTGAAACCGGGTTTTTACACCGGGTAAACGGGAAATATACCTTCCGGTGATAAAATATTCTGGCTACATTCGTAGTTAGATTGTTGTATGGACATATTCGTTATTGTTGCCATTGTGCTGGCGATATTTTTTATCGCCACTTTTTCGGGCCTGGAAGTGGCGTTTACTTCGGCTAACCGCCTGGGGATAGAGCTGAAGAAAAAACAGGGTGCGCCGAGTGCCATTCTTCTTTCAAGACTGTTTGAGACACCCTCCCGGCTGCTGGGTACGGTGATCGTCGGATATAACTTTTTCCTGGTTCTTTTTGTATTGCTCGTAAGCACTTTCTGGAACCTGCTGCTCAATAATATCGGGATTGCCAGCGCCATGATCCTCCCGCTCAGGCTGTTGCTGGAGATCGTGTTGTCGGTGAGCGCGGTGATCCTGATCGGCGAATTGCTGCCGAAAGCGATATTCAGAATAAAAAGCGATTCGCTGCTGTCGGTTTCGGCCCGATCCGGGCTGCTGGGTTTTTTCCACGATATTTTTTATCCCGTCTCCGTATTGTTTGTTCGTATATCCCGCTGGATACTGACGATCATCTTCGATATGCGGATCGATAAAAAGAAGGAAAGTTTTTCCCGGACCGATATTGAACATTTTTTTCAGCAAACCAAGGAGTTCAATGAAGAAAAAAAGGACCTGAACCGGGATCTTTTCGAAGCCGCCCTTTCCCTCCCCAAGGTCAAAGTGCGGGAATGCCTGGTGCCGCGTAAGGAGATAGAAGGGGTGCTGCTGGAGACGAGTATCGAGGATTTGCGCAAAAAATTTGTGGATACGCGGCTGAGCAAACTCCTGGTGTATGACGGAAATATCGACCATATCCTGGGTTATGTGCACCAGCTTGACCTGTTCCGGGATGCCCGGGAGGTACGGGAGATCCTGCTACCCATTTTTGCCGTTCCGGAAAGCATGAGCGCCATCGACCTCATCGATAAGTTCTCCAAGGAAAGAAAAAGTATCGCCTGGGTGGTGGACGAGTTTGGCGGAACCTCCGGTATCGTGACGATGGAAGACATGCTGGAAGAGATATTCGGAGAGATCAGGGACGAATACGACGTGGAAGAGCTGGAAGAAAAAAAGATCTCCGATACCGAATACATTCTTTCGGGCCGGCTGGAGCTGGATTACCTGGTCGAAAAATACGACTTCCAGTTTCCCGACGATTCGCCTGAAACCCTCTCCGGCTTTATCATTCACCAATATGAAGCCATCCCGAAGCTAAAAGAAAGAATTATCATCAACGATTACGAATTCGAGATACTGCATATGAGCGACACCCGCATCGAAATGGTGAGACTAAAAATCCTGCAGTAAGGGAAAAGATTATTACCCTTAAATTTGCGGCGCTTCTATACGCTGAAGTAGTATTAATATGGCATTATCTTTTTTAAACAAGCGGAGCCAGGAAAGGGAGATGAGCTTTGTGGATCATCTGGAAGAACTCCGCTGGCATGTTGTCCGGTCATTAATAGCGGTGATCGTTGTCGCGATCGTGATCTTCGCGAACATCGACATTTACTTTGATACGGTGATCCTGGGCCCTATCCGGCCCGACTTTATCAGCTATGACGCGCTCTGCCGGTTCAGCCACTGGATAGGGGCGGGCGATAGCTTATGTATGCCTCCCCTGGAGGCCCGGCTGCTCGCCACCGCCTTCGGCTCCCAGTTTATTTCCAGTATCACCATCGCCTTTATGTCGGGCTTTGTCATCGCCTTTCCCTATATTTTCTGGGAATTCTGGCGGTTTATCAAACCCGCACTTACGGATAAGGAGCTGAAAACGACCCGTTTCGCCATCTTTTTTGTGTCGTTTTTTTTCTTCGCTGGCGCAGCTTTCGGCTACTACCTGCTGGCGCCCTTCACCTTCAGCTTTTTGGGAAACTATCAACTGGGCGACATGCATATGCTGGAAACCAGACCCACGATTTCGGATTATATCGACAACCTTATCAATATCACGCTGGGCACAGCCCTCGCTTTTCAGCTCCCCGTGGTGGCCTATGTGCTGACACGGATCGGCCTGATCACGCCGGCATTTCTTAAAACTTATCGCAAATATGCCTATGTAGCCATTCTTATCGTGGCCGCCGTGATCACCCCTTCGCCCGACTGGATGAGTCAGATGATCGTGTGTCTTCCCCTGATCGTCCTTTACGAGTTCAGTATCGTGATTTCCAAACGGATTCATACCATTGAAGAAGCGAAAATGCGGGAGTAAATGATTTAATTTAGCCCGGTGCCATTCCGCCGGCGCCGGCAATAAACAGAACCTGAATATTGATATGAGCGAGCTTAATGAACTAATCGCTATCGGCGGCGACCACGCCGGTTATACTTACAAAGCAGCGCTGCTGCAGTACCTCGAAGGCAAAGGCTATCGCACGAAGGATTTCGGAACTTACAGCGAGGCATCGGTCGACTATCCCGATTTTGCACATCCGGTTGCCGAAATGGTCGAGAAGGGCGAAGCCAGGCTGGGAATACTTTTGTGTGGAAGTGGGAACGGGGTGGCAATCACCGCCAACAAACACCAGGGTATCCGGGCATCTATCTGCTGGATACCGGAACTGGCAAAACTCGCCCGTCAGCACAACAACGCGAATATCCTTTGTATCCCCTGCCGCTTCGTGAGCCTGGAGGTCGCAAAAACAATGGTAGACGAGTTTCTCGACACCGCTTTTGAGGGCGGCCGTCATGCCAGCCGCGTGGGTAAAATAGCTTGCTGAACAACTGCAGGGATCGGACACCGCGGTGCCGCCGGTGATCCACTACCATAAGCTGCGCTGGCACCGGTTTGTAGCACCGATAAAGCCAATTTACCAACCCAACAGGTAGGCGAAGATCAGCGGAGCTACGATCGTTGCGTCGCTCTCCACAATAAATTTCGGTGTATTGATATCCAGTTTTCCCCAGGTGATCTTCTCGTTGGGGACGGCTCCGGAGTAAGAACCATAGGAGGTGGTGGAGTCGGATATCTGGCAGAAATAGCTCCAGAAAGGCACGTCCTGCCAACCCAGGTCCTGATACATCATCGGCACTACGCAAATGGGGAAATCGCCCGCTATGCCTCCGCCGATCTGGAAAAAACCAACGCCTTTGCCCGCTGAATTATTACGGTACCAGTCTGACAACCACACCATGTACTCGATCCCGCTTTTCACCGTGGAGGCTTTCAGCTCGCCCTTGATCACATAGGAGGCAAAAATATTTCCCATGGTGCTGTCTTCCCAGCCGGGAACCACGATCGGAATATTTTTTTCCGCTGCTGCCAGCATCCAGCTATTGGCCGGGTCTATCTCGTAGTACTGTTTCAACTCTCCACCCAGCAGCATTTTGTACATGTATTCGTGGGGAAAATACCGCTCTCCACTGTCGTCGGCGTCTTTCCAGATCCGATGGATATGCTTTTGCAGCCTTCGGAAAGCCTCTTCTTCGGGGATGCAGGTGTCGGTAACGCGGTTATAGTGATTTTCGAGCAGATCCCATTCGTCCTGCGGACTGAGGTCGCGATAGTGCGGCACCCTTTTATAATGACTATGGGCCACCAGGTTCATTATATCTTCTTCCAGGTTCGCTCCCGTACAACTGATAATGGACACTTTGTCGTTCCGGATCATTTCGGCAAGGCTGAGCCCCAATTCTGCGGTGCTCATGGCCCCTGCCAGCGTGACCATCATCTTGCCTCCCTCGAGCAAATGCTGCTCATAACCTTTCGCGGCATCCACCAGCGCTGCGGCGTTAAAATGCCGGTAGTGTTTTTCAATAAAAGCTGAAACAGGTCCCTTGCTCATGGTAATAATTTATGACCGGCAAAGGTAAAATAAAGTTGGCAAGTAAACAGCTTGCAGAGATGAGATGATTCTTTTAACTGCGAAAACAAGATCATCCACTCCCGCTCATTGCACCTGCCAACCTAGAAGATAAAACGCTCTTTGTTCAGCCTTATCACCCTCTTTATTCAGCCATATCTCATACACTGACATTATCGCGCAACTTATCCGCGGGCCAGCTTAAAATACAGGCCTCTTTTCAACGGCCGTGCCTGGTCTTTTTATACACCTGCCAGTTTCCCGAAGCTGTGCCTTTATAAAGTATCGAGTGCGTGCGATTGTTGATCCTCGTATAGTAGGTTGTCTGGCCGTCTATCACCACTTCAAAGAGGTCTAACAGCGATCCGGTTTCCAGTTTTTGGTGCAGGAGCCGCGCCAGGTTTAATGGAAGCTGCTCCCGGGTGATCTTGCGGGAAAGAGCTAACTCTCTGCCATCTCTGGAAAAATAGGCATACACCCAGACTCCTTCTATTTTGAAATTTGCGCGATAATACCGATCGACCCGCTCCCATTTTATGTGGGTTGCATCGGAGAACGATCTGTTGAATGTCTCCAGCACCGCCTGGTTGGTGGGATCGGGTTCATGCGAATAAAGCGCAGTGCCAAAAGCAGTGAGGATCACTACTAATACAATTATCTTTTTCATAATTTTTTGTTTTTCAATGGCCGGACGGAACTCGCCTATACGTAGACATACTCCGTTTCATCAATTATCTTTTGAATTGGGACATTGCAAGATTAACGATGACAGTTTCGGCCAATAATATAAAAGTGACAAAACCCACGTTAAAAGTGATGAACTAAATGAGAGTTGCTCAAATGAATATTATTTGGAATTAAGCATACTCTATTAACAACGCGCTGTTCTTAATCAGACGCGTGAGCGGAATGAATGTTACAGCTCCTTCAATAATTTTGTAAATTGTTGTCGTGAATTTTCTCGCACATGCATACCTCTCCTTCGGAAACCCGGAACTGATCACCGGCAACCTCATCAGCGATTTTGTTAAAGGCAGGAAAAAATTCGATTACCCCAGGCTGATCCTCGCGGGGATCGACCTCCACCGGGCGATCGATACCTATACCGATAGTCATCCCCTGACCCGGGAGGCGGCCCGGGTATTCAAACCGGTATACGGCCTGTATAGTACCGCTTTCATGGATATCGTCTACGATCATTTCCTGGCGCAGGATCTTGCCGAGGAAGACCACCAGGGTTTTGTGGAATTCACCGCGGAAGTGTACCGGGCTGTGAGTTCCTTTGATGCTATTCTGCCCCCCGCCTTTCGGAATATTTTCCCTTATATGAAAAGGGATAACTGGCTGTTTAATTATCAGTTTATCTGGGGAGTAGAAAATAGTTTCGCCGGACTGGTACAACGTGCGGCGTACCTTTCTGACAGCCGTCCGGCGCTTCAACTGCTGACGGCACATTACGCAGAACTGCAGTCGGCATTCCGTGAATTCTTTCCTCAATTAAGAAGTTTTTCTCTCGAAAAATTTTCAGATATTCACTGAATGTTTGCGAAGTATAAGTGTTTGGTGCTGGCAGTGACTGCCGCGTTCATATGGGCATCCTGTCAGCAGCAACCGCCACCCCGGCAAAACACACCACCTCCTCCGCCGGTACCAACCGCAATGGGGCCGGAAAGAACTTTCCCGGCTAATCTTGATAAATCACCGCTTGATATCATCTATTTTCCTGTGGACTATCCCGTGCTCAAGATGTCGGGCAAGGCCAAGGGCGATCCGCTGGTGCGGGTGATCTACAGCCGTCCTTCAAAATCGGGCAGACAGATCTTCGGGGATCTGATAAAATATGACGAATACTGGCGATTGGGAGCAAACGAAGCCACCGAGATCGAATTTTTTAGCGATGCAATTATCAACGATAAAAAAGTAAAGAAGGGACGGTATATTCTGTATTGCATTCCATCCCGCGATAAGTGGACCCTTAAGCTGAACGGTGATCTGTATACATGGGGGCTGACCATCCACGCACAAAAAGATCTTTATTCTTTTGAAATTCCTGTCATTACCAGCGATGTGATCAGCGAAATACTTACGATGAAATTTGTACCTGCCGACGGGGGGGCGCAGCTCTTGATCGCCTGGGATAATGTCCGGGCTGTGCTGCCGATCAGATTTTAAAATAGAAGGAGTTTATTATATACCGCTAACCCGGCTATACGGGCCTTGACTGTCTCGACGGTCTGGTAGTGCTGAAGTGGGTGATGGATTTTTATCAGGAGCCCGGCTATAGGGGTGTAATCATCCCGGTGGCAGGGGCAAAAAAAAGGGGTCTGAATAGAAATTCAACCCCGTTTTTAAAATCCAATATCCTATGAAAAACCGATGTAAAAATAAGGTTCCGGAATGATATACACAAAGTAATTTTGGGCGGGCGGCAGTTCCAGGCCTAGTTCTTCAGTAATTTTTCCTGGGAGATAACATTGGTCAATTTGTTGATAAAGCGGATCACGTAAATCCCCTTTTCCAGCTCGGATACATTTATCGTGTGCAGACCCTGTACCCGGGTACTGGTAATCCGGGACTTACCGTTAGCGTCGAGGATCTGTACGTCCAGGGGCATTTCCGACCGGACGATCAGGATATGATCAACGGGATTGGGGTAGAATTTGATAGTGACCTTGCCTGTTACCACCACCGAAGCAGTAGCAGAATACAGGGCATGCCCTTCAGGGCCGCTGTAGCGGATGCGGTAAAAACATTCGCCCCTCCTGGGAGCTTCGTCCACCCAATGAAACTGCGGCCTTGCCAGGGGATTATTCAGAACGGCTATTGTCTGAAAGATCTTTCCGTTTTCGCTGCGTTCAATCGCAAAAAACTCCGGCATCTCGTGCTGCACCTTCCAGGACACCGTTACCCGGGAGAGCTCGGCAACCAGTTGCAGCGGTCCGACGGTTCGGGTGGGATCTTCGCTTACCGTTTCCGGGGAGCCTGTAGGGTCAGGCATGGCGTTTTGAGCATAACCGGTAGGAACAAGCAGCACGCTTGTAGCTATAATAAGCAGTGACCTTAGCATAAAATTAATGGGTAGTAAGAACAGGAATAGTTATCAACAAATTTAGTGCCCATATGTGGAAAACTCCATATCCCATTGAAAATTATTTTTTTACAGTTAAAAAAACTTTAAAAAACTATGCGTTCTATCTTTGACCCTGACCAAAAAAGAACAAAATGACAAGAACAAGAAAGGTGCTGGCCAGGAAACGAATCGCCCTGGTAGCCCACGATAATAAAAAGAAGGAGCTGGTGGAATGGGTGGAGGCCAACAGGACGGAGCTGTCGCGGCACGAACTTTTTGCAACGGGTACTACGGGCAGGATGATGGAAGACCAGCTCGACCGGCCGGTGACCAAACTACTGAGCGGCCCTATCGGGGGCGACCAGCAGATCGGGTCAATGATAGCGCAGGGTTTTCTGGACATCCTTGTTTTTTTCTGGGATCCCATGGAAGCCCAGCCCCACGACAGCGACGTGAAGGCGCTTTTGAGGGTGGCCATCGCCTGGAACTGTATTGTAGCATGCGATAGCTCCACGGCCGATTTTATCCTGACTTCTCCCTTGATGCTAAAGGAATATGA
>CAZUWX010000016.1:51569-64812 GCA_964624205.1 uncultured Chitinophagaceae bacterium
GTGGCCGTGCTTTTCTGCGTGCTGTGGATCATTGGCGCGGTGTATGTTGCCACCCATGAGGCGCAACTGTCGCAGAAATTGGCTGGGGTGATCGGCAACCGGGCAAGAGGTGAGGTAAAGATAGGCGGTCTTTCCGTTGGCCTGTTCCGGACTTTCCCAAACCTTTCCCTGCACCTTTCAGATATCGTTGTCCGCGACAGCCTGTATGCTATTCACCGGCAGGATCTGTTGGCGGCAAAGGATGTTTATCTCTCCATCAGCATCCCGGCCCTGCTGACGGGCCGGTCTCCCGTGAGCGCGGTAAGGATCCGGAACGGCAGCATCCATCTGCTCACCGATTCAACGGGTTATTCCAATGAATATGTGCTGGCGGGCGACAAGGATACAGCCCGGAAGCACACTCCCCTGCAAATACCGAGGCTGGTGCTCCATAACGTGACGGTCATCTATACCCATGCCCTGCGCAATAAACACCACCAGGCAGTGGCAAAACACCTGAAATGTGTTGTGAAGGACGATGGGCGGATGGTGGGGATCAGCATAAACGCCGATATGCTCGTCAACGGGCTGGGTTTCAATACCACCAAGGGCAGTTATCTGCGCGACAAAAAACTGGAGGGGGGATTTCAACTGCGGTTCGATAAGTCGACCCGCGATCTTTTTGTGGATCGGGTGCGGCTTGACCTGGACAATCACCCTTTTTTCTTCGACGGTAAATTTCATATCGACAAGGTCACACCCGTTTTTAACCTCTCTATTTCGACAAAACAAATCGACTTCAGCCGGGCAGGAGCCCTGATGACAGACAGCGCCGGAAAAAAAATGCTGCAGTATTCATTTTCCCGGCCGGTGGACCTGGACGTCAACCTCAGCGGGATGACCTTATATAAGTTTATCCCGCTGGTGAATGTAAAAATGGAGGTGAAACAGAATAACCTCACCACCCCGCAGGGGTTGTTTGAAGACTGCTCTTTTCTGGCCCAGTTCACCAATGAGATAAAAGCGGACCAGCTCCGCCGGGACGAAAACAGCCTCATCCTGGTCAGTGGGTTCTCGGGCCGTTGGGAAAAAATACAGATGAGCTCAAAATCGGCCCGGATCTCTAATCTCACTTATCCCTTCCTGGAGTGCGACCTGGCCGCGTCGGTAGACCTCGAGTCGTTGAACAGTCTGGCGGGTAGCAAGGTATTAGAATTTGAGGGAGGAAAGGCGCAGGCGAACATCATTTTTAAAGGGCCGGTCAGCGGCAGGGATAGCGTGGTATCCAATATTAACGGCGATATACAGTTGCAGGAGGCTTCTTTCCGATACCTGCCACGGGACTTCCTGCTACGGAATTGCAGCGGGTCCCTCCATTTCCGCGATAATAATCTCACCATAACCGACCTGAAGGCAACTGCCGGTGAGACAAAGCTGAACATGAGCGCAGTTGCTAATAACTTTCTCTCGGTGCTGGATATACACCCCGAAGAGCTGGTGCTGAAATGGAAACTGTCTTCGCCGCATATCCGGCTGTCCGACTTCATGGCCTTTCTTTCCCCGGCCAGGGGCACAGAAAAAACAAGCCGCGATTCCGCCCGGTTCGGCCGGACTTCTGCCAAGATCGACAAGATGTTTTCCGAGGGTACCGTGGATATCAGCCTGGCTACGCCGCTGATGGATTATAAAGCCTTCAGCGCCTCGGACGTGAAAGCCGAACTCCTGATGCAGCCGGGGCGCATCACACTCGAAAAAGTGAACTTCCATCATGCCAACGGCTCCATGTTCGTGAACGGCACCCTGGAAAACGGCACGGCATACAATCCGGTGACGCTGCATGTGCAGATGAATAGTATGGATATACCGCAGTTGTTCAGGGCATTCGACAATTTCGGGCAACAGGCCGTTACGTATGAAAACCTGCAGGGATCACTTTCGGCCAATATCGCTTTTACCACCGCGATCACCAACGACGCAACCATCGTGCGGGAATTGTCGAAAGGCACGCTGGATTTTATCATAAAGAACGGGGAGCTCAATAATTTTACGCCTTTGGAAACGGTTGCGGAAACGGCGTTTAAAAAACAGGATTTTACGAGAATACAGTTCGGCGACCTCAGCAACAGGTTGGAAATAGAAGGCACGGCGTTTATTATTAATGCAATGGAAATCCGGTCGACCGCGCTGAATCTATTAGTGGAAGGCGTGTACGACGTGGAGAAAGGAACAGATATGAGCATCCGGCTACCGGTCCAGAATTTTACGCGAAACCAGGCCGATACCGATCTGAAAGGCGAGGGCAAGGGCGGAAGAGGCATCGGTCTCAGGCTGCGTGCCCGTACTGACGAAGACGGGAAGTTAAAGATAAGCTGGGATCCTTTCCGGCGGGCTGTGCGGAATAAACAAGCGGTGAAAGATTCGGCAGCACAGGAGAACGAGCAGACGGAAGGAGCTGAGCCGCAGCAGTGAAATGGACTGGCCGGCAACACGATGCACGCCCCTGAATGATGCGAGCTATATCGGAAATTTGTGATAGAAAACCCCCGGCCCCCGGGGATCAAAAGTTATACAATGGGATTCAAACTGCATACAGATTATGCCCCGGCCGGCGATCAGCCGCAGGCCATAGAAGAGCTTACCAGGGGCATATTAGACGGCGAACGTTATCAGACACTGCTTGGCGTGACGGGGTCCGGCAAAACATTCACAATTGCCAACGTAATTCAGCAGGTGCAGCGTCCCACCCTGGTGCTGACCCATAATAAGACCCTGGTGGCACAGTTGTACGGCGAATTCCGGCAGTATTTTCCGGACAATGCGGTGGGTTATTTTGTCAGCTACTACGATTACTACCAGCCCGAAGCATACATGCCGGTGAGCGACACCTATATTGAGAAGGATCAGAGCATCAATGAAGAACTGGATAAGCTGCGGCTGCAGGCCACCGCCCATCTGCTCAGCGGAAGAAGAGACATCATAGTGGTGGCTTCCGTGAGTTGTATTTATGGTATCGGCAACCCCACGGAATACGAAAACAGCATCATCCGGATCGAACCAGGCCAGGTGATCTCGCGACAGGGTTTCCTGCATTCCCTTGTAAATTCCCTGTACACCCGAAGCCAGGGAGAGTTTGGACGGGGTTCATTCCGTGTACAGGGGGATACGGTGGATATCAACCTGCCGTATCTGGATTATGGCTACCGGATCTCATTTTTCGGGGACGAGATCGAAGAGATCGAGAGTATAGACGTTTCTAATGGTAAGCGGATCATGCGGCTGGAAAATGCGGCTATTTTTCCTGCTAATCTGTATCTGGCCCCGAAAGACCTGATGCCTACCATACTGGCGGAAATCCAGGATGAAATGCAGGCACAGGTGGAGTATTTCAAATCGGTAGGGAAGTTCATCGAGGCGCAACGGCTCAGCGAACGCGTGAATTTTGACGTAGAGATGATACGCGAACTGGGATTCTGTAACGGCGTGGAAAACTATTCCCGCTTTTTTGACCGGCGAAGGCCCGGCAGCCGCCCGTTCTGCCTGCTGGATTATTTTCCGGAAGATTTTTTATGCGTGATCGACGAAAGCCACCAGACCGTGCCCCAGGTAAGCGGTATGTACGGCGGCGACCGGAGCCGGAAGCTGGTGCTCGTGGACTATGGCTTCCGCCTGCCTTCGGCACTGGACAACCGGCCACTGAATTTTCACGAATTTGAGAGCATGATCAACCAGGTGATATTTGTATCGGCTACTCCCGGTGAATATGAACTGGAGAAGACGGGCGGTGTGGTGGTTGAACAGGTGGTCAGACCTACCGGCCTGCTTGACCCGCCCATTGAAATAAGGCCGAGCGTGAACCAGATTGACGACCTGCTGCATGAGATTGATAGAACCGTCGAAAAAGGAGACCGGGTACTGGTGACCACCCTTACTAAACGGATGGCGGAAGAAATGGATAAGTACCTCCACCGGATCAACATCCGCTCGAAATATATCCACAGCGAGGTGGATACCCTGGAAAGGGTGGAGATACTCAGACAATTAAGGCTGGGCGAGATAGACGTGCTGGTGGGCGTGAATTTGCTGCGGGAAGGGCTGGATCTGCCCGAGGTTTCCCTTGTTGCCATTCTGGATGCAGACAAGGAAGGGTTTCTCCGGAATGAGAAGTCGCTCACGCAGACGGCAGGCAGGGCGGCACGTAATGTAGATGGCCTGGTGATATTCTATGCCGACAAGATGACGGAGAGTATGCAACGTACCATCGATGAAACCGACCGCAGGCGCGAAAAACAAGTGGCCTATAATGCCCTGCATGGCATCACACCGAAAACAGTTTCCAAAAGCAAGGCGCAGGTGTTTGCCCAGACCTCCGTGCTGGATATCAAGGGCTACGATCCGAAAAGCCCGTACGCACTTCCCGACTCGGCTCCTCCGGTAACCCTGGTTGCCGAGGAACAGGCGGAATATATAACCATCCCCCAGCTCGAAAAACAGATAGCCAGGATTAAGAAAGGGATGGAGAAAGCTGCCCGTGATCTGGATTTTATGGAGGCGGCAAGGCTTCGTGATGAAATGTTCAGGATGAAAAAAAAGCTGGAAGAAATCAAGGCGGGTTAGCCCGTATGTTGCGGGTGCCGGTAACGATCCGTTCGTGGCGTCCCGACCCGGTATTCCGATGCGGGTTCAGGGACTGGCACGATTCAGGAACGTGGCTGGCGCAGTTCAGGAAGGTCGGCTGGTGTTATTCCGCCTTGGAAAGATCATCTCAACGCCGGCGCGCAGCCAGATGGCCGCGTCGAGCAACCAGGAATAGAGGCCGGCGCCATAGTATTTTTTTACAAACTGACTCATCGCCCGGTAAAACTGCTTCACATACCTGCGGTCTTTTTGCGTGCTTCCTCCTTTGTAGTGCAACAGGGTGGTACCCGCATAGTAGTAGTTCCGGAAACCGGCACGGATGATGCGATAGCTGAGGTCGATGTCTTCCGCGTACATAAAGAACCGCTCATCAAATCCGCCGGTGAGATCGAGCGCCTGTTTTTTTACCAGCATAAAGGCGCCCGATAGCACTTCCACTTCGTGATCCTGTTCTTCGTTGAGGTGGCCGAGATAATAACGGGCAAAAATACGCGAACGCGGAAACAGGGCGGTCAAGCCTGTCATCTTCCAAAATGCCACGCCCGGAGCAGGAAATCCTCTCTTGGATTCTTTCAGGTAGACGCCATTCCCATTTACCATTTTAACGCCCATAGCCCCTGCATTCGGATGGGCATCCATGAATTTCAGGCACTTTGAGAAACAGTCTGGTGGTACTACCGTGTCGGGATTCAGAAAAAGCACAAACCTGCCGGTTACGGTGGCCAGCGCCTGGTTGTTGGCTTTTGCAAAACCGGCGTTGCTTCCGTTGCGGATCAGACGAAAATGGGGAAACCGCTGCTCGAAGGTATCCACACTGCGATCAGTAGAGCAATTGTCGACCACCACCACCTCTGCAGGCAAACCTTTTGCGGCTACTTCCACAGAACGGAGGCAGTCGTCGAGGAATGCGCCGGCGTTGTAGTTAACGATTATGATCGAAAGCGTCAAAATGGGTCTAATTAGGGGTAAATATACTAATGCGCAGACACCAGATTGCAGCCAATTACCTTAATTTTGGCGTTGCTGATTAAAACCGGCTGAGATCGAATGGCCCTATTTGATATATCGTTGCCTCTCTCCATCGCAAGAGCGCTTAGCTTACCGGGGAGTTCGTCTAAAAGCCAACAGCTAAGGGTTTTAAGGCGATTGCTCAAAAAAGCGCGGTTTACCGAATTCGGACAGGCTTTTCATTTCGATAAGATATTGCTGGAAAAAAAACAGTGGGACGAGTTTCGCAAGGCTGTTCCCACCTTCGACTACAATAAGATATATAAAGACTGGTGGCATAGAACCCTTGAGGGGCGCCCCGACGTGTGCTGGCCAGGCAAAATAAAATACTTTGCGCTGAGCTCGGGTACTTCCGAGGCGTCCAGTAAATACATTCCAATTACCAGCGACCTGATGAGAGGCAATCGGAATATCATGATCAGACAGCTTATCAGTCTGCGTACTTACCACGATATTCCCGTGCGAAGCATCGGAAAAGGTTGGCTGATGCTGGGCGGTAGTACGGATCTCGAAAAAGGGCCGGGCTATTATTCGGGCGATTTGAGTGGCATCACCGCAAAAAAAGCCCCTTTCTGGTTCTCACCCTTTTACAAGCCGGGTAAAAAAATCGCCAGAACAAAGGATTGGAATAATAAGATAGACGCCATCGTTGAGGAAGCGCCTAACTGGGATATTAGTTTCATTGTGGGGGTGCCGGCCTGGATACAGATGTGTATGGAGAAGATTATAAAAAAGTACAATCTGAAAACCATCCACGATATCTGGCCCAACCTGGCCTTTTTTGTGCACGGCGGAGTCTCATTCGAGCCGTATAGAAAAGGCTTCGAAAAGTTGGTCAGCAAACCCCTTACCTATATCGAGACTTATCTCGCCTCGGAGGGGTTCATCGCTTACCAGGACCGCCAGTTTGCCAAAGGCATGCGCCTGGCACTGAATGAGCACATATTTTTTGAATTTGTCCCGTTCAACGACCGCAATTTTGACATTGACGGCAATCTTCGACCCGACGCGGAAACCCTCATGATCAGCGACATTGAAGAAGGAGTGGACTACGCGATCCTGCTCAGCACATCGGCAGGAGCCTGGCGTTACCTGATCGGCGATACGGTACGGCTGGTCGATAAAAAACGGAGCGAGATCATCATCACCGGAAGAACCAAACATTTTCTCAGCCTGGTGGGGGAGCACCTGAGTGTGGACAATATGAACAAAGCGGTGCATCTGGCAGCCTCAGAACTGAATATCTGCATTCCTGAATTTACGGTGGCCGGCGTGCCGCATGGGCTTTTCTTTGCCCACAAGTGGTGGGTAGCATGCGATGACAAAATTGACGCCGACCTGCTTCGCCGCAAAATTGATGAATATCTTCTGCAACTGAACGACGACTATGCCGTGGAGCGAAAGAGCGCCCTGAAAGAAATTTATCTCGACATACTACCTGAATCCCAGTTCATGGAATTCATGCGGCAGAAAGGCAAGGTCGGGGGACAGCATAAATTCCCACGGGTGATGAAAGGAAAGATGTATGAAGAATGGATCAGGTTTTTAGATTAGAGGTACATTTGCACGATGTGGCATGCGATCTTAAGTGGCTTAACGCTGGGCCTGATATTAGTGATATCGGTAGGGCCGGTTATCTTCACCATCATCAAACAAAGCCTGACAAACGGCAGGGATGGAGGATTCAGCTTTGTAGCAGGTGTCTGGCTCAGTGATATTCTGCTGATTTTTCTTTGTAATGCGTTTTCCGAGATCGTGACCAGTTTAATGGTTTACCGGAAGGTACTGGGTATAATCGGCAGCGGATTTCTGATCCTGATGGGCGTTTTTTATATTTTCTTTAAGAAGATCAATCTGCAGAATGCCAATGGCGGAGTGATGCGTTTTAGCAAAACAGAGATGGCCCGGATATTTTCTTCCGGCTTTTTTATCAATACCCTCAATCCGAATGTTTTCCTGTTTTGGTTAGGGACGGCCACCGCATTTGCCAGCGAATATTCGTTTAACCAACGTATTCTTATCTTTTCTATCTGCCTGTTTGTAAATATCGCGGCGGATATTCTGAAAGTATTGATGGCCGGGAAGCTGAGAACACGGCTGACCCTTCGTAATATTACTATTATCAATAAGGTGTCGGGCTCGATCCTTATTGTGTTTGGCATTGCCCTGATCATCGGCACGCTGGTGCTGCCACATTAGGGCCAGACTTTCCCCTCTAATTCAACCTGCACAACACAGTTCCTCCCCCTTAGCCCGACGGTTGGTACCGGGGCGGCAATGATTAATTGTACAAAAAACGCAGCTCCTCCCTCTCAGCCCGACGGCCCGGATCCCCCCGCTCGCCTCTTTTCTGGATTTACGGGAAAAATGATGATTGATTGATTAGGTTTGATTGTTTTTGACTAGATTGTGATTAACTTTGGACTTTACGAACGGTGCATGATAGTTTTAGCGCGCAGGGAATGGATAGGCGGAGTTCCATTGTGCTGCTGCGCCTTCACGAAGCGGGGGTCAATAGCGCGCTTCGGCGGGAGCAGGGTTGGCAAAGCCTTCGGCAGCGTGCGAACGGCCATTGAGAAACAAAAAATATACGGATGAAAGCGTTGGTATTAGAAAAAGATGGTGAATTGGCTTTGAACAACCGCGACACCCCCGCCCCTTTAACGGAAGACTCTTTATTGGTTCGAATTGTAGCCTGCGGTATCTGCGGCTCTGATATTCCCCGGGGTTTTGGAGGAAAAGCCTACCATTACCCCCTGGTCATGGGGCATGAATTTAGTGGCGAAGTGGCGGAAGACAGGCCGGGATCGCCCTTTCGCAAAGGCGATCCGGTGGCGGTATTTCCCTTGCTTCCCTGTAAAGAATGCGCCGCCTGCCAGACCGGCAACTATGCACAATGCACGGACTATAACTATTTTGGGTCGAGGTGCGACGGGGGATTTGAGGAATACCTCTATGTGCCGCCCTTTAATCTGGTGCCTGTTCCGAAACATGTTGACCTGCTCCACGCTTCCATGACCGAGCCGGCCGCCGTAGCACTTCATGGCGTGCGAAAGCTGAACGTCCAGGCCGGGGACACCGGTGTGGTGTTCGGTGCGGGGCCGATCGGGAATATGGCGGCCCAGTGGCTGAAGGTGTATGGCTGCCGGCAGGTGATTTTGGTAGACACCGAAGCGTCCAAATTAGAGGTTGCCCGCGCCATGGGTTTTGAAACGATCGACGCCAAAAAAACCAACGCTGTTGAACAGATCATTCGGCTTACTGAGGGCAGGGGTGCGGAAAAGGTGGTGGAAGCTGCGGGGGTGCCTGTTACCTTCCTCCAATCCATACAGGTGGCCGCCCGGTTTGGTCAGATTGTTTTTATGGGCAACCTGCACGGTGAGTTCCGAATAGGGGAAAGTGATTTCACCTCCATACTGCGGAAGGAGCTGACCATTTATGGCACTTGGAATTCCAAACTTACTCCCCGGGGAACGGACGACTGGTCTACCGTATTAAAATATATGGACAGGGAATTGCAGGTGGGGCCGCTGATCAGCGATACACCTGCATTGGATGAAGGACCGCAGATTTTTGACAGTATCGTTCATCGTAAGAAAGCCCATCACAAGGTCATCTTTACAATAGGCGCTTATTAATATTTTATGGTTAAAATAGGTATAAAAACGGACCCTATCAATACAAGATATAGCTACGACTGGTTATTTGAGCTGTTGAGGGAAGAGGGGGCGGAATATGTGCAGCTTGGCTCTTTTTTTGAGCTATACACACTTGAAGACGATTATTTCTACGCTTTGAAAGAAAAGGCGCAGCGTTACGAAATCCGTATCCGCAGTGCGTTTACTGCCCACCGCGAGCTGGGTGGCTTTTTTTATGGCGATGTATTTATGGAACGCGCGGCCCGCAGGAACTATGAGCGTTTTATCGAGGTGGCGGCCATCCTCGGCGTTGAATATTGCGGCTCCAATCCTGGGGCGGTGCACCGCGATGCCCTGCACCTCAAGCAGGAAGGGATTGCCTGCTATCTACGTCACATGAAAGAGCTGATCCATTTCGCCAGGGAAAAAGGGTTGAAGGGCCTTACCATAGAACCGATGTCGTGCCTGGCAGAGCCACCCACGCTGCCGGAAGAGGTTGATGCCATGATGAAAGATATTGCCGGGTACCGTGAGCTTTATCCCGATACGGTTCCTGTTTACCTGTGTTCGGATATCAGCCATGGGTATGTGAACTCAGCGTACGAGACGGTTCATTCCAATATGGAGCTGTTTGAGCATAATATGAGGTATATGGCGGAATTCCATTTTAAGAATACCGATCAATATTATAACAGCACCTTCGGTTTCTCCCCAGAGGAACAGGCAAAGGGTGTCGTTGACCTGGAAGAGGTCAGGCGGATCATTAACCGCAATGAAAATCTGCTTCCGGTGCCGGAAGTGATCGGCTACCTGGAAATCGGCGGACCCAAATTAGGTCGGGATTATTCGGACAAACAACTGGAGCAGTCGTTGCGAACCTCACTACGGGCTATCCGGGAAATATTTGTTTCCCCGACGGTCGTCCTCTAAGAGCTAACTCCTGCCGTTTATTTCCACCACCTCTACCCCGCAGCTCATAATCTCTTCCACGAACGCCTCATTCTCCTTGCGGTGGTCTGTAATCAGTATGTCGATCTCCTGCATCGCGCAGAGCTTGCACATGCTTTTCTTACCGAATTTACTGTGGTCGGCCAGCATAATGGTTTTTTCACTTTGCTGTATGATAGCCCTTTCCGTTTCCACGATCAGGTGATTGGAATTCGTAGCTTGATTGTTTTCAATGCCGCCGACCGACAGGAATGCCCATTTGGCATGGTATTCCTTGATGTTGGCAATGGCCTGCGGCCCTACCAGGATGCTGGCTTCGGGATAAACGAACCCGCCGGTCAGAAACACTTCCGCTCCCTCCTTCCTGTTCCGGTCGCGGTCGATCTGGTGCGCGATCAGCAGAGAGTTGGTGATGATGCGGATCGGCTTATTGGCCAGAAACTTTGTCATATGAAAGGTAGTGGTTCCCCCATCGATGATAATCACGTCTCCATCTTCAATAAAAGAAACCGCCTTTTCGGCGATCAGCTTTTTCTCTTCGAGATACAGGGTTTTCCGGAACGAAACCGGAGTGGACGAAACGCTTTTGTCGCGGGTGGAAGCACGGGTTATTCCTCCCCATACCTTGTCTACCTGGTCATTTTTGATTAGGACTGTAAAATCGCGTCGGATCGTTGCAGGGGATGCTCCGAAAATACTACAGGCATCCAGTACCGATAGTTCCTGGTGTTTATCAAGGTATTCTACAATCTCTTTTAGTCTTTGTCTTTGTTTCATATCGAGCAGATGGGCGGGCCGCTGGAAATCAACTGGCTCCGAATTCGCAAAGCTAGTCAAAATCATTTTATTTTGATTGACTTTTGTAAGTATGATCTAAATATGGTTTATTTTTTCTTACAAATTTTGAAGAGGCAAATAACGAAGGCTCGCATTAGGCCCGCGTTTCACCGCTACTAATTATTTTCTACTTCATTTTTTTGAAAATAGCATCATTTTTTCTTGCTATATCTGATCTAAAATAAGTAAGTTTGATCAAATTAAGATTATTTAATCAAATAGAATCAGAAATAGATCAAAGATGAAGGCGGCAGTACTGGAAGCGTTAAACAGGTTTAGCATACAGGATAAGAAGGAACCCGTATGCGCAGATGGCGAGGTCATAATAGAGCCACAATCGGTATCAGTTTGCGGTTCGGATGTGCGCATCTTTCGCTATGGCAATCCAAGAGTTTCACCGCCTACTGTGATCGGCCACGAAGTGGCGGGTATCGTTTCGGAAGTGGGCAGGAATGTGAAACGTTTGAAGGTTGGCGACCGTATCGTGATCGGAGCCGATATACCGGATATGGAGAGCGGAAGGGATTATACGCTGCGCGGCCTGGGCAATCTCTGCCCTATCAATTATGCGATAGGGTATCAACTGGACGGCGCTTTTCAGCAAAAGATGAAACTGAATGATTTCACCGTAGCCTACGGCCCGATCGTCAGGATACCGGATCACCTGAGTTACGATGAAGCCTGCATTGCCGAGCCTCTTGCCTGCGCTATTCACGGCCTCGAACTGGCGCAGATGGCATTAGGGAAAAGCATCTGCGTCATCGGCCTGGGGCCTATCGGTTGTATGATACTTGAACTGTCGACATATTATGGGGCCGGTAAAGTGTTTGCTGCGCAACGCTCGAAGAAAAGACTGGAAATGGCCAGGGAGTTCCTTCCGGGCGCACGGTTTATCGCTACTGAAGAAGAAGACCTGGTAAAGACCGTTCTTGAAGAGACTGGTGGGGAAGGTGTTGACCTGGTTATTACGACGTCTGGCACTACAAAGGCGCAGGAAGACGCGATCCGCGTAGTAAGAAAAAGAGGGTATGTGAACCTGTTCGCCGGACTAAAGAACCAGCCTCCCCTGGTGATCGACTCGAACAGCATCCATTACAAAGAATGTTTTGTAATGGGTACGCACGGTTCCAACCTGCCCGACGTGGAGAAAGCGGTACAACTGCTCTCCCTTGGCAGGATATCTGCTAAAAAATATATTTCAGGAAGTTTTCCCCTGACGAAAATAGTAGAGGCATTTGAATACCATGAATCGCGGCAGGGTCTAAAAGTAATTATTAAACCACAGGAAATTGAGTGATATTAAAATAGCACCATCCATGATGTGCGCCGATTTTCTCGATATCCGCTCAGAGCTGGATCTATTTGAGGCGTACGGCATCAATATGTTGCATATTGATGTGATGGACGGACATTTTGTTCCCAATTTTTCACTCAGCTTCGATTTCTGCAAGGCAATTGCTGCCTACAGTTCCATACCACTTGATATTCATTTGATGATAGAGCGGGTGGATGAGCACCTGGACCTGTTTTGTGCTATCCCCGGCTCCGTAGTTACTTTTCATCCGGAGACAAGCCGTCACCCTGTGCGCACTATCCAGAAGATAAGGGCCCTGGGCTGCAGGCCCGGCATCGCCATTGATCCGGCCATTCCCGTGGAATCGCTAAAATATCTGCTGCCACTGGTAGAACAGGTTTGCGTAATGACCGTTAATCCAGGATATGCCGGACAGGAACTGTTGCCTTTTTGTATTGAAAAGATCCGTGTGTTGAGGGAGTCCCTGAATGAATTACAAATCCCGGCGGAAATAGAGGTAGACGGAAATGTAAGCTGGGAAAACATACCGCGAATGGTAGAGGCGGGATCGGATATTCTCGTTGCCGGTACTTCTTCGGTTTTCAGTGCGGGCTGGCAGCGTGCCGAAGCTTTGTCGAGGATGCGGGAAATGCTGAAAGAGTTAGGCGGCGTCCGGCACCACTGAGGCCGCCCTGCAACCACGTTCCTATGAAAAGACTGTATAGAGCCGGAGCGCATTGAGTAAACAAATTGTTGTTAGGTATTGAAACGATGGACATTCTTACACAATATATTTCACTTCAAACCAAACCGCTTTCATTATTGACTTACAAACTACTAATTATGAGTAAATCCATTTTACGAAGCTGCCGTATATTGATTTTGCTGGCAACTATCATGAATC
>CAZUWX010000017.1:0-23374 GCA_964624205.1 uncultured Chitinophagaceae bacterium
AAATTAAGAAATATTTTTAACTAAGCCCTTGGTCTTATTTTAGGGGAGTATTATAAACAGTTTCTATGTCAGATATACTTTGGTGATAAATTTATGGCTAAAATGTACTGTAACGAACTAAGCGGTCAAAGTCCATCGGTCTATATTAAAATTTTCGATTATAATAATAAAGAAGTTTATAAATTTCACAGTGCGGATTTTTTATCAATTGGTATCGATTCTATAAAGAAGGATACCCTTTTTTTATTTAGAAAGGTTTTCTCCAAAGGAAACCTTAAGGCGGGAGAATATAAAATAATTAAAAGCGACAAGATTAAGGTATACAGCAGAGATATCATACTTTACGGCTCGGCGGGAGGAGAAGGTGAAAAAATAACGTTTTTAAACAGAAATAAAAACATCATATATTTTAAAAATCAATGGTTGGGATCGGTTGATAGTGTAGGTCTCGGCGATCTGTTTTTTTCGGGGGATGAAGCTTCGATAGTTAAATATCTAGATCAGAATGGTAAAAAGATTTTGTATTTCGAGCATCTTAATTTCATATCTCCGGAAAATAAGCAACTTTTCTTTACATCATTTAGAAATTAATCGATTATTGGTGGAATAAAATCTGTTGATTTTAAAAGCGCAGACTATAGTCCAATCTGTTAAAAACCTATCTTTGACCCCTTAAAATCATCATTATAGATTAAAATCTGACATCCATATTTGCGAATAGCATTACTATCCTCGCGCTCGAAATCCGATAGATTACAAAATCCGTAAAATTTGCTTATTGGTATTATGACTATCCGCCAGCATCATATTCTTGATAGGATTACAATTCAACCCGGATTAATGGGGGGAAGACCTACCATTAGGGGTTTACGCTTTACCGTAGGCGACCTGTTGGAACTTCTTGCTAACGGTCTTACCGAGAAAGAAATTCTTGAACAACATCCCATCCTTGAAAAGGAGGACATCCCGGCTGCGCTGTATTATGCTTCCATTAAAATGAAAAACACAGTTGTAATTCATGCTGCCTGATTGGGTAATTTGGCTCGATACAAATATTTCACCAATCATTGCTAAATGGAAGATGGAGTTGTACAACATTAAACTAACCTCCGTTGCCCGGCTATAAAAAAGCCAACCATTGAACAGGTTTTAAAGGGCAACCAGAACCAACAGCATATTTACCTGATCTTCTCCGGCTGTTTAAGATGATCGATGGCTACAAAGGTAAATTCTCCACTCACCGATTTTTCCCTGTGATCGCTGTACATCTGTTCAGTGAAAATATTGACGCGGACCTTTAGACTGGTATTGCCGACATGCATTACCCTGCCCACTAATTGGATGATCGTGCCCGCAGGTATCGGCTTGGTAAAATCAATCCGGTCACTGCTAACCGTTACCATCTTCTGGCGACTGAACCGCGTTGCCGTAATAAACGCAACCTCATCCATCCACGCCATCGCAGTTCCCCCGAACAGCGTGTCATAATGATTAGTGGTATCAGGAAAAACAGCTTTAAACATACTGGTCTCTGACCTGGCGATCCGCTCGTGGTGGTCTGTCATATTGCCAAATTGTTTGAACGTATGGCCCGAAAGGACATCCGGAAATAACTGCAGGAAATAGGTTTTGCACTAGCCCTCGCAACTCTTGCAGCTCACGAGCTGGGTCACCATGTCCTTTGACACACTCTGGCTGCGCTGGTAGTACAGGGTTTTGACACCCAGCTTCCAGGCCTCGATCAATAGCCGGTTGACGTCTTTCACCGGCAGCTCTGCAGGAATGTTCAGGTTCAGACTCTGCGACTGATCAATATATTCCTGCCGGATCGACGCCTGCTGAATGATCTCCAACTGACTGATTTCCTTAAAGGTTTTAAATACCTCCTTCTCCTCAACACTCAGCTCCTGCAGGTGTTGCACGCTACCGTGATTGAGCATGATGGTACGCCAGGTATCCTCGTTGTCAATGCCCTTGTCGGCAAGCAGTTCTTTCAGGTACTTGTTCTTACGCATAAAGTTCCCCTTGGACAAACCCGCTTTAAAGTAGTTGCTGCTGAAGGGCTCAATGCCCGGAGAGGTCTGGCCCAGAATGGCGGAAGAAGAAGTGGTCGGAGCGATGGCCATCAAGGTGGTGTTCCTTCTTCCGTAACCCTTGAGCAGGTCCGGCTCGCCGTATATCCAGGCAAGATCCTTGCTGGCCTTGGCCGCCTTTTCGCTGATGTCTTTAAAAATGGAAGCAGTCAACTGCTTTGCTTTTAGTCCTTCAAAAGGGATCCTGTTTTTCTGAAGATAAGAATGCCATCCCAGCACACCCAGTCCCAGCGCACGGTGCCTTTTGGCAAACCGGTTGGCAGCAGCCAGATAGTAATTATTCTCCGACTTAGCAATAAATTCCTGCAATACCGCATCCAGGAAAAAAATACTGAGCTTCACCGCATCGGTGTCTTTCCACTCGTCGTACAGTTCAAGATTCATGGACGACAGACAGCAGATAAACGATTCATCCTCCGTGGAAGGAAGCATGATCTCCGAGCACAAATTACTGGAGTGAACGGTAAGGTTATGATCCTTGTATACCTGCGGTTTGTTCCGGTTGATATTGTCCGAAAAAAATATATAGGGCAGCCCTTTCTGCTGGCGGCTTTCCAAGACCTTCGCCCAGATCTGACGCTTTTTCATGTCGCCGTCTACCATGTCCTGCATCCAGTAGTCCGGCACACAGACCCCGAAGAACAGGTTCTGTATCGGATGACCGATGTCTTTGATCGAGAGAAATTCTTCAATATCGCCATGGTCGATGTCCATGTAGGCCGCAAAAGCCCCTCTTCTTACTCCCCCTTGTGAGATCGTATCCATCGCGGTGTCGAACAACCGCATAAAACTCACCGCTCCACTACTTTTCCCGTTGTCCGTCACGGCACTGCCCCGCTCCCGCAGCGCACCAAAATACGCGGAGGTCCCACCCCCGAGCTTGGTTTGCATGATCACCTCCCCCAGCTTATGGGTGATACCTTCTATATGATCGGGAACGTGCACATTAAAGCAGGAGATGGGCAATCCCCGCTCGGTTCCCATATTTGCCCATATCGGAGAGCTCAGGCTCATCCAGCCCCTTTCCACCATCTCCTTAAACGCCTCTTTCAGCTCAGGCTTATATAATCGTTGGGCGGCGGCGGTGCAAATGCGATCGATCGCACCCTCCACGGTTTCTCCTTTCAGCAGGTATCCCCGGTTCAGGATCTGTTCGCTCTCTTCGTTCTTCCACCATAATTTTTCGCGTTCGTATTTAGGCACTATCGCCGGCAACTGTTCCCCAGCCAACGAGGCAGCTTCAAATAATGTGTTCATATGAATAATTTAGATTTAAAACAGATCGGTTGCAGAGATGCTTTTGTCAAACTTGGTGTATTCTACCGGCCGCTTGGCAAAAAAATCATCCAGGCTATTGGAAAACACCTCTTCCTCAAACCATAACATCGCAGCGCTGTCGACTGCGCCAACCTCAAATAAGGGAGACATGCCTATGCGCTGCAGGCTATCGTCGGCCCTCCGTTTCATAAAATTCACCAGGTCGTGTTTTTTGACGATCCCTATATCCCCCTCACTGAATATCCAATCCAGTATGCGGCCTTCCGTGTCAATTGATTGTTTAACGATCGTATAAATACGATCGGAAGTTTCCGTAGTAAAAAGCTCCGGATATTCTTTTTTTAGTTTATTCACAAGAAAGATGCCGGCGTTGGCGTGGATCTGCTCATCTACCGAGGTCCAGGCAATGATATTGCTCACATTCTTCATCAACCCTTTAAACCGCGTAAATGCCAGGATGATCGCAAACTGGCTGAACAGGCTCACATTCTCGATCAGGATGCTAAAGAGGATCAGGGAAACGACATACTGTTTTCTGTCGGACGACTTGGCATTTTCCAATGCCGCCGAGAGATAGGCTACCCGCTCCTTCATAACGGGCACCTGTAATAATGATTCGAACTGATCGTCGTACCCCAGCACCGTGAGCAGCCGCGAGTACGCCTCCGAATGCCGGAATTCACATTCCGCAAATGTAGCCCCGAGTCCGTTCATTTCCGGCTTGGGAAAATGATGATAAAGGTTTCCCCAGAACGATTTCACGGCGACTTCAACCTGGGCGATGGCCAGCAGGCTTCTGCGAACCGCGGTTTGTTCGGCGATCGAAAGATGAGAATGGAAGTCCTGCGTGTCTGCTGTAAAATCCACTTCTGAATGTACCCAAAAAGACTTGTTGATGGCTTCCGTAAACTGAAGCACATCCGGATACTCGAAAGGTTTGTATTCTGTGCGTTTATCAAACAATCCCATACACTATTGAATTTTATATATTGTGATATCCGTTTTTACGGCGTCAAACATGCTCACTACATCCACCGGAAGGGACGAATCCCCGGGCCAAACTTTACGATTGGCGTACACCAGACTGATCCTGCAAATGATTAAGCCGTCAGAGCCGATCCTTCATCCTTTTTACCCGAAAGCGATGAATTAGAATAATGCCTGGCAGGTCTTCTGGCTCGTTCCCCTTTGTCTGCCTTCCCGTCTTAAAGACAGTGACATTGCAGTGACATCGATTGATAGAACTTACAGCTGCGGGACAGCTCCGGACTCCTTCCCATAAGGAAGCCACCGGATTCCCTTTTCATTCCGCTCTTAACGGAAACCAGAACATAACAAAGATATTTATTTGAAAAAACCGCACCTGAATACTTATGCAACAATGTGGATAAGTAGGTGCTTCCCGTTAGCAAACCGGCTAGCCATCCTGCTGAACAAAACTGAACATCCATTTCACCGGATTCTGCCAGTCCCCGCCTTTAAAGTTGCCCACGGGCGCCTTGATCAATACCCGGTTCCACCCGGCCCGGAGGTGAATTTTGGTCGGTGTGCGGTATTCGTAACCCTCGTCATAAAGCGGAATTTCAGGGTGGCCTTTTTGAGCGGGCCGTTTCCAATCCGGGGGGACGATCCTTTCGCCGTTTACCCAGACTTCGCTGCTCCTGTTGTCCCAGGCGTCTGCCGGCGGCGAATCAGTAGCCATGGACCGCGAAAGGTTATTGAAGCCGATCCAAAAATCCTTTTCACCCGCCTCCTCACTCCAGATAGCGGTAGTGGCGTACCAGGTGGTATTTTCGCGGGGCTGCTCAATAGCTCCCTTAATCTGCGGAGCCCACCAGTGACGGAGTACAATCGTGCCCCCTGTAACCTGTTTATGGGCGTTGTCGCCGCCTTCTTTCCAGGAGGTTTTCTCCGGTGCAAACTTCTTCTTCAACTCCCCTCCATTATCATACGGCCCGTATAAATTCCATTGCATGTGCGACTGCCGGGTATACGGAAAGGGTTTGTCTTTGAAATAAAGACGCCGGTGATCCAGCAGCCGCTCCTCGAAATCCGCAAACCCTTTTTGATCACCGTCGCTGATATTGGCGATCCATTCCCGTTGGCCTCCGCCGGCCCAGCTCCGCTCTGCAAAAGCCAGCATGCCCGGATAAACAGGGTTCATTTTCAACACATCATCGTCGTGCGCCACGGCCCTATCGTGCCACAAACAGATCGTTCCGCCCCACACCGCACTGTCTTCTTTTGCCACACCTCCAATGTTTCTGTTATAGATCGTGACCACCGCCTCAAGCGGATCCATATGATTGAGGTAGAGATGACGTGAATCGATGAAGCGGGTATTCGTTCCCGGCAAATGGGGATCCTCGTTGCCCATCCACAGTTGGCGTATGGTGTTGTCAGTAAAGTTGCCACCCGGCTGCCATCCGATCACGCGTTTCCCGAACGACTCAATATACTTTGTCATGCGTGGAATAAATTCCTGGTTGACGATCTCTACCTCATCGGCCCCGATATGAATATAAGGCAGATCATAGGTCGCTAAAAACTCTTTAAGGATATTTCTCACGTAGTGTTCGCCCGTGTCGCTCTGCATATCGGCGCCCATCGCCCTTTTAAAAGCGGCGCTATGCCCTGGCATATCGATCTCGGGAACAAACTGGATATGCCGCTCCCGGCAATAGTCGATCAGTTCTTTTATTTCCTTTTCCGAATAGTACAATCCTTTATCCCGGAGCATATGTTCCGCAGCCGTGAGTTGGGGGTATTGGCGGATGGCGATCCGCCAGGCGATGTCTTCGGTGGCATGGAAATGAAAAACGTTGAGCTTGTACCGGCTCATCACATCGATCTGCTGTTTCAACAACTGCATCGACGCGTAGTTCCGCCCCACATCGATCATAAATCCCCTCCAGGAGAAAGAAGGCCAGTCGCGGATCTCGCAGGCAGCTACCCGGTAGCCATCGCGCATCAGTTGCCGCAGGGTCTGCAGCCCATTAAACACCCCATGCGCCGTCTTTCCAGTGATCAGTATCCGGCTGTCCGATACCGTTATCCCGTACGCTTCTCCGTTCTCTTCGCCCCATCCTTTTGGACCGGCCGGGCCCGACGGGCCGGCAGCCTGTTGCAGCAATTGTATACCGTTGTCCACCAACCGCAGTTCTATATATTTTCCTGTTGCAGGAACGGTGGTTTGTATCGCAGCTTCATGCCCAAACGCAGCGAGCATCTCCTGCAGTTTAGTGGCTTCATGCTCCAGTTTCTGTTGGGTTACCACGATCCTGCGGCAATCATACAGGGGGAAGGATCCCTTCTTCCATTCCAGTTGCTTCGGTTGTGGAAGAAGAGCGGGTTTGTCTTGCAGGCCATATACCTGTGCAAAAACAAGATGTTTCCATAATAGATAACCTTCACCTGTGAGATGCAGTCCGTCGTTAGTGAATCTTTCGTCCAGCTTTTCCCGGGCGTTACAGAAAAACGGATATAGATCGATGTATGTAAAATGATGCGCTGCCGCAGCGCCTGAGAGTTGTTGGTTCAGCTCCCTTATCTCGGCGCCTTTGGCCGTGTGACCGGCAAACTTACCGAAGCCGTCGTTAACCGGGAGCACGCTCTGGACAAATAATTTTGTGGAAGGCGTTTCCTGGCGCAGGTAGTCGGCTATCCACATAATATTTTTTAACACACTATCGGGTGAGATGCCCCTGGCAAGGTCGTTGGTACCGATCATCAGGAATACCCGGGCGGGTTTTCCGGCGGCCACTTCCTGTATCCGGTTGAGCACCCCCGCAGATATATCGCCGCTGATGCCCCTGTTTTTAACGGCCAGGTCGCCGAACAATTCCTGCCATTCTCCGCCGTCGGTGATGCTGTTGCCGATAAAAATAATATCGCCCTCGGTTTTGGTCAAAGATTTAAATAAGGAGTACCGCTGGTGATAATAGCTAGAAAACAGCGAATCCGGGTAGGCCGGCAATTGCAACTGTGCCGTCACCGGCCCGATCATCCCGGTTGCGCATAGCCACACCGTGAAATACAGGCCGCGTAACAAGCCCGCCATCCTTTTAGAGCCAACGTGCTTCATCTTAGTTTTATTTTAAATGTGGAAGCCGGAAGACCTTCCGAGTTGATAAGATTGCCGTCCGAAAAGGGTTGCCAGCCGTAGTATACGAATGTCGGCTTTTCGGAAACGGGAATCGTGATCCCCTTGCCCTCTATCACTGCTTCGATGCCGGTGCTGCCGTCCAGCGAAAACCCGAGCAGCGGTTGCCCATCAGCGGTAGACAAACCCTCCGCCCTATATCTGAATTGCACCCTCAGCTTCCCGTTTTTATACCGCACCCTGCGGAGCAGTGGCCCCGAAGGCACAATGTCTTGTTTATATGTTTGGTACAAGGCCCATCTGGCCAGGCGTTCGCCCACGTCTTTTTTGTTGGTGGGGTGAACGTCGTTCCGGGATCCAATATCGCTGGAAACGGCCATACCGCCGTTTCTCACCTCTTTCAGCGAGATTCGTTGCCCATCCCGGAACTGAGGCCAAAACACCGAGTTGTAATGCAGGGTATCGATGGAGGACAACTGGACCCAATAGACCGGCATATCCGGGTGTCGCCATTTTTTTCTATAATCCTCCACCATCAGCCGGAAAAGATCCCTGTATTCAAACACGGATGCGGTGTCCTGCGCATTGCTTTCTCCCTGGTACCAGATCATTCCTTTTACAGCCATCGGCAATAGCGGTTCAATACCGCATTCAAACAAAAATCCGGGTTTATAAGCATGATTCAACCCGAGCGCGTCGCCATAGCCACGCGGGTTATCGCCCACATTTTGTTTTGCCCGCTCCCGGGGCCAGGCGGGCAATGCCTCGTTCTCCAACCAGTTTCCCGGCTGCACCTTGAGCGAAAATTGGGGACTATTTTGAAGGGCAGCGCGACTGACAAATGTCTCAATTGGCGCACCGCCTATGGAAAGGTTGATCAATCCCACCGGAACGTTCCGGTGTGCTACAATTGACCTGGCAAAATAATAGCCCACCGCGCTCATGGGTTGGATCGTATTGCTGTCGCAAACCTGCCAGCCGCTCCACAGATAGAAGCTGTCGCGCGTCAAACGCCGGCTGAGCGAATCTGCATAGGGCACCCCATACACATACCGGCCGGCCGGAAGCGGATTTGCAAAACGGATGAGCGGCTGATCGGCATCTGATCTTTCCTGCAGCCAGTGGGCCTCCCTGCTCATCGGCCATTCCATATTCGACTGACCCAGGCAAATCCAGACATCGCCAATGAGGAGGTTCTTCAATTCAATTGTTGTATCGCGGTGTATGACAACCATGGTCTGGGATACCGCGTTTGTCTGCTGTTTGCGGAAATAGATACTCCAGCAGGAGTCTTTTCCTGTCACCGTATTTTTGGTTTGCCCTGCAAACCGTACTGCTACGGTATCTCCCGGCGCACAGACGCCCCAGACGTGAATGGGCCGGTGACGCTGGAGCACCATATTATCGGCAAAAATATCGGGTAACCGGAGCTGCCCCGCTACAGCAATCGGAAAACAGCCTATGCAGATCAGCATAATATAACGGAAGAGCGTGAAGGGTTTATCCGGGAGGATCAGCTTCCACCCTGTACAGGACAGCATCGTGCTTAGGAAGCGCTGGGAACATTTACTCCCGGGGACCAGGAATTCCCCTGCCCCGGTCAGCATCTGTTCAGCCTTTTGCCGTATTGACCTCGAAAACAATAAGCCGATCATAGCTCCTTTTTGTTATCCCAGCAATCCCGCTATCTCTTTCTCGCGGTCTATCAAAACAAATTTTGCCGTGTATCCTTTTGCTATTTTGCCCAGCCGGTTATCTAATCCCATTAGTTGCGCCGGATACAGGCTGGCCATCCGGATGGCCTCATCGAGCGCTATTCCTGCGTGGTTTACCAGGTTCCGTACCGCCTTGCCCATAGTAAGTGCCGACCCGCTGAGGATACCGGCCGACTCATATTTATCGCCGGCGGGATAATGCTGGTACGGCCCTTTATCCGTTTCCGTAACCGCGTCGGTTATGATGAACAATCTGTGTTTCATAATGGCCTTTGCGATGCGGATCGCGGGATAGGCAACATGATGACCGTCCGGAATAATACTGGCCATCACTTTGTCGTCGTCCATGGCAGCGCCTGCCAGTCCGGGCAACCGGTGCTGGAGCGGGCTCATCGCATTGTATAAGTGAGTAACTGCAGTGACGCCGCCTGCAAATGCATCTTTTGCCTGCTCATAGGCTGCATTGCTGTGCCCTGCCGAAACGACAATGCCACGGGAAAGGATAAGCCCAATCACTTCTTCACTGCAGACTTCCGGAGCCAGGGTGATCATGCGTATCACGTCCTTGCCGTAGTCCAACACCTCCTTCACCTGCCGTACAGAGGGTGAATGGATCAGCGATTCGATATGGGCGCCCCGCTTTGCCGGGTTGATCCAGGGACCCTCCAGGTGAAGGCCCAGTACCCCTTCGCCTCCTTTTTCCCAGTATTCCCGTACGGCGTCAATGGCGCTGCGAAAGACCTCATACGTGTTAGTGGCAACGGTAGGCAAACAGTGCGCAGCCCCGCCGCTCCGGCAATATTCATTCAGCCTGAAAAGCGCATCAGCTTCGGGATACACAGAAAGCAGCCTGCCATAGGCGCCGTATATCTGAAGATCAATAAAAGCCGGCGCAATAATATTGCCGTCGAAGCGCTGGACAACAGCCGTTTCCGGAATTTGCTCCGTAGGAACGATATCGCTGATCAGGCCGTCGTCCACCACGATCGCCTGATTCTCCAGCCATCTTTCACCGGTAAAAATGCGTTCGGCAACATATATCTTTCGGTTCATCTTAAATATTCGTTCAGTATGTTCATACAATACCATTCCTGCCTTGGCAAATGGAAGGGGCCCTTAAACAGGTTCCCTTTAGCGGTCTGGGCGACGGTTCCGTTGCGATGCAGGTAACCGAACCATTCACCACGCTGCTTGTCGTGAAAATGCCGGTATGCATAATCGTGTACCTGCCGGTGCCATTGTGCGTATTTTTTCTCACCGGTCATGAGAAATGCGAGCAGGGTTGCGATGATGACTTCATTGTGCGGCCACCAGAATTTCATATCCTGCCAGTATTCCTGCACCGGCTTGTTATATACGTCCTGGAAATACAGGATACCGCCATATTCCTTATCCCATCCCCGCTCCCACATGTAATCGATCATCCGGCATCCGAGTTTAATCAGATGCGGATCATTGTTGCGTTTTTTCGCTTCTGCAAGAATGAACCAGGCACCTTCTATAGCATGGCCGGGGTTAAGCGTCCTGCCGTCAATATGGTTGATGATGCTGCCGTCAGGCGCCACCTGCTCCATTACACACCTTATATCATCCTTCACAAAATCGTTTTCTATCTCCGCGATCCACCGGTCGATCCACTCCTCGCAACGATCGTCCCCAATCGTGCTGCGAAGCTGCTGCGCCGTGTTGATCATTATCATCGGCACGCCGATGGCTTTTGCGGGTCTTGTGTCTGTAAACTTCGCCGGCAGCTTGTGTTGTCCGGTAGTGTATGCAATACAATTGCCGAACACTTCTCTCGCTTTTCGGGCAACTCCCTCATCGCCTGTGGCCCTTGCATAGGCGGCGGCGGCGATCACGTAAAAGGTTTCAGAGAAAAAATAGCGGCGTTTCCGGATCGGCCTGCCGTCCCGCGCAACATGAAAGAACATGCGGCCATCTGAATCAAAACAGTGGTTATCTAAAAAATCGTAACCCAGTTTAGCCCCCTCGAGCCATTCCGGGTTTTTCTCCACGGTATTATAGAGGGTGGCCAGCAGCCAGGTGGCCCTGCCCTGTATCCAAACTGCCTTATCGTCGTCTATCAAAGTACCGTCGGCGTCGCGCATAAGCAAAAAACCTCCGTGCTCCTTGTCGTAGGAGCGGGGAAACCAAAAAGGAAGGGTGTCTTGCAGCAACTGGTCCCGGTAAAAATCCCTCAGTGTATTCAGGTCTTCTTTCGAATAGCTCATTTTTCTGTATTTGATCTCCCGCATCTGCTATTCACCGAACGGCAGATCAGCCGGATTTTATTTCTGCTTCACGAATGAACAGGCATCATTTTATTGCCACCTGACGGTCCTGAAAACTATTTCCGAGTAGCCGGCGCGTTCATAGAGCACACCGATCTTTTTTTTGTCCAGCTTCACCAGATCGGAGTAGGCGGTATAATCTTTACGCGTATAGCTTTCATCGCTCTTGTCTACCGAAATGTTTTTGCTCCAGGTATTGCCTTCGTCAAAACTTATCCGTAAGGTCAGGTTATCTCTTTTCGCCGTGTCTGCAGCGTTACAAAATGCGAGGATGGACTTACCTCGTTTTTCTCCGATCGTTAATATACTTCCCTGGTTCACCGGGTCGGGCAGCGCATGATCAAAATAGGTAGTATCCCAGGTGGCTCCGCCGTCGTTACTCACGGATACGATCCTCGCTTTGATGTCTCCTTTTTGATTACGGCTGTTCATCATCAGCCGGTCGCCCGATAGTTCAGCCGCCGTCGACTCATTGCCGCCGGGGATAGAAACGGTTTCGCTTAGCTGGAAGGTCTTCCCGTGATCGTCTGTGTAAAACCCGTGTGCGCTGTAATCTGCAAACTGGCGTTGCGGGGGCCCGGCGGAGTGATTAGCAGCTACAAAAAGGCGCCCTTTGTATCTGCCGCTGCTGAATTGTATGGCATGGCCGGGAGTGTTGGCATAACTCCGCCAGTCGTCCGCAAAATCATATGCGGGATTTGTCGCCGGTTGGCGGGGGCGGTGCACCTGGGTGGTGATGTTTACGGGGTCGCTCCAGGTGGCCCCCTGATCGGTCGAAGTTATATACCAGACCTCCCGCAGGCCTTTGCCGTTCCTCACTTCCCACTCGTGATTGTCACCGGTATTATAAAACAGAAAGATCCTTCCGCCGGGGTATGCGGGGTCGGTAAGATCAACAACCGGCGCCGGGTTACCGGCCTGCAGGGTATCCACATCAACAACGGTTTGTAAGGCTCCCCAGGTTTTCCCTTTGTCTGAGCTGCGTTTCAGGACGATATTGATATCGCCAAAGTCGGCTGCGCCATGCACGCGCCCTTCACAGAATGCCAGCAAATCGCCCTTCGGCAGTGCTATGATGGCGGGTATGCGATAGCTCTGATGCCCTTCGGTGCCTGCTACAAAAACAGGAACTGCCTGTTGTCCGATGGCTGCGGTTGCAAAAAAAACAACAAGCAGGAAAAATAGTTTGTTCATCGTTAATAATTTATTTTTCAGTGGTCGAATGGAACTCCGCTGGTATATGCTCCTCTGTGAGACAGCGTATCACGCTTCGGTTCATTCGTATAGCTTTTAGTTTTTCAATGCCGGGGTTATATAAGGGGCCGCGATGTCTCTCTAAGATAAATCAAACGGGACTCTCTTTTATCCTGTCGTCAAAATCATTGTCCCGGGGACGCAGAAAAGAGACCTGTATCACCAGGGCCACCAGCACTATCGCGGAAAGCATGGCAAAACTTTTTCCCAGATTGCCTGCGTCGGTTGATTTCCCCATCCAGTCTGTCACTAATGCACCGGCGAATACACCGGTCATATTCATCAATCCATAGGCCGTAGCGCGGTATCTGGACGAAACGAACTGGCAGAGAATCGGCATATTATTAGCGTCGAACATACCAAACCCGAATCCGAAACAAAAGGCCGCGCCAACCACGTGCAGCATGGAATGGCCAAAACCCACCAGCAACAAGGAAGGGATCGTCAAAGCCAGTCCTATTGCGCTTGTATAGATCCTTCCCCGTAAGTTTTTCTGTACCCATCGATCCGATAATATCCCTCCAAAAACCACTCCCAGAAACGAAGACGCGGCGATGGTGATGGTTGAGAGCGGGCCCGCCTGGGCCATATCAATGTCGAGGTTACGGGCCAGCAGGGTGGGCAGCCAGTTTTTTACGCCCCACCCGGGCAAACTGGGCACGGCAAAATAGAAAAGAATGATCCAAAACGCAATATTGGAAAAGAGCAATCCCAGGCCCTTGAACAAAGAGGCCCTTTCGTTTATCGCCCCACCTGCGGTTGCTATTACTGCCAGCGGTTTCTTGTCGTGCAAAAAAAAGATCAATACGAACGAATAGATGATTCCGATCATTCCGAAATAGTGAAAAGCGGATTGCCAGGAATAATTGGCTGCAATGGTAGCGCCAAAGCCGCCCAGGGCCTGTCCCATATATAGCCCGGTCATATGAATGCCGATAGCCAGCGACCGGGTTTTTGAAGTATGATAATCGGCAATTAGCGCGAGCCCTGCCGGAATATACAGCGCTTCGCTCACGCCCATGATTGCTCGCAGCCAGTATAGCTGGTTAAAATTTTCTGCATAACCCATCATATACGTTACGCCACTCCATACAAAAAGGCTTATCACGATCAGCCATTTGCGGTTGACCCTGTCTGCTATGATTCCCGCCACCGGGCTCATGAGTCCGTATATCCACAGAAAAATAGCCATCAGCCGCCCGAAATCCCTTGCTTCCCTTAATTCCGTGATATCGATCATCATGGAAGGCTGCATGGTGCTGAGCATTTGCCGGTCCATATAGTTGAGCAGCGCCACCACCCAAAGCAGGCCCACCACCGTCCAGGGATAAATCTTCGAATGGTTCATCTGTATGTTTTTTTATTTTCCAATGGTGGCAAAATAGCTATTGTTGTTCTTCACCGTCTTCGGCTCGCCGTTAAAAAATTATTCCGTTTTGAACCGGACGGACAGTATCTGGTTCGTTCTCACTCCGGCCCTGATCTCACCGCTCGGTAAAATCACCGCTCCGTTCCAGGTCACGGCAGTTGTGGTAACGGGTGTATCAAAAGGGATATTACCCGCCACCGACCAGCTATCGGCCGAAAGCTGGTACACCAGTATTTCATTGCTAAACCCGGGATGTGATTCCTGCAATTCATTCTTGGAATCGATCAATTGTTGTTGCTGTTGCGGGTCTGTAGCCGCCTGGATGGCGGCGATCAGTTCTTCGGTTTTATGAAAGGTGCCGCCCCTGTCGCCCCCGAACAAATAGATGGCCTCCTCTCCGAAAGCAGTGCCTGTGCCGGCTGATAGTGCATAAGGCAGTGATATAAGTTGTTGCCAGCTTCTTTTTTCCAGATCAAAACGCCATACGGCATCATAGAGATCGCTGATGCCATTGGGGTTCTTTTTTCTTCCCCCCAATACATACAAGCCTGCATTCTTTTTTCCGGCAACCACCACCACGGCGTGTGAAACTGCGTACGGCAATGGCGGCAGCGTCTCCCAGCGGCTTCCCGCTTTCCCGATATCCAGGGCATAAAATCCGGAAGAAGCGGCCTGCGCATTTTCTCCGCCCACGAGATACACCGTATTTTCCCGGGCTGCTATACCGGAGTTTGCCAGGGGTTGCGGGAGGTTGGGAAGCGTCCTGATCTGCACAGTGTCGCGATCCGCTAACCACTGTGCCAAAAAAACGTTGGCCACTGCGCCCTGCTCATTTTCACCCCCCGCTATCACCACTCCCTCCGGAGTGGAAACGGACGCTGCATACGCCAGGGTATCCGGAAGGCTGAAACGTTTAATAAGCTGAAGGCGACCCTCAGCGTTGCTGCTGTACACAAACCCATCATCATAATATTTTTTCCTGCCGCCCAACCAGGGGAATTTATCTGGGAAATTAGCTCCACCCCCGAGGAGCAGAACGCCGTTTGAAATGCCGGCAATGGGGCCGGCCAGCCCGATCGCTTTTTCCTGCCCCGGGAGCGGAGGCACTTCTCCCGCAATATGCCAGACCATACTATGTTCCCGTTCCTGCTCCTTACAGGAGTGTAGTGCGATAATCATACTGCTGATAAAAATAAATAACGAAAATCTGTTCATGGGCGGTTACACTTTATGAGCGTCCCTAACCGAGGCAAAACGATCGAACCCAACCGAAGCCGCGTCCTTTTTAAACAATTCAAATTCTTCTCCGGACATGTTCTTCACTGGTAGCCGAAACCCGCCACAGTCCACGCCAATGAGCTGCATATATGCTTTTCCGGTGGCAATTCCGCCATATTTACCCAGCAAACGGATCATGTCAATAGATTGCTGCTGCAGCGCCCGGGCCTTCTCCAGCTCACCGTTGCTGAACGCATCGATCAGCTCATGATATAACGGTGCGGCGTAATTGAAAGTGCTGCCCACCGATCCTTTGGTACCCAGCACCAATGCCGAAAGCATATTTTCGTCGCGCCCCCACAACATGTCGTATTTCCCGTTCTGGAAACGCATGCAGGAAAGAAAATCCATGAAGTCTTCGTGTGTGTATTTAATGCCAGCGAAATTAGGTATCCTGCCATCTACCTCCTGCAGCAGATCGTACATGGTGATATGTACTCCTGTAAGCACCGGGATGTGATAATAGTAGAAACGCATGCCGGGTGCCGCCGATGCCACTTCGGCACACGCGGCGGCCAGTAGGGCGGGAGTCGCCGGCTTGAAGTAAAAAGGGGAAGTAAAGGAAATGGCATACAGGCCGGCCTCGCTGGCGTGACCCGCCAGTTCTTTACAATCGGCCAGGCTTGTCCCTCCCAGGAACAGCATGATCTTAAAATCATCATCGTCTCTGGCGGCATCGGCCCAGGCCGTTGCAACCGCCTTTTTTTCTGCCATGGTCAGGGAAACACCCTCCCCTGTAGAGCCACAAATAAAGGCGCCTGTAACACCATTTGTTTTCAACATGGCATAATAGGCGGGGATGATGGTAGTATTCACGGAGCCGTCGGGATACATTGGCGTAAAAGGTGCTGCGATAAGTCCCTTAAGGTGTTTGGTGGTCATTGTTTCTATAAATTAATAAAGACTAAAATAAGATAAGCTGGAAAATTAAGCGGAAATCCGGTTGTTTATGCCGGCGTTGTAACCGGGAGCGGTATAAAAAATTCAGCGGATCTAAACGTTTAAACCTCTAAACCCGCTGAATCAGGCTGTTTATTGGGGTTTGGAACTGGGGTATCCCGGCGTTTGATCGACCAACGGATCGTTGGTCCATATTGCCGTTTCCACCGGCCATAGTACCTTATAAGCCTGTGTGTTTTTGTCCAACACGCCATAGGGGTGGTTGGGGCTGATGAATACCAGGGGTTCACTGCCGTACCTCATTCTGCGGACATCGTACCAGCGTTTGCCTTCGTACACGAACTCTTTGCTGCGTTCTGCGAATATGGCGAGTTCATTAGCGTCCTGTGAACCATTCACAAAAGGTTCGGGATCTGCATTAACGAATGCCCGGTCGCGGATTTGCCGGATATACGCTGAAGGATCGCCGCCTTCCGCATTCACGATCTCGGCCAGCAACAGGAGCCTGTCTGCTTCGCGATAAACAGGCCAGTCGTCGGTGAACACCCTTCTACTCGCCGCATTCATCTCTCCCAGGAATTTAACCAATGCGGTGTTCCGGATCGAAACAACCACATCTGGTCCCGAGGCGGTGGTTCTGTAGTAGTCGTAAAAGGTGGCATCTCTCCGTGTGTCGGCGAGGTCGTACGACTGGAATAGCTCGAAAGTATATCCATAACGTTGTATAATCTGGGCGGGTGCGCTGGCAATATTCAGGGGGTCCACCAGGGTTGGGCCGAGGGTGGTGGAATCTTTCACGTGCAGGTTATCGAAATTAAAAGTGGAATACAGGAAATAAGAATAAGTCGTTTCCATCTCCGCTTCTCCTTCCCGATAGCGTATGGCAAAGATGATCTCGCTATTATTCTTGTTCTTAAATACGTCTGCAAAATTTGCGAGCAGCGAAGTGCCGGTTATTGTATTCAGGGCGCCCTTTGCTTCAGTGAGATCGCCGGTGTTGTTGTAAACCTTCGCAGACCACAGATATATTTCTCCCTTCAGCATCGATGCGGCGGCGGGGTTCCACTGGCTCTTTTCTGCAGGGGTAGTGGCTGGGCCGAACAGCGTAACGGATTTATTGATGTCGGATTTTATCTGGGCCAGCACATCTGATTCGGCCGCTCTCTCCTTACGCAGTGCAACAGCGTCCGTGATGCCGTTAGACACTTCCGGCTCCAGTACTATCGGAACACCGCCGTAGGTGCGCAACAGGTGGAAATAGTAATAGGCCCGCATGGCATAGGCCTGCGCCAGCAAATAGTCCTTTCTATCAGCAGTTAAAAAGTTGATGGCTTCTACTTTCTGAATAAAAAGGTTGATCTGCAGGATGGGGCCATAAAAGCCTGCCCAGCTCCCCACTCCGGCGGAGGTCTCCTCGATAGCCTGGTTGATGACCGTCAATTCGTTCAGGGAGGTGTTCTGCCGGTCAATATTGCTGAAGCCGCCGCCTCGCATCTCGCCGAGGCGTAAAAACATAAATCGGTTATCCCGGAACTGCTTGTGCAGTCCTACCATAAAATTGGCAACCTGGGCCTCGTTCTGCCAGAAATTCCCGTCTCCATAATAATCTTCCGGAGCAAGCTCTAAGGTCTTCCGGCAGGAAGTAACGCTGAGGGCGATAATTGCCAGGTACAATATATATTTAAACTTGTTCATGATAAGAAACATTTATTGGAATGAATTAAAAGGTCAGGTTAGCCCCGAAAACCAGTTGCGTCGGAATAGTGTAGGCGCTGGTCTGTGCACCTGTACGTTCCGGCAGGTTGAGCAGGCTGTTGGTAATATATCCCAGATTCTGGCCGGTAGCCGTGAGTCTCAACGCGCTGATCTTTGCTTTGCTTAGCCATGCTGCGGGAAGTGAATAGCTCAGGGAAATCTCTCTGATTGCCAGGTAACCCGAATTCACATAGAACATGCTGCTTGGCCGGTCCATATTTTTTGTATTCAACTGGTCGGCCCATACGTACCGTGGATATTTGGCGTTGGGGTTATCCGGCGTCCAGGTATCCTTAACGATATCCGTGGCATTAAATTCACCCTGTGCGCTGGTAAGCGACCACATCTGCATAAAGTCCTGCTGGATATGACCCAGCGCAAAATCCAGGCGGGCAAAAAGACTGAATCCTTTCCATGACACGGAAGTATTAAATCCACCTGTCCAGCGCGGAAGTGTACGGCCCAGTGAAACCCGGTCGCGGTAATCGATCGTATCATTCCTGTCAATGTCTTTCCATATTACATCACCGAGTTGTGTGGCGATATAATTGAAACCGGTGGCATTCAGGTTTTTTTCATCAATCAGCGCCTGGCTGGCCACTCCTCTGCCGGCTCCCCCGTTCAGATAAGCCTGTGCGGCGGCGCGGTCTACTTTATTATAATCCTGCAGGTCTTTTTCGTTCCTGATAATACGTTCGGCAACAAAACCAAATATCTCACCCCATTCCTGTCCTTCCTGAAAACCGCCTACCCAGATCAGTTGCCCTGTTTTGGGATCGTAGATCTGCTCTCCTCCCTGTCTGTTGTTATCGTTGCCGTTAAACGGAAGTTTCAGGATGGTGTTTTTATTCCAGGCCGCATTGGCGCTGACCTGCCAGGTCAGGTCATTTCTTTGTATAATCCTGTAGCTGACTTCAAGTTCCACGCCCCGGTTTTTCATGCTACCGTTATTGGTACGGATATTCGGGATCCCTGAGGAAGTGGGTAGATTGATAAGGGCAAGTTTGTCGTCCGTAATCCTGTGGTAATAGGCTATCGAAGCATTTAGCCGGTTGTTGAACAGTCCGATATCGGCACCTATTTCGGTGGTACTGGTTTTTTCCCATCTCAGGGTAGGGTTGGCCAGGCCTGAGGTGGCGATCCCGGTTAAGGGGTCTGCAACACCGGCAAGCAAAAAGCCGATACTGCCATTATAAGGTTGCTGGGAGCCGTAGGAACCCTGTACCTCATAAACACCAACCGCATTACTAGTTCCTATACCGATATTCCCGTTTTTACCCCAGCTTGCTCTGAGTTTGAGATAAGACAGCCAGTTGTCGGTGGATGCCATAAAGTTTTCCCTGTGCAACATCCAGCCCACGGAGGCGGCGGGAAAAGTGCCATACTGATTATCTCCGTTGAGGCGGGAAACGCCATCCCGTCTTACCGTAAAGGAGGCCAGGTACTTTTCGTCCCAGTCGTACAGCAGTCGTCCGAAACCCGACATGATGCGGTCGCGGTAGTGGTAAGAATCGGTGGTTCTGGTTTGCGTAGTGGCGTTGTTTAGTGTATACTGCAGATCCTGGAAATCATCGGTAGGCGCCTGGCTCCCGGCTGCGTAGAGGCCTTTTGCATAGGCGTCGTAGTACTCGAAACCCGCCATAGCTTCCAGGTTGTTTTTGTCCAGAAAACTAAGGTTGTAATTAACGATCGCGTTATAGGTCTGCCGGATGGTCCTGTTAAACGATGCGTCGCTGAACCTTGTCCGGTTCCAGCCCTGGTTCGGGTTGGTGAGGCTCAGCAGACCTGTACGGAAGTCCTGGTTAAAAGATTCTGCGAAACCTTCGTCGTACATCCATATAGCGCCCAGTTTCAGATAAAGGTTGTCCAGCAGATCCGCGCGGAACGACTGTCCCAGCGTGAATTTATCCGTTTGGTTACTCCTTTTGTATTTATCGATGTTCACAATTGGATTGCCGTCGTTGGCATCGCGCCCCAGAATAAATTCGCCATCTGCATTGGTACCTCGCAAGGTCGGCGGTGCCGAAAGCATGCGGCCCCAATAATTGGCTTCGCCGTTCTGCAGCGATTGGTCGCGCCAGTTTGCCTTATTGAATTGCAGGCTACTTTCCGATTTTAACCAGTCTTTTATTTTATAATCCCCATTCAGCGTAAAGGTTAAACGCCGGTAAAATGTTGCGAGCGACAGACCGTCTTCATCGTAATATCCAAGGTTGGCGAAATAAGACCCCCGTTCGTTGCCTCCGCGCATACCTACGTTATATTCCTGTACTGTGGCTTTTTTGTGCAGCCCGTAATCGCCGTAACTAAAATCTCTATAAATAAGATCCGCATAGTTTCCGTTCGGGTCGTAGCTGCCGTCGTCGCTGGTGGGTATAGCGTCGGTCATTTGTTTCCATCCGGGCTGGCCCAGCAGTTCACGATTCGTGTCGTTCAGTCGCATTACGCTCCATACGGCCCGGTTGTCGTAGTTGCCGTCGAGGATGGCGCCTGTGATGGGATCCTTGTATAAGTTACCGGTAGCGCGGGGGCCTACCCCCGCCAGGGTAACGGGGTTGGAGGTACCGTTAATAACGGCCTGTGCCACGCCCCTGCGGCTCCATGCGATATAGTCTTCCGCACTCAGAAAATTATAGGGAACGTTGAGATAGCTGGTTCCCCGTTTAACGTCGACCGTTACGGAAGAGCGGCCGGACTGCCCTCTTTTGGAAGTGACGAGGATAACGCCATTGCTCGCGCGGGCTCCGTAGATGGCGGTGGCGGAAGCATCTTTCAGTACTTCGATACTCGCGATATCTTCGGGATTAATATCGCTCAGTGAACCGCGAACCTGTCCGTCCATCAAAATCAAAGGACTTCCGGAACCGTCAAAATTGGTGCCCCCTCTGAGCACGATAGCGGGCAGGGAGCCGGGTCTTCCCGTTCCCGTTGAAACCCGTAAGCCGGGGATAGTTCCGGACAAAGCCTGTGCGGGGTTTGACCGCAGGCCGCTTTCCAGTACCCTGCTGTCGAGCTTAGACACGGAAGACGTGAGTTTGGATCGTTTGACGGTGCCATAACCCACCACCACCACTTCGTCCAGCTTTGAATCGGTGGAGAAGAGTACCACGTCGACCCTGTCCGACGAGCCGACGGTGAACTCAGTGCCGGCATAGCCCACCGAGCTAAAGACCAGCACATCACCTTCGGCGGCGTTCAGGGAAAAATCTCCTTCTGCGTCTGTAGACGCTCCGATGGTTTTTCCTTTCACGGTGATGCTTACGCCCGATAAAGGCATCCCTTCCGGAGAAGTAACATTCCCCGAGATCCTTTTGCTCTGCGCCCAGCCTGACAACGCAAAAAATATACAGGTCATGAATAAACCTGATTTTAAGTGTAGCATTCTCATAGCAGTTTTGTTTTAGTTTCTTAGTTTTGCATTATGTATAACATAATAAATGTAGTCAGTTTTTTGATATGACCAAAACTTTTTTAGGTTTTTTGTTCCGTGAGGAATGCCGGCAGGCGGGCGCAGGCCGGCGCATTTTGTCGCGGGTCAGGAGAGAAGGATGGCGAAAAAACGCACAGCCTGAAATTTTAGATACTTTTGTTTATAACATCAAGTTGAACCGATATGAGCGCAACAGCTATAAAAGAGAGCTTTAAATCAGTAGATACCAGTAGTTTAGTTGACCGGGTGGAAGCAAATCTTGTTGAATTATTGCAGCAGAAAAAACTAAAAGTAGGAGACACTATCCCCAAGGAGCTTGAGCTCGCAGCAACATTAGGAGTGAGCCGGACCGTTATCCGGGAAGCTTTGCTGCGGTTGCGGGTGATGGGGCTGATCGATTCCAAAAAGAAAAAAGGAGCGATTATCACGAGTCCCGATCTTTTTGGGATCATGAGCAAAAGCATGAACCCGCATGTGCTTGACCAGGAAACCCTGAAAGGGATGTTCGAGATACGCCTGGCGCTGGAAATAGGGATGGCGGATTTTATTTTTGAGCGCATCAGCGCGGAGGATATCCGGGAGCTCAAAAAAATCGTGAGCAAAGAACCCCGGATAACCGATCACCATCTGTTTAATATTGAACACGAGATCGCATTTCACGGAAAATTATATGAGATCACGGGGAATGAAACCATGAAGAAGTTTCAAAAGATGTTACTCCCGGTGTTTGATTACGTACACAAGAGTGGGCTGCTGAAAAAACAAACGCACCTGAAGACATTTGTTTCACACAAACAACTGGTGGAAATACTGGAGAAGGGAAACCCGGACAAATTCAGGATAGGTATGCGCAACCACCTGGAGAATCATTTTGTGCGGATATTTGATAAGAAAGAGCAGAAAGGGAAGGGCAAGCCCAAACACACCCTCCCGATAAATTCGTCGGGGACTGTTTTGAAAAAAGCGCAAAAAAGAAAGGTTAAACCCGTATGAGGCGGTCACCCGCAAATGATTCATTCGGAACTCTTCTTCCTTAACTTCACCTGCAACCCGATGTTACCGAAATAAGGGAAGATCCGGAACCCCTCATGCCAGGTGCCGGAGGTCTTGATCGCCATGCCCTGCATGATCTCAAACCGCACGTTCCTGCCGCCGATCGCATAGCTTAGATAAGGTTCCGCATAAGACTGTTTGTGATCAAACGCTACACCGTCTTTCACTCCGTTATACAACAGGTAATTCAACCGGAAGCCAAATGCGGCGTCGGCATACACTTTGTCCGAAAAAAACTTTCTGTCGTACAACGCCCTTTGGATCTGTATGAAGGGACGGTTATAGTTTCCTGCGAGGGTAATTTTGTCCTTTTCATTATGGCCTATTCCCAGCCCAGCATAAAACCCGGTTACTGCACGATTGCGAGGCGTCGTCTGGAAACCGATCGAAAATTCGGACTCCCTGCTGGTGTAATCGTCTTTCGTCTCTGGCAGCCCGCCCACAAAACCATTCAGGTTGATATGTTCAGTCAATGCAATCCCTCCCTTAGCCCCTATTCCCACTGTGCCGAACTGAAGGCCCAACTGACCGGATCCCGCCTGGTCGTATGCGCTGGTGTTCAGGGTGGGTGAAACAAAATGATAGGACGGAGCTTTGCACGCAGCAAACGAAAGGATGGGGAGGAGTAGCCCGATACTCGCTTTCATAGACATTGATTTTAACGTTGGATAGACTACAAACCTAATACACATATTGCAAAAAGTCAATATATACAGCCAACCCATCCTTCCCCGACACAAGGATTTTTGAGGGGTATTTAACGAAGAAGACTACGGTAGGAGGTGCCGGTGGACTGTTAGTATAATGCGTTGCTTATCCTCCTCCTTCATCTGCCGGTATAATGCTGATCACCGCA
>CAZUWX010000017.1:23474-64767 GCA_964624205.1 uncultured Chitinophagaceae bacterium
ATAATGCGTTGCTTATCCTCCTCCTTCATCTGCCGGTATAATGCTGATCACCGCATCCTCCCCGACAATGGTTTGTTCCTGCTGCAGGTTCCGGATATCAGAGGTTCCTACGAAAACATTCACGTAGCTCCTGATCCGGCCATGATCGTCGATCAGCATTTTTTTCAATTCGGGAAAATTGGTGGTGAGCTCCTCCAGGCTCTGGCTCAGGATGCCGCCCTTCACCCGGATCTTTGCGATATTATTGGTGAATTTCCTCAACGAAACGGGAATAATAATAGTTGCCATACCTGATGCTTTAGTGGACCAAAGACCATACTCATGGAACAGGCTTTCGCTCTAGGGGGTAGCCGGCGGAAGTAACACCGGCTGCGCTCAGGCTCTTAGCTGACTGAGTACCTCCGGATACCTTTCGGCAAGATCGGGCAGGACCGTTACGATCGTACCGGCTTCTATCCGCGCCGCTACCTTTAAGGCACCTGCCACGTTGGCCGCCGCAGAAGGGCTTAACTGCAGCCCCTCCTCTTCATACAGCTTTTTAAGCATATTGTATGCCTCGCCGGTGGAAACCTCCACCACCTCGTCGGCCACTTCGGGATCGTATATCCCAGGCACCTGGTTGGTCGCCAGGTGTTTCCAACCATCCAGCCCGTGCAGGGGGCCATCAGGCTGCAGGGCGATCAGGCGAACGGAAGGCTTTAGTTCGCGAAGCCTTTTGCCCGTGCCCGTAAACGTCCCCGTAGTGCCCATCCCGGCCACAAAATGAGTAATTCGCGGCACAGACAGATATATTTCGGGGGCTGTGGTATAATAATGCGCTTTCCAGTTGTTTTCATTCCGGTACTGATCGGCGTAAAAATACAGTTCAGGATGATTCAGCGCCAACTCTTCCGCTGCTGCCCTGGCTCCGTCAGTTCCGTCTGCCGCTGGAGTGTAAATAGTTTCCGCCCCCAGGGCCTGCAGTATCTCCTTTCGTTCCGCCGGCGCATCTTCGGGCAGACAAAGCAGCACACGCAGCCCCAATTCCTTTGCAATCGCCGCATAGGCGACACCGGTATCCCCACTGGTGGCATCCAGCAGGATCTTTTGCTCATCGAGGTCTTCATTCTCAATCGCCTTCAGCATGATCGTGTAGGCCGGCCGGGCCTTGATGCTTTCACCCATCTGCGCCCATTCCATCTTCCCATATAACTCCACCCGCGGATTTTCCAGCAATGTGGCTCCGAACTGGTGCAGCGGCGTATGGCCAATAAAAGACCCCAGCCCCCGGGCAGAGGTTTGCAAATAGTCGTGTAGGCGCTCTGTTATCATACCGTTCATAAAATAAAAAACCCCACGCTGGAGTGGAGTATCTTTTGTTAATGTATCACCGGATCATCCACCTATACTCCCGCTGTTCCCCAGCGTAATAAAATATAAAGGCAATTCTCCTTTTTCGATTGAAGCCAAAGATAGGCCGTTTTTTAATGATAACCCGGCGAAACAGGCGAAACTCAGGGTAACAGGCATTTCCAGCAGCGGGAATTGAAGGGAATGTGGTGCTTCGGTGCTAGCACTGTGCCATATAAATATCCAGTTCTTTGAGCGTAAGCGGTTTTTCCCATATCTTGCACGCAGCCTTCATTCCGGAAGGAGCATCGGGCTGGTAAGCACTGATCAGGTGTACCTGGAGAGCCGGATACTGTTCCAGCAGTCCTGCAGCTTTCTCCCATCCGACCCCGTCAGGAAGATTGTTATCGAGGAAGAGAATATCCGGCACAACCTGCTTGAACTGGTTCATACCCTCCTTCAACGTGTGAGAATAATAAACCTCGTAGTTCTTACGATTTAAGTAGGTTTTCAAAAGCAGACACAGATCTACTTCGTCGTCAATTATCAAAACTTTCTTCTTGTCACGCATATCAGCTATAAATATAGAAAATATCTTACCACAAATCCAAGCAAACTACTGTAGAATATAATACACAGGATCTCAGCCTTTAAGGACAAATTAACCTTGTCAAAGGCAGATAATTCCGGCATAATATTTAACATTGTACTACTAAGTACTCCGGATCGCATCGGATAATTATTTCATTCTAAAAAACAGATTATGAACTCGTCAACAAAAGTTATTATTGGGATAGTCGGAGCCGCGGCAGCAGGAGCTGTGATAGGGATGTTGCTCGCGCCGGACAAAGGAAGTGAGATCCGCAAAAAGGTAAAGAGCACAGCCAACGACTGGGCCTGCCAGCTTGCCGATCTGTTCGCAGAGGGCAAAACGGAACTGAACAACCTCAAAAACAAAGCTTCCCGCACGGCTAAAGATCTCCAGAGCCAGGCAGAAGAGCGGTACAATAACGTGAAAGAAGGACTGGGATAACACCGAAACATCTTAATGCAGGCTCCCTGAGCCTGCATTCTCTTATTCATTAGCGAACATAACATGGAAGATTTAAAGACCAAAGCCGGCAATCTCACCGAAAGCATAACCGATTATATACAAACTTATTATAAACTGTCCATATTAAAAGTCGCGGATAAGTCGACCAGTATTGCGGCAATAGCTGTCGCAGTGCTGGCAGCGGCCTTTCTGGGGCTTTTTGTACTGTTTTTCGGAGGCATTGCACTAGGCATATGGTTGGGACATCTCCTGGAGAATACCGTTCTTGGTTTTGTGCTCGTGGCCGGATTTTTCCTCGTTATGCTGATCGTTGTCCTGGTGCTCAGGAAAAAGCTGATCTTCCCCATTATTCGTAACAAAATCATCAACAAGATCTATGAAGAAGCCGATTAAGACGTATAAGGATCTGGTGGAAGAGCGGGAAAGACTGGAAAACCTGCTGGCCATTCAGCAACAACGCATCTACGACAACTGGGCAGCCGTGAAAACGGAACTGGCTCCTGTGTCGAACGCATTCGGAATCGCGGGGAAGATGCTCAAGCCTACCCGCGACCATCCGTTGGTGAATACAGGACTCTCCCTGCTCTCCAACCTTTTCCTGAAAAATTTTGTGTTGGCAAAAGCCGGTCTTCTTACAAGGTTAGCCGTACCCATGCTGCTAAAAAACTACTCCTCCCACCTGATCGTAGACAAAGCCTCCAACGCCCTTGCCGGGCTGGAAAGGATCTTTAAAAGAATAAAGATGCGGCGGGCTACCCGAAATGCAGACCCGCCCGATGTTCCGGAGGGGTAATTTTTCACCGTTAAAACCGAATGTTATGGCCGACAAGAATAAAAAAGTAGTAAATACCGAAGAGCAGAACCGGGTGGTCAACCCGCGCGACAAGGACTATAACCCGGACGACCGGGAACGTGCGTCCTCCTCAACAGAATCTTCAGCATCTACACCGGCGAGCGGCACTGCCAATCCCGAAACGGAAAAGCCCGACGGCGGAAGTGAAGTAGAGCGCCCGCACCGGATCGAAGGTGAAGACGCCGACGATATAGAAAGAAAAATACCGAACATGTAGTTCGATCTCATTTTATATCGATCAATATTGTTTCCCCGCTGCAGCAAACACGCAGCGGGGATTTTTTACCCTTCTGCAGAACCAGGGGGACTTACTCAGCAGGAAAATACATGATAAAAGTGGCGCCGTCGTTGATCATCCCCCGAGCCAGAATCACACCATTGTGATTGGTCATAATACGCTGGGCGATAGCCAGCCCAATACCCTTTCCCCGATAGCCGGATTGCTGCGTATGCAAACGCTGGAAGATCATGAATATCTTCTCTGCAAATGCATTGTTGAATCCTATCCCCTTGTCTTCCATCACCACCTTGTGATATAATCTGCCCTTTAGCGAACGATACGCCTCCTGATCACCGTCTGCTATCTCATGGCTGATCCGGATATCCGGCGACTCGCCGGGTTTGGCAAACTTGAATGCATTGTCGAAAAGCGACCTGAATAACAACACCAACTGGGCCTCGCTGCCATTGACCACCGGCAATTGATCCCATGTGATGATCGCATGACGCTCCCTGCTCTGTTCAACAAAATCCGCCAATACATTCGTGATCACACGGTTAAGATCCACCGCCGACATCCGCTCTTCGCGGCTGACAAGGCTGGTGAAATTGATCATGTCCTGAATCAGCTCCTGCATACGTTTGGCAGATGCCTGGATCCTCGCGATCACCGTCATGATCTCCCCGTCCATCTCATGCGCATACTTATAGTTGAGCTTGTCGCTGAACGTGCGGATCTTCCTTAACGGCTCCTGCAGGTCGTGTGAAGCAATATAGGCAAACTGACGGAGCTCCGAATTAGACCGGTTGAGCTCCTGTAATTTTTTCTCCAGCTCGGCCTGGTAACGTGAACGCATACGCACTTCCCGGTTAATGAAGAAAAAAGACACCAGCGTCACAATGCCGGACCAGATCAGTATGGAATTAAAATAACTGGGATAAAAATCTTCAAAATACTCATCCCTTTCATAAAGATATCTTCGCTGGTTGATCTCCGATTCCTCGATAGCCGCTGCCTCCGACCGGAAACTGGCCATCATGGACTGCCCCCTTAATACCGCCTGCCGTACATTGTCGGGAGTCACCAATCCTGTGCGCTCGATATTATGGTTGTACAGGTTCACCTGATTGACAACCGTGGACCGCATCAGCAAAAATTTGGAGGTCTGCTCCTGTTGCCTGGCCAGGCGGGTCGCCAGTGTATCCAGGCAGCTATCTACACTGTCCCGGCTGCCATAATAGAGGGGTAAAAAGGAACTGTCGCGGGTAAGCATAAACCCCCGGCTATAACTCTCCAATTTCGTAAGCTGCCCCTCCAACTTTCTGATCGACAATATTATAGAATAGCTCTCGGCAAATTTTTCGGAATATTCAAAATGAGCGTTCAGGCGTTTGTAGAACAGGAAAGAAAGACCTATCAGAATTACCAGCGAAACGGTGAACGCAATGTACAGGTATACAAATCTTGGTTTCATGGCTTTCTCAAAACGGGGACTTTTTTCCCCACGACCCGACCTCCTATCTTGGGATGAATTAAATCAATAGAAGAATAAATTACACAATTATTTGCGTAAAACTGCGCTGATGGCGTGGTAAATGGAAAAAATACCTGTATTTAAATTTTTGGTGCTTTCCTTGCATCCCTGTTGAGAAAAAACTATGCTTCATCAGAACCTTACCCAAAAACAGCAGCTTAAGATTCTTCCGCAGCAGATCCAACTGTTGAATCTTTTTCATTTAAACACCATAGAACTGGAATACCGGATCCAGCAGGAACTGGAAGAAAATCCGCTCCTGGAAGAAAACAGTTCCGATGAATTGACAGAAGCGGATAAATTCAGTAAAGACGATGTGCAGGATTTCAACGACTGGGAAGAGTACATGTACGACGATGTACCGGATTACAAAACCGAATACGAGAATTATTTCAACCACGAAAAGATACCGGAACGACCGCTGCCCGAGACCACGGATTTCAGACAGGTGCTGAAACAACAATTCAAACTGATGTACACCGATGAGAACGAGATCCAACTGGCCAGTTACCTGATCGACTCGCTGAATGAGTTCGGCCTGCTGGAGCAACCACTGGATGCAATCGCCGATGATCTCTCTTTCCGGTTTAAAAAATGGATCGAAATAGAAGAGTTAGAAGAAACGCTTTCCAAGCTTCAGCAGCTCGAACCGGCCGGCATCGGGGCAAGAAGTATCCGGGAATGCCTGCTGCTCCAACTCAGCAGGATGAACGCAAAACGACCAGACGTCCGGATGGCGATACGGCTACTGAAAGAACATTTCAGCGATCTTGGCAGCCGTAATATGGACCGGATTATGAGCCATCTGCGGATCGAAGACGATGAACTAAAGATCATACTCCAATTGCTGGCCTCTTTAAAAATGAAACCCATAGTCGAAGGCACCGAATCCTTCCAGGCCAATCAACAGATCATGCCCGACTTTTTGCTGGCTATCGATGGCGACGACCTGGAAGTCACGCTGTTCAGACAGCGGTCGGCCTCATTACATATCAATCAGGCCTGGATGGAGAATGTAAAGACAACCGGAGAAAATCGCCAAACCGACCGGGCCACCAAACAATACCTCAAAAACAAGCTGAACGCAGCCCAATGGTTCGTGTCGGCCATTAAACAACGCGAATCCACCATGCTGAAGGTGGTGCGGGCCATCGTTAAATTACAACACGATTATTTCAGGGACGGCAATATCAAGCTTATCAAACCTATGATCCTAAAAAATATCGCCGAAATGGTGGGAGTCGATATTTCCACCGTGTCCCGAATCACCTGCAATAAATATATTGCCACCCCCTTCGGCACACTCCTTCTAAAGGATATATTTACCGAGGGCATCACCAATAAAGAAGGACAAACCATCAGCAACAAGGTCATACAGACCGCCATCGAAGAGGTGATTGAAACGGAAGACAAGCAAAAACCCTTCACCGATCAGCAGTTGGTGTCCATTTTATCGCAAAAAGGTTTTAGTATTGCCAGGAGAACGGTTGCAAAATACCGCGAACTGCTTCAGATACCCGTAGCCCAAATGAGAGCACTGTGGGCATAATAAATTACTAACCCAAACAAAAACCGAAAACAATCATTCATGCAAAAAATATTAGTTATTGATGACGACAGGGATATGTGTTTACTATTAAAAAGATTCCTGTCCAAACACGGATTCGAAGTAGATGAAGCCAATACATCAAAAAAAGCCACCGAACTGCTTGACGAGACAGAATATAACCTTACGCTCTGCGATTTTCGACTGGACAACACAGACGGAAAAACGATGCTGGTGAAGATCAAAGAAAAATATCCATATATGCCCGTAATTATCATCACGGGATATAGTGACATCAAGACAGCCGTAGAAGTAATGAAGCTCGGTGCGTTCGACTATATTACAAAGCCGCTGTTTCCGGATGAGATCATCCTCACCATTAAAAAAGCACTCGAAAAAACAGAAGCAAAAGCAGTTCCGGCAGAAAGTCCGGCCGTTGGCCCCGGCGAAGAGAGAAAAGAACGAAAGCCCAGCGGCGTTACGGTAAGCGGGGAATATATATTTGGTGACACACCCGCCTTTAAGCAGATCCTGCAACAGATCGAGCTTGTCGGCCCCACCACTTACAGCGTGATCATATACGGCGAGAGCGGGAGCGGCAAGGAAGCCATCGCGCAGGAGATCCACAAACGCAGCAAACGGAACGACAAACCTTTTGTAGCCATAGATTGCGGGGCCCTTTCAAAAGAACTCGCAGGCAGTGAACTGTTTGGCCACGAAAAAGGCGCTTTCACAGGCGCCCTGAATCAGAAGGTCGGAAGCTTTGAGATCGCCAATGGCGGCACCATCTTCCTCGACGAAATATCAAACCTCTCTTACGATATCCAGGTGTCTCTGCTGCGCGTAGTACAGGAGAGAAGGATGCGACGGGTCGGCGGAACAAAAGATATCGAACTGGACGTGCGGATCATCATCGCCAGCAACGAGCCTCTATGGGAAGCTTCAAAAAAAGGAAAATTCAGGGAAGACCTTTTCCATCGCTTCAATGAGTTCAGCATGACTATCCCCCCCCTGCGCGAGCGCAAAAGTGACATCATGCTTTTCGCAAATCATTTCCTTAATCTTACGAACAAGGAATTGAACAAACGGGTAAAAGGCTTCTCCCCGGAAGTGGAAGACATCTTCTACAAATATATATGGTACGGTAACCTCCGGGAGCTGAAAAATGTGGTGAAGCGGGCCACCCTACTCACCGATGGCGAGTATATCGAAGACAGGTCGCTCCCCTTTGAGATCGTAAATTTCAACAAACTTTCTTTCGAGGGATCTCCGGAACCGGCAGCAACCACAATACAGGCCAGCCCATCGAGCAACCACACCCCCGCTGCAAACCCCGGGCGGATGGTTTTTGACGAGACCACCCTGAAAGCTGCAAGCATAGACGCGGAATACGAAATGATCATCGAAGCGCTTAAACAAGCTAATTTCAATAAGAGTAAAGCGGCCAAATTGCTGAATATCGATCGCAAGACCCTGTACAATAAGATGAAACAATACCAGGAATTCAATAATCATTAATCGCCATGGATAATTCTCTAGACCAGCGCCTTCCGCAAAAAAGAGATAATTCCGAACCCGATCTTTCCGAATACAAGAAGATTGTTTTGGAAAAGGAGAAGTTTCAGAAGATCCTGGAGAACAAAGTAAAAGAGCTCGACCGCTCGAATAAAGAGCTCGAAGAGTTTGCCTATGTTGCTTCACACGACCTGCAGGAACCCCTCAGGAAGATCACTTCCTTCAGCGAACGGCTGAAGGAGAAACTGCCGGATAACCTGGAACCGGAAGTGCAGATATACCTCGACCGGATGCTGGCCGCCACCGATAACATGCGCACCCTGATCGACAACCTGCTTGATTTTTCACGCATCAGCCGCACTCACAGGCCCTTCGAAAAAACCAACCTGAACCATATCCTGTCTGAAGTGAAGGCAGATCTTGAATTAAAAATTGAAGAGAGCCAGGCAGCGATCAGGGCCGGCAATCTACCGGAAATCGATGCCATTCCCATGCAGATGCGGCAGTTGTTCACCAACCTGTTCACCAACGCCATCAAGTTCCGGCAGCCGGATAAACAACCCACGATCACCATCACCTCCACGGTGCTGACCGAAAAAGAAAAGGAAGAACGGCAGCTACCGACCGACAAAGAAATGTATGAGATCACGGTCAGGGATAATGGAATAGGATTTGACCAGGAGTATTCGGAAAAAATATTTCAGATATTCCAGCGCCTGCATGGGAAATCGGAATATCCCGGATCGGGCATCGGCCTGTCCATATGCAAAAAAATCATTGATAATCACCAGGGCGAGATCTTCGCCAGGGGGGAAGTAGCCAACGGAGCGGTTTTTACGCTCATTTTGCCGGCTTCCCAAACCTAATACCCATGCCCATGTCCGACACAAACGACATCACCCGCATCCTGATAGTGGACGACGACGAAGACGACTTCCTCCTTACCAGTGAATTTATAAAAAAAATAGGCGACCGCCGGTTTGAGATCGGCTGGTGTTTTAAATACACAGATGCAATTGCCAATATCAAAGGCAATACGTACGATCTATATTTTATAGATTACTACCTCGGCGTGAGGACAGGACTGGATCTCATAAAGGAGGCGGCAGCCATGCAACTCGATGTTCCACTGGTGCTGCTTACGGGCAAAGGCAATCAGATCATCGACCGGGAAGCCATGCAGGCCGGAGCAATGGACTATCTGGTGAAATCGGAGCTGAACGTGGAGAAAGTGGAGCGCTGTATCCGGTATTCGCTGGAAAGGGCCGCTTCCCTAAGAGCCCTCCGGGCCAATGAACGGAAATACCGGAATATTTTCGAGCAGTCGAAAGATGCAGTTTTCCTGGCCAACGACGAACTCATGTTCCGCGATGTGAATGACGCTACCTGCCGTCTGCTCAAATACTCTCCGGAAGAGCTTAGCCGCATCAGCCTGTACGACCTGCTCGACAATAAAGACAACGAATACATCCTGGAAGGCATCCATTCAACCGGAACCGTACACGACAAAGAAATAGAACTCAGGCCGCAGGAAGGTGAAAGAAAAAACTGTATCCTTTCCCTGTCTATGGAAACAGATATAAACGGCGACAGTTTTATCCATGGGTTGCTGCACGATATCACGGCGCTGAAAAAGGCAGAAAAAGCCACCCTTCAGGCAGAGAAACTTGCAGCAACAGGACGGCTCGTACAAACACTGGCGCACGAGGTCAGAAATCCCCTCAATAATATCCATCTGTCGCTCGAACAACTGCATCACGAGATCGCAGGCCAGGACGATGTAGAAATGTATATCGAGATCATCCAGCGTAATAGCAAACGCATCGGCGACATTATCACAGAACTGCTGAATTCTTCCCGACCGGCAGAGATGACACTCCAAAACAAACCCCTGCAGTCAATACTGGACGAAAGCATTTCCTCCGCACTGGACAGGATCACCCTGCAAAAGATCAAGCTCGATATCCGGTATAGCCCTGAACCCGCCTATATAAGCGCCGACGCGGAAAAACTCCAGCTTGCGTTCATTAACATTATTATTAATTCCATCGAGGCAATGGAGGAAGAGAAAGGAGTACTGTCCGTTTCCGTCGAAAGCGGAATTGACTACCATATCGTGAAGATCAGCGATAACGGTACCGGGATCGAGGAAGACAAGCTATCGAAATTATTCGAACCCTATTTTACGTCCAAAAGGAACGGGCTGGGCCTCGGTTTAGCCTCCGCACTGAATATCCTGCAAGCCCACAAAAGCCGGATAGACGTAGACTCCACCGTTGACGAAGGTACCCACTTCACCCTGCGTTTTCCCGCAGCCCGGTAAATAAACAAAGCCGGAGAGGAAGGATCCACTCCACATTCCACCTTTTCCGTATTCCGGCATCCCGCTAAACAAACAAAATGGTGCCGGAGAATTTTTCATTCGGGCCCGAATCCTTTACTGGCATAAAGTTTTCTACTTTCTATTAACAAAAATGTCTGCAATGAAAGCTATATGGACCGGCACCCTGGGTTTTGGACTGGTGAATATTCCCGTCAAACTCTACAGCGCCACCCAATCAAGTGACCTCGACCTCGATATGCTCGACAAAAAGGATCACGCCAATATCCGCTTCAAACGCGTAAATGAAAAAACAGGTAAAGAAGTCACCTGGGCGAATATCGTGCGGGCGTTCAATTATCAGGGGCACTACGTAGTGCTTGACGACGACGACTTCAAGAAGGCAAGCCCCGAAAAGACCAAAATGATTGAAATATCCGAGTTTGTGGAAGAATCGGAAGTTGATTCGATGTATTATGAGCTTCCCTATTATCTCGAACCACAGAAATCCGGGGAAAAAGCTTTTTTGCTGTTACGCGATGCATTAAAGAAAACAGGGAAATGCGGACTGGCTACTTTTGTGCTGAGAACGAAGGAAAGCCTGGGCCTGATCAAACCCTCGGGGAACACCCTGGTACTTCAAAAGATCAGATACGAAGAAGAGATCCGGGAATCGGAAGACCTGAAGATCCCCGGCGGCACCAGCAAACCTGCCGAGCTGAAGATGGCGATATCACTCATTAACCAGCTCAGCGCCAGGTTCGACATCGCCCGTTATAAAGACACCTATTCCAAGGAGCTGATGAAACTGATCGCCGCGAAGGCCAAGGGGAAAAAGATCCCCAGGGCCACGATGAAGGTAGTGCATTCCAGCTCCCGGGACCTGATGGAACAGTTAAAAGCCAGTCTCGACTCAAAAAAACGCAAAGCCTCCTGACGGCCCGTATCTATTTATGCATCTACGCAAGTAGTGATTCGGCTATCTATCGTAACAATGCCCAATTATCAGACTGGTAGTAGCTGCTAATTAGTAGTAGCTGCTAATCAACTACTTCAAACCGGGTAAACACTTTTGCTCCGGAATGCCAGTCGGCAGAAATCACAAAATAATTATCAGCAAATTCCACCACCTTATACTGAAGCGGGTCGTAGAGATAATTCAGAAAATTAAAGCGGGGACCGTTCTTCTCCGGCGCCACCGAGAAATCCCTTATGAGCTCTTCGGCGTCATTTCCCGGAACTTTAACTGCATTCTGAATAATCGTAACCTTTCCCGTGCCGATGTCAAAAATATTGTAATCATCCTTGATCCAGGGACTAACATAATGGAAGAGCTCGGTTTCGGCTTTCACCTCTTCATCCTCCTCGTTGTAGTCTATCGGCTTATCGGAATAATAGGCCTTGATCTGGAACTGTTTAGACAGGATAAATGCCTTAAAATTGTCAGCTTTGGCAATATCTTCCGAGTTGTCCTCGCCGTCGTTGTCCTTTTTGCAGGAGAATAAAAGACCCGTCATTGCCAGCACCAAGGTCATCTTCGCTAACATTTTCATGGTAGAATTTTAATTTATTAATATATAGATATTAGAAGAACACTGAATACGCTCTTATCCCGCAATGGGTAAACATAATTAAACGCGGGTTATTAGGAATTATTGCAGGCAGGAACAATCTGGGTCAACTATAGCTTGAGTTTACCCATATCCTTTTCTCTGTATTGCTCCCGGTTGGCAATCGCCCGGAGCATTCGGAAATAGATAACCATATTCCCTGCATCACTATTCCAGTAACTGGCTTCTTCTGTCACAACTTTTACCAGACAAAGCCGAGGATCTTCTTTACCTCCTGGGAACCAAGCTTTTAGGAGCGGGTCCCAGAGCTCGTTTATTTTTGATTTATCCAGCGTGACCAAACAGCTACCCTTCACCGTAACGTAAACATTTTTACCGGGATGGGCATATATCAGGTACACCGTGTTGTCCTTTGACAACTCGCTGATCTTCTCCGAAAACTCGTTTGTAAAAAACCAGGCATTCCCTTCGTCGTCTATCCTGACGGTAGACATCGGCCGGCTAAATAACTGGCCGCTATCGTCGATAGTCGTGAACATACAAATGTTGACATCGCGCACCAGCGACCGGAATTTCTTAATTGCGTCTTCTTTGTTCTTAACTTGATCCATACTTATTTTTTTTAAAAGTCGTCAGGCAACCATGTTTCGGGTTCTGTGTAAGATATTGTAAGTCAGCGCTCCAAAAAACGGAACAGCCACCACGATGATCAGCCAGAAACTCCGCTGGTACTTCTTAAGATCGTCCGCATTACTCACTACCACGATTGTCCATATCCAGTAAATAGCTCCCAGTATAAGTCCCGCATACAACAGATAATCACCAGCTTCGTTTCCACCGGCGATCATAAAAAAGCCGATAAAAAATACCGCTGCAATGAGGAGCCCCGAAATAAGAGTGGGTTTTCTCTTGTTTGTCATATTAGTAGGGTCTTTAGTAATTTATAACGAAAATTTTGTGCCATTGTCGGAACCAATTCGTTAAATCTGCCCCAACTCGCTATCTGCCTGGATGTGCAACCGGCTATTCGTCGGGATGCGTATAGGTGTCGGGCATTTCCGCACTTTCCTGTTTTACGATAAAAACCGCGGTTTTGTCGGGCCTTATTCCTCCACCCATTTTAACGGCGTACACCTTTGTAAATTCTGCGCCGAAATACAGGATCGACGCCGAATAATAGACCCACGACAGGATGACTACAATAGATGAGGCTGCGCCGTAGGTTGTACCCAGGTTCGACCGACCCAGGTAAAAGCTGATGGCGAATTTGCCCAGCAGAAAAAGCACCGAAGTAAAAATTGCTCCGATGAATGCATCTCTCCAACGGATATGCGCGTCGGGAAGCACCTTGAATATTACCACGAACAGGGCCGCGATCACTATGATCACCATCGCCATGTTCAGCGCGTTGAAGAAAAAAACGGTCATACCCTCAAAATAAGCCATGAGCCGATCGCTGAGAACATCGAGCGCAGCGCTCAAAATCAGGCTTACCAACAGAATAAAGCCCATGCTGATAATCAGGGAAAAGGATAGCAACCGGTTGGTCAGTAACCGCAACCATCCCTTTTTTGGTTTGGCCTTTACCGACCAGATATAGTTAATGGAACTCTGCATTTCGACAAACACTCCTGTCGCCCCCACCACTAGCAAAATCGCTCCGACCACCGCACCTATTACCCCCTGGTCCGACTGCTGAATATTACCGATGATATCCTGTATCTGTTTGGCAGCTCCGCTTCCCACCATTCCGCCGATCTCCTCATAAATCTCCCCGCGAACGGCTTCCTCCCCGTAAAATATACCGGCCAGCGAAATAATAATGATGAGCAGGGGGCCCATGGAAAACACCGTGTAGTAAGATAAGGATGCGCTCAGCTTAAATGCATTGTCCTCGATAAATCCCGTAGCGCTTTCTTTAACTACCGAAAAGAACTGTCCTATTCGCGTCATTCATGAACTATTTGTGTGGATTTTTTTGCACATGAAACAAGAGCCGGCCAAACACCGACTCTGTTATTTTGTCCATACACTTTCCTGCAACTACAAATATTATTTATTTACAGCAGCATGGAGATCGCGATACCGCTTGATCACGTCATGAGAGGTTTTGAGCGAGGACTTCTGATTAGTAATAAGCTGCCGGATATCTGTACTCATTGCTGCATCCGATTTCAGTGCAGTCTCATATGCTTTCTGCGTTGCATCTTCCCCATATTCGCAATTTTCCAGCACGGCCTGCCGGCTGTTTCCGGAAAACGTTGCCTTGATATCCATCCATACACGGTAAATCTTTCCGGCATTGGTAGTGCCTGATGTCGGCTCACCTCCAAGCTTAACCACTTCCTGGGTAAGTTCTGCTGCATATTGCCGGCTTTCCTCAGCCATCCGGTTAAATACGGAACGGAGGTCCACGTCAATATCCCGTGCTTCTTCACCGGCCTTTTCATATCCAGTTATACGATCATTATTTATTCTGATCAGATCGTTCAATACTTCAACTAAATCATTATTTGTTGCCATAAAATAGTTTTATGATGGTTAAGTAATACCCTATAGACATAAAAGTTGTGCCGAGTTTTAATACGATAATTACCTAATTATTTATTTTATGTATTATCTTACGCCCTGAAATTGTATCAATTTTATTTGCTAACCCAAAAAATTCAATTATGGCAAAGAAAGCAGCAAAAAAAACGGGAAGACCTGCGAAAAAAGCAGCTCCCAAAAAAGCAGCGAAGAAAGCAGTAAAAAAAGCCGGGAGACCCGCAAAGAAAGCTGCTCCTAAAAAAGTAGCGAAAAAAGCAGGCCGTCCCGCTAAAAAAGCTGCCCCTAAAAAGGCTGCAAAGAAAGTAGCAAAAAAGGCAGTAAAAAAGGCCGGAAGACCCGCAACGAAAGCAGCTCCTAAAAAAGCAGTGAAAAAAGCAGGTCGCCCGAAAAAGGCAGGAAGGCCTAAAAAAGCATAGTTTTTTTACTGGTATTTTCGAAACGAACATTCGCTAAACACAAATATTCAAGAACCGGCTTCCTCATGTGAGCCGGTTCTTTTGTTAAGACCCGTCCCACAAAGGAGGCGTACCGGGTAAAGTTACGCTGACGCGATCCTGTTTTCCCGTCTTTATTTATCGTAATTATCCTATTAGAGATCGTATTACCCCGCAGACATACTCACACTATGTGAGGTCGTATTACCCCTAAATAATTGCATAAAAAAAGCCAGGCACTAATGGCCTGACTTTAACCCCTAAACCCTACTGCATATTACAGCAGCTTCTTGCTCTTCAGACATCCTCTCTTATTCTTCCGTTTCCAATTCTGCCTGAAGATTAATATCATTTTCTGCAATCGAAGTTAGATGTACATCTGCTTCCTTTTCTTCTGCCAGGGTTTCGGCGAGCAGATCGGCCACCTCGTTATGTCCCATGGTTTTTGTCAACTGCACCAAACCCCCATAACTGGCAATTTCATAATGTTCCACCTTTTGTGCTGCCATAATAATGCCGACATCACGGGTTGCAGTTCCTTTTTCCGTTTCTTCTATGATCGACTCTCCCTCTTTTATCAGCCCTTCCATTGCCTCGCATTTTTTCCCCTGGGCTTTTTTTCCTAATAATTCAAAAATCTGTTCCAGCCGGCTCACGTGCTGTTCGGTAACCTCGCGATGGTCGTCCAGTGCGTTTTTCAACACTTCGTTGGTGGCTGCCTTGCTCATTTTGGGAAGTGCTTTCAGCAAATGTTTCTCGGCCCAGTAAATATCCTTGAGCGAATCCATAATATATTTCTCCAGCCTCGCTCCGGTATCGGTAGGTTTTATAGTGCTGGCGGCACGGGTTACCCCGCCGCTCTTTTGTTGTGTAACTTTGTTCTTGCCCGCAGGCCTCTTTAAAGAAGTGGATGTTGCCATGGTTTTTTACAGTTAACAGTTTATACTCGGTCTACTCCGGATTTCTTAAAATTTATATGCCAGACATCCTTCGCCTTGGGGAATTACAGTTGGGGAGCAATTTCCTCGCGTAGTTCGCAGATTATCCCATCATATGCTCCAAGACGGTACTGCTACCCCATTTCGCGCCTGGTCCGGCCAGCCGGGGACGCCCATAGATGGTATCAGTTTTGAATCGATCCCATAAAAATTCAGGTATGATCACGCAAGAACAGGTGGGGTTTCTACAGAAAAAAATACCGGTGTTGGAACAGGCCCTTTTTTTCACCCTCAGTGAATCGGTATTACGGCTTCCGGCGTCGGTGATAAAAGCACTCCACGTAGACGAGGTAGGTCAGGTTTGGTTCGCGATCCGGCGGCCATCCCAGCAACTGAGTGAATTTGACCGGGAGTTCCCCGCCAAGCTGGATTTTTATAAGAAAGGAGAGAAATTCTACCTGCACCTCTGCGGCCAGGCGGGCATGGCTGTGGATCCGGAAGAGATATACTATGCCTTGTCTCTCCCCGGCCATGAATACGCCGGCTTACACAACGACCAGGTACTGGTGAGATTTAAAACAACCCATTTTCGGTATCATTCTTTCCCGCCGTCATCGCCAGGAACAAAAAAAGAGAACCTACATTGGCTGTTCTCCCCATCAGCTTTTTTCAAGACCTTGCAGTATATCGTTAAGGATGTCATCCCTGTGTTCCAATCCCACCGATATCCGTATTAGACCGGGCGTAATGTTCACGGCAGCGCGTTCCTCTTCTGATAGCTTTGCATGGGTGGTGCTGGCAGGATGCGAGGCAATACTTTTGGTGTCGCCAAGATTAGCGGTCAGCGTCAGCATTTTTAACTCGTCCAGGAATTTCCGTCCGCTCTCCAGACCTCCTTTCAGATCAAAACATATTATGCCACCGCCGTTAGTCATCTGTTTTTTCGCTATGGCGTATTGGGGATGGCTCTCCAGCCAGGGATACCTGAGGGAAGCGATCCTGGGGTGGCCTTGCAGTGCCTGAGCAATATACAGGGCGTTGGAAGCGTGCCGTTCCATTCTCACGTCAAGCGTTTCCAGGCTCTTACTCAAAACCCACGCATTAAACGGAGAGATTGCGGGACCGGTACTCCGGCAAAACTGGTAGATCTCTTTGATCAGCGCAGCGGTACCCACTATAACACCGCCTAACACACGCCCCTGACCGTCCATCCATTTCGTTGCGGAATGGATAACAAGGTCGGCTCCGAAGTCGATCGGCCGCTGGCCTATAGGGGTTGCAAAACAATTGTCTACGCAAAGGATCAGCCCGTGCTTTTTAGCAAGCGTCGCAATCCGTTCCAGGTCAATAATTTCCAACCCCGGATTGGTAGGGGTTTCCAGGAAGATCATTTTAGTATTGGGTCGGATCGCAGCCTCCCAGGTGTCCGGCGCGTCGGCAGCAATATATCCCGATTCAATACCGTATCGTGGCAAAAATTTGGAGATTACCGAATGGGTACTGCCAAAAATAGAATTAAAGGACAGCAGATGGTCGCCCTGTTGCAACAGCGTCATGAAGGTGGCGAAGACCGCGCTCATCCCCGAAGCAGTGGCAAACCCATCGTCTGCTCCTTCGAGGGCGCAGACGCGGTCGATAAACTCCTGAACGCCGGGATTACTGAACCGGGTGTAGATATTGTCGTCCGTTTCATCTGCGAAGGCTGCCCTCATCTCCTCAGCATTGTGGAATGTAAAACTGCTTGTCAGGAACAGGGGTGAGGAATTCTCCATCTCGGGGGTACGATCGGTTCTTACCCGGATGGCCTTTGTTATCGGATGCAATGACATGAAAACGCGTTTAGAATTTAAAAAATTACGGGTGGATTTCCACTCTCCAGTTAAAGCTGGAGCCTGCCCTGCGAAGCGTTTCTGCAACGGAGCAATATTTATCTACCGACAATGCACAGGCTTTCTCCGCTTTTGCCCTGTCTATATCCCCACCAAATACAAACACAAGCGTTATATCCGTCCACAGGTTCACGTCCTTTCCCTGTTCCCTGTCTGCCTCGATGTGCATACGGAAACTTTTTACCTCCTGTCTTTGTTTCTTCAGGATAGACAAAACATCGATGCCGCTGCATCCCCCCAATCCCATCAGCAGTAACTGCATGGGGCGCACTCCGTAGTTTCCGCCCCCTTTTGCGGAGCTGGTGTCTATTCTAACAACGTGGCCTTCTTCGTCTTTCGCTTCGAACGCGGCTGGCTCGCCAATTCTTTCAAGATCGATCTTTACCATTTTACAAGTTTTTTACAAATCTAATATATGCAACTCCTTACTTTGCATGCAATTCTTCCGAAACAGCATGAAGCACTTTATATACAATCAACCTTTTGCCCTGGAAAACGGTGCGGTATTGAACGGGCTTACGATCGCATACCACAGTTTCGGGCAAATGAACGCCCGCAAAGATAACATTGTATGGGTTTGCCACCACCTCACTGCCAACTCCGATATACCAGCCTGGTGGGGCGGCATGATCGGGCCGGGTTGTGCAATTGATCCGGAAAAACATTTTATTATATGCGCCAACGTGATAGGCTCGTGCTACGGCACCACCGGCCCTTTGAGCACTGATCCCCAGACCGGCAAACCCTATTATTCCCGTTTTCCCGCCATTACTATCCGTGATATGGTGCAAGCACATATTCTGCTGCGTAAGCAGCTTGGCATTGCTGCAATCCATCTACTAATCGGCGGAAGTATGGGGGGCTACCAGGCCCTGGAATGGGCCATCATGGAAAAACCGATTATCCGCAACCTCGTTCTGCTGTGCGCCTCAGCGGCGGAAAGCGCCTGGGGAATTGCCATCCATACTGCACAACGGCTGTCGATCGAGGCAGACAGCACCTGGGGAAACAATACACTCGATGCCGGCAAAAAGGGCCTTAAAGCAGCCAGGGCCATTGGGTTGATCAGCTACAGGAATCACGGGATCCTGGTCGAAAAACAAACCGAACCGGATATCGAAAAAACAGACGGATACAAAGCGTCGTCTTATATGAATTACCAGGGTGACAAGCTCGTAAACCGGTTCAATACCTACAGCTACTGGTTGCTCTCAAAGGCAATGGACAGCCACCAGATTGCAAGACACCGTAACCGTTCCGCTGCTCGGGTACTGAAGGAGATAAGTCAAAGAACATTAATAATAGGTATCCATAGTGATATCCTCTGTCCCCTGGCAGAGCAGGAATTCCTTGCCAGGTATATCCCCGATGCTACCCTGCGCGCGATCGATTCGGCGTATGGGCACGACGGTTTCATAGTGGAAACAGCAATCATCTCCCGGGAGATCAACAAATGGCTAAACCCGTAGGCAATCATTATTAGCAACTCGTCAAACGATCCCCAGCGATTTAAGTAAAATCCGCAGGCTCCAGAAAATGACCAGCACACCTACGCTGATAAACATGGTGCGCATGGGCAGTTTTCCTATGAGCCGAGCTGCGATGGGAGCCGCTATTACTCCGCCCAGAATCAGACCGGCAATCACCTGCCAGTGGCCGATGCCCAGCATGGTAAAAAAGGTAACCGCACTCGCCAGCGTAACAAAAAATTCGGTAAGGCTCACCGACCCGATCACATACTTTGGTGTTCTTCCCTTGGAGATAAGGGTGCTGGTGACCAGCGGGCCCCATCCGCCGCCACCGAAAGAATCCAGAAAGCCGCCGGCACCGGCCAGCCAGCCGACCCGTTTTACTTTCTGGGGTTTACGTTTCCGGAATACTCCGAGCAGGATCTTTGCCCCGAGGATCATGGTATAAGCAGCCAGCAGGGGCCGGACATAGTCGGCATACTCTTCTCCCACTTTGGATAAAATGATCGCACCGATGATGGCTCCCAGTACGCCGGGGATCAGCAGCGCGCGAAATAGTTTTTTATTTACGTTTCCAAACCGGTAGTGACTATAGCCGGATATCCCGCTGGAAAACATTTCCGCTGTGTGAATACTACCGCTGATAACCGGCAGGCTCACGCCGAGCGAGAGCAGGATAGTAGTGCAGGTGACCCCATACCCCATTCCCAGCGCGCCATCGACAAGCTGCGCCAGGAAGCCGGCCAGGATCATCCAGTAGAAGATCGGATCGATGTGGGAAGGCAGTTCTTTCAGGGAAACCATCAGGTGACGGAAGGGAACATAAGATAGTACAAGATAGCCCAGGAACATAAAAAAGAAAGCGAATACAAATCCTGATGCAACTTTCCGCCACTTTCTTTCCCCGTTTTTCGCTTCTGTGCCGTTCTTCTGCGCCAGATCGCGTGTAATCAGGTTCAGTTTATTCACCTTATCGGTAAAATCGCCCTTCAGTCCATTCCGTATCACTTGCATTTGCTGCACTACATCATCCAGTTCGTCGGGCAACGCCTCGTGCAATACTTCTTTGAGCCGTTTGGCAATTGTGGGTGATTTGCCGTTGGTGGAAATAGCGATCTTGAGGTTGCCTTTTTTGACAATAGACCCGAGGTAGAAATCGCACAGATCCGGCTTATCGGCGGCGTTGATCAGTTTACCGGACAGGCGCGCATCGGCGCGTATCTGTTCACTGATACCGGTATCGTTCACAGCCGTGATCACGACGTCCGCACCTTCCAGATCCGAAGCTTCGTAAGCCTTTTCCAGCAGTGTCACGTTGGGGTAGCCTGAGGCAAAGGCTCTAAGGCCCTCGCTGATTTCAATGCCCACCACCCTTACCGGAGTTTTGGGGGCATTGCCCACTATTGCTGAAAGTTTTTCCAGCGCAACGTTCCCGCCACCGATGAGCAGTACGTTGAGCTGTTCCAGCTTCAGGAAGATGGGAAAGAGATTGTTCGTTTCGACCGCTGGTGCTACAGGTGAATTGGGTTTCAAATGACTATTTTTTCCGTACTTATCAGGGGTCAAATATAAAATTCTCCCCGGACCCTCAATTCGATTGACTATTAAATAATTTTCTGAAGGTGTAATCTCCAAACCCTTCACCCTTCTTCCTTTCCTTTTTAAATGTGCCGAAAAGGCCATTCAGTTCAGTCAGTATGCTTTCTTCGTCCAGGCTTTCTTTATAGATCCTGTTCAGCCTCAAACCTATATTGTCTCCTCCAAGGTGCAGATTATACCGACCCAAAGCTGTTCCCACGAAGCCGATCTCGGCAGCATACGGCCGGGCACAGCCATTCGGGCAGCCCGTCATCCGGATCGTAATATCTTCATCTTGCAGGCCATGGCTGGCCAGCATGGGCTCTATCTTTGACAGGAGGGTGGGCATGTAGCGTTGTGCTTCCGCCAATGCCAGGGGGCAGGTATTTAAAGCAACGCAGGCCATGGCGTTTTTACGGATGGCACTGGCATTGTCGGTATAGGCAATAAGGCCGAATTTTTCCAGAATGGCATTCACCGCTTTTTTATTTGCGGGCGCGATATTTCCGAGCACCAGGTTCTGGTTACAGGTGAAAATAAAGTCGGCTTTACCTGTTTTGGCCACTTCCAGCAGTGCCGTTTTCAGGGCCAGTTGCTCGTCGTCCAGCACTCTTCCGTTCTCTATGTACAGCGTATAATACCATAGGCCTTCGTGATTTTTCTCCCAGCCGTAGAAATCTTTGCGGTTGATAAAATGAAAGGGGCGCGCATCCTCCAGCTTGTACCCCGTACGCCGGTCCAATTCTTCTCTCCACCAGGGAAGCCCCAGCCGGTCGACGGTATATTTGAGTCTCGCTACCTTGCGGTCGCTCCGATTGCCATAATCGCGCTGTATGGTCAGCACCTCGTAAATGGTTTTGAAAAGTTTTTCCTTGCCTTCGGCCAGGCTTACAAAACCGAGTACGGAAGCGAGGCGGGGGTAATGGTCGGGATTGCCGTGAGTGGCCGACATGCCTCCACCAATAGCGATATTGAATCCTTCCAGCTTGTCATTGTTAATGATGGCAATCAACCCCAGGTCGTTAGCCAGCACGTCGATGTCGTTAGTGGGAGGAATGGCGAAGCCGATCTTGAATTTCCGCGGCATATAGCGGTCCTGGTACAGGGGGTCTTCTTCCAGCTTTTTGTCGACCAGTTTTTCCTCATCAAGCCATATCTCGTAATAAGCATGAGTTTTAGGCTTTAGTATCTCATTTATCTCCCTTGCATAACCGAATACTTCTGCATGAACGGGCGACTGTCTCGGATGCGAGGAACAAAGCACATTTCTGTTGATGTCGCCGCATGTGGCAATCGTGGTCAGTCCCGCCTGGTTAAAGGCCTTCTGCGTAGGCTTTACAACCGATTTCAACACCCCGTGCAACTGGATGGTCTGGCGGGTGGTGATCTTGATCACACCCGTAGAATACTCACCGGCGATATGATGCAAGTCTATCCATTGTTGTGGTGTGAGAAATCCGCCGGGCAAACGGAGCCGGATCATAAAAGCGTAGAGGCGCTCCAGTTTTTTTGCCGCCCGCTCCTCACGGCGGTCGCGGTCGTCCTGTATATACATGCCGTGGAAACGTACGAGTGCCGAGCTATCGTCGCTGATGCCACCAGTGATCTCGTTTGCAATATTCTCGGCCAGTGAGCCCCTCAGGCTGTCGCTGGCTTGTTTGATCCGCTCGGTGGAAGATAAATTATTCTGTTCTGCCATGATTATATTTTCTAATAGACGTCTTTAAGATAGCGTGATTCACTTTTTAGCTGGTCGATAAACCGGGTGGCTTCCTCTTCGGATTTACCCCCATGTTCGCCGATAATACGACACAAGGTGCGTTCCACATCGGTACTCATGGGGTCCCGCGCTCCGCACACATATATGGAAGCGCCTTTCTCTATCCAGTTGTACAGTTCCTTTCCGTGTTCAAGCATCTTGTGCTGCACGTATAATTTTTCTTTTCGGTCGCGCGAAAACGCGACATTGAGCTTAGACAAAACACCGGTCTCCACCCAGTTCAGCAATTCTGTCTGATAAAGAAAATCCGTAACAAAATGCTGGTCGCCGAAGAACAACCAGCTACCTCCTGTTGCGGCCGTCGAATCGCGGTGGGCAATAAAAGACCGGAACGGTGCAATGCCTGTTCCCGGGCCGATCATGATAATATCCCTGTCGTCGTCGGGCAGACGAAACTGGTTATTCTTATGAATATAAAATTCAATCTCTTCTTCCGCCTGCACCCTGGACAGGTAATCGGAGCACAGTCCGTATTTACATTCTTCATTCACCTGAAATTTATCCAGGGCAACCGTAAGGTGGATCTCCCCGCTATGAGCCTCCGGCGAAGAGGAAATGGAATACAGCCTGGGCGCTATGGGCTCCAGGATGCCCAGCAGCTCTTCCAATTGCCCAGCGTTTTTCAGCGGGTATATTCTCAGCAGGTCGAGCAGCCCGATCCTGGTGGCAGGTATCTCCTGCCCCACCAGCGTTGCATATTTATTCACAACCCTTTCCGGAAGAAAATAGATATTCAGCTTTTTCTTCAGCAGGTCAAAAATGGTGTGTTCTTCATTGCGGAAGGGGAAGACCTGATTGGCGTTCACCCCTAGCAGGTTGAGGATCGGCTCGACGAGCTGGTGAGGATTCTCGGGAACCATTCCCAACGAATCGCCCGGGAGATATTCCACGTCTTCCGCTTCAATCTCGATATGGTGAGTTTGTTTGTTTGAACCGATGTCATTCAATATAATATTGGTGAGCACACGGCCGTGGTACACTTTTTTACCGGCAGCTTTTTTGGGGGCGACGGTTGCAACGGCCAGTGTGCTGCCGGCGGGTACACCAGTACCGTTCACCGGCTGGGCGAGTTGTTGTATCAGATTGGTGAACCAGCCGTTGGCTTCTTCTTCAAAATCGACGTCGCATTTTTGCAGGGGTGCGACACGGCATCCACCCAGCTTTTCCAATTGCTGGTCCACGTCTTCACCGGCTTTACAGAATAGCGGATAGGAGATATCTCCCAGCGCCAACACTGCAAATTTTAATTTTTCCAGTTTGGAGCAGTTCTGATGGATATGATCGAAAAACTTCTTTGCTGAATCAGGCGGATCTCCTTCGCCGTGGGTACTGATCACTGCGAGAAAATATTCTTCTTTGGTAAGATCATTCAAACGGTACTGATCAAGGCTCACCACTTTTGCATTGACGCTGCTCTTTTTTGCTTTCATGGCAAAATCGGTAGCCAGCTTTTTGGAATTGCCTGTTTCGGTGCCATAGACAATGGTCATTTTTTTAACGGCGGTCTTTGCCGCAGCCGGCGCTGCAATCGTTTCTGCCGGCCCGCTCTCTACCGCACCCAGCAGGCCGGAGAGGTACCCATTTATCCATATTAATTCTTCCTTCGTCGAAGCAGATATTATGTCCTTCACGATCTGTAATTTGGAAGACGAGATCATAGCTTATGTAGTTTTACGACTGATTGTCCGTTTTCAAAATAGGTTCCGGGAGCTTCGGCGTTTTTTAGCCACGCGAAGTCGGCATGGAGCGCCACTACCTTTCCGATGATGGCTATCGTTGGTGAAATATAGGCGCCGAATTCTTTTTTATAATTACGTAGCCGGCAGGTTGCCACCCGCTGTTGTGGAGTGGTTGCCTGTGAGATTACGGCCAGCATTTTGTCGTCGCCCACACCATTTTCCAGCAGGCTATCCACCACGGAATCGAGGGTTCCGGCCGACATATAAAAGACGAGTGTATCGCTGGTTAAAGCAAGGTCCCGCCAGTATTCAGCCGTCAGCATATCGGAACGGTAGCAGGTAACAAAACGCACCGCGGTGGAATAACCCCGCGCGGTAAGGGGAATTCCCGAATAGGCGGCAGCGCCGGCAGCGGCTGTTACACCGGGAATAATCTCGTAGGGTACTCCCGCCTCTACCAGGGTTTTCAGTTCATCCAGTATATTAGAAAATATCGATACGTCTCCGCCTTTTAACCGCACAACCAGTTTGTCCTCCCTGGCATATTTCACCATCAGTGTATTGATGGACGACTGAGGAGTGGAATTTCCCTGCCTGCATTGTTTACCCACATACACGATCTCCGCCCGCGGATTGACATAACAGCTCAGTATTTCGCCGCTCACCAGCCGGTCCGACAGCACTACATCCGCTGTCTGAAGATAACGCAGGGCCTTTAACGTGATAAGCTCCGGGTCGCCCGGGCCGGCACCGGCCAGAATCACTTTTCCCGCGTTGAAAATTGCATCATTCATAGTTAGCTTTTTCTTCTTTCCGCGTTATTTGCACCTTACTGGATCATGCACGCTCCCACCGTAACATGGCTTGTTTCGTCGATAAGGATCGCTCCCCCGTTTACCCGCAGGTCTTTATAACTGTCGAACGGAATGGGAGAAGCAGTCTTGATCTTGGCTTTAATTATGTCATTCAACTCTGCCTTTGCGGGTGAGGGTTGTTTTTCGAGGTTATTCACGTCCAGTCTGAATTCAATTTCTTTCACCACCGACCGGACCGTTCTCGAATTCAGTTGAAGAAGGTACTTATTACCGGGGATCAGCGGCTTACTATCCATCCAACATATAAACACGTCCAGTTCCTGGCCCAGTTTCGGCAGCGAATCTTCCTTCACGATCAGGTCACCGCGGCTGATATCCAGGTCATCTTCCAGCAACAACACTACACTCTGGGGGGCGCAGGCTTCTTCCACTTCTTTACCGGCCGACTCAACCTTACTAATCCTGGTGGTTAGTCCAGAAGGTTGCACTACTACAGTATCGCCGCGGCGGTACACGCCGCTGATGATCTTTCCCGCATATCCCCGGTAGTCGTGCAGCGCATCGGTCTGCGGACGGATTACAAACTGAACCGGTAACCGCGCGGCTGTAGTATTGATGTCGGCCTCCACTTCAACGGTTTCCAGGATATCGAGCAGGGAAGGGCCTTCATACCAGGCCAGGTTCTCCGATCGGTCGACGATATTGTCGCCGCTGATTGCGCTGATGGGCAGGTATCGAACATCTTTTAAGCCAAGTCCCTTTGCAATATTGGCATACTCGATCACGATATTATTATACACATCCTGGGAATTCCCAACGAGGTCCATCTTATTCACAGCCACCACCACGTGCGGCAGGGCAAGCAGGGAGGCGATAACGGAATGCCTTCTGGTCTGCTCCACTACCCCGTTTCTGGCGTCGACCAATATGATGATCAGATCCGAATTGGAAGCGCCGGTCACCATATTTCGGGTGTACTGAATATGCCCGGGCGCGTCTGCAATGATGAATTTCCTTTTAGGGGTCGAAAAGTATTTATATGCCACGTCAATGGTGATCCCCTGTTCGCGTTCGGCGCGCAGCCCATCGGTGAGCAGGGCGAGGTCAATCTCACCATTCTGTTTGTTCCTGGTTTGTTTGCCAATTGCTTCCAACTGGTCTACCATGATGGATTTACTATCATACAGTAAACGGCCGATGAGGGTGCTTTTCCCGTCGTCTACGCTGCCCGCGGTGATAAAACGTAAAAGATCCATTGTATTGCTGAATTAGTTTGTTGAATAATCTGATTAGAAATAGCCGTTCTTTTTCCTGTCTTCCATCGCGGCTTCGGAAACCCTGTCGTCAATACGGGTTTCTCCCCGCTCGCTGGTCTTTGTAGCGATGATCTCTGCAATGATGTCATCAATATGGGTTGCCTGCGACTCAACCGCCGCAGTACAGGTCATGTCACCCACGGTACGGTAGCGAACCCGGCGCGTAGAGATCTTATCGTTGGGCTCAATGCGGATAAAGTCGGACAAAGCCACCAACTGGCCTTCGTGTTCCAGTACCTCCCGCTCATGGGAAAAATAGATAGAGGGTAATTCGATATTTTCCCGGCGGATATAATTCCATATGTCTAACTCTGTCCAGTTACTGATGGGAAATACCCGCACGTTCTCGCCCTTATGGATCTTACCATTATAGATGCTCCAGAGCTCAGGGCGTTGCAATTTGGGGTTCCACTGGCCAAACTCATCGCGCACCGAAAAGATCCTTTCTTTGGCGCGTGCTTTTTCTTCATCCCGGCGCGCACCGCCTATACAGGCGTCAAACCTGAACTCTTCGATCGTATCGAGGAGGGTGTAGGTCTGCAATGCGTTCCGGCTGGCAAACTTTCCCTTGGGTTCGGTCAGGTTCTTTGCGCGGATGGTGTCGCCTACATTCCGCACAACCAGTTGCTCACCAATACGGGCTACCAGGTTATCACGGAATTTCAGCGCCTCGGGAAAGTTATGCCCGGTGTCTATGTGTACAAGCGGGAAAGGAAATTTCCCGGGACGAAAAGCTTTTAGAGCCAGGTGCACCATAGTGATCGAATCCTTTCCGCCGGAGAATAGCAATGCCGGTTTCTCAAACTGTCCGGCCACTTCCCGCATGATATGTATGGCTTCTGATTCAAGATGATCGAGGTAATCAGGTTTGTATTTACTCATCCTTAGATTTTTTGTATCCGGTGTAAAAACTATTAATATTTATTATGATGGCTTTTTATCACGCTTGTTTCATTGTGGTTGCGCCGGTGAATGAACCTCGTGTACATGCAGCCCGCACTCTTTTTTGCTGGCGTCTTCCCACCACCACCTTCCGGCCCTGAAGTCTTCCCCCGGGCGTACGGCTCTGGTGCATGGCGCGCAGCCAATACTCACAAATCCTTTATCGTGTAATGAATTATATGGCACATCGTGTTCGTTGATATATTGTTTCACTTCTTCGGTGGTCCAGTGCAGCAATGGGTTGTACTTTATCAACCGGTTTCCTTCATCCCATTCAAAAACCGTAAGGTCTTTCCGGGCAGGGGAATGTTCGGCCCGCAGGCCGGTGATCCAGATCGATTTTCCGGCCAGGGCCCGTTTGAGCGGTTCCACCTTCCGGATAAAGCAGCAATCTTTTCTGTTCTGGACAGACTCATAAAATGCATTGGGCCCCTTCTCCGCCACAAAGGCTTCTATCGATGCGTGATTAGGATAATAGGGTTGGATATGGGTCTGATAGCGCTCGTTTGTGCTGGTCCACACCGAATAGGTTTCGGGAAAAAGCCGGCCCGTATCGAGCGTAAATATGGAAATAGGAAGCCCTGCACTTAGTATCTCATGCGTAATCACCTGATCCTCATAGCTAAAGCTGGAAGAAAAACAAACCTTGCCGGGGAATTCGTTCGCAAGCGTACGAAGCGTCTCGCCAATCGAAAGCGTTGCCGACCGGGTGGCCAGAGCTGGAAGAAGATCTTGTAGTGTTGAATGCATGAAAAACTGATATAACGATGATGAAAACTGGCAGCAATCGGAGGGTTTAGCTACAACAACACGTATTGCAACAAAACAAAAATTCATTCATCATGATAGTGGGGTCAATCATATAGTCTATCTATCTGGTGCACAAATATAGGGAATAAAGATTAGGAAAAAATAGCCTGAAACCCTGAAGGGGTGCGAACCCTAAAAATCCGGACTCCAAAAGTGCGTAAATATATCAGTCTACCTATTATATAGACTACACAATCCCGAGGCTCTTTTTGAGGGGCTGATCCTGCGCAAATACAACGGGGAAAAAGGTTTAAGCCAACGGCTGTTCTCAACGGAAATGAGGTAGTTTCCAAGCCGTCCTGAAGCTGTGTTGATTTAATCACCCGGTGTAAAAAAAAAGTGAAAAAAATCCCATCCCGACAGCCGGCGGGCAAAATCTTAGTGGTGGGCCGGCAGGTGAGCTGGGGGTCGCTGGACGATCGAGACAAATCGCCGGGCAAAATCTTAGTGGTGGGCCAGCAGAAAGGCCTTGAGGGAAGCGAAATCCTTATCTATGGGAGTACTCGTTTTTTGCCTGCTGATAGTGTGTTTCAATCCCTCAGGCACGGCTATAGTTTCCTGGATAAGGGGTTCCACCACGTCATAGAATTTAATCGGATGGGCAGTTTCCAGAAATATTACCCTGTCGCCCGGATGTTGGGCCAGATGTTTTTCTGCCGCAGCGAAGGCGACCGCGCCGTGCGGATCGGTCAGATAATCGTACTGTTGTTTCACCCGGAGTAAAGTATGCCGGGTCTCCTCATCGGAAATGCTATAGCTACTGATCAGCTTTTTCAGGGAGTTGAACCGGTGATCAAACAGCTCAAGCATGCGGACAAAATTGCTGGGATCGCCCACATCCATCGCATTGGAAAGGGTGGGCTGGGCGGGTTGGGGCAGGTATTCACCTGTCCGGAAATATTCGGGCACCACCGCGTTCGCATTGCAGGCGGCGATAAAATGTTTTGCCGGCAGGCCCGAACGGTGGGCCACAAGGCCGGCGCAGAGGTTCCCAAAGTTACCGCTGGGCACTGCGATCACGGGGAGCTGCTCTTTAAAAGGCCATTGTTGCCACGCGAAAAAATAGTAGAACTGTTGAGAAAGCCATCTGGCCACGTTGATGGAATTGGCGGAGGTCAAAAACAGCTTCCGGTTGAGCTCGCTATCGGCAAAAGCCTGCTTCACCATCCGCTGGCAGTCGTCGAACGAACCCGCCACTTCCAGCGCCTGAACATTACCTCCCAGGGTGGTGAGCTGCTTTTCCTGTACAGAGCTCACCTTACCGGAAGGATACAGTATCACCACTTCGATCCCCTCGATGTTGTGGAAACCATTCGCCACCGCCCCGCCGGTATCGCCCGAAGTGGCCACCAGCACATGCACTTTTCCGGTTCTTTGCTGCGAAAAATACCCGAGGCAACGGCTCATGAACCGCGCCCCGACGTCTTTAAAAGCCAGGGTGGGGCCATGGAAAAGTTCCAGTGAGAAAATCGAGTCGTTCACCTGCACCAGCGGGAAATCGAAATCCACGGTCTCTTCCACGATCCGGCGCAGGATCGCAGCGGGAATAGTATCGCCCACATACGGAGCGATCACCCGGAACGCCACTTCCTCCCGGCTCAGGGATACGATCTCCCGGAAAAAAGATTCCGGCAGCACCGGGATCTGTTCGGGAAAATACAGGCCTTTGTCGGGTGCCTGCCCGCTGATGGCTGCCGCCTTAAAATCTACGCGCGGCGATTGGCTATTGGTGCTGAAGTACTGCATCGACCTTGATTCCCTGTTCATTAATTTTGGTTACATATGTTCTGAAATCGATCCCCAGCCGGCTGTATATCTCCTGCATCTTTTCTTTCACCCTGTGCGCGGTTTTTTCCTCCACACTCAGCATGAACACCGATGGGCCTGAGCCGGATATTCCACCGCCGAGGGCCCCGGCCTCCCTGCATTTTTCCTTCACCTCCGAAAATCCGGGTATGAGGATCCGCCGGACCGGTTCGATGATCACGTCTTCGAGGGACCTGCCGATCAGTTCGTAGTCGTTCTGCTGGAACCCTGCCACCAATCCCGCGATATTTCCCCACTGCCGGATGGCGTCTTTCAATAATACCTGCTTACGCAATATCTGCCGGGAGTCTGAGGTCTTCACTTCTATCTGCGGGTGTACCACCGTCACATATAGGGGCGGGAAGTCGAGTTTCACGATGTCCAACGGCATGATCGCGCGGATCAGGGTGACTCCCCCAAAAATACAGGGTGCCAGGTTATCGGCGTGTTTCACTCCTGAAGCCAGCTTTTCGCCGGCCATTGCGAAGCGGACCAGGTCGTCCTGCGTGAACTTATTACCTAACAGGACATTTGCGCCGGCAACAGCGCCCGCAGAGCTGGCCGCACTCGACCCAAGGCCGCTGCCCGGTTTGATCTGTTTTTTTATCCTGAGATCGAATCCTATGCCGGGATCAAGCTCACTCATCATGGCAAAAAGCGCTGCTCCCGCCACATTCTTCTCGGGGCTTTCCGGCAATCCGTAGTCGTCTTCGTGCACGATGGAGATACCGGGCTGGTCGCGCAGGCTGATGATGATCTCATCTGCAGGGTCGGCGAGCGACATACCCAGGATGTCAAAGCCGCAGACCAGGTTGGCGACTGAGGCCGGGGAAATAACTCTAACGGTGTCCATCCGCGTATTTTTTATTTTAATTAATTAAGTCGGTTTATCATCAGGCGATTTTCCATAGTAGTACTCCGTTCATCCATCGGCTCTCCGCAGTCCGGGGCTCTTTCCCCGCTGTATTGCCTCTCGCTGCGCTAGATCTTAGAGGCCCGGATGATGTCTGCAAACACGCCCGAAGCGGTTACTTCGGCACCGGCACCGGCTCCTTTGACTACCAGCGGCTGGTCCGGATAACGGTCTGTATAGAACAGCACGATATTATCCTTTCCGTAGAGATGATAAAAATCGTGTTGCGGATCAATCTGTTTCAATCCCACAGCGGCCTTTCCATTTTCGTAGCTGGCCACAAATTTCAACTTCTTTCCGGCGGCGGCGGCGTCTTGATATAGTTTGAGAAAATACGGTTCCTGCTTCTCCATCTCGCGGTAAAAATCTTCCACATCTCCCTGCATACACGCATCCGGCATGAATGCTTCGTTGGTGATATCCTGCATTTCTATGGCTTCTCCGGCTTCCCGCGCCAGGATCATGATCTTCCGCATCACGTCCATGCCGTTGAGGTCCAGCCGCGGATCGGGTTCGGTGTAGCCTTCCGCCTTTGCCTGCCGTACCACCTCGGCGAATTTTTTCTCTCCATTATAATGGTTAAATACAAAATTCAGGGTGCCGCTGAGCACCGCCTGGATGCGGTTCACTTTGTCGCCGCTCCTCAATAGATCGTTGAGCGTCCCGATCACCGGCAGCCCGGCTCCCACGTTGGTTTCAAAAAGAAAGGGCACATTGTACTCCCGGGCCAGGTCTTTCAGGGTGCGGTAATATTCAAAAGAAGAGGAGCAGGCCACTTTATTGCAGGCCACCACGCCAATGCTCCCGGCCAGCAGTTTGTCGTATCTGCCCGCTACGATGGCATTGGCCGTAACATCCACAAAAAGAGAGTTCCGCAGGTTCCGGGCCTGGATAGCGCCCAGGAATTCGTCGAGCTGCATGGGGGCGCCCTTGGCGAGTTCCGCCTTCCAGTTGTCAAGATCGATCCCTTTGTCGTTAAAGATCATTGTAGAGCTATTGGCGAGTCCGGCCACCCGCACCTGCATACGCAGGTGGCGGAACAGGTAATCTTTTTGCTGACGCAGTTGCTCAAGTAAACGACTGCCCACATTTCCCACTCCGGCGATGAACAGATTCACCTGCTTGTAGGTCGTTTCAAAAAACTCTTCGTGGAGCACATTGATCGCTTTTTTCACGTCGGCCCTGTACACCACTGCCGAGATATTCCTTTCCGAAGCCCCCTGTGCAATGGCGCGGACGTTCACCCCGTTCCTGCCCAGTGCGCCGAACATTTTTCCACTTATCCCAGGATGATTCCGCATATGGTCACCCACTACCGCCACGATCGCCAGTGAGGATTCCACCACCACCGGGTACACCTTCTCCGCAGCTATCTCCCTGGCGAAAGCAGCGTCTACTGCTTCCTTGGCAAGGGCGGCGCTGGTCTCTTCCACCGCCACGCAGATCGAGTATTCCGACGACCCCTGCGTGATCATCACAACGTTGACACCCGCGTCTGCCAGCGCTTCGAACAAACGCTTGGAAAAACCGGGGATACCCACCATCCCGCTGCCTTCCAGCCCCAGCAGGGCAATATTGCCGATGCTGGAAATGCCCCGGATGATATTACCGTTCTGTTTTGCCGACTGATCGACCAGCGTTCCCTCGTCGCCGGGCGCGAAAGTATTCCGTACCCGCACGGGGATATTCTTTTTCAGCACGGGCTGAATGGTAGGCGGATAGATTACCCGGGCCCCAAAATGGGAAAGTTCCATGGCCTCCAGATATGAGATATGACGGATCACCTTCGCATTGGAAACCAGGTTCGGGTCGGCGGTCATGATACCCGGCACATCCGTCCAAATTTCCAGCATCCGCGCGTCGAGCGAGGCGGCAATAATGGCAGCGGAATAATCCGATCCGCCCCTTCCGAGCGTGGTGGTGAGGCCTGAGGAAGAGGAGGCGATAAAACCCGGAACAATAAAAAGATTATCCGGCGAACTATGGAAAAAAGCAACGATCCGGGCAGTGGTCCGCTCGGGATCGACCCTGGCATTCCCAAAATGTTCATCGGTGCAGATCAGCTCGCGGCCGTCTTTCCAGGTACTGTCCACGCCGTCGGCGCTGAATTTGGCGGCAAGGATACCCGACGACAGCAACTCGCCGTAGCCTGCCAGCCGGTCTTTTGTCCGGGCCGACAGCTCCCGCAGCAGGAATATTCCGTTGCAGACATCCTCAATTTCATTACATTGTTTTTTTACCGCACTCAGCACGCTGCTCTGTCGCGCTACAGGGATCAGTTCCTGCACTAGCGACAGGTGGCGGTTCTCTATTCCTTTCAACTGGTCGAGGTATTGTTCATCACCCGAAGCCGCCAGGATCGCCGAGCTGATGAGCTGGTCGGTGACCCCCCGGAGTGCCGATACCACCAGTACCGTCTTCTCTTTTTGTGAAACCTTCTGTACTATTGAAACGACCTTATTGATGTTTTCTGCATTGGCAACTGAGGAGCCGCCAAATTTTAAAACCTGCATAGTGTTTTGAGTTGATTGAAAGGAAATTTAACCTGTTGTACGATGTGATCAGCCGGAGCCCAATGGTAATATATAAATAGCCCAACCCTCAACGGGTTGTCGAAGATCCGGTAATGGTGGTGAAGACACCATTCGCAGCGGTGGCTGCGGGAGAAGAAAAGGCGATGATATGATTGACCAGGCATTTCATTTTAGAAGGCACTAAGGTATGGAAAAGCTGCTAAATAAAAACAGCCGTATCCGATTTTCGGGAAAAATGAATTATTTTAGGCCCCGTTTCTGCTTGCCCACCCGGAATATTTAGAACTTTTTCAAATCAATTAACAGATGGATCATCAGTCGAGCAAAGGATTGCAGCAATTTAAAAACCATGTGGGTATCAGGTTTCAACTATACAACAGCCTGTTCACTTCCCTGCCCTTCCACCGGATCGAAAAAACCGGAATTCTACTTTCCTTATTATTGAATAACTGCGAAGAAGGTTATAAAAAGAAACAGAGTCCACAGGAGATCATCCTGGAATTTTTTGAAAAACATACCGCCTATACGAATGAAGAAGACCAGCTAGATCTGCTGTTCCGTTTTATACAATATGTGGAAAGGCAGGTAGTGCTGTTCGACGCGCTGGAAGACGCCGCCTTCCGCGAAGTCAATGACATGAACGGAGCGGGCACGCTCAAACAGCTCGAGGCAGACGTGATCATGTCGGGCAATGAAGAGGAATTGACGAAAAAACTGAACGAGTTTGCTATCCGGTTAGTACTCACCGCCCATCCCACCCAGTTTTATCCGGGACCTGTACTGGGCATCATTAATGACCTCGCCAAAGCATTGCACGACAACAACACCGGCCTGATCAATATGTATCTGCAGCAGTTGGGTAAAACACCATTTCTGAATAAAGAAAAGCCCACTCCTTATGATGAGGCGATGAGCCTCTGCTGGTATCTTGAAAATGTCTTCTATCCCGCAGCGGGTAGAATCGTTTCCTTCATCAATAGCCAGTTTCCACACGCGATGACGGAGGAGAACCCCATCATTACCATGGGATTCTGGCCTGGCGGCGACAGGGATGGCAACCCAAACGTTACGGTAGATACCACGCTCAAGGTGGCAGATGCGCTTCGTGGCGGCATCATCAAATGTTATTATCTCGACGTGCGGCGCCTAAAGCGCAGACTCACTTTTAAGGGAGTCGATTCCATACTGGCCGACCTCGAAACGAAATTATACGACAATATTTTTATCCCTGGCTATCGGACCGACCTCAGCCGGAAGGATATCCTGGAGAGCCTCTACAGGATCCGTGATATCCTGATATATCAGCATAACGGCCTGTTCCAACACCTGGTCGACAACCTGATCAGCAAGGTGCATGTCTTCGGGCTTCATTTTGCCTCCCTGGATATCCGGCAAGACAGCTCCGTACATAACACCGTGCTGGAAAAAATAGTGGAGCAGGAAACAGTGCTACCCAAAGACTATGCTTCCCTGAGCGACGGGGAAAAGATCAATATCCTGCTGGCAGCAAAGGGCGATGTCGATCCCGAACATTACGAGACGCTTTTAATTAAGGATACCATTGCTTCGATCCGGGCCATCAAAACGATACAGCAATATAACGGTATCGAAGGGTGCAATCGGTATATCATCAGTCAATGCAATAGCGCGCTGAATATCATTGAGGTGTACGGGCTGTTCCTGCTATGCGGCTGGAAAAAGGAAGACCTGCAGATCGATATCGTGCCTCTTTTCGAGACGGTGGACGACCTCAGGTGCGCAGCCGCCGTGATGAAACAATTGTACACCAACAAGGAATACCGGAAACACCTGTCTAACCGGAAGGATAATCAAACCATCATGCTCGGCTTTTCCGACGGCACCAAAGACGGCGGTTACCTGATGGCGAACTGGAGCATTTACAAAGCCAAGGAAGAGCTCACCACCGTTTCGCGCGAATACGGCATTGACGTGATCTTTTTTGATGGAAGGGGCGGCCCCCCGGCAAGAGGCGGCGGCAAAACCCATAAGTTTTATGCTTCGATGGGTAAAAATATTTCCAACGAAGAGATCCAACTTACCATTCAGGGTCAAACCGTAAGCTCCAATTTCGGAACCATCGACTCGGCCCAGTATAATATTGAACAACTAATTCACGCTGGCATTTCCAACAGCCTGTTCTCAACACGGCAGGGTACGCTGGAAAAAGAGGAGGAAACGCTATTCCAGGAGCTGGCCGAAGAGGGCTTTAAATCGTATACAGCACTGAAGGAGCATCCGGACTTCATGGAATATCTCACCCAGGTAAGTCCCCTGCGCTACTACGGCGAAACCAATATAGGCAGCCGCCCTTCCAAACGCGGCACCTCCTCAAAGTTTTTGCTGAAAGACCTCCGGGCTATTCCCTATGTGGGTTCCTGGAGCCAGTTGAAACAGAACGTGACGGGCTATTACGGTGTGGGAACTGCCCTGCAGGCCCTGGAAAAGCGGGGTAAGTTGGCGGGCGTTAAACAACTGTACAAACATTCGCTCTTCTTTAAAACCCTTATCGATAACTGCGAGATGGCAATGAAAAAATGCTATTTCCCGCTGACAGCCTTCCTGGCCCAGCACCCCCGTTTTAAGGATATTTATAACATGATCTATCAGGAGTATGAGCTGACGGAACGATACATCTTCCAGCTTTCCGGAAAGAACGAACTGATGGCTGATTACCCTGTAGAACAGTTATCTATCCAGATGCGCGAAAAGATTGTGCTACCGCTCACTACCATCCAGCAATACGCCATGTCGCGCATACGCGAAATGGAAGAACGCAAGATATCCTCACCACTCAAAGACACCTATGGCAAACTGGTGATCCGAAGCGCGTTCGGGATCATCAATGCCGGCCGGAATTCCGTGTAACCCAAAGAGTTAGCACAGGGATAAAAGGGTTTGGATTTAACCGGACCCTGCTGTTGCCTGCTACGAGTAACTGATCCCGCGCCGGGTGTGAGCGGCTTAGACTTAACCGGAGCCTGCTGTTGCCTGCTCCGGTTAAGCGGGGTGGTAGCCGGTAGCCAGGCCGATAAACATTTCCTCCGCCCCCGTGTACACTTTCCTGCGCACGAATAGGCCGAGGAAATGCTCATAATTAAAACTTGTATATCGCCGCAACAAGAGCGGTTGCGGTATTTTTTGAACTCTGCCCGTCGTGCTTCACGAATAGATTACGACTTCCATTGTCGAGCCGTAGTTCCGGAATGATCGTCAGCGGCCCCAGGTGGACATTCCCCGAAAGAGTAGCGGCAAAGACACTTCCTGCATAGCCCAGCACGTCTTTCTTATCGCTGAAATACTCCGTGCGAAGCGTCATACCAAACTTCGGGTTGGGGTCCAGGTTAAAATACAAAGCCGACCCCCACCAGGAGTTTGAGCCGCTGAACCCATTGCCCTGGATCTGGTATTTCTGCCACTGTACGGTGCCGTTATAGCCCATGCTGAACTTGTCCGACAAGGCACCCTGAATTACCATGTCTGCCTGCTGCAGCCTGGTTTCAGGGTCCACCCGGCCGCCGATGTAATTCACGCAAAAACTAAGATCGTCGCTGGCGGCGTAAGTGTATTGCCCACCCACCATCTTCTGCTGGAAACTGGCAGTTTTCAGGTCATTGGGATCAAGCAGGCCTACCATAAAACTGCTTTTACCCAGCGTGTATTCGGCTTTCACCCCCGTATGGAAAAAAGGGCCGTAAGAAAACATATAGCTCATGCTGTAGTTTCGATTGGCATGGGGATCCAGCAGTTCATAACCCACGTGGGTGGTCCAGGAGCCGGCGCTGACCTTCAGGTTTTCGGTAAGGGCATAGGACAGGTAAGCTTCTTTGATCGCAAACATGGATTTTTCGTCGTTATACGAAAATTCCTCGGCACGCTTACCAAACCCCAGGTCTGCAACCATGCTCACTTTGCCTATGGAATGATCCACCCTCACAGAAGCCATCCCCAGCTCAAAGGAATTCTGCGAATTGGTGAAGCTTGTATGATTGTTGTATATCCCTTCTTCTCCTACGTCTTTGGCATTCGCAAAATTGTAACGGTAATAAACATCCACGTACCCCGAGATCCGGAACACGGCGGGCGGTTCTTTTTCCGCTGCAGCGACCGGCTGCGGCGGTGGTGATAGCTCTACCAGGGGGGCAGGAGGTTTTAAAAGCGTTAAATCCTGGGAGCGGACAGCAGTAACACACGCCAGGGCGATGCCTGTAGCGAAAATTTTTTGTAACATTGCGTTAGTTTTTAAGTGTTAAATGGGAAGGTATGGCCCTGGACTTGTATCAGAAGTTCAGATGATGGCTGTACCTTTCTCTGTTAAATAAGTACTCGTTGTGAGCGGAGATACCCCTATCTCCGCCGTTCTATTTATTCCGGGAGCCGGAGTTCCGTAGGGCCGGAGCAGCCAAAACCGGCAATCTGCACTCCCACCACCCCTACTGTTTTCCCTACGAATAACCTTCCTGCTCCGGAGCGGTTAGTTAAAACCCGACGATCTCGGTTTCCCGTTCAATATCGCTATCGGCGTATTTCCCATTGCCATTTGCGGTTGCCGCCAACTCGGAGCTCACCAGCAAAGTGCCCTGCACATATTTTTCATTGTGCTGGGTAGAATCCAGCCCCAGTTCCTCCTCTTCGGAAGTCACCCGTAACGGCAGGATAAAATCGATGAATTTAAAAATCAGAAAAGACATCGAGAAAGCAAACACCGAAACGATCGCCATCGCCTTCAACTGGGTGAAAAAGAAAGCAGCATTGCCATAGAACCACCCTTCCGGCCCCCCATCGATGCCGTGCACCAACGGAGCGGCAAACAGACCGGTCATCAGCATGCCTACCATACCGCCGATACCATGACAGGGGAAGACATCCAGCGTGTCGTCCAGGCGGGATTTTTGTTTAATGCTGACTGCGATATTGGAAATCAGCGCACCCACTAAGCCGATCATGATACTCTGTGGTATGCCTACAAAACCGGCAGCGGGAGTAATAGCTACCAGGCCCACGATCGCACCAATACAAAAGCCGAGTACGGAAGGTTTTTTGCCTTTCACCACATCGAAGAACATCCAGGCCAGCCCTGCCGCTGCAGCCGCTGTATTGGTGGTTCCCAGGGCGTTTACTGCCAACGCATCGGCGGCGACGGCCGAACCTGCGTTGAAGCCAAACCAGCCAAACCAGAGCAGGCCGGTGCCGATCAGCACATAGGGCACATTCGCGGGATGGATCTCCTTTTTCTCAATATGTGATTTTCTTCTCTTCAGCACCAGGGCTCCGGCCAGTGCCGCACATCCGGCCGAGATGTGTACTACAGTCCCCCCGGCAAAGTCCCATACTCCCATCTGCGCCAGAAATCCGTCGGGATGCCAGGACCAGTGGGCAAGGGGTGCATAGACCAACAAGCTGAAAAGCGCGATGAATAAAATGTAGGCGGTAAAACGTATGCGCTCGGCGACTGCCCCCACTACCAGACCCGGGGTGATGATCGCAAACATCAGTTGAAAAAGCGCAAACAGCGTCAGCGGGATCGTAGGTGCCCCGGACCAGGGAGCGCCTGATTTAACCCCCTCGAAAAACAAATACGTGGAAGGACTACCTATCACTCCTCCGATCGAATCTCCAAAACTCAGGCTGAATCCTACCGTGATCCATAATACGCCCACCACACCAGCGGCCACCACACTCTTGATCATTGTGGAGATCACGTTCTTACGATTCACCATCCCGCCATAAAAAAACGCCAGGCCGGGAGTCATCAGAAAAACAAGAATGGCCGCCACCATTACCCAGGCGATGTCGGATGAATTATACGGCGTCGCGGCGTCAGGTACAAAGTCAGGCTGCGGCGCACTGAACATAGCAGCAATTGCCACAATGCATAGCACCAAAAATGGAGCAACTTGTTTTAAGGTGATCGTTCTCATATTCGCTAATTTTTTAATTAAAACATTACAAATAATATTATTTGTATTTTCCGGGAGTAAAAATAGACTGTCCAAGCAAAAAACGAACATGATTCAATATATATAATTTATAATTATACACTATGCTCTCTAGGATTTTTAGTTAGCTCTGTGGGAAAAGGAAGGCCTTACTGCCTGAAATGGAGAAAATGGCAAAAAAAATGCCCCGCCGGATCGGGCGGGGCATTATATAGAATTTATGATAATTTAATGAAGCCCGGAAGCTACAACCAGTAAATTGGCGTCCTTTGTCTCCAGCACCGACTCGCCGGTGAGGAATTCGTCCACTTGGCGGGCACATTCCCGGCCCTCACTGATCGCCCAAACCACGAGTGATTGCCCCCTGCGCATATCTCCTGCGACAAAAACTTTCGGAATGCTGGTCTGATAGTCTTTTTCATTGGCCCTCACGTTTCCCCGCTCATCCAGTTCAACACCGAGCTCGCTCACAAGGCCTTCGTGTTGGGGGTGGACAAACCCCATTGCCAAAAACACGAGATCGCACGGAATTTCGCGGCTGGAGCCCTCTACTTCCACAAACTGTGCTTTCCCATTTTTGCCGATCTTCCACTCCAGGTCGACCGTTCTCAACGCACGGAGTTGGCCGTTCTCATCGCCGATGAATTCCTTGGTGGCCACCGCCCACTGTCGCTCGCAACCCTCCTCGTGAGAACTGGATACCTTCAACACCATGGGATAGGTGGGCCAGGGCATCTCGATCGTCCGCGACTCGGGCGGCTTGGGCAACAGTTCAAACTGCGCGACCGAACGCGCCCCATGCCGGTTAGAAGTGCCCACACAGTCGGACCCCGTATCTCCTCCGCCGATCACTATCACGTGTTTATCAGTGGCCATTATCTGCTCTTCCTGTTCATTGAACAGGCCACTGACCCGCTTATTCTGTTGTTTCAGAAAATCCATAGCAAAATGTACCCCCTTCAGGTTCCTGCCGGCAACGGGAAGGTCGCGCGGGATCGTTGAACCACCTGCCAGCACAACCGCGTTATATCCTCTTAACAGATCGCTCATGCCCAGATCCACGCCTATCTCTGTGTTGCACTTAAATACAACCCCTTCTTCTTCCATCACACCGACCCGTCTGTCGATCACCCATTTTTCCAGCTTAAAATCGGGTATTCCGTAACGGAGCAATCCGCCCGGTGCATCATCTCTTTCAAAAACGGTCACGGAGTGGCCTGCTGTGTTCAGCTGTGCCGCGGCAGCTAATCCGGCAGGGCCGGATCCCACTACGGCTACCTTTTTACCGGAACGCACATTCGGGCTATAGGGTTTCACCAAACCCCGCTCAAAAGCTATTTCGATGATGTGTTTTTCGATCTCTTCAATCACCACAGGAGGCTGGTTGATTCCCAATACGCAGGCCGACTCGCAGGGAGCCGGGCAGATACGGCCGGTGAATTCAGGGAAATTATTGGTAGAAGTGAGTATTTCATAAGCTTCTTTCCAGCTCTCCCGGTACACGGCATCATTGAATTCAGGGATCACGTTGCCCAGGGGGCAGCCGCTGTGGCAGAAGGGGACGCCGCAATCCATGCATCGTCCCGCCTGCTGATTTAATTTCTGCTGGGAATATCGGTCTATAAACTCCTTATAATCATTGACCCGATCTTGCACAGGCCGTTTAGAAGGCAGTTCCCTAGAAAACTCTAAAAATCCGGTTGGCTTACCCATCTATTGTCTGTTTGAATGCTTTTTTCAGTTCCAGGGCTTTTTTGTAATCCCTGGGGTATACTTTCACAAAATTCTTCACCTGGTTTTCCAGGTCGTCCAGCACAAACCTGGCCACGCTACTGTTGGTATATTGATAATGATTGGCAAGCAGTTGCTGTAGTTGGGGAACGTCGTCCGAATCCAGTGGTTCCAGATCCACCATCTCCTTGTTGCACATTGCATCGAACC
>CAZUWX010000018.1:0-7241 GCA_964624205.1 uncultured Chitinophagaceae bacterium
CAGTGCGGAAGAGGAGATTCGAACTCCCACGCCCGTTAAGGCGCTACCACCTCAAAGTAGTGCGTCTACCAATTTCGCCACCTCCGCAACTTTGGGGTGGCAAAAATAAGGATTCATTCGAAATAAACGGGATTTTATTAAGGGCTCGGGGAATCACTTTTTATTAAACCAGAGCCGGGCAATTGCGCTGGTCAGTTCCACCAACTCCGTGTAGGACGGGGGTTTACTGAGGAAACAGTTTGCCCCTAACGCATAAGAAGCACTACGGTCGGTAGGCAGCATAGACGTGGTCAGCACAATGGTGGGAATATGGCTGAACCGCTCTTTTTCCTTGATTTCCTTCAACACCTGCATGCCCAGCATACCAGGCATGTTCAGGTCGAGCAGGATCAGCGAAGGATATTCGTCTTCCCCGCAAGCCATAAGCGTTTTCATCAGTTCGTCACCGTTTTCAATGAATACATAATCCATGTATGTGTGATTTTCCAGGAAAGCATCAAGTATGATCTGGCGATCGTCCGGGTCATCATCCACAATGTATACCAGGTTCTTTGTAGGTGGTTTCATATATAATTTCCTGTTATATCTCAATCGGAGTCTTCACTTTCAACAGTAGATTAAAAATATTGATAAAATAGCAAAATGCAACAACTTGCACTTAAATACTATAATTATGCCAACAGCGATAAAATGCCCCAAGTGCGGATTTGGATTTGCGATAGAAGAGGCTGTTTCTGAGGAATATAAGAAGGAATTGCAGCAACAGATGCTGGCATATAAACGGCAGAAAGATGAAGAACTGACCAGGCATAGAATGGAAATGGAAAAGAAGGAGACCGCTTTTAAGGACTTACTCTCCAAATCGGAGCAGGATTTTTCCAAAAAGCTGGCGGAGGAGAAGAAGCAGATGCGGGAAGCGGTTGAATCGGATCTGAAAAAGACCATAGCGGCAGACTTCGAAAACCGTTTACAATTGCTGCGCGAATCGAACCGGCAGTCCGACGAGAAACTCCAGCAAGCAAGAAAAAAGGAACTGGAGTATCTTCAGAAAGAACAGGAGCTGCTCACCAAAGAACAGGAGTTGCAGCTCACCATACAAAAACAACTGATAGCGGGACGGCAGGCGCTCAGCGAACAGATCCGCAAAGAAGAATCGGAAAAGGTCGCCTTGCGGGAAACCGAATTCCAATTGAGGCTCCGCGAACTGGAGAAACAACTGGACGACCAAAAAAAACTTGCCGAGGAAATGAGACGCAAAGCGGAGCAGGGTTCTATGCAGTTGCAGGGAGAAGCTCAGGAATTGCTGCTCGAAGAGATCCTGAGAGAACAATTTCCGCAAGACCTGATCGTGGAAGTGGGGAAGGGAATGGAAGGAGCCGACTGCATGCAGATCGTCCGCAGCCGCACGGGTGTAGAGTACGGCAAGATCATCTTTGAAAGCAAGCGCGCCAAAGGATGGAATAACAACTGGGTGGAAAAGCTCAGGAACGATATGCGAAGCAAACAGGCCGATCTCGCCATTCTCGTTACACAGGTATTTCCACGGAATATGGAATGTTTCGGAGAAAGGGACGGTGTCTGGATCTGTTCGTTCCGGGAAGTATCGGGCCTCACCGCAGCGCTTCGCAATGCGGTTATCCGGGTGGCGGAATCAAAAAAAGCCGAAGAAAATAAGGGAGAAAAAATGCAGATGCTGTATAACTATCTTACCGGCATAGAGTTCCGGCAGCAGGTGGAAGCCATCGTGGAAGGATTTGTGTCGATGAAAAATTCCATCACACGGGAAAGGATCCAAATGGAAAAGCTCTGGAAGGAACGCGAGAAACAACTGGAAAAAGTGCTGATCAATACTTCGGGTCTATACGGTTCTGTGAAAGGTATTGCCGGTGCCTCCGTAAGCAGCATCCCCTTGCTGGAAGAAGGCACAGACCAGGATCCGGCGGAAAACTGAACCTGGCGACAGACAAATTATCGCTACGGGAATTGCACGAAGCGGAACCCGGGCTCAGACCGCATCCGTCTGTACCCAACTAAGCACCAGCTCGCCGAACAGTCTGGCCCTGACCGTTAGCGGCACCGGCTCTTCCTTTAAAAAGAGAAAGGAAAGGTCGATATGACCGTCCGGTGCAATAGCGATTGTCTGCTGCTGCATCCGGATATGTTTGCTAAAACTCACTTTCCCCAGCCCGTGCCATTTGTAGATCGCTTCCTTAGCGCTCCACAAGATCGTCAGCAACTGAAGCTGCAGCCGGGGCAGGTGTTCCCATTCATCCAGCACGCGGCGTTCATCGGGATGCAGGAATTTTGCGGAAACCCGGGCCACGGTCGGCGTCACCAACTCAATATCCACTCCCACCCTTTGTTCGCTACTTGCGATCGCCGCAGCATAGTTGCCGCAGTGAGAAATGGAAAAATGGTACTTTTCATCGTTCAGGAAAGGTTTGCGGGTGTCGGCAATCCTTATCTCGGCCAGCGGGAAATCACTGAACAGCACGGTGAGCAGATACCTGCCTGCCAGATGCTGCAGGCGCTTATAAGGATGGGTGACCCGGTTTTTCAGCGGAACCTTTTCGAGAAAAAATTTCTCCGGCTCCTCTATCTTCCAGATACCCAGCGAAGTAACTTCGTTGATACTATGTTGAAAAAATATTGACACAGATACTTATTACATTGCAGATTTAAGACTTATTTAGAGTTCATCAAAAAATAAACAATTTTTATACATGATCTTATCGGACAAGCGGATTCTGGAGGAAATCGGGAAGGGCACCATCGTGATCACCCCTTATCAGCGGGACTGTCTCGGCAGTAATTCCTACGACGTTCACCTGGGGCCCTGGATTGCTAACTATGTGGACCGCGAACTGGATGCGAAAAAGCACAACCGCATCCATACCTTCGAGATACCGGATGCAGGACTTTTGCTCCAACCCGAAATATTCTATCTGGGCGCAACACTCGAGTACACCGAAACGCATGCACACGTTCCTTTTCTGGAAGGCAAATCCTCTACAGGCCGGCTGGGCATCGATATACACGCTACTGCCGGCAAGGGCGATGTGGGTTTCTGCGGCCACTGGACGCTGGAGATCTCGGTGAAACAGCCCGTACGGATCTACAAAGGCATGCCCATCGGACAGCTCATCTATTTTCCGGTAGAGGGTGAAATAGAGGTCAGCTATAACAATAAAAAGAATGCAAAGTATAGTGGACAACCGGACCGGCCCGTGGAAAGCATGATGTGGAAAAATTCGTTCTAAACCCGCCCGTGCTTTTTATAGTAGGCAACCAGCATACCGATCACCTCATTATAGCTCATCCGCCCCGAAGGCTGCTCATTCGCTACCAGGTACTGCGCATATACCCTGTCGATCGCGGTTCCTAAAGGATTGTCGTAGGCTCGCAGGAACTGCCGGAGCGTCCGTATGTCGTCCTTCACACCTTCCGCCAATCCTTCATTGATACGCTGAAGCGCCGTTGAGTCTGCATAATAAAGATACCTGCCCGCATATGCATACATGTCGAAATAGACGGAATAAAGGAAGGCAGTGTCTGCAGATGCCGCCGCAGACAGATAACCGGCAAAATTGGCCTCGCTCTCTTTCGCATAACCGAGCTGGTGACCGATCTCGTGACAGGTTGTGAACGGGCGGACAAACACCGGTACCGTGGTGTTCACCTGGGCCTCGCCTGTAAACGGGTTGTAGTAGCCGGTGAAGCCCAGATAATTTCCCAGGTAACTATACAGGGAGGGCTTGACCGACGGGAAAACATATTCGAAGCGGGGATCTGTGGCCGATAAACCCCGGAAGGCGGCTGTGGCCCCCCGGAACAGGGTGCGCTTTTTTTTCAGTCCGGCACGCTCCTGCACCGAAGGTGACCGGAATAAATTCAGTTTGTGCGCTAACTGCGCCGTTACCGCTTCCAGGTCGGCCGTGGAATAGGAGAAAACATCCAGCTCCAGTTGCTGGTCCATTCCCACCCGGTTGTAGTTCAATCCCCACAGAAAATTAAAAGACACATACACTACCAGCAGGCATCCCGCCACATTCACCACGGTGTTGCGCCAGAAGATCCTTCCCGCCCTTTTTTTCCGGAGGGTGCGGATCAGGTGCACCAGCCGGTAGATCAACCAGCCCCCTGCCACTGCATATAACAGATCGCCCACGCTGAACGGGATCCAGCCGAACAGGACCCGCTGCACCGCAGCTATCACCGGGTAAAGGCCGTTGGAGTAGTAACGTTCCACCAACAGCGGCTGCGTGGAAAACACCTTTATACCAACAGCAGCAATGACAAGAAAAAAAAGGGTGCGTCTGCGAAAAAACATATTCCTAAAAATATACCGTTTTCTTCACCGGATCAAAGGATTGTATCGCACTGGCAATTATGGCGACTAAATTTTACATTTGCTTCATGAACCTCGAATTCAACAAGAATGAAGACGTGATGAAGTTGTCGGTGAGCCAGTTAAACCAGTACCTCAACGAGGTGGCTTTGGGCGGCGGAAAAAAATCAGTGGAAAAACAAAGGCAAAAGAACAAATTGACGGCACGCGAGCGGGTGGAATACCTGCTTGATCCCGGGATGCCATTCATGGAGATCGGGGCCCTGGCCGGATGGGAAATGTATGAAGCAGAAGGCGGATGCCCGGCCGGCGGTACAATTTCGGGGATCGGCTTTGTGAGCGGACGGCAATGCGTGGTAGTTGCCAACGACCAGACCGTAAAAGCCGGAGCCTGGTTCCCTATAACCGGTAAAAAAAACCTGCGGATGCAGGAAATCGCCATGGAAAACCGGCTTCCGGTGATCTATATTGTAGACAGCGCAGGGGTCTATCTTCCCCTGCAGGATGAGATCTTTCCCGATAAAGAACATTTCGGCAGGATATTCCGTAACAATGCCCGCATGAGCGCGATGGGCATCACCCAGATCGCTGCCGTGATGGGCCCTTGCGTGGCCGGAGGGGCTTATCTGCCCATCATGAGCGACGAAACGCTGATGGTGAATGGCAACGGCTCCATTTTCCTGGCAGGCCCCTACCTGGTAAAAGCTGCCATCGGAGAAGATACCGACACGGAAACCCTCGGGGGCGCCGCCACCCATAACAGTATCTCCGGCATCGCCGATTATAAATTCGATACCGAACAGGAATGCCTCGACCAGGTGAAAAAGATTTTCTCCAAGATCGGCCACCCTACCCGGCTGGCGGGTTTCGACCGTATCCAGCCGGCAGCTCCCGCCAAAGATCCGCTTGAATTGTACGGTATCATGCCCGCAGGTGGCGCAAAACCATATGATATGCTCGAAATCATCGACCGTATCGTTGACGCTCCGGGGCTGGAACAATTTAAGGAGGATTACGGAAAAACGATCCTGTGCGGCTATGCACGGTTGGATGGATGGGCAGTGGGGATCGTCGCCAACCAACGCAAAATAGTGAAGAACGGCAAGGGCGAAATGCAGATGGGCGGTGTGATCTATAACGATAGCGCAGACAAGGCCGCCCGGTTTATCATGAACTGTAACCAGAAAAAGATACCCCTGGTATTTCTGCAGGATGTTTCGGGGTTCATGGTGGGATCAAGAAGCGAACACGCCGGTATTATTAAGGACGGCGCCAAGATGGTGAACGCAGTAGCTAACTCGGTAGTACCCAAAATAACGATCATTATCGGAAATTCGTTCGGCGCCGGCAACTACGCTATGTGCGGAAAAGCCTACGACCCCAGGTTTATCTTCGGCTGGCCCACCGCCAGGATTGCGGTGATGGGCGGGGAGCAGGCGGCTAAAACCCTATTGCAGATACAGGTGGCCAGCATGAAGGCCAAGGGCAGGGAAGTGTCGGCGGAAGAGGAAAAAACCCTGCTCGATGAGATCCGCTCCCGGTATGAGAACCAAACCTCCCCCTATTATGCGGCCTCGAGGCTTTGGGTAGACGGATTGATAGATCCCGCGCAAACCCGGAGCATGATTTCACAGGCCATCCAGGCCGCTAACCAGAACCCGGAGATGGACAACTTTAAAACGGGTGTGATACAGGTATGACGAAGGCACCCCCCAAACAACTGATCATCTATACAGACGGATCTTCCCGGGGCAATCCCGGTCCCGGCGGCTATGGCGCCATCCTGCAATACGGTGGCTCCTCCCGCGAACTCTCCGGTGGCTACCGGCGCACCACCAACAACCGTATGGAACTCATGGCCGTGATAGCGGCGCTTGGGGCGCTGAAGCGAGAAGGACTGCATATCACCATTTTCTCCGATAGCCAGTATGTAGTGAAAGCCGTTCAGGAAGGATGGCTGAAAAAATGGATAGCCACCGACTTTAAAGGCGGCAAGAAAAATAAAGACTTGTGGCTGGAGTACGCCACCCTTGCGTCCAAACACTCCATTCAGTTCAAATGGGTAAGGGGACACGCCGACAACGTGCATAATAACCGTTGCGACCTGCTGGCCACCACCGCAGCCGACGGTGCCAACCTTGACATCGACGAAGGATTTGAAAAAAGCGTTTAAGCCACCACCAACCGTGCGTTGAGGCGACCGGCAACCCATCTCCAGGCGCCAAACAGCACACCGCTGAAAACCAGGGTTGCCGCGAGGCTGTTTACAAAGAAAGGCAGGGCATCAGCATAACACAGGATCAGTCCTGCCAGGGTATGCGGACGGGCAAATCCCCATCCGTTGATCCAGACGAGAAAATTGGAGGCAAGAAAAAAAGCGACACTCACGAAAAAGGAAAACAAAACGATGTTCTTCACGGAAATGCGCTTCATAGAGAAACCGATGAATACCATTGCGGCAAACAGCAGATAATTGGAGATCTGACCCGGATAGAAGCCCTGCAATGCCGTAAAACCCTTCAGATATAATAACTGATAGATCAGGTCGGAAAGGAACATGGAAAGAATAGGGAAGGTCAAAGCCCATTTTTTGTTGCGGATCACTGCTCCCGCAAACAGGCACATTGCCAAATGCGGAGAGAAGCCCATAGGACGGTCGGGGATCACCCGGTACAAAGCGGCTACGATAACCAGGATCAGCAGCGTCAGCACCAGCATTCTATTCGATTTCATAGTTGACATATTCAATTGTAGTGTTCGGTTATGGCAAAAATAAGACTAACCGGCGACTTCACAACATGGATTCGTCCTGCAAGGGCTGACCTGACACTAACCCATCCCCCGTTTCCCCGAGCCGCTGGCCAACTGGCCGGCCCGCCTTGGGAAGAATTGC
>CAZUWX010000018.1:7341-9773 GCA_964624205.1 uncultured Chitinophagaceae bacterium
GCAAGCCTTTCGTTGACCTCCGGCTGCGGCATACGCATCACCCTGGCATACAGGCGACGATAATCGCCCTTCCCGAAATCTTCTTCCAGGAAATTCAACTCGGCCACCCTCCCCAATATCTCTTTCATTTTCTCCTCCGGCTTAAAACCGTGCAACAGAAAAAATTCGCTCAAAGGAGAAAAGAGTTCCGGCTTATGATTCCGGTCTTTATAGTTCCGGTTGGGGGCATCAAGCGGGATTCCCTTTCTGTTCTCCTCCTCGAATTTCAATTCCGCCTTCTTTTTGGAAGGATGCACCTGTATAGAAAGCATCTTCTCTACATCCAGCACTTTAAAAAGATAGGGGAGCTCCCCCGCTTCGGCATGCAGGCCGCTTCCCAGCCAGTACTCAGCATATGGTTTTCCCTCCGGGTTTGAAAGGTTAAACAATCGAGGAAAAAACGTTTTTCCTCCCCAGGCATAGTGTTTAAATACGCCTTGGATCTTTACGATTTTATTCGAATTTGCCATGTGTTCCATTACCGGCAATAATAATACAAAAAATGAAAGGATGGCAATCCATAATACCCGGGGGAAGGAAGGCGAGGCAATAGCGGCTAAGTTCCTGACCGAACGGGGTTTCGAAATATTATCCAGCAACTGGCGATCCGGCTATTACGAATTGGACATTATCGCATTGCGGCCCGGCGTACTCCATTTTATCGAAGTAAAGACGCGGCATAACCTGGCATTCGGCTTTCCCGAGGAGGGCGTAACAAAAAGAAAATTCGACCGCCTGAAAAAAGCCGCCTCCCGTTTTCTTGCTGAATATCCCCGGAAGGAACGGATCCAGTTCGATATTGTATCGGTGCTCCGTATCGGCAGCGGGCCGCCCGAGTTGTTACTGATAGAGGACGTCTACCTCTGAGACTGCAATAGCTTCGATTTCATGATCTCCACCATCCGGTAGGTAGCGGGACAATATTCAATATTCTGTTTGAAGACGTGCATGTAATCGATCATACGCTTGCGGGTATGATGCGGGAAGCCGGCACAATCGCGGGGGCGTACCGCATAGATACTGCATTTATTGTCTTTCAGGTTCAGGAACTGGCAGGGCTGTTTTTTGTTGATCCAGTCGCCATCCTTATCCTTGTATAGATAGGTGTCCCGAAACTGGGTCGGGGTCATCCCAAGATGCTCAGATATGCGGGTGATATCAGCGCGCCGGAAAGTCGGCGACATGGTCTTACAGCAGTTTGCACAGGAAAGGCAATCAGTATGTTTCCATGCCTCCCTGTCGGCTTCCACGGCGAGACCGTCAAGCCCCCGGGGAGGCGTGTTGCCGATACGGGTAAGAAAACGCCGCATTCCGGACTTGGTGAGTGCTACTTTTTTTCGGAACCGGGGCAGATTGATCTTGTCCATTCAATGGAATTATTTAAATCGGCCAAAAATAGGGGGTGAGTGACCCTATCTTTGGTGTGTAAAGTTGAAATTGCAAGCTAATATAAAATAGGCGAACATTGTGGGAAACGTATAGAAACGGATTCAGGGCCTGGCTCCAGCTCGAAAAATCCCTGGCCGAACATTCGGTGAGCGCCTACCTGAGCGACCTGGACAAGCTGATCCAGTTCCTGAGCCTGCAACCCCATCCGATCGGTCCGGCGCAGGTGAAATTGGAAGACCTGCTGGAATTCACCGGATGGATACATGAATTAGGTATGACCGACACATCACAGGCAAGGATCATCGCCGGTATCCGTTCTTTTTTCGCATACTGCATTCTCGAACACATTATAGAAAAGAATCCCGCCGACCTGCTCGAAGCACCCAGGATCGCGCGGAAACTTCCCGACACACTCAGCGTTGAAGAAATAGACAGGATATGCTCTCTCATCGACCTTAGCACCCCGGAGGGTACGCGCAACAGGGCTATCCTGGAAACCCTGTACGGCTGTGGCTTAAGGGTGAGCGAGCTGGTGAATCTGAAGATATCGTACCTGTATGCCGACCAGGGTTTTATCCGGGTAACGGGAAAAGGAGACAAAGAACGGTTGGTACCCATTGGCGGGCCAGCCCTCCATCATATCAACAGCTACCTTTCGTATATCCGTCCTCATCTGCCCATCGGAGCGGGTCAGGAAGATTTCATTTTCCTTAACCGGAGAGGGAAAAAACTCAGCCGCGTAGCCATCTTCCTGATGCTGAAAGACCTTGTGGGCAAAGCAGGCATTCAAAAGAACGTCTCCCCGCACACCCTGCGGCATTCTTTCGCCACCCACCTGGTGGAAGGCGGCGCCGATTTGCGGGCAGTACAAGTCATGCTGGGTCACGAAAGCATCACCACCACGGAAATCTACACACACCTTAATCGCGATTACCTGCGCACCACCTTACAGGAATTCCATCCCGCTTTTCAGCGACGCTGATAGCAGCAGCATGTTCCCTGAT
>CAZUWX010000018.1:9873-10933 GCA_964624205.1 uncultured Chitinophagaceae bacterium
AGCAGCAGCATGTTCCCTGATAATGCCTGCCGGAACGCCCTTTCGGGCAGGCAAACAGGTCGGCGCGACGCACCCCCTGGACGCCACTTTTGGCAATATGGAAACTTCACCCGAAAACGGTCGTGCATAAGCATTGTTTTGACGCCCTAAACCCTATCTTTGGAAAAATTTGCAGCATGAAAACGATTCTAACATTACTGGCATGCGCCGTCATTAGCGGCAGCGTGCACGCGCAGAATTTAAAGACACCCGCGGCTTCGCCTGCCGTAACCATCAAACAGGATTTTGCGCTTTCTTCCGTAGAGATCTCCTACTCCAGACCGGGAGTAAAAGACCGCAAAGTATTTGGCGATCTTGTTCCCTATGGCAAGGTTTGGAGAACCGGTGCTAATGCCGCCACTACCATCACCTTTGGCGAAGATGTGGTGATCAATGGAAAAAAGGTGTCCGCCGGAAAATATGGCCTTCTATCTATTCCCGGCCAGAACGAATGGACCATCATCATCAGCAAACAGACCAACGTAACCAGCCCGGCTGCGTATAAACAATCAGAGGATGTGGTTCGGCTTCAGGCCTCGGTAGAAAAACTGCCCTTTCCGATGGAGACCTTCACGATCTTCTTCAATAATATCAAACCCTCGGCTATGGAAGCAGTGATCGCCTGGGAAAATACACTCGTGTCTTTCCCCATCACCGCTAACATCGACAAGAGCGTGATGTCGCAGATCGACGAACTGATGAAATCGGATAACCCACCCTATTTCCAGGCTGCCATGTACTACCTGGAAACTGACAGGAACATGGACAAAGTGCTGAGCTGGATGGACAAAGCGCTCGAGCAGAATCCAAAAGCCTTCTGGATCTATCACAACAAGGCAAATGCGCTGGCCAAAAACGGCAAGAAAAAACAAGCGGTGGACGCAGCCAAAAAATCCATAGCCCTCGCCAAAGAAGCCAAAAATGACGACTATGTGGTGCTGAATGAGAAGCTGCTCGCTACTCTTAAATAGTTTCATTAAATACCTTCAGCGCGATAAGATAAACCGCTGTTCCCCGATAA
>CAZUWX010000018.1:11033-31751 GCA_964624205.1 uncultured Chitinophagaceae bacterium
AACGCCCCGATCACATTCAACCAGAGGAAACCCAGCCCTATGATACCCAGCTCGTTGAGAACAAAGAGGGTGATGATCAACAATTCGCTCACCAGTGCGCTGCAGAATACCGCATTCCCCCCTACCCTTTTCATGTAGAAAGCCACCAGGAAAATGCCGAGTATAACACCGTAAAAGAGGGAGCCCAGGATGTTCACGGCCTCGATCAGACTGCCCATCCTGGTGGCGAACATTGCCGTGGCAATACAAAATATACCCCACAAAAGCGTATACCGCCTCGAAAGCTGGTAATCCCTTTCGTTACTTGCATTTTTTTCAATGAATTTTTTATGAATATCCACCACGGAAGAAGAAGAAAGAGAATTCAACGCGGCCGCAATACTGCCCCAGGCAGCCAGGAAGATCACCGCAATCAGCAAACCGATCAGGCCCGTGGGAAGAAAATCGATCACAAAACGAAGAAATATGTAATTGGTATCACTGGTTTCGGCCAGCGCGTCTACTTCCTTCACCAGTGTTTTCACTGCATCCTGTATGCGTTTTTCCTCCTGCAGGAATGAGCTGATCTGTTCTACCAGCGCATCGTTTCCACGGTCGTTCACCCATTCTCCCACCACCGCCTGCTTTTTTTTCTGCACTGCGTCCAACTCAGCATACAGTTGTTCTGCCTGCGGTTTCAGCGCTGAGTTGTTCAACTGGTTGATCTGCCGTTCGTTGAAACTGGCGGGGTGATCATTAAAAAGATAAAACGAAAACACCAGCACACCTATCAGCAAAATGGCAAACTGCATAGGGATCTTGACAATGCCGTTCATGATCAGCCCCAGCCTGCTTTCCCGGATCGAGCGGGCCGTAAGATAACGACCCACCTGCGACTGGTCAGTTCCAAAATACGACAACTGCAAAAACAATCCCCCGATGATCCCGCTGATCAGATTATAGCGATCGCCCCAGTTGAAGCCGTTCTCCGTGATGCCGGTGGTGATCACATTCATTTTACCCAGCTTGTCGCCCAGGCTGATCGCATCGCGAAACCCCACATTCTCCGGCAACATATGCACCACCATATAGCCCGCAAGGAACATCCCCGCGAACACCACGGCCAACTGGAACTTCTGGGTATGGGCAACCGCCCGCGCACCACCGGAAACAGTGTACAGGATAAGCAGTCCCCCCATAAAAAGATTGGTTAGATAGATATTCCACCCCAACAGGGAGGATAATATAATAGCCGGGGCATAGATGCTGATGCCGGTGGACAACCCTCGCTGCAGCAGGAAAAGCAGTGAAGTGAAAGTGCGCGTTTTGGAATCAAAACGATTCTGTAAAAACTCATAAGCCGTGTACACCTTGAGGCGGTGAAACATGGGAACAAAAGTGACGCACAAAATGATCATGGCAAGCGGCAATCCGAAATAGAACTGCACAAACCGCATCCCGTCTACATACGCCTGTCCGGGCAGGGAAAGAAAAGTAACGGCACTGGCCTGGGTGCCCATCACGCCCAGCAATATCAGCCACCAGGGCATTGTTCGGTTACTGAGGAAGTAGCCATCAAGATCCCGGGTCGTGCGGCTTTTGTATAAACCGTAGCCGATGACACCGGCAAGAGTGAGGCAAAGTACGATCCAGTCAATAATGCTCATGCCAGTTATTTTATTACGAAGGCCCTATTTTTTTCCCGACAGCATTCCCCCGACCGCCACGCCAAGGAAAATACCGATCAGCAAACCGACGGAGACCTTCTTAATGAATACTCCAATGCCCAATCCCAACAGGATACACACTACGAGTGCCACATTTTTTCTTCCCTGTGAAAGCTTACTCATTCCTGCCTTTTGTTTGGTTCAACGCGATAATGTTTGCCATAAGTTTATACGCCCCGGTCACGCCAGCCGGAAGTTGCCGGAAAAAGACCAGTCCGGTATACACAAATTTCCCCTTTCCATAGCCGGCAATGATAAGGCTGCCGTTTTGTTCCTCCTCTCCGGGATCCCTTAAAGCGAGTGGGGTCTGAAAAGCCGGATCCAGCCCGTCAGCAAAATAGATACCCCTTTCCTGCACCCAATTTTCAAAATCCTTCGCGGTGATGCGGTTGGGATAGTTCAGCACGGGGTTATCCGGGAGCAGGAATTTTACTGGTGAAGCCTCGTCTGTAACACGGCCTCTTGAGATATTAAAACCATAGGGCCCGATCGAAGCATGGTTCGGCCCTATGTTGCTGTTCGTGTTGTATTGCACAATATAATTCCCCCCGTTCGCCACGTATGCGTTCAGTACATCATTTTTTGCGGCGAGGAAGGCATGTACGTTGTACGCCCGCACACCGGCTATCACAGCGTCGAACTGGGCCAGGGTTTCCGGCACCAGGTCTGTTTCTTTCAAACGGGTAACCTCGTAACCCATCAGCACCAGGGCCGCCGGTACTTTGTCGCCCGCCCCATCAATATATCCTATTTTTTTGCCCCTGGTCTGCAGACCCCGTAAATCGATCTGCACCGAGTCGCGGGAGAAATAATAGATATCGGGTATATGGGGGTAGCTGATATGGCGCAGCGTGCCAAACTCCGCCGCTGTTGCGGCCGGTGGCACCACCAGGAGTGGTTGGTAGACCTCCCCTTTCACCGGGTCGGCGTATTTATACTGTACGGGCACCTCGTATTGAAAAGGATGGCCGGCTATCATGAGTGTGAAAACCGCTTTGAAAACAGGCTCCGTATCCGGCTCTCCGATCAGCAACTGATCATGAACGTTGTAAAAGCCGGGATTCATCTTTTCGCGGAGCCAGTACGGTCCGGAAACCGGGGTCTTTGCCGGCACCGGCACGGTTAACGTAATATCTATATTCAGATTAGCTCCGGCAGGCCGGTTGATGAGGGTATCCACTCCTGCGACGCTGATCTTCCGGACGGTCAGCTCAACACCTTCCCGGTTGTTCAGGCTCATTTTTGCACTGAGGGGTTTTCCCAGTTCCACCTGCGGGCGGCTGCTACTGGCTTCCAGCCATAATCCCGACGCGGCTGCAATGATATCCTGCAGCTCCTGCAGCTTCACCGTTTTCCAATAGCTGGCGGGCAGTTTTTCTATTTCCCGGTAGAGACTGACCAGCGAGGGCACCGACCGCGAAGGGTCGGCAATATTGTACTGCTTCAGAATGGCATCGATCATCGCCCCGACCCGGTTCCCGCCGGTGCGCGACCAGCTACGGTCCACGCCGTCCATCAGGCCGGCGGATGCGGAGCTCCCCGCAGTGTGTGAAAAGTATTCGAACTGAACACCGCGACTGGCAGCAGCTCCGAAACCCTGGCTTTTATGCTGGCTGCGGCTTTCGGCGGCAAGTGCCCCGTAACTTTTGCCGATCAGCGCGTTGAAGCCACCCACGTCGATCTTCATCTGGTCTTCGCTGGTAGTGTTCACTCCGCCGAAGTTGTACCGGTTCCAGAGGATCCGTTTGGCCTGCCAGGGCTCCACTCCCTTTCTAAATTGTGATGGATAAGCCCGGGGATCGGCTGCTACCCGGAAAGCCTCCTCGGCCAGCACCGCAGAAGCAGAATGATGACCATGGCCCGCGCGACTATCAGGCGGAAACCGCGTGATGATTACATCGGGCCGGAATTTCCGGATCACCCACACCACATCCTGCAACACTTTCTCCTTTTCCCATATCCGCAAAGCCTCTTCCGTGCTTTTGCTGTAGCCGAAGTCGAAGGCGCGGGTGAAAAACTGCTCCGCTCCGTCAATCCGGCGCGCCGCCAGCAACTCCTCGGTACGGATCAGTCCGAGCTCCACCCCCTGCTCGTCTCCTATCAGGTTTTGTCCGCCATCGCCCCTTGTGATGGAGAGATAACCCGTCTTCAGCAACTGATCCTGCGAAAGCCAGGTGAGCAAACGGGTGTTCTCGTCGTCCGGGTGAGCCGCTATATACAATACTGAGCCCAGCACCTTCATTTTTTTGATCTGCTGGTAAATGTCGGAGGAGCTGAAGGATGGTGGCTCCTGCGCCCTGAGAGAGGGTAACGCCAGTGTTAGAAAAAAGATCGGTAGTAGCTGCCTGAAACTCATACGAACGAAGATATTGAAATGTTTATCATTACTTTATCACTCTATGGTATTGAATTTGCTCGACAAGCACGATTAGTTAATTTTGCATCCAACTTCACAACCCTGAGACAATTCTGGAAAATATCCCGTACGGTTTTGCTGCTCCTCATTGCAAGCATCATCACTACCTGGCTGCTTGTCCAGACCACACCCGTACAGAACCTCCTGATCAGCCAGGTAGCAAAAAAACTTTCCAGTGATCTGCACACCACTGTCCGGATCAACCACGTCAACTTTGCCCTTTTCAACAGCATGCTGCTCCAGGGCACCCTGGTTGAAGACCACCAGAAAGACACGCTGCTGTATGCCGGCACCGTTAAAGTGAACATCACCGACTGGTTCTTTTTCAGAGACAAAATAGAGCTGTCTTATATAGGCCTGCAGGACGCGGTAGTACATCTTAACCGGAGCGACTCGGTCTGGAACTACCAATTCCTGATCAACTATTTCAGCGCCCCCGTTACCCCCGGGAAAAAAAAGAACATCGACCTTAACCTGCAGCGCATCGAATTCGACAACATCAAACTGGTACAGCAGGATCAATGGCGGGGCGAAGATATGAGTGCATCTATAAAAGCACTTGGGGTGGAAGCTGAAGAAATAAATTTTAACAAAAGGTTGATCCGGATCCGCGCTATCGACCTGGACCAACCGTATTTTCACGTCTACAACTACCCGGGGAAAAGAGTGCGCCCCCTGGCATCCCCGGTTAATGAAGAGCCCTTGAACGATCCCGCGCACCTGAGGTGGAATCCGGGCGGCTGGGAGATGCAAATAGCTTCCATCCGGCTCCACAACGGCACGCTGCAGGCGGATCATCTCACCGAAAGACAGCCCTACGATTCATTTGACGGGCAGCATATTCTATTCGAAAATATTTCAGGAAGCCTGGACAACGTGCAACTCGTCAACGACACCCTCCTCACTAACGTGCAGCTCGCCACTAAAGAGAGAAGCGGATTTGAGGTGAAGGAGCTGAAAGCAGCCATGAAAGTGCATCCCGAGGCCATGGAGTTTTCCGATCTGCTGATCCTTACGGGAAAAAGCCGGCTCCATAATTTTTTCGCCATGCGATATTCGTCCATCGAGGATATGAACGACTTTGAGACAAAGGTGAAGATGGAGGGCAATTTCGACGATGCCATGGTGAGCAGCGACGATATTGCCTATTTTGCTCCTGCCCTCAAAGACTGGAACAAAAAGATCCGCATCCTCGGAACAGTGAAAGGAAGCGTTGACAATCTCAGCGGCAGGGACTTGGTCATCCAGGCCGGCAATGACACCTATCTGAAGGGAGATATCCGCATGGACGGACTGCCCGATATCAATAAAACCTACATTGATTTCGATGCGGAGAACTTCCGTACAACCTATGCCGATGCAATATCCATCGTGCCGGCACTCAAAAGAGTAAAGCAGCCAAGGCTGGATCTACTCGAATTTCTGCGGTTCAGGGGCAACTTCACCGGTTTTATCACCGACTTCGTTACCTATGGCTCATTGGAAACGAAGCTGGGAACAGTGGTCACCGACCTCAATATGAAACTCCCCGCTAACAGACCGGAAGCCTATTCCGGAAATATCCGCAGCAACGGCTTTGCGATAGGTGAGCTATTTGGCAATAGCAGGCTCGGCAAAATCGTGTTCCAGGGCAAGGTCAACGGCACCGGCCTGAACGCGGCGCATATCAACGCCGCCCTTGACGGGGATATTCACCTGCTGGAATTCAACGGGTATCCCTATCAGGGCCTAGCGATAAAAGGGAATGTAGCTAACCGGCTGTTCAACGGCGAGCTGATCGCTGCCGATCCCAACCTGGGGGCCCAGTTGAACGGCCTGATCGATTTCAGCAAGGATATTCCGGAGTTCAATTTCGAAGCAACCGTCAGCAATGCCCACCTGCAGCAACTGAATCTGCTAAAGGAACAGGTGGATTTTCACGGTAAGTTCCTCGTGAATTTTACAGGAGATAATATTGACAATTTTCTCGGCGTTGCGCGCATATACGACGCCGCCCTCTATAGAAGAGGAAAACGGATATCCTTCGATTCCCTCAACCTGGAGTCCAGGGTTGTCGATAGCAACAAGGTGATCACGGCTATCAGCAACGAGTTCGACGCGGCGCTTGCGGGGGAGTTTTCGGTGAATGACCTGCCGGCTGCCTTCGCAAGTTTTCTGAACAAGTACTACCCCTCTTATATCAAACCTTCCCAAAAAATACTGAACAACGAGAACTTCAGTTTCGTGATCACTACCAAAAACGTTGAGGAATATATCGGGCTGATAGATACCGCGCTGACGGGCTTTAATTACAGTACGCTCACCGGCCGTATCAATACCCGGGAAAACCTGCTCGACCTGAATGCAGAAGTACCGCAATTCAGTTACAGGAATATGTCGGTGTACGACCTGGCATTCAGCGCCCGCGGCACGTACGACAGCCTGTCCGTAGAAACCGAGATCGCCAATGTCTATATCAACGACAGTCTTAATTTTCCGCACACTTCTATCAAAATACGCTCCGCGCGGGATTTTTCAGACGTCAATATAAAAACCAGTGCGAACCAGACCCTTAATTCAGCCAATATCGCAGCTACCGTGCAAACCCTTCCCAAAGGCGCCCGGATACAATTCCATGAATCAGGATTCGACGTTAACGGCAAGGCCTGGACCATCGAAAAAAACGGTGAGTTGGTGCTCACCGAAGACCTCGTCACCGCAAACGCTATCCGGCTTTATAATGGCCTGCAGGAGATCAGCGTAACCTCCGTGCCGTCTAACTCCGGAAAAACCAACGACCTGCTCATCGACCTGCAGCAGGTGATCATCGGCGATTTTACTCCCTATCTTGTTCCTTCCAATCGCCTCGAAGGACTGCTTACCGGTTCCATCCATATCATCGACCCGTTCGGGAACCTGCGGATCGATATGAAGGCGGAAGCGCAGCAGTTCCGGCTCGACAATGATTCTATCGGCAGGATATCCCTGCGCTCAAAATATTACCAGGAACTCAAAGAAATAGATTTCAACGCCGTATCCGACAACCAGGATTACCATTTCGAAGTCCAGGGAATATACAGCCTGCCCGACAGCACCCGTGCTGAAAAGCTGGATATTTTCACGAACCTCGAGAAAACCCGGATCGATCACCTGCAGCAATATCTTTCCGGGGTGTTCAGCGATATCACGGGTTATGCCACCGGAGCACTCCGGATTTCAGGCCCCGCCAACAATCCGGATTATACCGGTTCCATTTTACTCTCTGATGCCCAACTGAAAGTAAACTACACCAATGTACTGTATCGCATCCCCAACGCGAACATCGAACTAAAGGAAGATCGCATCGACTTCGGTAATTTCAGCTTCGAAGACGATCTCCACAATACCGCAAAAGTCACGCGGGGCATCCTTTATCACAAAGGCTTTAATAACCTCTCGTTCGATTTTGCCATGAACACCAATAAGCTGCTGGTGCTGGCAACCACCAATGGAGGAATGGACCCCTACTACGGAACGGTAATAGCCAAAACAAACATGGCGTTCAGGGGGCCGCTCGAAGACATGCAGTTGGATATCATCGGGGAACCGGCCGACAGCTCCTCGCTGTACATCAATACCAAAAGCGGCAAAGAAAGCGGCATCTCCGATTTTGTGGTCTGGAAAGAATACGGACGCGAAATGCAATCGGCGAAACGTTCCGATGAAAGTAATCTGACCGTGAACCTCGACGTTACGGCTAACAACAACGCCAACATGTATGTGATCATCGACGAACTGACGGGCGATATCATCCAGGCGAACGGAAGAGGAAATCTCAAGATACATGCCACCACCAATGGGGAATTCAGCATCACCGGACGATATGATATCGACCAGGGAAACTATAATTTTAATTTCGGTTCGCTCCTGCGAAAACCATTCCGCCTGCGGCAGGGACAGGGCGTGAGCAATTATATCCAGTGGTCGGGCGATCCCAACGACGCTATCATAAAGATCGACGCGGAGTATGAGGCCGAGAATGTACGATTCAGCGATCTCTATACCAATATCCGGGAAGACGTCAACGCTAACGTTTCCCGGTACCGGGGGAAAGTACTGGTCATAGCAAGCCTGACCGAGCAACTGCAGTCGCCCATGATCAGGTTCCAGATCGAGTTGCCGGCGAGCAGTCCCCTTAAGAACGATGTGGACGCGCTGCGCATACTCAACCAGATCCAGAACGACGAGAATGAACTGAACAAACAGGCGGCATTTCTGGTAGTGCTCAACAGTTTCGGCCCGCTGCAGACCACTACCCAGGCGGGCCTGGCCAACACCGCCTTCGAAGGGATCGTGGTAGGAAGTATATCAGGGGTATTATCGAATACGCTTAGTCACCAGTTTTCCAACGTATTTCAGAAAATATTCAACGACAAGAGCATACAGGTAAATTTCAATGCCCAGTTGTACAGCGGCTCCAACTTTGTGAATGCGCTTAACCGCAACCCTTTTAATATCGACCGCACCAATCTCAACCTTTCGATCGCCAAAAGCCTGTTCAATGAGCGACTTACCTTCACGTTCGGAAGCGCAGTGGATTTCGGCCTGACCTCCACGCAGCTCAACGCCACGCGGAACCTGCCTTTCCTGCCCGACCTGAATGCAGAGTGGCGGATCACACCCGATGGGAAGTTGGTGCTGACCTTTTTCTACCGCGACTCCTACAATTACCTCTATCTTTCGGAAGCTGGCGTACTTCGGCGAAACCGTTCCGGAGCCAGCATCAGCTATCGCAGGGAATTTGAAATCGTGGGTGATCTTTTCAGGAAAGAGGGAGAATAAACCTCCGCATTATCCGGCCCTCAGATTGCGGATCTTTCGTCACAACCATACTCAACCGCCTATAATCCGTCGAAGGCAGTCACTCCGGGCACCTCTTTGAGGATCTCATGACCCAATTTATCTCTTTTTGTTTGCAGATATTTTTCGTTATGCGGATTCGGGGCGATCTCGATCGGAACCGAGTCGACGATCTCAATGCCATAGCCCAGGAGGCCAGCACGTTTCTTGGGGTTATTACTGATCAGCCGCAGCTTGGTGACACCCAGATGCCGCAGGATCTGCGCTCCGATACCATAATCTCTTTTATCCATCGGGAAGCCCAGGTGGAGATTTGCTTCCACTGTATCCATGCCGTTCTCCTGGAGCTTGTATGCTTTTAATTTATTTAGCAGGCCGATGCCCCGCCCCTCCTGATTCATGTAGAGGATGGCACCGCGTCCCTCCTTTTCCACCATCTGCATAGATGCGTGCAGTTGCTCGCCGCAGTCGCAGCGGAACGAACCGAGAATATCGCCCGTGAAGCAGGAAGAATGCACACGAACCAACACCGGCTCATCTTTTTCCCAGGTTCCCTTGATCAGGGCGAGGTGTTCGTTGGCAGTGTCTTTTTCGCTGAATGCCACCAGGTTGAAGTGTCCGAACTTGGTGGGCATGTCCACGCGCACAATTTCCTCTATGGAGCTATCGGATTTCAGCCGGTATTCGATCAGGTCTTTAATAGACACCAGCTTCAGATCAAATTTTTTGGCGATCTTAACCAGCTCCGGCAACCGCGCCATGGAGCCGTCTTCATTCATGATCTCCACCAGCACGCCGGCCGGCTCAAAACCCGCCAGCCGAGCCAGGTCGATGGTGGCTTCGGTGTGTCCTGCCCGGCGGAGTACCCCACCCCGTTTGGCACGAAGAGGAAAAATATGGCCCGGCCTGCCGAGGTCTTCCGGCCGCGTGTCTTTGCTGATAAGCGCCTGAATGGTCTTTGCCCGGTCATGTGCCGAAATGCCGGTTGTGCACCCGTGGCCGAGGAGGTCTACAGATACGGTAAATGCAGTTTCATGCAGGGCGGTGTTGTTGTTCACCATGAGATCCAGCTTCAACTCGTCGCAGATATCCTCGATCAGGGGCGTGCAGATCAGGCCCCTTCCGTACTTACTCATAAAATTCACCATCTCGGGTGTAACATTCCGCGCCGCAGTGATAAAATCCCCTTCGTTTTCGCGGTCTTCATCGTCCACTACTATGATTAGCTTCCCCGAGCGGATATCCTCAATCGCGCTTTCTATGGTGTCGAACATCTGACAATTTTTTGCAAAGTTAGTCAGAAATAACACGAATGCCCACATCCGGATGGCCGAAGTCGCTTATACTCTTGTTAAGGTATGGCTCTCCGGACCCCGAAAAGGCGCGCTGATCACTCCTGGCCGGCACTCCAGCTCCATTCAAGGAAACGCAGAAATGAGTTGATCCAGCCGTCCGGCCGCGGTTTGGCATCCTGCAGATAACGTATATCGTTCCCCTCCCGGTATCCTTTCCGCACCAGTTCCCGCATCAGGTCGATCGTATCATCGATCGGATCGATCACCCCGTTCCTGTTGAGATCCTGCCTTTCGCCAGGGAAACCGCACTGGAAGAAAAACTTCATCCCGCGGCGATATTCCTCTTTCCGCACGCGCAGGTGTAGCATCCGGTGCAGCGAACCATCGTACTCCCGGTGTTCAGGGGCAAGCGACCGCCAGCCCATGGTGCCGGAAAGCACACCCACTTTCGAAAAAATATCCGGGTTGTTCCAGGCAATGTCAAAAGCGCTCAATGCGCCCTGGCCGAAGCCAGTGATCGCCGTTTCCCGGAAGGAGCCGCGGTCGAGCTGGCTGCCCAGAAAAGGGATCAGTTCTGAAATCACAAACTGCTCATACCAGGCAGCCCTGGCCCCAAGCCCCCGGTAATCGGGCCCCATTGACATGCCCAGCTCCTGCTCGCGGATTTCGCCGCCGTGTATGGCAACCACGGTAAGCGGTAAAAAGGACGCGGCTTTTTCGCCCTTCAGCATGTGGTACATGTCTGCCTGCTGCAACTGCGCGCCGTCGTTCACCAACAGCAGGTTGCGCCCGCCCACATTGTCAACTTCCTCCGTTTCGTATAAATCGATCAGTACTGTTCGCTGCAGGAGCTCCGACCGGAGCCTTACCGTTTTGTGCAGACTCCTTTCCTTCTCCTCTGTCAGTAATTCCATCATTTTCTTTTTCGGTATTCCGCTTATTTAAATCAATTTTTTTATTCAACTCCGTTCCGATAAATTTGGCTATCATAGTTCGGATTATTCAAAACATCACCCCATCACTTCAGCAAACTTAACAATCTTAGTCCTGGAAAGTTTAAAGACTTCCCTAAATAAAATCCAGTTACACTTAATCTGCAGAAATGGCACCCCGCAATCGTAATCATTTCACAATAGGCATAGAGGAAGAATACATGGTGGTGGATCCCGATACAAGAGAACTGAAAAGCCACGAACAAAAGATCGTTTCCGAAGGAAATAAGGTGATCAAAGATAAGGTGAAGGCGGAGATGCACCAGGCGGTGGTAGAAGTGGGGACTGACATCTGCAGCGACGTGGACGAGGCATTACGCGATGTGTCCAACCTGCGAAAAACGATCCATGAGATAGCGGGTGAGCTGGGCCTTTGGGTAGGCGCTGCGGGAACTCACCCCTTCAGCCGTTGGGAAAGCCAGCTCATTACCGACCACGCCCGCTACAGCGAGATCGTAAATGAGCTGCAGGAAGCCGCCAGAAGCAATCTTATTTTCGGCCTGCACGTACATATCGGCATCGAGGACCGTAACATGGCCAACCATATTGCCAATTCCACCCGGTATTTCCTGCCGCATATATTTGCGCTGAGCACCAACTCCCCTTTTTGGGAGGGCCGCATCACCGGCTATAAGTCGTTTCGAACCAAAGTATTTGATAAGTTTCCCCGCACCGGCATCCCGGAAACCTTCGAGAGTGTGGAAGCTTATGAAAACTTTGTGAAGCTGCTGATGAAAACCAACTGTATCGACAATGCAAAAAAAATATGGTGGGATCTCCGCGTGCATCCCTTTTTTAATACGGTAGAATTCCGGATCTGTGATATCCCGATGACCGTTGCCGAAACCATCGCCATCGCCGGATTGTTCCAGGCTATTTGCGCAAAGATCTATAAGCTGCACGAGCAAAACCTGAATTTTATACAATACAGCCGCGCCCTGATCAATGAAAATAAATGGCGGGCCAGCAGGTACGGCATCGAGGGCAGGTTGATCGACTTCGGGAAAGAAAAAGAGGTCGACACCCGCATACTGATCGAGGAATTACTCGATTTTGTAGACGATGTGCTGGACGATCTGGATAGCCGGCACGCCGTGGAGCATGTGCCGGCTATCCTGGAAAAGGGCACCGGGGCCGACCGCCAGTTAGCGGTGTACCGCGACAGCGGCAGCCTGACCGGGGTGATGGATTATATACATGGTGAATTTCTGAAAGGCATTTAATATTTTGTTTAGTATATCCTGCCAGCGGCAGTGAAAATTTCCGCTGCTCCTGCTGCTTTAGAGAGAGATACGGACAGTCAACGCAGGCTGTGAAATGAATGCAGTACCGATTACCCCGATCTTTTGTACTTTTGGCTGCATGGCAGCCGACTACCACACGACGTTAAGATTGGCCATTCTTGATCTTTATGAAGGCGTACCTAATGAGGGTATGCGCTGTATTCGCGAGATCATTGAATGTTATGGCGCACAGCACGGCATTTCCATCACCTGCGATGAGTTTGAGGTTCGTAACTCCATGCACCTGCCCGAAACCGACTACGACATCTTTATATCCTCGGGAGGTCCCGGGTCTCCGCTCGACAGCAGGGGCAGCGAGTGGGAAAAGTTGTATTTCCGCTGGCTCCGGCAAGTTGAGGATTACAACAACGATCCCCGGAACAAAAGGAAAAAATCCGTATTGTTTATCTGCCATTCCTTCCAACTGGCCTGCCGGTATTTCCAGGTAGGGCACGTTGCTAAAAGAAAATCCACGGCCTTCGGCGTTTTCCCTATCCATATTATGGCGGGTGGCAGGGAGGAACCGGCCTTCAGCGGACTGCACGATCCTTTCTTCGCGGTGGATAGCCGCGACTACCAGGTGATCGAGCCCGATCAGGATAAAATGGAGCGGATCGGGGCCGTTGTTCTTGCTATTGAAAAGGAAAGACCTCATGTTCCGCTCGAACGGGCGGTGATGGCTATCCGCTTTAACGAGTATATGTTGGGCACACAGTTCCATCCGGAAGCTGACCCCACAGGTATGACCGTCTATCTGCAAAGCAAGGACAAGAAACACAGGGTGATCGAACACCACGGGCTGGGCAAATGGAAGTCGATGGTGGAACAACTCAATGATCCGGAAAAGATCCGTTGGACACACGCGCACGTTATTCCCAATTTCCTGGACCAGGCAGTGGCAAATTTGTAATGGAATAGCTTTTGATATAGCATGGACATGAAGAAACACACATACGAAGCCGGGCTGATCGGCAACTGCGCATATCTCGCGCATATCAATATCAACACCAACGTTTCCTGGTTATGCTGGCCGCGGTTCGACAGCTCGTTTGTGTTCGGTGGACTGCTCGACAAAAAAAAGGGCGGTGAGTTTTCGATCCTTCCCGCGGGCGAATACACGTCCCGGCAATATTACCGGGAAAACACCAATATCCTTTGTACTGAAATCACACACGAAGACGGAAGCTACCGCGTCACCGATTTCGCACCCCGCTTTGTGCAGTTCGAGCGTTTTTTTAAACCCCTGATGCTGATCCGGAAAATAGAACCTCTCGAGGGCCTGCCCCGCGTCAAAGTGACCTGCAAGCCGGTCTACGAATATGCCCGGCGCACCCTCGACCCCACCCGCGGAAGTAACCATATTGAATATCCGGGATCAGGAGAAAAGATACGACTCACTACAAATATCCCCGTCAGCTATATACTCGACGAGCATTATTTTATACTCAATGAGCCCACGTACCTGCTGCTCACCTACGGGGCGCCACTTGAAGCTCCCCTCGAAAGCACTGCGGAGACCTTCCTGCGCGAAACCACCAGCTACTGGCGTACCTGGATCAAACACTCCTCGATCGTCCGGTTCTATCAACCCTTCGTAATCCGCTCCGCCCTCGCGCTGAAAATTCACCAATACGAAGACACAGGCGCCATCATCGCAGCCAGCACTACCAGTCTGCCCGAGTTTGATGGCAGCGGAAGGAACTGGGACTACCGTTTCTGCTGGCTACGGGACACCTACTATGTGATCACCTCGCTGAACCATATCGGCCATTTCGAAGAGATGGAAAAATACTTTCACTATGTTACCGATATCTGTTTTTCAGAAGAGTTCCGCTACCAGCCCCTCTATGGTATTACGGGAGAAAAACAACTCAAGGAACGTATACTTCCGCACCTCGACGGCTATATGGGCAACACGCCGGTACGTATCGGCAACCAGGCTTATGAACATATTCAGAATGATATATACGGGCAGGTGCTGATCTCTTTGCTGCCCCTGTATACCGATCACCGTTTCATTTTTCGCGAAAGAAAAGACTCGGGAAGATGGATCGACAGCGTATTGAGTAAGATTGAAATGACCATTGACGAGAAAGACGCCGGCATCTGGGAATTCAGGAATATGGCGCATCATCATCTGTACAGCAACCTTTTTCAGTGGGCCGGCTGCTGCGCCGCCGAAAAAATGGCGATGCTGATCGGCGATGATGAGTTGTTGCAGCGGGCAAGCATTCTAAAAGAAAAGGCCGCCGCGCATATTGAAGACTGCTATGATCCGGTACGGAAGGTCTATACACACGCCAAAGGAAGCCCGCATCTTGACGCGAGCTCCCTGCAGCTCATCATGATGAATTATATCGACCCTTCTTCTCAAAAAGCAAGGGATCATCTTACTGCGCTGGAAGGAGAACTACGAACGCCCAACGGCCTGTTCCACCGCTACCTGCATGCCGATGACTTCGGCAAGCCCAAGGCTACTTTTATGATCTGTGCATTCTGGTACGTCGAGGCCCTGGCCTGCGTGGGCAGGATTGACGACGCCATACGGGAGTTTGAGAACCTTCTTCAGTATTCGAACCATCTGCTTCTTTTCAGCGAAGACGTAGACGAACTGGATGGCAGCCAGTGGGGTAATTTTCCGCAGGCTTATAGCCATGTGGGCCTGATGAATGCAGCGTACCGCATCTCTATGAAGCTGGATACGCCTATATTCCTTTGATCTTCGCAACGGAGCGTCCGTTGTTATTTTCCGCACCCCCCTGGGCAGGACTGTTCGGGACAAGATCTTTCAGGAATCCGCGTACCTCCACATAGTTGCTGATATAAAATCTTGCTGCAGAAACCTGGCTGCCCACTTTGATGGTGACAGCGGTCTCCGGAAGCACCTTGAAAACGTCTTCATCGGTATGGTCGTCCCCGATGGCCACCACAAAATCGTAATCCTGCTCCTGCATGAGCCTGGCCGAAGCCTTGCCTTTATTCACTTCAACACTTTTCACCTCTATCACCTTATTACCCGGCAAGAGTTGCAGCCCCTTGTCTTCCACAAGATAACGGAGGGTATTTATCAGTTCGCTGTTCCGAAGTTCACCCAGGCTCTCTTCCACTTTGCGGTAGTGCCACACCAGCGAAAAGTCCTTTTCCTCAATGAATGCGCCGGCCGTACGGTCGGTGAACGACTCCAGCACAGGGTATATATCTTTCTTCCAGGTCGCGTCCAGCCCCGGAATACTCTGCCAGCCCTGGTGCTGCATTTTAGTCCAGGCGCCGTGCTCGGCAATGATATCCAGATCCAGGTTGCCGAACCACTTTTCCAGAAACTCATGATTTCTTCCGCTCACGATCACAACCCGGTTCAAAGGGTCAGCTGAAATTTTTCTGAGCAGTGCATACAGCTCTTCATCCGGTGCGGCCAGCTCGATATTGGTACGGAAGCCCACCAGCGTTCCGTCGTAGTCCAGAAAAAAAAGTCGCTTTGCTGCGTTGTTGTATAGTGTGTTTATGTGTTGACGGGTAGTACGGTTAATACGCTTGGCGTACATCGATTGCTGCATCTGCTTTACTTCTTTTAATCTATTCATAAATAACTTTACCCAGTGGGACGTATTGAATTTCTTCACAACATCTTTCATCATTTGCATCCGGCGGTTTTGTTCGGAGACCGGCATGGTAAGAGCCTCATGAATGGCGGCCGTGATGGCTCCGATATTATTGGGATTCACGATGATCGCATCCACCAGTTCCTTGGATGCACCGGCCATTTCACTCAGAATGAGTACCCCGTCGTCATTCGTCCGGCTCGCAATGTATTCTTTGCAAACCAGGTTCATGCCATCGCGCATCGGAGTAACCAGGCAAACATCCGCCTTGGCATACAGCGCGGAGAGTTCTTCCACTGGGAAAGAACGATAAAAATAAAAAACGGGCAACCAATCGATCGTTCTGTAACGGGCGTTAACGCTACCCACAACCTTATCGATCTCGTCGCGCAGCTCGCGGTACTGCTGTACACTATCCCGCGACGGCACCACGATCATATACAGCACAACCTTGCCGATATATTCCGGATTCAGCTCCAGGAATAATTCAAAAGCCTGCAACCGCTGTAATATTCCCTTGCTGTAATCGAGCCTGTCTATAGAAAGCACAATGCGGATATTGGTAAAATTCTTATCAATTACTTCCATCTGCTCGGCCACTACATCCGTAGCCACCAGCGATTCGAATTTTTGACTGTCGATACCCATCGGGAAACTGTCCACTATAGCGCTGTGATCCTTATAGCTGATCTCGTTAAAAGAAGACGTAACGGGAGAAGCAAGCCGCCGGGCGCTCTCTACAAAATGGCGTGCGTCGTCGAAGGTATGGAAGCCGATAAGGTCCGCTCCCAGCATCCCTTCCAACAGTTCGATCCTCCAGGGGATCAGCCTGTAGAGTTCATAGGAGGGAAAGGGAATATGCTGAAAGAATCCAATAGTACTGTCCGGTAATACTTCCCGGATCAACCCGGGTAATAGGAGCAACTGATAGTCCTGTATCCATATAACATCGTCGGGGTCAGCCACCTCCAGCACAGCATCCCGGAATTTGATATTTACCTCCAGATAAAAATCCCAGTATTGCTGCAGATATCTCGCATAAGTGGGCATATAATGAAATACCGGCCAGAGTATTTCGTTGGAAAATCCTTCGTAGTAATTATTAATTTCGTCCTGCGTTAAAAAAACAGGTACAAGGTTGCTGGCATCCAGCTTTTCAATAATACGCCGCTGGGCTGCCTCCTCTGTGATCTCTAAACCCGGCCATCCCACCCAGATATTATCCCCCTGCGGATAGATAGCGCCAAGACCAGTAGCCAACCCTCCCTCGCTGGGTACGAGGGTATATTGTTCCTCATCGTAATTCAATTTCACCGGTAAACGGTTCGATACTATAATTGTTTTACTCATACCAGATTTTCAAAATTAATTTGAGATCATTTACTACTAAATAAACATACCACAGTTGTGCCGCAAACGCTGTTCAACCCTGTATGATTTTAAAATTTTAATCTCATTTTCTAATTCCTTGATTATGTATCTAATGTGGAAAAGATTCCACATTAGATAACGTTTCTCAGGCCTTTGCATACCATCTACCCGACCAATGAAGATGGCAGGCCTTTTTTATCTAGAATGAACAAATACATCATTCACAAAAAAACACCACTATGGGAAATATTTTGTATCTAATAGCAGTGATCCTGATTATTGCCTGGGCTATCGGTTATCTGGGCTACAGCGCAGGCGGATTAATACATGTTCTGCTCGTGATTGCTGTGATAGCAATATTATTAAGACTGATCCGTGGATCAGGAGTATAGCCAAACTCCGTTCTGATCCTGCAAAGTTAAACGTTAAAGCTTAAAATTGATCATTTAATTTTACAGCTTAACTTCAGTTTAATAATGAAAATTCATTTCTGGTCGGTCGGCAGGCATCATGAATCTTTTGTTGAGCAAGGTGTGCTCGATTTCACCAAGCGTATAAATAACTATTTTTCAGCGGACTGGAACATAATCCCCGTTCCGAGGAACGCGTCCTCGCTAAGCATGCAGGAACTTCTGAAAAAAGAAGGAGAGGCTGTGCTGAAAATGCTCTGTGAGGGCGATTTTCTTATTCTGCTGGATGATAAGGGAAAACAACTCAATTCCGGGCAGGTGGCAGACCTGATACAGTTTTACGCAAACAGGCGGGTAAAGCGGTTGATATTCCTGATCGGAGGAGCATTCGGCGCCAGCGACCAGGTGAAACAAAAGGCCGGCCGGATATGGTCGCTTTCGGATCTTACATTCCCCCATCAGCTCGTTCGTCTTATTCTTGCCGAACAGATCTATCGCGCATGCACCATTCTCCGGAATGAAAAATACCATCACAGTTAAGCGAAATCTGCTTTACCCTATCTTTATGAAAAAACACAGATGTTCTCCATCACGCTGATCATTATTATTATTACCGCCATTATCTCGTTCACCGCCTTCAATAACCAGAAGGTGATGAATGATCTTATCTTTTACCCGCCCGCCGTTACTTATCATCAACAGTATTACCGGTTCATTAGCTGCGGTTTCATTCATGCCGATGTTGCACACCTGGCTTTTAATATGATCTCGTTCTACCTGTTCGGAAGATTCGTGGAAGCGAGATTCCTGCAGATCTTCGGCCAGGGAGGAAACCTGCTGTATCTGGCCCTGTATTTACTCGCGTTGGTGGTGTCGCTCCTGCCTACCTACTTCAAGAACAAAGACAATCAGAATTATAGAAGTCTGGGCGCCTCGGGTGCCGTATCGGCAGTGGTATTTGCCGGATTGATGGTAGCGCCTTATGTGAAAGTGGGATTTTTTCTCATCCCTCCCTTTATACCGGGGTTCGTGTTCGGCCCATTGTTTCTGATCATTTCCGCATGGCTCGACCGGAAGGGAGGTGGCAATATCAATCATTCCGCCCACCTTTGGGGTGCATTGTTCGGCGTGGTATTTCTGATCGTTGTCGGTGCGGTTTCCGGAAGGTATAATGCGATAGAGGAATTTATTGCAGGAGTGCAATTCTATCTCAACAGCTAACAGTCGCTATGAACCAGCGGTCGTTCCTGCCCACGATGTTCCCATACGGGGTTTGCTGTTGCGAAGCCATTCCCTGGCATCCCTGAAATCCCGGCACTGGTTCTAAGGTGAATTCTGGACAAAGAAAAATCAGCATGAACCGGGAAGGCCTGCACATATCACTGAGGGCGGCTTACTCGTTTGGACTCAGCTTCACCGTTATCATTATACGCGTATTATCGGTTATTTTAAACCGGTCGTCCACCCGGTGCCCCACCACCCAGCAAATACGGTGATCCGATTCAAGTACCCATACCTTTTCTTTTTCGGGGGGAGATAATTTCTGATCGATAAAAAAACGCGCCAGCTTTTTCTTGCCCGGCATACCGAGCGGATAAAAATAATCGCCTGTTTTCCACTTTCGCAGGATCAACGGGAAACGAAGGCGGCGGGCGTCCAGCCGCGCTTCCAGCTTGTCGTTGGCAACCGGCGACGGCCGGCCTGATTCAGACCATTCGAGTCTTCCCTGCTCAAACACTACCGAGCGATCTTGTTCCGTAACAATGATATGCGAAGCCAGCACCGTTTGAAGGGGGGCGATGATCAGCCAGTTCCGATTCCTGATGATCCGGTGGGTGCCGGATTGTACAAACTTTGCCTGCCCTCCTTCCAGCAAATGCAACACATCGGGCAACTGGCCGGCGCTGAACTGATATTCGCGGATAATCTCGTACAGAATCGTTCCGAGGGGTTTAGCCTCCTTTAGTTTCCGCACCGGTATATACAATTCATTGCCCCGGTATTCCACTAAGTTTTTCCGGTGTGTGGCCACAGCCTGGTTATATAACAATTCAACTTCGCGAAAGCGGCTAAGATTGGCCAGTACATTTTTTTCCGCTTCAGGGAACACTTTCCGCACGAGGGGGATCACCGTATGCCGGAAATAATTCCTGGAATATTTATCCGATTCATTGGAAGCGTCTTCCCGCCATTCCAATTGATTTGTGCCGGCAAACGTCTTCAGTTCTTCTTTGCGAAACGCCAGTAGCGGCCGTACGATCCGGCCGTGTACGGGAAGCATGCCCCGTAATCCCCGGATGCCGGTTCCCCTGAAAAAATTCATCAGCAGCGTTTCCATGTTATCGTCGGCATGGTGAGCGGTAAGCAACCAACCCGGCTGCTCCTCCAGCAGCTCCCCGAACCAGTTATACCGGAACTGCCGCGCAGCCACCTGGATGGAAAGCTGATGCTCCTGCGCATATGCGATTGTATCGACCCGGTTGACATACACCTGCACCCCATAGTGTTCCCCCAGCCGGTAAACAAACTGTTCGTCTTTTTCGCTTTCCTCTTCCCGTAGCCGGAAGTTGACATGGGCGATCGAGAATCCGTACCCGGCCTGGTGGCAAAGCTCGCAGAGCGCTACCGAATCCACGCCCCCACTCACTGCCAGTAAAAGGTGATCCCCCTTTTTGAAAAGCTGCTGCTCCGTGATATACTGTATGAATCTTTCAACAAAATGCATCCTGTTGTTTTAGTTGTTCCTATCCTCGTGCCCCGGGTAGCTGGAGACCTGTTCCGGTACAGCCCCATTCTATCAATAGTTCCGGGTATTCCTATTCCTATTC
>CAZUWX010000018.1:31851-64239 GCA_964624205.1 uncultured Chitinophagaceae bacterium
TTCCTATTCCTATTCTTCCTCCTCCAGGTCGTCGTATGCGGCGCGAAGCTCGCGAAGCGCATGGGAATCTCCCGCACTGGCAGCCTGCTGCATGCCCTTTTCGTACCACTGTTTTGCAAGTCCCTGCCGGCCTGTACGCTCGAGCAGTTTCGCAAGATGGTAATAAGAGCCGATGTAGCCGGGGTCGGCAGCGAGTATTTCTTCGAACAGGGAGCGTGCGGCCTCGTCGTCGCCAAGCTTGACGTATTCAAGTGCAAGGGCGTGCCGCAGAAAGGGATCCCCCGGATTTCCTGACAAAAACTCCTTTAGTTTTATGATTCTGTCCATATATTTTCCTGCTTGCTGATCCCGTGCCACCGATCCCGGCGCCTGTCTCCCCAGGTCCCTGCCGGTGTACCCAATCTCTGCCGGACAAACCCGAGGCCACCCATGGTTTGGCCTTCCACTCATAAAATCGACGCAAATTTGTCCGCCCGCTTGTTTATATGATGAAAATTCTTTTGGTTTGTAGAGCAAGTAGTTGCATAAACAACTTATTAAACCGCCCTTATTATGAAGATATTGGTTTGTATCAGTAAAACGCCCGACACCACGGCAAAAATAGCTTTCACGGATAACAATACGAAATTCTCCGAGGCAGGTGTACAGTGGATCGTAAACCCTTATGATGAGTGGTATGCGCTGGTACGGGCCATTGAGCTCAAAGAGAAAGATCCGGCGGCCTCCATTCACCTGGTGAACGTGGGAGGAGCCGATAACGACCCGGTGATCCGGAAAGCACTGGCCCTGGGGGGTGATGAAGCCATCCGGGTGAATACCGCCGCAGGCGACAGCTACTTCATTGCCGCGCAGATCGCGGAAGTCGCCAAACAAGGATCATATGATCTCATCTTTACAGGCCGGGAAACGATCGACTATAACAATTCGTCGGTAGGCGGGATGGTTGCGGAAATGCTCGACCTGCCCTTTATCAGCCTGGCCACAAAATTTGAGATCAGCGGTGGAACGGCAACCGTTACCCGCGAAATAGAAGGAGGAGAGGAAGTGGTAGAACTGGCCCTGCCCCTGGTAGTGAGCTGCCAGAAAGGAGTGGCGGAGCAGCGGATACCGAATATGAAGGGTATCATGGGAGCCCGCACCAAACCCCTGAAAGTGGTGGAACCCGTTGCCACAGAATCACTCACCAGCATCGTTTCGTTCGAGACGCCCCCGCCAAAAGCAGGAGTAAAACTGGTGCCCGCCGATAATCCGGCCGAACTATTGCGGCTATTGCGCGAAGAAGCCAAAGTAATCTGATCTCTCAACACCTTAACATCCGACATATGCCAGTTTTAGTATTTCTTGACCAATCTGACGACCATTTTAAGAAAACGACGGCCGAGGCGGCTACCTATGGTGCGCTACTGGCCCGTCAGCTCGGCACTGTTGCGGAAGGTGTGCTGCTGGGCACTGTTGTGGACGATATTGCCGCTATGGGCCGGTACGGCCTGACGAAAATCCATCACCTGGCCAATGCCGATCTGAATCATCCCGACGGCCAGGTGTATACCGCGCTCCTCGCCGAAGCCGTTCAGCAGACCGGAGCCGATGTAGTAATATTCTCCCACAACCTGCATGGCAAAGCCATCGCACCCCGGCTCGCGGCAAGGCTAAAGGCCGGGCTGGTAGCCGGTGCGGTAGACCTGCCCGAGACCACGGACGGATTCGTGGTGAAAAAGAATGTATTCTCCGGAAAAGCTTTTGCCCGGATCTCCATCCATACGCCTGTCAAAATTATTGCGATCAACCCTAACACCATCCAGCCCGTCGCTGCGGGAGAAAACGCCGAAGTAGTGCCCTTCACGGCAACCGGCGGCCAGGCTCGCACCAAAGTGGTGAACACCAGCAAACTCACCGGCGAGATCCCACTCAGCGAGGCCGAACGCGTGGTGAGCGGAGGGCGCGGACTAAAGGGACCGGAAAACTGGAAAATGATCGAGGAACTCGCCTCCCTGCTCGGAGCGGCTACTGCTTGCAGCCGGGCGGTGACCGATGCAGGCTGGAGGCCTCACCACGAGCACGTAGGGCAAACCGGCCTTACCATTGCGCCCAATCTCTATCTTGCGATCGGCATTTCCGGCGCCATCCAGCATCTGGCCGGAATAAACCGAAGCAAGGTGATCGCCGTGATCAACAAGGACCCCGATGCACCTTTTTTTAAAGCCGCAGACTATGGCATCGTAGGCGACGCCTTCGAAGTTGTGCCCAAACTGATCGAGGCTTTGAAGCAGTAAAGGCCCTGAATGATTGGCAGCTCCACGAATCTATTTTTCGATAAAATCATGTAGGTTTGCGCTTATTAAACACGTAAACAAACAAATAGTCCGGAATTGCAGCACATTCGGGCAAAAGATCTTATGAAGAAAATAGAGTTGGAAATAGTGGCCCTGTCGCACAGCATTACTCAAACTCATTCATACGCCGTAGTGTTAGGTGAAGTGAACGGGTTGCGTAGGCTTCCAATTGTGATCGGTGGATTTGAAGCACAGGCTATCGCCGTGGCACTGGAAAAAATGCATCCCAGCCGGCCGCTCACCCACGATCTGATGAAAAATTTCATGAATGCCTTCACCATCGATCTTCAGGAGATCATCATCTGCGACCTTCAGGAAGGTATCTTCTATTCCAAGCTGCTTTGCATAAGCGAACACGACACCGTTGAAATTGATTCACGGACTTCGGACGCCCTGGCCCTGGCGGTTCGTTTCGGATGCCCGATCTATACCTACGATAATATCCTGGAAAGCGCCGGGATCCTGATGGAAGACTCCTCCGGAAAAAAGAAACCCAGCCGGGGAGAAGCCGTTACAACAGAATCTGCGCGGGGTGCTGACGATCTGCAGGCCCTCTCCATAGACGAGCTGAACGCACTGCTCAATGAGGTGCTGGAACAGGAAGACTACCTTCGGGCTATTGCCATCCGGGACGAAATTAACAGCCGGAAAAAATCCCGCTAGACCATAACCGGCTAAGCCATTAAACGATATAACCCATTGCCGTGGTGCTTTTTCCCAATTGTAAGATCAATCTCGGCCTGCGTATAAAAGAGAAAAGAACCGACGGCTATCATAACCTTGAAACGATCTTTTTCCCGCTCCAGCTACGGGATGCAGTGGAACTGATCCGCGCCGGAGCACCGGGGACCGGGCGAGAAAACCCCTTCAGGCTTACACTGAGCGGAACACCTGTGCCGGGCACACCGGAAGACAACCTGTGTACGCGCGCCTGGAAAATGATAAAAAAAGACTTCCCCGCCATTCCCCCGCTCAATTTGTATTTACACAAGGTAATCCCGTCCGGGGGCGGACTGGGGGGTGGCTCATCAGACGGCACGCACACTCTTCTGTTGCTCAACGCGGTGCTGGATCTTCAGCTTTCCGAAGCCCAACTACAGGATTACGCTGCCCGTTTGGGTAGCGACTGCCCCTTTTTTCTGCTGAACAAACCCTGCCTGGCCACCGGCCGCGGAGAAGTATTGGAAGAGCTGAACCTTGACCTGGGGAACTATTATTTTGTACTCGTCGATCCGCAGATCCCGGTCAGCACCGCCGGAGCATTCTCAATGGCCTCCCCCTCCACTACAATCACCCCTACGCTGAAAGAGATCGTCAGTCTGCCTGTTACCCAATGGAAGGAGCTCCTGATCAATGAATTCGAAACCCCGGTTTACAAACAACATCCCCTGCTCCCGGAACTCAAAGAAAAGCTGTACCGGGAAGGAGCGGTATATGCATCCATGACCGGCACGGGAAGCTGCATTTATGGTATCTTTGATAAGCGCGACGCCATAGCTTCCCTGCGCAGGAATTTCCAGCCCTACCGAATATATATATTAAATCGCAACCCATGAAGGTGACCGGCTTTACATTTATCAGGAATGCGGTGAAATATGATTACCCTGTTGCCGAAGCGATCCGGTCCATCCTTCCGGTCTGCGACGAAGTGATCGTTGGCCTGGGTAATTCGGAAGACGACACCGAAACCCTGATCCGCTCTATTGAAAGCGACAAACTGAAAATTATTCCTTCGGTTTGGGATGATTCGCTGCATGAAGGCGGCAGGGTGCTCGCCGCAGAAACCGATAAAGCGCTTAAGCAGGTATCTGCCGACACCGACTGGTGCTTTTATATCCAGGGGGACGAGATCATCCACGAACAATATTACGATACCATCCGCCAGGCGATGGAACTGTACCAGGATGATCACCGCGTCGAAGGACTGCTGTTCCGCTACAAACACTTTTATGGCAGCTACGATTATGTCGGCGATACGCGCAAATGGTACAGCCATGAGATCCGGGTGATCCGTAACGATCCCGCCATTTATTCTTACCGGGATGCCCAGGGTTTCCGCAAAAACGGCCGCAAGCTGAATGTGAAGGAGATCGACGCATACGTGTATCACTATGGCTGGGTAAAACACCCTGGCTCCCAGCTACAGAAAATTCTGGGATTCGAGCGATTGTACAACAGCAACAATATGGCCTCCCGCATTTCTAAAGAAGCGTCCCGGCAGTTCGACTACTCCGGAATAGATTCGCTCACCAAATTCAGCGGCACCCATCCGGCAGTGATGAAAGACCGGATCTCCCGGAAGAACTGGGTCTTTGAGCACGACATCACCCGGAAGAATTTTACCCTCAAAGGCCGTGTCCTGCACTGGATCGAACGGGCAACCGGCAAACGTTTATTTGATTACCGGAACTACAGGCTCCTCCGCTGATTTTCCTTAACTTTGCCGTATAACCCGGAAAATATCGTACTACGCGGCCACATATCACCCTTTCTTTCCTTTAATTTGGATTTCCTGGACCATCCCCTGGGGTAAGGCGCAATTTTTCCCATTTTTCCCTTTTGTTTTCCTCTCTCAAAAACAGCTATTATATGGACGCAGTTACCAACCTGTCGGAGACATCTTCGCATTATCTATCCCTTGAAAACAAATATGGCGCGCATAATTACCACCCACTGCCCGTGGTGCTGCAACGCGGCGAAGGCGTATTTCTATATGGGGTGGATGGAGAACGTTACTTCGATTTTCTCAGCGGATATTCGGCGGTAAACCAGGGTCATTGCCACCCCGAGATCGTGGCCGCGTTTACTGCACAGGCCGGCACCCTGACCCTCACCTCACGCGCGTTTCATAATAACCGCCTCGGGGAATATGAGCAGTACATCACCGATTATTTTCGGTACAACAAAGTGCTGCCGATGAATACAGGCGTGGAGGCTGTGGAAACGGCACTCAAGCTCTGCAGACGCTGGGCTTACGAGGTAAAGGGGGTTCCCGAAAACAAGGCCAGGATCATCGTGTGCGCCGATAATTTCCACGGCAGAACGGGAATGGTGATCTCGTTCAGCACCGATCCGGCTTCGTATGCAGGCTTCGGGCCATTTATGCCGGGTTTTGAGATCATCCCCTATAACGATATCGACGCCCTCGCAAAAGCGCTCGAAGATAAAAACGTGGCAGGTTTCCTGGTGGAGCCCATCCAGGGTGAGGCTGGGGTAATTGTGCCCCGGGACGGCTATCTTGCAGCCGCCAAAAGTCTTTGTAAAACGGCGAATGTGCTATTTATCGCCGACGAGATCCAGACCGGCCTTTGCAGGACCGGAAAACTATTATGCTCGGACCATGAAGGGGTCAGGCCCGATATACTGATCCTCGGCAAGGCCCTGAGCGGTGGCATGATGCCGGTTTCCGCCGTACTGGCGGACGACCCGATCATGTTGACGATCCGGCCTGGCGAACATGGCTCGACCTTTGGAGGGAATCCACTGGCCTGCGCGGTGGGGATCGCAGCACTTGAGGTGTTGCGAAAAGAATCCTTAGCGGAGAATGCTGCGGCAATGGGCGAGCTGTTCCGGAAAAAGCTCCGGGAGCTCGACCACCCGCAACTGGCCGACGTCCGGGGCAGGGGCCTGCTCAATGCCATTGAGATCCATGCGGAGCAGCCGAATGCCGCATGGGAACTTTGCCTGGAAATGAGTCGAAGGGGATTGCTTGCCAAACCCACACACGGCAATAAGATCCGTTTCGCTCCCCCGCTGGTGATCAGCAGCGACCAGATAGAGGAGGCCGTGGACATTATTACAGAAAGCTTAAAAACGACAGGTGAATAAATATCATGCTTTGAGAGAGACTACCATTGGCCTGAGCGACGGGCTCATCATTCCGTTTGCCCTCGCGGCCGGGCTGAGCAATGTGGTGCAGTCCTCGCCCACCGTAGTGGTGTTCTGCCTGGCAGCAGCACTGGCTGGCGCTGTTACCATGACCTTTGGCGGATACATAGAGGGGAAAAAGTATAATACGTCTGCTTCCCCACTGCTCTCCGCGCTGGTGATCGGTTTCAGCTATGCCCTCGGAGGCGTGCTCACCACCCTGCCCTATCATTTTATCGACATACCAAAGGATGCATTCCGGTGGTCGGCCATTCTCACCCTCGGCATACTATTCCTTACCGGGTATGCCGACAATATCCTGCATGGGAATAAGGGATGGCAGGGCGGCGTTCGTACAGTGGTGACGGGCGCGGTGGCCGCGACCGCCGCATTTTTGATCTCGGGAGTATTTATTTAGCGCGGATCCCTGCTCTTCACAGTAAGATCGGGCAGCAAGGCGCAGACCATCATTATGATGGCAGCCGCAAACATCACCCATATCCCAGGCTGCTTAACCGGGCAGATCCCGCGGTAACAGCCCGAAAAAAGAATATAGGTCTTGACCGCAAAGGCAAGCGTGAGTGAACATACCAGCAGGTTCCATCTCTTGGCCCATATTTTCGGAAGAAGAAAAAAGACTACCGCGATCAGGGCAAAAAAAGCAAACACCTTTCCCGGCTTTCCGTACATATTATTCTCAGAAAAAAAGCCGGTAAAATATTTTTGAATATCGGGATACCATGTCCAGTTTAAAAAGCCGGACAGCACCAGCACAACGGCTGCGATTATTCCTACCACTTGCGAATACTTCATGCGCAAATATAGCAAGCACCCCGCATTGACGGGACAACCCTACCAACTGTTTCCAGGATTACCCGCCGGATACCGGCACCGGCCCCCGGGAACCAGGCAAAATCTGTCAATACAAAGCGCCAACGACTAAGCAGGCAGTGTGTAATCCTACCCGGCAAGGCAGGCAAATCTGTTAATACAAAGAACCGAGACTGATCAGGCAGCGGGTAGTCCCACCCTGTAACGCAGGCAAAATCTGTTATCACAGAGAGCCGCGGCGAATGAGTACAAAGGGGTTCTTGATCTTTTCGGTGCTGTTGTCGAGGATCAGCCGGGCAGCGGTCTCACCCATTTTAATGTGATCGGTGGAAATGACCGTGATACCATCGAGCAATATCTCCTTCAGCGGGCTGTCGTTGTATGAAATAATACCGAGGTCGCGACCGATCAAAAATTGTTTTTCCCTTGCTTTGCGGATAAGGTTGCAGAGGTCGTTTTCCTCTATCACGATATAAGCTTCTTTTTCCCTGATCTCCGTTTTCTCGCTTATCTCGTCGAGTATTTTGTAACGGAGATCATTCTGGATGCAGAAATTCTTAAACCCCTGAACAATTTCAGGCGAATACGAAGCGCTTGTCGGGTACACCAGGTAGAACATATTGTATTTGGCCAGCAGGTCGAGCCCCTGCTCAAGCGCTTCCACGATATCGCGCTGAAAATCCTGGTACACCGCGGCAGACTTCAGGTCGGTGTACGGAATATTTTTATCCAGGATAACCAGCTTTTCGGCAGGGATCGTTTTTATCACTTTCAGCGCTTCATCGGGATCGTCGTAGAAATGAGGCATCACTACAAAATAGTCGTAGTCGTTCACATGATTGGAAATAAGATCCTTTAGTATACGGGTATTAAAATGGTGGATCTTGATATCGACAACCGCCTTGTCGCCCAGCGTTTGCACAAAGGCATTATATATCTGCTTTTTGTAGTTGCTGATCTTGCTAAACAGGAGCAGCACCTTGAAAGACACCTCCAGATTAACGTTGTTCACATAATATCCCTTGCCTTTCACGGAAGTGATAATGCCTTTTTCCTGAAGAATATTATAGGCCTTCTGGACAGTATCGCGGGCTAGAAAATATTCGTTACTCAGCTCGTTGATGGAATATATACGCTCACCCATCTTATAGTTGCCGCGCCGGATTGTATCCGTAATAGCATCCACGATCTGCAGATAGATCGGTGTCCTTCTTTCCGCACTTATATCAAGTTGCTTGCTCAAGTCAGATAAATATGCCGCAAGTTAGCCAAATTCGTCATTAACGGACAGCCTATAAACCCGGTCTTAGCGAAGGAAGGCCGTAGCCACCCCGCCATCCACATTCAGCGTATTACCGGTCGATTTACCCAGCAGTCCTCCAACGAAGGCAAAACAGGCGTTGGCGATATCTTCCGGAAGGATCACTTCATTCAAAAGGGTGCGTTTAGCATAGAAAGCGGGCAGCTCTTCGACCTTTATGCCGTAGGCCTTTGCCCGGCCATCTGCCCAGCCGCTGGCCCAGATATTTGAATCGGCGATCACCGCATCGGGGTTCACCGAGTTAACCCGGATCTTGTCTCCGCCCAGTTCTGCCGCCAGCAACCTGCTAAGGTGTGCCTGGGCTGCTTTTGCCGAACCATAGCCGGCGTTATTGGGCCCTGCGAATACGGAGTTCTTGGATACCACATTGATGATGTCTCCACCGATACCTTGTTTTTTCATCACTTCCACGCCCGCTTTGGACACCAGGAACTGTCCTTTCACGAGAATATCATAGAGCCGGTCCCAGTCTTCAGTCGTGTGGTCGGTGAGGGATTTCGAGACGCTGATGCCCGCATTGTTAACCACAATATCCACCCCGCCAAACGCAAGCGCGGTATTCTCTATTGCCGCTTCAATACTGGCGGAGTTCGTAACGTCCAGCAATACAGCCGAGGCGGTATCGCGACCAAATGATTTTTCGAATTCGGCAGCGGCCTGCTGAAGCCTTTCGCTGTTGACATCGTTGATCACCACACAGGCTCCTTCCGCTGCCAATTTCCTGGCGATGGCTTTACCAATACCGCCGGCGCTGCCTGTTACCAGCGCAATACGGCCGGAAAGTGCTTTAGGTTTCGGCATCCGCTGCAGCTTCGCTTCTTCCAGTAGCCAGTATTCAATATTGAAAGCTTCCTGCCGTGGGAGCGAAGTATATTCGGAGATCGCCTCAGCGCCACGCATTACATTAATGGCATTGGTATAGAATTCCGAGGCCACGCGGGCAGTCTGTTTATCCTTGGCGAACGTAAATATTCCCACTCCACGGTAGATAAGCACCACCGGGTTGGCGTCGCGCATTGCAGGACTATTGGGATGTTTGCAGCTTTCATAATATTCCGCGTACATCTTTCTGTAAGCGTCAAACTGGGGAGCCAGTTTGGCTTTCAGGCCTTCTACGTCGCCCAGGTCATCGGGTAATTCCAGTACCATGGGACTGATCTTCGTACGCAGGAAGTGGTCGGGGCAGCTCGTACCCATGGGAGCCAGCCGGTCCAGATCCTTGGAATTGATAAATTGCAGCACACGCTCGTCATCTGAAAAATGTCCAACCATGCTCCGTTCGGAAGAACAAAATCCTCTCAGCACAGGCGCCAGCGCGGCGGCCTGCTTTAGCCGCTGTTCCTGCGGAAGCGCTTTTATTTTTTCACCACCGAACACCGGTTTCTTTTTCCCGATATGATCTTCGAGATAGCGCGCACAGCGTTCTATCACTTCCAGTGTATTCAGGTAAGATTCATAAGCCGTGTCACCCCAGGTGAACAGACCGTGTGAACCCAGCATGATACCCCGGATCCCCGGATTTTCGTCGAGGCACTGTTTCATTTGAAGCCCCAGGTCGAAACCGGGTTTTTGCCATTCCACCCAACCAATGGTACCATTAAACAGTTCCTGGGTGATCTTTTTACCGTCCTTCGCCGCAGCGATGGCGATCGCTGCATCCGGATGAAGGTGATCAATATGTTTGAACGGCAGGAAACCGTGCAACGGAGTGTCTATCGATGGTGCTTTGGAAGCGAGGTCGTATATACAATGATTGAACAGCTCTACCATCTCATCTTCGTGCTCGATGCCGCGGTAGATATTCTTCAGGCTTCTTAACCGGTCGACATACAAAGCTGCCAGCCCGCTTTTTTTCAACGTTCCGAGGTCTCCCCCGGAGCCTTTCACCCACATCACTTCGGTTTCGGCGCCCGTCAGGGGGTCCTTTGCCATCACCTTGCAGGAAGTATTGCCCCCGCCATAGTTGGTCAGCCGCAGGTCGGCACCCATGAGGTTGGAACGATAGATCAGTAGCGCCACCTGGTCATCACCGAAGGAAGCCGCTTTCTTGTCGTCCCATAAATAGCTCACGTGTTTAAACTGGTCCTTATCAATTGTTGTAGACATCGTTATTATCTTTATTGTTATTATCCTTATTTCAGTGGTTAAAAATAGGCACAAATGGTTTTATAGCTGTGATGCGGTGTGATGCTTTACTCCTATCTTCGCGCCGGCCGCGAAAAATTAAAATCCGGCTGGAATGAAATGGCGCTGTTAGAAAAGCAACTTGCAGTAAAACGTTCCGGGTTACCCGGAGCAGGAAAAGGCCTGTTTACCAAAAAATTCATTCCGAAAGGAACGAAAATAGTAGAGTACAAAGGTAAGGTGTCCAGTTGGAAAAACGCGGACCATCGCGATGGCGGCAACGGCTATATCTATTACGTAAAACGTTACCATGTGATTGACGCTCTTCCGCGCAAAGCCGCGCTGGCCCGTTACGCCAATGATGCCCGTGGGCTGATCCGGCTACAGGGGGTCACCAATAACGCGGAATACGTTGAAGAAGGCCTGAGCGTGTATATCCAGTCCACAAAGGACATTCCTGCCAGCAGCGAAATATTCGTGGGTTACGGAAAAGAATATTGGGACGTGATGAAGTCGAACGCCAAACTGGAAGAGAAACAACCAAAAGAACAAAAACTGTCAAAAAAGAAAAAGGTCGCGAAAAAAAGGTAAATTAATAGCCGTAAACTATTGTATGAGGTACATGGCAAAACCTTTTTTACCGGCAAGTTTGATCTTTACAGGCCTGATCGCGCTATTTTTCAGTTGCAAACCGGGTCAGCAACCGAATACCACTGCGCCGGCATCACCGGGAGACAGCGGGGTTTCCGGAAACAAGGAACCTGTTTCCGATACCTCAAACGCAACACTGACAGAGACTTACTGGAAACTCACCGAACTGATGGGTCAACCGATCGGTCCAACGCCTGCTGATAAACGGGAGATCCATATCAAGTTCAGGGAGGAGGGCAACAAGGTGGAAGGATTTGGCGGCTGCAATGGTTTTGGTGCATTATACGAGCTGAAGCCGGGCAGCAGGATCCTGATCCGCGATATCATCAGCACCTTTATCGCCTGTCCGGAACTTGAGTCGGAAAACACCTTAAAAGAAGTGTTGGGCCGGGCAGATAATTACAGCCTCAGCGGAGGCACGCTCACACTAAATAAAGCCCGCATGGCGCCCCTGGCGCGGTTTGAAGCGGTGTACTTTGATTAGACACCAGCCCGTGGTGGCCGGGCATTCCTGATCGGCTCCCCTGGCCCCGGGTTCGAAGCCGTGCATTTTGATTAGATGCTGATCAGATTTCCCCGTGACTATGGAACCGCTACCTGCACATCAAAGCTGATGTCCATATCGGTGGAGGATTTACCACTATTTACGGGATCGCTTTCGGCCTTGCCGCCGGCGGGGTAATGTCGCAGGACCAGTCTTACCGTTCCTGAACCGGGGTCTGTAGTTGTCCATACGCTGTTCAGGCCTAAAGTAATGCCCTGTTCGTCTTTGTCGAGCTCACTGACCGTCAGTCCGGTTCCGCCGGATGCCTCATAATAGAACCGGTGAGCATCCGATTCCGCCTGCACTTCTCCGGTGATGTCCTCCACCGGATTACGGGTTTCGTTCAACAGGCTGAGAGACACGTCATACACGCTGGCGGGGAGCAGGCTGATAGTTTGCACCACGGGATCATTTCCACCATCTCCATCAACATCCTGCCAGACAAAAGTGCTGCCGGCGCCGCTGCCGCGTTCGGTGAAAACAAGTTTCACCGTGGTGATAATCTCATTTTCGTTCGACTCCTCGTCGTCCTTCTCTTTTTTGCACGATGCCACGAACAGCGCAGCCATCAGTAACACTCCCAGTATTCTGTAGTTGGTCATGATTTTCGGTGTGAATGGTTATATAAGAATTTTTCAATGGAAATGCCCAGCCTTAATTCGATATTCCTTCCCATTTCATCGGTATAGTACCGGAAGGAATTGAGGTAGTCGCGGTACACCGTATTCAGGAGATTACGTATTCCCAGGCCCACTCTAAACGGTGTATGGAACAATTCGACATTGGCAGAAGCATCGAGGTTGACAAGCGTATAGGTCCCCGGGGGTGGCTTGTAGTCCACTTTGCCATAACGATCGCTGGGCACTCTTGGTGCAAATACCGTTGTGACGTCTGCTGCAACCGCAACTGCGCTGAATTTACCCGCATCCTTAAAACGGCGCAGCACCGTGTTACTCCAGCGGTCTGCCGGCATCAGTATCAGCCAGTCGTCGAGGCGTATATTGCGTGCGCGCAGCAGCGACAGCTTCGAAGAGATCTCCAGCCGGTTGTCAAATTTATAAGAAGCGGAAAGATCGGCACCCTTCAGTACAGCGTCGGTTTGCGTATATACATACCTGGGAAACGCCCCCCGTATGGTCAGGACCGGCTCCTCCGGCAAAGGTTGCTGATGGATAAAATCGTTAATACGGTTATAGTACACATAGAGTTCCGCTGCAAAACGACCCTCATTCCGGTAGTTCAACCCGGCGGCAAAATGCTGCGATTTTTCCGGTTTCAGATACCGGTCGCCCTGTTCATAGATCGCCGCTCCGTGGTGTACGCCGTCGATCAGCAGTTCATTTACATAGGGTGCCCGGGTAGACAGGCTTGCATTCAGACTAATTTTCAGGTCGCCGGAAAGCCGGTAACCGAAATACAAAGATGATCCCAGCGTTAAAAAATCGAATTCGTGCCGCACGAGACTGTCGCCATAAGGCCTGCGCGTAGTGTGCACCGATTTATGGTCGAGGCGCAGCCCCGCTTCAATGTCGAGCTTTTCCCGGCTCCATTTCTCAATCCAGTAGCCTCCGTATGTAGCTGAAGTATATTTGGGAATCAAATACCTGCCGGAGGTTGAGTTGTCCTGCTGCATGAAAGATAATCCTACCGTTCCCCGCAGGTTATGAAAGGCAGGATGCTCATAGGCCAGTTCTTCGGAGAAACTGATCACAGCCAGCGCCAGTTGCGGGTCCTGATTTTCCGAATTCCTGACGATATCAAATTCTTTGCGATGATTATACTGACCAGCCAGTGTAAGCGATATCTTGTGGCCGTCGCGATTGAAAACGGGTTTCAGCTTAAAAAGCCGGTGCAGCACTTCCTGGTTTGGCCTACGGATCCCGTAACCCTTTCTCCCAAGATACACGTCGTCGGGCCGATCGCCCGCAATAGCATTTTCCAGATCACTGATGTTGCCGATATGTGCGCCTTCGAATATCCCGATCCTGGTCGCAAACTGACTATAATAAGCCTCAACACGATAGTGCTGCTTTTTCCAGTTGGTAGTCAGCGAAAAGTTTTGCTCCTGCAGGCCGGTGTTGTTCAGCCGGTAATGCGGGGTGTTGACGTTAGCCGCTTTTTTAAACGTGCCCTGCAGGCGATATCCCAGCGACGGAATTTTTTCCAGTTGCTGCTCGAATATTCCCGAAACCACATATTGGCGGTTGTTCGTAAAATAAGCCGTGTTCACCCCCAGTTCATAGCCGGGCAGCGAGCGGATCGGCCGGGGATCTACCAATACCACCCCGCCGATGGCGTCGGAGCCGTATCGCAGTTCGTCCACCCCCTTTATCACGGTAAGCTCGCCCGCGATATAAGGGTCTATTTCCGTGGCGTGTTCATTCCCCCACTGCTGGCCCTCCTGCCGCACACCGTTATTGATGGTCAGGATACGGGCCCCGTGCAGTCCGTGGATCACCGGCTTGCTGATGGAGGAGCCGGTCTGCAACAGACTCACGCCGTTGATCGTTCCCAGGGCCTCCGCCAGTGAATAGTTCCGTGCAGATTCCAGTTCGCGGGAGTCTACCTGCCGACGATAGCCGGTGTTGGGCACGGCGCGCTGCCCCTGCACTATCACCTCATCGAGATTATTACGCAGATGCGGCATGAGTATATCAAGATGCAGGTTCCGGGTAACTGTTAGCCGGGCATGATAGGGCTCACAGCCGGCATGGGTAACCTCTATGGTGTACTCTCCCGGGCAGATGCCCGGATACCTGAAATCGCCGTTTGCATCGGTTACGAAACGGGCGTCCAGTTGCTCAAGGAATACGGTTGCCCCCGACAGCTTTTCCTTTGTATCCTTGTCCTGAATATGACCTGATAGGATCAGGCTACAGGGTTGAGCAACCGCTGAACCAACCAGAAGTACACAAAGTAATATGCCCGTTAATCGCCTCAATGTTGCAAAGATGAATAAAATGTTGAAACAGTGTTGCAATTTACAGGAATCTTTTTCGCCCATGATCCTGTCAGAACCGGAAGGCAAAAGATAACCGGAAATGGATGCCGGCCTCCACCTGGTAATTGTATTCGATGGTCGCGGGATCGTTATTGTGGTCGAAAAGAGAGCCCGAAAACAGGTACTTGTCCAGTAAATTATTGACATTCAGTCCTATGCTAAATCGCGGATCCTGCCAGGAGATGCCGCCATCGAGCCGGAAATAATCCGGCAGCTTTTCCTTTCTTAGGCCCTGAAATTGGTAACCGGCTGCTACTCCAAGACCCTTTACGTTTCCAGACAGCACCCGGTAGCTGAGCCAGGCATTGCTGGTGTGGTCGGGGAAAAACAACTTGGGCACCGGACCGTCCAATCGGGATTTGTCTTCGTCCTTTGTCACCTTTGCGTGGGTGTAAGCATAGTTGAAGATAAGATTGACCCCCTCGGCAATCTCTCCGCGAACATCCAACTCGATGCCCTTGGTTTCCGTTTGACCTGTTTGTATGGTGGCGTACACCGGCCCGGGAATCACGGAGATCACGTTATTGCGGATGATACGGTAAGTCGATAATCCCAAGTTCCAGCGCCCGTCGTAAAAATCCTTTTTAATACCGGCTTCGAGGCTGTTACCGGTGACGGGCACAAAAGGCCTGGCCGCGCTGTCGGCGCCTTGTTGTGCCACAAAGGCCTGGTCGTACAGCGCATACACAGACTCAGTCGGGCTCAGCGAAATACTGACGCCCACACGGGGACTTATACGATGATCGCGTGAGTAAACTCCATAACTGTGCTGCACAATCGAAGTATGCCTCCCTGCCAGGGTCAGCCGAAAACGATCTTCCAGCAGGCCGATCTCATCCTGCACATAGAGGCTGTTTTCGCTTTCTCCCAGCGTTGCACCACCCCGCAGCTTCAGCGGCAGCGTACGGTTGAATAAGGGCTGGTCGTTTTCCGGCACAAACCCATGGACGGGTTTATAAATATTAAAAGGTACCGGGTTACCGTAGATATCGTGGCCGGTGAGCGGGAAGGTCTGGTAAAAATCTGCGTAATATTCTTTGAAGTGCATATCGATGCCCGCGAGTATTTTGTGGGTGGTGTTCCCGGCAATTAACCGGCCCTGGACAAAAGCCTGTCCCAGCCAGCCTTCACTATAGGCATCCCAGTTAGCAACACTCCGGAGAAGGTCTCCGTTCCGTTCCAGCCCCACCGGATAGGCCGGCCACATAGAAGCTCCTGTCTGCAGATAAGAAAGATAAGCGCCTTTAACAGTTAGTTTCCAGTTTGTACTCAACCGGTGATCTAACGTAAGAAAAAGACTGTGGTCGCCGATGGTGGTAGGCTCGAGGTTGGCTTCAAGCAGGGAAAAACTCCGGGGGAGCTCACCGTATTGCAGCGGTGAGAAAATATATGCCGACCCCAGCATGGCCATCTGCATATGCTGATAGGTGTATTCGGCCGTCACCGAGGTCTGCGGATTAAATTGATATTTCAACACCGGGTTGATCGAGTAGCGTTTATTAAAATCGAAATCACGATGTGAGTTCTTTCGCTGTCCCATTATATTAACCCGGTACAACAGTTTATCCGCCTTGTCGAGTTTGCCTTCGAGATCAAATGTGGTGCGATAGGTATCGAAGCTACCCATGGAGAAGCCTACTTCTCCCCGGGTCTTCCCGGTAGGTTTTTTGGTAACTATATTATAAAATCCGCCCGGCTCTCCGCTTCCCATCATAAAGCCCGCGGGGCCTTTTACAAATTCGATACGTTCCACCACCCCCATATCTTCCGCCAATGGCCCCCAGGGCATTTTTACGTTCATCCCATTTCGGAAAGCGGTGAGTGTTGTTCCCCGCATCACGATCTCTGCATAATTATCCCAGCTATCCTTCCTGGAAGCGCCGCTCAGATTCCGGGTCACCCCTTCGAGCATGTCAAAGAGTTGCTGATCCCGGATCGCTTTTCCGGTAACCACCTGAACATTCTGAGGCAACTGCAACAACGACGTCTGCTGGCGCAGCGAGGCCGAAAGCCTATTCGTGTGGTAAGCACTGTATGTGCTAGTCACGATGACCTCTTCCAGCTCCGCGCCGGAAAGCTGTAGCTGCAACTGTACCTGCAGGCGTTGTGCCGGCAGCAGCTGTATCTGCTGCGACAACATCTGGTGGCCGACCAGGGAAACCATCATCTGGTGCTCCCCGGCGGGTACATTTTGCAGCATATACGAGCCATCGTCTGTGGTGATAGTACCGCGTTCCATATCTTTTAACAAGACCGTTACGCCCGCCGCCGGGTAGCCGTCGCTGGTAAACACCTTTCCATAGATCGTCCCGGGATTGGGCCGGGCATACACACTGCCAGCAAAAATCATCGCCAGCGTTAACGTCAGATAAAAAAATTTCATTATGACAAAGTCATTTAGATTCACAAGTAGTTTCACAATGGAACCGCTCTTCTACGTTAGAGGGGGTACCCTTTGACCCTAAGGACGAGGTGAGGCCGAAAGCCTGTGAATGTATGTTAGTCGCCGGCGCTCTCCGCCAGCAGATTCTCGATATCAAGGGGTTCTGTTACCATTGCCAATTGTCCCTGCTCGTCGCGGGGCCATTGTTCCGGGTGCCTGTCCCAGTACAGTTCCACGCCGTTACCATCAGGGTCGTTCATGTAAAGGGCTTCCGACACGCCGTGATCCGCTGCACCGGTCAGCGGATACCCCGCCTCCACGAGTTGCCGCAGCACCCCGGAGAGTTCCTGACGGGTGGCATACAGTATCGCCAGATGGTAAAGTCCGCAACCACGGCCTGGAGCAGGAGGTGCGCCGCGGCTATGCCAGGTATTCAGGCCGATGTGATGGTGGTAACCGCCTGCGGATAAAAAAACTGCCGAATCGCCATACCACTGCATAACCTGGAAACCGAGTATATCCCGGTAAAAGGTGAGTGCACGAGGTATATCTGATACTTTCAGGTGAACATGCCCGATACGGGTGGATGGAGGAACAGTGTATGACATGTCTGGTTATTATTTATTTTTCTTTGGCTGCTGGAGCAGGTGCTGTGGAAAAGCCGCCGCAGGGGAACCGTATTCGTTCCGTTTGTTCAACTGCCATTCTGCGTCGGGATACAGGGGAATAGACATACCACCCGTACTGCTCAATTGTTTAAAGAGCTCTGCTTTCATCTGTTTCACTGTTTCGGCGTGCTCTTTCTCCAGGATCAGGTTGTTGATCTCGTTAGGGTCTTCCTCCAGATCATACAGCTCGTCGGTGTCCCATATCCCATGATAATGGATATACTTGTACCGGTCGCCCCGCAGTGCATGAATAGTAGGGGTCTGCGGGAAATTCCTCTCCCAGTAATATTCATAGAGCAGGGCAGTGCGCCAGGACTGCTGCTCTCCCCTCAGAAAAGGAAGAAAGGAAGCGCCGTCCATGTAGGCGGGCGACTGTAAACCGGCTGTTGCCAGTATGGTGGGTGCCACGTCGATATTGGCTACTACCTCTTTAACTACCGTACCGGGCTTGATCAGTTCGGGGCAGTATGCAAGCATAGGCACCCGCATAGAAGCCTCATACGCTGTTCGTTTATCTATAATACCGTGCTCACCAAACTGAAAACCGTTGTCTCCCATATAGATCAGCAGAGTGGATTCGAGCAGCCCCTTCTCCTCCAGGTATTGCATCACCCTACCCACAGACGCATCCACGCTGTGGAGCGTTTCGGCATATTGCTTATAATATTCGCCGATGTCCAGGTTGCTGTGGTAAGAATATTCCACCCCATGCCAGGAATTACGCTGATTAAACAACCACATCGGAGCCCCGCGGTGCATCCCGGGATTCATGCTTACGGGCGGAACGAACTGATGGCCTTCGGCCATGCCCTTGTCCCGTTCAGCAGGCAGAAAATCTGCGTGTACCCCTTTGTGTGAGAGATACAGCATAAAGGGTTTCTTTTTATTGCGGTGTTCGAGAAAATCCAGTGCATAGTCGGTGAGCTCGTCGGTAATGTACCCCTTCTGTTCCACGTGTTTACCATTTACGTTCAGACCGTTCTTTGAAGGCAAATAGGTTCCCTGGTCGGCAAACGAAACCCAGTAATCGAATCCCCGCTGGGGGGCATCGGAGCTTCCTCCCATATGCCATTTCCCGATCAGGGCGGTTTCATAATTGATCTGCTGAAGATACTGGCTGAAAAAGACCAGATCCTTTCCGACAGGATTATTGTTGTCCACTATTTTGTGCTTGTGCGCATACAGGCCTGTAAGGATAGAGGCCCGCGATGGTGAGCAAAGCGCAGTAGTAACAAATGCATTGGGGAGATAGGCGCCCTCCCGGGCCATCCGGTCAAGATTCGGTGTCTTGATAAAAGTTTGGGTTTTCAGAAATCCCAGCGCATCAAAACGATGATCGTCCGTCAAAATAAAAACCACATTCCTCGGTGTTGTGCCCGGCAATTTCGCGAGCTTCAGAGAACCTTTCGCCTGCCGCACCTCAAGCTGTTGTGCGCTGGCAGCCAGTTGGAATCCGGCAATAAAAAGGATCCCGGATAATTTAACCGCTAAACGGAATGTTTTTCTCATAAACATATTTTTCTTTCAAATGTAAGCAAAAGCGGTTATACCCGTAGGCCGATAAGCGACGGCTAATTTGTACACTAAAGGAAGTATTTTTGCCGCTTCAACCATTTTGCACACACGGACTAAACCACAAAACAAAAATTATGAACTGGATCATTCTGATTATTGCCGGAATATTTGAGGTGGGTTTTGCTTCCTGTCTCGCCAAGGTAAAAGAAACGACGGGCGCTGCCGCCACCATGTGGCTCGCCGGCTTCTTTGTTTGTCTGGCGATCAGTATGTACCTGCTCTACCGGGCTACACAGACCCTGCCGATAGGAACGGCTTACGCAGTGTGGACCGGTATCGGGGCAACGGGCACTGCCCTGATGGGTATCCTGTTCTTTAAGGAGCCGGCCGAGTTCTGGCGCATATTTTTCCTCACTACCCTGATCGGCTCGATCGCCGGATTAAAAGCCGTTTCCGGTTAGCTCCCCGCGCAACTTGCAGTTTTCCTGTCCAATCCGCAACCCCCGCCGGCCCCTACCGGTGGTATAGTATTTGAATAATATCAGGCATGAAAACCCTATTCTATTTTGGATTTCTTGTTGCAGCGTTAGGGAGCAATGAGGTACTGGCCCAGGAACAGCCCGGCCAAAAGGATGCTGTTGAGCAGGCACTTGCGGCCCGGGAATATGTTTTCCACGCCCGCAACGCGCTTCCGCAACGCGGAAGATCTATTTTCCTGGACGGGCAATACGACCTGACGGTTTCAAAGGACTCGGTTGTGGCATATTTGCCCTATTTCGGAAGAGCATATACTGCACCGCTGGGCAGTGATCCCGGTGGCATACAATTTACTTCAACAGACTTTGCGTATACGGTGGAAAAGAAGAGAAAAAAAAGGTGGGAGATCCGGATCAAACCAAACGATATACAGGACGTACAGGAACTTTATCTCTCCGTATCGAAGAACGGCTTCGGCAGCCTGCAGGTGACGAGCACTAATCGCCAGGCCATTACCTTCAATGGGGAATTGCGACCACGATAAGCATCGAGAAATATTGCACTCTCAGCCCCTACCCCCTTGCAGACAGCCTGCCACCGGCAATAAAATGCACAATGGCAGCAAAGAGTTATAAAAAAGGATCTATAGTACAGATACGGATATATGAGAGGAGATGAACAGAAAAAAAAATCCCCGGTTGAAACCGGGGAAATTAATGGATTAGACCATTAAACCTTATCCTATGAAAGGCCCTAAGGTAAGGGTAAAATGCCGGTTTTGCAAAAGATTTACACAAATTTCTTTTATAAATCCGGCATTTTTATGCCTGCCGGTGGCAGGGGTCAGGGTTTCCTTTTGGCCAGGCTTGATTCAAATCTTTTTAACTCAGTGATTTCCGCAGGAGCTAATTTTTCATTATTGTCAAATTTTGCTTTCAGAAAAAGAACCCGTTTATGGTTCGGGTTTGCTGCTAAAATGACCGAAATCAATTTCTCTGCCTCTGCATCCTTTTCATACAAAGGCCTGGTAGCGGGTAATGCCGACTTATAACGCGTGGGCATTTTTTTGATGATCGCCTCCAGCCCGGCCAGTTTCCCAGGTGCCAGGCCCGTTATTTTTGACGCTTTTCCGTACAGTCCCTGCAATTGTTTCTTACTTAGGCTGCCCCGGACCTGGTATTGTTTGTACAGACTGATCACAAACGACGACAAGGGATAGGCTGTGATACACTCTTCCAGGATCACGTTCACACTATCTATCTGTTCTTTTTTTCGCATGTAAGCAAATATAGCGGGCTAATTCTCAATCGCGGCCATTGTCCGAAGAATACCGGCCGCCCAGGCATACACGTTGTGGGCCATGATCATCCTGCGCATCTGTTTCATTTTATGCGTTTGCCGCTCCCGTGGCATTTCCAGTGCTTCGCTGATGGCATTGGCCGTTTGTTCGATATCATACGGATTGATCAGCAAGGCGCTATGGAGCTCCTGCGAAGCACCGGCAAACCGGCTGAGGATCAGCACTCCGTCGTTGTTGTTACGCGCAGCAATGAATTCCTTGGCCACCAGGTTCATGCCATCATGCAGCGAAGTGATCAGGCAGAAATTGGCCGAACGGTAGAGCGGGAATATTTCCTCGTGGCTATGGTGTTTTTTCAGGTACAGCACAGGTTGCCAGTTCTTCGACTTGAACTTCCAGTTGATCCGGTTCACCTCATTCTCCACCGAACTGATAGTATCGGCGTAGGTTTTCAGGAGCGACCGGCTGGGGGCTGCGATCTGTACAAAGGTGAGCCTGCCGAGATAGGAAGGATTCTTTTCAAAAAAACGTTCGATGGCCTGCATCTTTTCTATCAATCCCTTAGTGTAATCAATTCTGTCCACGCCAATCCCCATCAGCTCGGCATTGATACCATACTGACGCAGGAGCTCCGATGCCGGCTGCGGTGGTGAACGCTCCGAATCATAATCCTTCAACGTAAAAGCAATACTGATGGGAAACGGCTTCACCAGGGTAATCTGGTTCCCCCGCTTCACCGAGAAACTCTCCCATATCACCCGTGCCTCCAGCGAATTATTCACCGTCTCCAGGAAATTATTACAGTGCGACTGTGTATGGAAACCGATCAGGTCGGCGCCCAGCATACCCTGTAGCAGCTCTTTCTGCCAGGGGCAGATGTTGAACGACTCCGCGTTGGGCCAGGGTATATGCCAGAAGATAGCCAGCTTTGCATCCGGTCTTTCTTTCTTGATCAGCCGGGGCAGCAGCGCGAAATGGTAATCCTGCACCAGTATAAAAGGCTCCTCCTCGTTGCGGATCTCTTCGAGAACAGCCTTCGCATATTTTTCATTCACTGCACAGTAATATTCCCAGTCTTCTATCCGGAAGGTCGGCCGCGTATGCGCGATATGACAAAGCGGCCAAAGCCCCTCGTTAGAAAAACCATAATAAAAATGATCCTCTTCCTCTTTCGAGAGCCATATACGCCGCAGCGTATATTTATCCTCGAACGGCGGCACCATTACTTTGTCGTGCCCGTCGACCGTTTCCCGGTCTGCGTCGCCGCTGCCCGACGCGATCCATAAACCACCACAGGCTTTCAGGATGGGCTCCATGGCGGTTACCATGCCGCTGGCAGGTACAATACATTTAATATCTTTTCCCGAATGCACATGCATATAGGGCTCCCGGTTCGACACCACTACCATCATACGGTTCTGCAGCAGCAGCTTCATCTCCTCATTCAGCCGTTCGGGCGTCCACACCGCCTCTGCAGTGGTGCGCAGCCGGGCTTCTTCCCTTGCCACAGCCTTGGCCTCCTGCATGGCGTTGGCGATATCCGCTATCTCCTTGTACAGAGGAGCAAGAAAATCGGGAGGCGGACGCCGTTTCAACTGGTCGAAATTGCCGAAGCGGGCGGCTTTGATCCACACCGCGATCCTGTTCAACGGCGTGAGCACTCCCCATTTGACGATCGCCAGGGTAACTGCGGAAATCAGTAATGCCTGAAAAAACCATCTTAGAAAATTTCGCAGCCAGATGCTGTTGATGATGTTCTCTATATACTGGGCGGAGGCAAAAAACACAACCGCGCGGGCCGACAGTCCGGCACGGGGGATGACTTTAACATACAGGAAATGTTTTTGGCCATTCACACTGATGATCCGCCCCATCGAGGAGTCGGCGGCAACAGCTCTTACGATATGGTCTACCGAAGCAGCCACCAGCAGCCTTGCAGTGGGATTCACTGCCGTAACGCTGTCTGCATTAAAATAGAGGGCTACTCCACTGAGGCCGTACTGTGTAATCAGGCTATCGTTCAGACCCTCTCTGTCCAGACTGTCTGAGCTGCTGAAAGTGGGAAGATACTTCGTATAGAACTCATCGGCTACCCGAATCATTTTGTTTTCCAACTCGTGGTTGAGTTCCTGCCGGTCGAAGTAGATCTGGAACGCCGTGAATCCGAGTGCTACCAGACCGATCGCGGCAATTGTGGAAAGGATGAGCGTAAAATTTATCTTCATGGCTACCAGCGTTATGGGTTCCGGAATCGTTTCCCGCCTTATCCGTTGCTCAATTTAGCTAAAAATGACAAGAGGCAGGTGTATGTATCACCTGCCTCTGCGGCCATTTTCATCAGGGAACATGAAGTTCGCCCAATACCCGTCTATACCTGCGCCTGCAACCTGCTCCCCGGCCGCACGTCCGTCTCCTCAGACTCGTTCGAAACCTCCACAATCGTAAAGGTCTTTTTACCGGAGGGCACTTCCCATTTTACTTCCCTGCCCTCCCGAAAACCGAGCAATGCAGTGCCCATGGGTGCCAATACCGATATCATCCGTTTCTTTATGTCGGCCCGTCCGGGTGTCACCAGCGTCAATTCCATCACTTTACCGGTTGGATGTTCCTTTATCTTCACTTTCGAGTTCAGGCGTATCACGTCAGAGGGAAATTCTTCTTTTTCCACCAGCCTGGCCTTCTTCAGTTCTGCCTCCAGTTCCTCTGCATTCTTTTGGTCCAGTGCCGTTTTTTTAGGTGCGCTTTTCAGATAAGAGATAATTATGGCATAATCATCTTTACGAAGCACCAATTCTGATTTTGTAGTTTGCATATCAGTTGCGTTTGAAATGTTTAAAAAATAAATTATTAGGAAGATCTCCGAAGGAGATCGATAAAAAGCATGGTTAATAAATCAGATGCGGGGCGAGACTAGAGAAAATAGTTTCTTATTCGCTGCAACATGGAGAGAGAAAAGTTTCCGGTTTCTTCGTTGCGTTCATTATGATCACGCCGGAGGTCTACCCTCTTTGCCAGCAGCAAAAGAGGGATGGAGATTAAAAGCGCGTAATACCAATCTGCATTTGCCGTGTAGGCATGCTTAACAATGGCTGCATTCAACAAAACCACGATAAATAGTATAAGCGCGTTCATAAAAATCAATTAGATAGATCACAAAAAGTAAACAGAAGCAATAACTGTTGGTACAATAAAATAATCAGCAAATAAAACTGAACCCCGCCCTAATATAGAAAGGCCGGGGAGGGCGTATTAAAGTCTTTAAAACTTGATACGCAATAGAGCTTGCGATAGAAAGCAAAAAACATGGTGAAGGAACAGGTGAAACAGTCGCACGTACTTAACGTAAGCGCGTAACTGCCCCTCGAGTTGTCGGAATGATATGTGCCTGTTTGCCACATATACCAAAGATACTGAATAATTTGTGAGTCCAAAAACATTTTGAATACCTTAACAAGCGGATTACCAATGCTTTAACAAGTAAACTGATTAAAATCAACAGACCGGTACAGTTTACCCTGTTTGTTTGGATATTTTCGCAATGGCTATGGATGAAGCGCATTCACGCAATAAGTATATCCTGCAGGCAAAGCGGATCAGCAAGTCTTTCCCCGGCGTACAGGCCCTGGACGGCGTCGATCTCGATATCGAGAAGGGGAAGGTGCATGCCCTGATGGGAGAAAACGGCGCGGGAAAGTCGACCCTGATGAATATCCTGATCGGCATCCATGCTCCCGACGCAGGTCAGCTTTTTTTTGAGGGCCGGCCGGTGCGTTTTGGCGGAGTGTACAATGCCCTGAAAGCAGGACTTTCCATGATCCACCAGGAGCTGCTCCCTTTTCCCGACCTCACCGTAGCCGAGAATATTTTTATGGGAAACGAGCCCGTGAAATTTGCCGGCTGGATAGACCGGAAACAAATGAACCGGGATGCAGCAGTGCTGCTGCAGAAACTAGGGGTAAAAATCGCCCCCTCCCGAATGATGCGGGAGCTCAGCATCTCAGAGATGCAGATGGTGGAAATAGCAAAGGCATTGTCGAACAAGGCAAAAGTGATCATCATGGATGAGCCTACCTCTGCTATAACCTCGCGGGAAGTGGCGGTACTGTTCAACATCATCAACGACCTTACCCGGCAGGGCATCGCGGTCATCTATATTTCCCATAAGATGGACGAGATTCTCCGCATCGCCGATACCATCACCGTGATGCGCGACGGCAAACACATTGCCACCCGGGAGAAAAAAGAGCTGGACAACAACCAGTTGATCTCCCTGATCGTGGGCCGTGAATTGCGTTCCATTTTTAACAAACCGGGGCTTCCGGCAGGAGAAATGCTTCTTTCTGTTACCGGCCTCTCCGGCCATGCTTTTCAAGACGTCAGCTTCAATGTCCGCAGCGGTGAGATCGTTGGGATCGCAGGGCTCATGGGAGCAGGCAGAACCGAAATCGTAAACGCGATCTTCGGGCTGGAAAAAATACACGCGGGCGCGGTATCCGTCAGGGGCAGGCAATTGCAGATCACCTCCCCCGCCGATGCCATCCGCAACGGTATCGGACTGGTGAGCGAAGACCGGAAAAAGTTCGGACTTGTGCTATCCGCTTCCGTGCAGCACAATATCAGCCTATCCTCACTCGATAGATGTCGCAAAAGCTTTTTCCTGCATCCCGGGAAAGAGGCGGCGCTGGTGGCCCGCCAGATCCGGTCGCTCGGCATAAAAACACCTTCCGCCCGTCAAACCGTGAACCTGTTGAGCGGCGGCAACCAGCAGAAAGTAGTCCTGGGTAAGGTACTGCTGAACGACCCCGACATCCTCATACTCGACGAGCCCACCCGCGGCATCGATATCGGCGCAAAAGCAGAAATCTACCAACTGATATACCAGCTCGCGGCGAGCGGAAAAGCCATCCTGATGATATCTTCCGAGCTGACCGAGATCCTGGGCATGAGCGACCGGGTGCTGGTGGTGAAGGAGGGCCGAATCCGGGCCGGTCTGTCCCGGGCCGAAGCCACGCAGGAACGGATCATGGAATATTTAATGTCTAACCCAAACCCCTAACATAGTGGATACCCAGCCCATACCCACCGTCCCGCGACAGCAGTCGCACACCCGATCCGCACTGTCTGACTTTCTGGTACGATACAAAACGTTCATTGCCTTCACGCTGATCTGCATTGTACTGTCTTTATCCACTCCCATGTTTTTCACCATTCAGAACCTCGTGCTGGTGCTGCGGCAGGTATCCATTAACGGTATCCTCGCCATCGGCGTTACTTTCGTGATCATTGCAGGCGGGATCGACCTGTCCCTGGGATCGGTGCTTGCGCTGACGGGGGTGGTAGCAGCCAGCTATGCCCATCCCGATGCCTACGCGCTGATCGTACCGGTTTTGCTGGGCATCCTGGCCGGCATCGGCATCGGCTGGCTCAACGGGATGGTGATCACGCGGGGCAAGGTGGCCCCCTTCATCGTCACACTGGGGATGATGACGATAGCACGGGGACTGGCTCTGGTGATCAGCGACGGGCGGCCGGTCTCCAACCTCTCAGACGCTTTTAATTTTATCGGCGGTGGCAATTTCCTGGGCATCCCCATCCCCATCCTTATCTTTCTGCTGGTAATTCTCGGCTCCTCGGTGATCCTCAACTACACCAAAACCGGCCGGTATATTTACGCCGTAGGCGGCAATGAGAACGCGGCAAGAGCCTCGGGCATCAACGTGAGCCGTGTAAAGATGTTCACCTATATGCTGTGCAGCGGACTGGCGGGACTGGCGGGCATCATCCTCGCCTCGCGTATCACTACGGGGCAACCCAATGCCGGCGTGGCCTATGAACTGGACGCGATAGCAGCGGTGGTGATCGGGGGCACCAGCCTTTTTGGCGGCATCGGAACGATCACCGGTACCGTGATCGGAGCACTCACCATCGGCGTGATCAATAACGGCCTCGACCTGCTGAATATCAGCTCCTATTACCAGCAGATCATCAAAGGGGTGATCATTATAGGCGCCGTGCTGATCGATCGCAAGGTTTCCCGGTAAAGGGTTTAATTTACAGGGCAGCATCCCGGCGCCTGAGACGCCACGCTTTTCCCGGCAAAGCCTTGTAATTTGCGTGAACGACACACCTTATTCCACTCCCAATCCCTATTTTCGCCAAACAGAAATTAACCACGAACGAATGAAACGTAGCAAAATAAGCTATCTCACCAGGGAATGTATATGCGGTTTCCATTCGGCCATTGAAAAACAAAAAACACACGAATGAACAAAAATAGCATATTGATCGCTGCCTTGTTTGCCTGCATATGGATGAGTTGCGGCCCTGCCGGCAGTGGAGAGGGTAAAAAGCGCATCGGCGTTTCCATGCTCAGCCTGCAGTCCGAGTTTGTTGTGAACGTGAAAGATGCCATGCAGGCGGCGGCAAAAGACAAAGACGTTGAACTGCTGATCACAGACGCACAGCGTACGGCAGAAAAACAGGTGCAGCAGGTGGAGACTTTTATTGCCCAGGGAGTCGATGCCATCATCCTCAACCCCTGCGAAGTGGAAGCCAGCTCCCCGGCCGTGGAAAAGGCTAAAAAAGCAGGCATCCCCATCATCAATGTGAATTCCGAAACCCGGTCGGAGCCGGACGGTTACGTGGGCTCGCGCGACGAAGAGTCCGGGGAGATCGCTATGGAGCACATCGCCAGCCTGCTCAATTACCAGGGTAATATCCTGATGATGCACGGCTACATGGGACAGGCGGCCCAGATCAAAAGAGCAGCAGGCGCAAAGGGGATATTAGAAAAGTATCCTAACCTGCACCTGCTGGCGGAACAAACCGCCGAATGGGACCGCGCCAAGGGAATGACCCTCATGGAGAACTGGATCCAATCTTATGGCGACAAAATCGACGCGGTGTTCGCGCATAACGACGAGATGGGGATGGGCGCCCTGCAGGCCCTGGAGCAGGCCAATTTGAAAAACAAAGTGGTGGTGGTGAGCATCGACGGTATCGCGGATGCATTCCGGGCCGTGGAACAGGGGAGGCTGGACGGCACCGTGTTTCAGGACGCCAAAGGCCAGGGCAGCGGAGCCGTTGAAATGGCGCTAAGGTTCATCTATAACCGGGATTCGGTGGAAGAAAAAAAGATATACATCCCCTATCAGCTTGTTACGCGGGAAAATATCGGCGAGTTTGCACAACAATAAAAGGATACCTGTCAAAGCAGTGCCCACCAAATATACTTCTGCGCCATAGACCCCCAGTTCTTCAGTGAACTGGTGAGCGTGGTTTCCAGTTTGGCCCGGTCGGTCTTTTCATCCCTTCTCCCGCTTTTGGGTAATTCGCTCGCAGTGGGACTCAGCGAGATCTTTGTCGCAAACCAGGTGGTGTACAGGCGCGGAATGGCCAGGCCCAGGATCATACCGGGCAGCCCACTAAAGGATTCAGGGCCACCGCTCACGGGAATTTCGTCTGTATAAAACGCCACCACGTAGACCGAATCGCAGATCCGCCCCACCGCCTTACGACAATCCATACCTGCAATGGTGCGCCGCTCGTCGCTCATGACCCATTCCATTTTGCGGAGAGAATCGATCACCACAAAATTCTCATCATAGATCGTTTTCCTGCTTTCGGTCATACGGTTTATAAAGTCGGTATACACCTGGTTTTCCTTGGCTGGGCCGAGAAAATGAACGGGGGTGGAAGGCGGTCCCGGCACATACTGATACAGCGCGTATTTATCGTTGAAGCTCAGCGAAAATGTGGTGGTTTGATACTGGGGAAGTCTTTCGGCCATTGCCTTCATCCAGCCATAAGCATCCTCGGTTACCTGCCGCTGAATATTGATCTTCCTTTCAAATTCGATCTTGCCGGCATTAACAAATTTTACCTGGGCAACGCCGGAGAACGGCAATAATAATAAGATCAGAACAATTCTGTTCATTTGATAAAGGCTAAGGAGTTTTTGAAATATTGTATACAAAGCTGAGCATAAAATACCGCCGCAGGGTATTATAGCTGTGCTCCGAAATAAAATTACTGGTGGCCGACCGGTTAAACCCGATGTTCTGATCCAGGATATCATAGCAGGCCAGCTTCAGCTCACCGTTGTCTTTCTTAAACACCCGCCGGGTTAAACTGGCATACAGGTTCACCGTATTCAGATTACGGTCGAACACGTCTGTTTTCTGACGCAGGTTAATACTTGCCGACGTATAAAATTCAAATTTATGGGGCAGCACCACCCACGCTGATAATTCAGAATTGCTGAGAAAATATTTGGTAACCACATCGGGCCTGAGCGAAGATTTACTATACACATAACTCAGACTGGGGGCAAACGTCATCGAAAATTTTTTCTCTTCATATTTTGTTAGGTGGATACGGGCGGAATACGACTGATTGTTGTTCACATTTTCCAGCCCGTTCAGTATATTCACGCTGCGGCCGACATTATAATTGACTCCTGTACTGGTATTAAATTTTATCTCCTTAAAAGACATGCTATAATATGCCCCGGCCCCCACATTATAATTGCCGTTCATATTGACAAACTGCGAAGTCGTTTTACCGCCCGGATCCACGGTAACAGCATTCGTGATAGCGTTCTGCGTAATATTTGAGTAGACATAAGCATTATATCCCGACCCGCCCAGCGGCTTATAGTTGTACAGGGAAAGATTTAGCGTATGCACAAACTGCTGCCGGAGATCGGGATTGCCCAGCTTCAGGTTTAGCGGGTCGGTATTCTCCCGTACCGGCTGCAACTGCTCCAGGGTAGGCTGTGAGGTGCGGCCATTATAGTTGAGCTGGAATTGTTTGGATTGTCCGGGCTTCCACTGGAGCACGGCTTTGGGGAAAAAATTCACAAAGGAGTAATCGGTCTCCATATCGTTGATATAGTCGGTCTGTCTGAACGAAGAATAGCTTGCGCCGGAGCCCACCGTCGCCATCCACTTCTTTTTGTTTATTTTCAGGTCCACGCCACCGCCATGGGTGTTGTATAAAAAGCGGAAATCATTGCTCAGCAGGCTGTCGCGCTCCTCATATTTTCCGTTGGGCTGCGTTTTGTTGAAGCTGTTGCGGGAAGCGTCGTTGTCGCTCATCCTGAAATTATAGTTGAATGACAGGAATGTGGTGGTGGAAAGTGGTTCGGTGTACACCACGCTGGCTTGTATCCCGGATGAGCTGTTGCTGTTGATCTTTTGCTGGTCGATGTTTTCGGTGCTGTCAGCGATGCCCGATTGATTGTAAAAATCCGTCTGCGATTGCATGATGCCATCGAGCGATTGGTCGTTATAATCGGTCGTTAGATTGACCGAAAGTGTGCGGCCCGCTACCCGGAATTTTTTTCTCCATAACATACCTGCCCGGAAACTTTTATTCTCGGTGCTTGAAGTTAGTAACCGTTCGTTGTTATTCACCAGCCCGCTATCGGCGTTCAGCGCCCGGCTCGATTGAAAGGAATAGGTTTCCGCTGAAGATAAATTCCCCGACACATTTACTTTCAGGGTAGACAAAGAATCCAGCTTGATATCATAAAATCCCGAAAGGTTATTCCGGATGCGGCTGCTGTACGCCCGTTGTGCACGCGTGTTGAAATATTGCGTATCCGGAAGAATGTACTGGCTGATATCGGTTATCTGAGAGCGCAGGTTTCTCTTCAGTACCCTGTAGTTGGCATTGACGTGTTTTTTATCGGCATCCCATTTATCAGAAAAATGCAGGCCGCCGGTCCAGGTGGAAGGCAATCCCTCATCCCTTGAAAGTTCGTAGCTGAATTCGTCCCCTCCCATAATATAAAAATTGCCACTCTCTTCGTCGTAGTTCATGTTATCACCGGCTCCGAACTGGCGGTTCTCCTCCCAGGAAAGCCCGCCCCGACCGGTATTCGACATGATACCGAATACCGATATTTTCTGAGATCCCTTGAATTTATTCAGCATCAGGTCATTGTTGTAGGTCTCGCGCGTTCCGCCGGAAAGTGTGGCTTTCCCGAAATATCCCTTCTTCATTTCCGGCTTAAGGGTGAGATTGATGGTCTTGGTACGCTGGCCGTCGTCAATACCCGTAAACTCAGCCTGCTCACTTTTTTTGTCAAATACCTCAATGTCTTTCACCACATTGGCGCCCAGGTTCTGCGTTACCACAGCGGGGTCATCGGAAAAAAATTCTTCCCCGTCCACCAGCAGCTTTTGCACCTGTTTGCCCTGCGCGGTGATCACCCCGTTCCGGTCTACCTGGATACCGGGGAGCTGTTTCAACAATTCCTCCACGGTTGCACCTTCGCGAACCGCAAAGCTATCCGCCTTATAAACAAGGGTATCGCCCTTCATGTGCATGGCAGAGAGTTGCCGGCGCACTATTACCGCTTCGAGTAGCTCCGCCTTGGGGGTGAGAATGATCTTGCCGAGATCGGGATCCATATCGGGCCGCGCCTCGAAAAAGTCGGTGTAGTCTGCATATCCGGGATAGGTAACCAGCAGATGATACCGCTGGGCGGGCACTTCTGAAAATGAAAAGCTGCCGTCGGCCCGAGAACGCGTAAAGCTGACCAGAACGGAGTCGGTTTGCCGGATAAGGCAAATCACGGCGTTGGAAAGGGATTCATTTTCGCTGGTGTCGATTATTGAGCCGGAAAGAGCGACCTGTTGAGCGGAGGCATGAAGCGTGATGGAAGTAAACAGCAGCCACAGAACTTTTCTCATAATACAGGATCCAGGTTTAAAATATAACGTTAATGTAAGCGGTTTTTTTAGATATTATCAAAACCATCATATGACTTGTTGCGATTTTATGCTTTTTTTACCATTTGACCTTATTACATCAGTTCGGTAGTTTTTTACACGGCCACAGCACTAATAATCAGGCAGTTGGAGAAGCGTCGTTTTATTTTATTTTAATTCAGCTCCGGGTCTAAGTTTAAGAAAATAGTTTCAGCGAAGTACTTGTTGATAAAACCAGGCTCGGATACCTCGAATGAAAAGGGAACATACGCTTTGTTGTTGCGGCTACTGCTGAACTACTCCAACTCGCATAGTACGTATAGGTTTCACCTTTTGTATTTTAATTTCGAGCGGATTTGGATAATAATTATCGGGAATTGGAATATTTTACTTCCCTTGGTATTTTATTCCCGATTCGCACGGCGGGTTTCAGTTCGATGTTTTCCAGCTTGACTTCTTGTATTGTAATTGTACTCGGATTGGCGTCGGTGTTTCGAGGAACGCTAACATCCTCCGCGTTGAAGAGCTTGTTGAAAGCGAACTTTTTGTACCAGAGCACCGTCATCAGTTCCTCTTCCGCTCGCGTCAGTTGTTGCAGGAACATATCTATTATGTTTTTAGTATTACTACTATAAAAGTAGTAGTTTATTTTTAA
>CAZUWX010000019.1:0-14156 GCA_964624205.1 uncultured Chitinophagaceae bacterium
GTGCCGTCGCTGTCTGAGGAGGCGCTGCCATCAAGTGTTGCTGTGTTCACCGGTAAAGTAACGCTGATGTCTTCACCCGCATTTGCTACCGGGGCCACGTTAGCCGGAGGGTCGGGGTCAGGAGCCGGCCCGGGCCCGGGCTTGGGTTTTGTGTCGTCCACAACGTGTACCACCACGTCTTTGGATGCTGACAGCCCTTCGTTGTCCGTTGCAGTAGCGCGGAACACGTATACGCCTTCTACCAGTCCCGTGGCGAATGTATTGCCTGTATTTGCATTTTCGAAGCCGCTTCCCTCGGGGCCGCTTATTTTTGTCCATTTAAACGCGCTGATCCAGCCGTCGGGGTCTTTCGTAGCATTGGCATTCAGCAGGGCCTTGTTGCGAAAAGATAGTCTGACGGTATCTTCTGCCGTAACACTCATTATCGGCGGTTTATTCGGTGTTTGTTCCACCACCACGGTGACGGTATCCAGGGAGAATGCGGCCCTGTCGTCGACCACAGCCAGTTGATATTTATAGGTGCCGGCTATCTTCAGGTAGGTGACGGTGGTAGAGCTGTTCGGGCCGAAGGGCTGGGTGATCGCCCCGGAAGCGGGCCCCGAGATCTTCTTCCACACATAGCGCACCAGCTTGCCGTCGGCGTCCGTAGAGGCCGATCCGTCCAGGGTGGCGGTACCTTGCCCTGTAGAGGTGTAGATCGTATTGCCGGCCCGCGCCACCGGCAGTTTGTTGACCGGCAGGCTCTTATTCTGCCCGAGGAACCATTCGTAGATATTGACGATACCCTGGAATACATAATTGGTATCGGTGTACACCCGATCCCATACGCCGTGGCCGCCGGTGGGCCAGATATCCATCAGCGGCTTGACTTCGGGGTTAAAACTGTTGATCCGGTTGATGGCATCCTGCGTACAGGTCACCGATGTGGTGGGGTCATCGGCAGCATGGAAAGACCATACCGGCAGCTTCGCATCGGCCACGTACTTGCCGGTGCTCAGCATACAGGGTGCACAGATAGTGGCTGCCGCCGCAATGTTCTGCGCCTTGTTGGCTCCCGTGGAGATATAGCGGTAGGTGCCTCCACCACCCATGCTCAGGCCGGTCAGATAGATACGGTTGGTATCTATCTGTAGGTTTTGTTTGGCATAGTCGATCAGCTCGTCAATGTAAAAAGGCTGCCACATGCCATATTTGGGCGGGCCCTGTGGCGAAAGCACCAGGAAGGTCTCTGTTTTGCCGTTCCAGGTGAAGGTCATCGGATGACCCAGCTTGATCATGCGCGGCAGGCCGCAGCAGCTCACATTCTTCAACTGTGTGGTGCCGTTGCCCCGCTCGCCGATGCCATGCAGGAACACGATGATGGGATACTTGGTCTTGCCGCTGGCATCATAGTCCACCGGCTTGTATTCCAAAAAGCCCAGGTAATCCCCGTCGGACAGGGTGATGCCATTCTCTATTTGCTGGGAAAAAACACCGGACACGCCGGTAAAAATCATCAATAATAAGCACACAAGTGCTCGAAGTACGCGAGTACAGTTGTTCATGGGTCGGATTTTCGGATTTTCGGATTTCACAGCCGGCATATGCCGGCTGCACAGAAAACGACGGATTAATTCGTTTTCTTATGCCAAAACAACAAAATTTCGTCCGGTTTGTCAAGGTAATAATCGCATACTCATGTTCTATTGTAGTGTGCGTAAGTGTTTCTGCTTAAGCTGGGGATTCTACGAAGTAGAAATACGTTTATGGTAGTGATTAGCTACTTTTCTCCGGTGGGGTTTTGTCAGAAACAACATAACGTTTGGGCGTATGTATAAATTCGGTGCGATGGGATTGTATACCTGCAGCTGCTTTCAGGTAAGAGAAGACAATAATGGGAATATGCAGCAATGACTTTAAAGTACGTAAGCGATAATGGCTTCGCGGTATGGAGATGCACAGACTGAGAAGATACATGCCCGTTAATATCAGCCACCACGGGAGAGGGGGGGAAACAACGATGGCGGTCCATTCGTGCAGTACCAGCAGTAGGCCCAGGATAACAAGCAGCGCAGTCAGCAGGATCAGCCGGGGGGGCATCAGGTTGATGAACAGCTTATTCCAGTAATTTTTTGTATGTGGGATTCCGGTCTTTCCTGAAAAAAAAAGGGTGAGGTGCCGGAGCTGCGACTCCATCCATCTGCGCCGCTGGTTGCGGAACACGTTCTCGGTGGCCACCTTCTCATCGAGCAGCCGGGCGCGATGGCTGTATTCCACCGTGACATCTGCTTTCATCAGTTCGAAATCAACCTCTCTATCGCAGGCGGGGTTATCGAGAATGCCCGGTTTATTATAAATCTCCCGGAGTTTAGTAAATGTAAAAGCCATTCCGGAACCGACCACGGATGCCGACAATCCCATTGCCCGTTGAGCCTTTCGGAAAAGATGGTTGTTGATCTCCTCACTCAGGGCGTCCAGGACAGCAACGGGTGTGTCGAGATTTTTTGCGGTGCGGTGCCCCTGGAATGCCCCGCATCCCTGGTGGAATGCGGTGTTTATCTCTTCCAGGAAACCTGGAAGCATGATGTTGTCGCCATCCAGCACGAGAGCGATCTCGTAGTCGTTTTTGTCTATCTGATTCAGCAGGAAATGCAGCGACCTTGCTTTGGACCCCTTTTCGAAGGCCACCGGAAACACGCTGGCACGGAGGAGCTTCAGCCGGCTGACTGTGTCCTCGTGCAAGTGGTCCGCTGCAAGGTAAACATCGAAGTAGGATGCGGGGTAATTATGTGTGCAGGCGGCTGCCAGGGTTTGCAGGATCACCTTGTCTTCCTTATGCGAGGTGATAAGTACGGCAATCTTTTTTTTTGCCGTCGAAACGGGGAGGGGCTGCGGTTTAACAACGCGGCCGGCTATGGCGAAAATAAAAAGATACAATATGTTCAGCGCGAAATACGCAAAAAGAATAAGAGACAATATTTGGACGACGGTGATCATATTGTCGAATCACTGCTATGACGAAAATTCCACACCGTACCCTTCAGGAAATAGCGGAGCTGTTTAAATTCTTTTTTAAAGATAAAAATGGTAAGGGTTTTCGGTATTACAAAAAATACAAAGACGAGGGAAAATATTGCAAGCTGGAAGAGATTGGAATTCCGGCGCATATAAAGAATGCGGTTTCGGGTGTGATAGTATACTTTGATGGGATTGGTTTTTCCCACGGTGAGTGATTCTTTGTGAAAGATCTCGGCGTCGGCCGCGTACCAGATCTTGTATCCTGCTTTTTTGATCCGGGCCGACCAGTCCCATTCTTCGTAATACAGAAAAAATTTTTCTGCGAACATCCCGACGTGGCTTGTCAGCGCTTTTTGTACCATCATGGCACAGCCATGCGCGGCGGCGGTTGGCCGCGATACATCGTGCTGCCCCAGGTCTTCCTCCATTCGGCCAATACTGGTTGTTCTCCCGGTATAAACGTTCATGGGATTAAAACCGGCATACTGAATGATATGGGGGTTTGCGTAGTATTTTATTTTGGGGCAGGCAACGCCGATGGCAGGGTCTTCGCAGAAGGGGTGGAGCAGTTTCTCCAGAATATTTGGCGTAAGTTCTGTATCGTTATTCACGATGAAAAAATATTCCCCTGCCGCCTGCCGCATGGCCCAGTTATTTCCGCCTGCGAAACCAAGGTTCTCCTTGCTTAGCAGCAATCGCATGTGCGGATAGTTGCCGGCGAGGATCTTTTCAGAAGGGTCCGACGCGGAAGCCATGTCACATACGAGGATCTCGTATCTCGGGTAGGTGAGCGACCGGGTAGATTCCAGGAACGCACAGGTAGTATCTGTCTGATTATAATTCAGCGTGATAATTGAAATTAAAGGAGGAATCTCCTTATCGTGCATTGTCCCGGCTTTTTGCGCAATATAAGGGCAATTCGGTTACCCATAAAATTTGTGGGGGCTGGGTTCAGGTGTTGGTACGCTGAATCACAGCATAAGGGGTATGCGCCATGATCCACAGGTCGAAAAGAAAATTCGATTTATCCGCGTAATTGATATCCAGGCTAATTCTTTCTTCTGCGGTCATGCTGAATTTTCTCTTTTTCTCGATTTGCCAGAGACCGGTCATCCCTGCGGGTGCCATGAACCGCTTAGCCCATTCGTCGGTGGTGAGCGTGGCGGCTTCATACAGTGGAAGGGGGCGGTTGCCTACCAGCGACATATCGCCCCTGAAAACATTGAGCAGCTGGGGCAATTCATCCAGGCTACATTTCCGCAGGAACGCGCCCAGCCTGGTTACGCGGGGGTCGTTGTCGATCTTTATAAAGACCGGGCCGTGTGACTTCAGGGGATTATAGAGATTGAGGTGTGAAAAGTCTGCTATCTTGCTATTTGCTTCGGTTTCCATCGTACGGAACTTGTAGAAGTTGAATATCTTGTATCCTCTTCCCGCTCTTTTGGAGATATAGAACAGAGGCCCTTTGGATTCGATCCTGAGGGCAAGCATGATTAGCAGGAACAGGGGGCTCAGCAATGCCATCAGCAGGACGGATATCACTACGTCAAAGGTTCTTTTGGAGAACTCGGCCGGTGAATTGCTCACCGCAGGTAGCTCTTCGCTTACGGGCTGCCGGTTATTGGCAATTCGTTCTTTCACCTTTTTCCAGAATTGTATCTTGGCCACGAGCCCGTCTGTTCCGAGTTCCTCCAGCGAGATAATATCGTCCGCAAAGGGTTCACTACGGAATTGTTCCAGTCCGGCAGTTGTAAGGCCGGCTCCTTCTATGATAAAAGGAACTGTATGGAGTTGTTCCTGAGCGGAAAGGTACTGGGAAAATAGCAAAAGATGATGAAATCCGAGTTCTTGTTCGGCTATAATAATAGCGGGTCCGTTCCCGGCCTTAACGGCAAGCCTTTGCAGCATGGTTCTGGCCTGGTCAAGGTTCTCGGCAGCATAACCGCTCTCGAAGGTCCGGATCAGCAGGTCTATTCCCGCTGTTTTTTTGCCTATATAGAAAAATTCGAGCTTTTTAGGGTTGCTGATCCCGAGGTCAGGGGAGATGGAGAAATGCCTATATGTCCGTTTCTTACCCCTTTCTTCTTCTTTTTGTATAAACTGGTTCATAAGTAGCACTGATGTTTAATATATAAAGCCAAACACTGACAGCATGATCGCTTTTTAACTATGGAAGTTGCATGCTCTCCGAGGTTTTTTCTGCAGTGACTTTTTCGATCTCGTCTAGCAGTAATAATGGATTGAACGGTTTCATAAAGTATCCTGCCAGGCTATATTGGTCGCATTTTAATCGTGTTAGCTCTTCATCGAGCGCAGAGATCACCAGAATGGGGATCGACCGGTAAAGGATGCTCGAGCGGAGCTCTCTGATCAGTTCCCAGTCCTTCATGTCCGGTAACTGCGGATCACAAATGATCAGATCGGGTATATTTCTTTTGGATAGCCAGTACATAGCGGAGCAGCCGTCCGGAGCAGTGATCATCTGGTAGTCTTTCCCCAGTACGGTTTGGAGTAGAAACCGGATTGCCTTGCTGTCATCAATTGCGAGTATTCTCTTTTTCATTCTAGATCTTTAATTTTTTCAGTTGCCGGCTATGCCGGCGCAATGAACTTTGCGTCTTAATTCCTCTGGGTAAGAAAGAATGATAACGCTTCGTTTCATTGTTGAAAGTCAACCTTAAAAAAATCGCAATTTTTCAACGGAGTACAAGAAATCGGCCTTAGCCAAAGGTATTGGAGTGGTATTCTGGATTGGAACTTACAATTATAGTGCCCTACTGTCAGACCAACAATACTACTTTTATAGTATTTTAACAATTCGGCGATTGGCTGGCACTGAGTTCCGGAATATAAGGAAATTAACTCAGGTTAAAAGGAGTTTCAAGGATGGACCTAAAACTTAAGACTGCAATCATTACTTAACCTGGGTTTCAGAGGATCTGGGGTGATTGCGAGGGTAAAATTAGCAACTAAATCCAGATATGCAAATAGTCGGCCTTATTTATATTTTCCGGCCCGTTCGGCCTTCTGCCAGACAGCCCGCTGCTTTTTCTGCAGATACCGCCAGCATCCGGCTATGATGCAGTAGTGCATAAAGAGGAAATAAAAGGGCAGTTGGAGGGGCCCGGGTCGCTCGTTTCGCGACACCCGGTACCAGCCAAGCAGCCCAGCACTGTAAAACAGCACCTGGCTTACCAGGAGTATGCTGTAGAGCGGGGTTTGCTGCTTCCCGTACAGCAGGGCCGCGCTGACTAACATCAGCAGCAGCGCGGGGGGGCAGAGCGCCCAGCGTAGCACCCGGTGCGAAATATACTGAAAAGCTACCAGGGGATACCGGAAAACGTTCAACAGCGGTGCCAGCATGCCGATGGCCTGGAATCCGCCCGCGGCGATCCGGGTTTTCCTTTCCCGTTCGGCAGCAAGGGTAAGGGATGCCTGTTCGGTCGAAAACGCCCCCGGCTCATACCGCACCACATAACCGCGCATGCAAAGCATAAGAGATTGTACAAAGTCTTCAATGATAGTGTTTTCGGGGAGCTGCGTGTACAGCGCGGTACGCATTGAGAATAGCTCCCCTGCAGCCCCCACAGTGGTATACAGGTCCGAATCCAGCCTTTTTAATAGCGATTCATATCGCCAGTACAAGCCTTCGGGCCTACTCACGTCATCGTCCCCCTCCCGCCTGGTTATTTTTTTTTCACCGGATACCCCCCCCACCTTGAAGCTGGCATAATGGGGCATCATTTTTTTGAGACAGTCGCGGTTCAGCACGGTATTGGCGTCACTGAACACCACAAACTCCGTATCTATATGGCGCACGGCCCGGTTCATGGCGGCCAGTTTGCCCTTTCTTTCCGGCTCGTGCAATAGTTCCAGGGCCGGGTATCGGCGTATGATAGCCGGGGTATTGTCGGTGGATCCGTCGGTAACAAAAATGATCCGGAGTTTAGACCCGGGATAGTCCAGTGCAAGGGTATTAAGGATCTTTTCTTCAATAATATCAGCCTCATTATAGGCGGTGACCACCAGGGTGACAGGTGGGAACCAGTTGGTTTTGATGGGTTTACGGCTGCCAAGCATCAGTTTTTTGATATTTATCAGTATCCAGACCAGCAACGGGTAGCCGAAATAGGCGTACAGCGCGATCGTCAGGCAGGCAAAAAAAACGGTTAACGCAACTGTCTCCATAGATGGAACGTAGGTAAGAAAAAGAATATTATTGGCCAAATATTTTACTTTACGAAAATTGTTTATAATTTTGACTCATCTTAAGTGTGGTTTCTCCAATTTTCCTTGAATTCCATAGTGTTTTACTTCCGATCTTTTTTACCTGGTAATCTATGTTTTACCCGACCCTGGTAAAGAAGCTATATCCTCCAAGGACCCTTTTATGACCTTTGTCATAAATGCCCTTAACCGTTAATTATACCTTTTATGAAGAGAATTTTACTTCTCACCACAATCTTCCTTGGATTTTTGGGTGTTAGCTTTTCTCAAAACGTTTTTGATCCGAACGACCCTATCATCAGATATAGTGCGAACGCATCGTACGGATCCCCGCAGAAACCCGATACCATGCAAGTGGGGCTGCAAAAATGGGTCAGTACGTCCACAAACGGCATTAGTTCCGGTACAGGATCCTTCAATGCTTCTTCTTATAAAGCATATTTTCTCCGTGCTTATAATGAGAAGATCGCTTTTCGACTGAAATTTCCCCGGAGTTATACGAATCCCGACAGCGCCGGCAAGAAGTATCCCCTGATGCTGTTCCTGAGTGGTGCCGGTGAAGTGGGTTGCAGAACCAATAACGGCATCTACAACAATGAGAAACAACTAGCCCATGGCGGTAAGTTGTTCATGGATCGGGTTGACAATAATCAATACGACGGCTTTCTGCTGTATCCCCAACTCCAGTCGAAAAACGGAGAATGCTGGGGCGAGTGGGGTGCGCTTCCCACTGTCGAGTCCAATCTTATTGTTATGCTACTGGATTCGCTGATAAAATATACCCGTATGGATAATGACAGGGTATTTGTGGACGGATTGTCCGGAGGTGGCGCCGCCGCCTGGCGGATGGCGGATAAATATCCTACGCGCATTGCAGCCATTGCCCCGACTTCAGCGGCTAGTATTCCGCTGACATATAGCACTTTTGTACATATTCCTGTTTGGTTGGCCACGGGTGGCAAGGATAGCAATCCCTCGCCAGAGATGGCGGAGTACTCCTATAATTTGATGCACAATCTGGGGGGAGATATACGGTGGTCGCTATATGCAGATCTGGGGCATAGCTCCTGGTATCGTCACTGGGAAGAATCTGATTTTGTTCCTTTCATGAATGCGGCCCATAAGGCAAATCCCCTGGTATTTTTTAACCGTTTCGAATTCTGCCCTACTGACCCCATCACTGCGAGACTTGGCATCACGGCGGGTTTTAATAGTTATGAATGGGAAAAAGACGGCAACTTGGTAGCCCGGCGGATCAACAATGGCTCGGCCACGATCCTGGACCCGGCATCTGTTACAAATATTGTCAGCGGAGGAAATGAGATCACGGTACGGGCGTTCGGCACTTATCGTGTGCGTTTCCGGAGAACAGCTACCGGCGAGTGGTCGGCCTGGTCGCCCAAGCCGGCGGTGATCAGCTCCAAACCCATCACCCAAACGCCACCCATCCAAATATCGGGAGCGATCAGCAAGGTGGTGCCTTCACTGGACGGTCGAAACACAGTTCAATTACAGCTTCCTGCCGGCTTTCAGGATTATCAGTGGGTACGTACCAGTGATAACGTGGTGGTGAGTACGGGCCAGATATATGAAGCGCCTGTTGGAACCTATAAGGCCCGGTATTCCGAACCCTTTGGTTGCGGCACGGAATACTCACCGGTGTTTACTGTCGTGAATGCCGAGAACAGCCCCAAACCCGACGATGCCAAGAATCTTGCAGTGACTGCTTTATCGCAGACCTTGCTAAAGCTCGATTGGAGTGAAAATCCTAATGCCGCGCTGAATGAAACCGGCTTCGAGATTTTCCGTGCTACGAAAGAGAATGGCCCGTACGAGTTCCTGCATATCACTGCGCCCGACGTGACCAGCTATACCGATACCGGACTGGTTCCCAATACCCTGTATTTTTACCAGGTACGGGCCGTGAGCGAAACCGGGGCAGCCGCGCCAAGCAACAAAGCAAGCGCAAAAACGGAAATGGATAGCCAGCCGCCTACTGCACCGTACGATCTGGAATATGCCGGCAGCGGCCTTACATTCGTTAACCTGAGATGGAAACCAGCCTCTGATAATATTGGTATCCAACGCTACGATATCTACGCGAACGGGGTGAAGCTCTATAGCACTACCAACCTTTCGTTTGTAGTGGCCAATCTCGACAGCCTGACCTCCTATTCGTTTGTGGTGAAGGCGGTGGACAAGGTCGGTAATGAGTCGCCCCAGAGTAACCAGGTGATCGGCTTCACACACAGGCAGGGGCTGAACTACAAGTATTATCACGGAACCTATAACAATCTTCCCAATTTTAACAACCTTACACCTCAAAAGCAAGGTATTACCGATACGGTGAATGCGGGTATCGGTATCAGGACCCGCGACGACAATTTTGCGTTATTCTGGCAGAGCCGGATCTTTATTCCGAAGACAGGCACCTACACTTTTGAAACCTACTCCGACGACGGAAGCCGGCTGTACATAGACGTGCCTTATACCGGCACCGGCACGCCATCGCTTGTCAACAACGATGGAGCACATGGAGCGCAGTACCAAACAGGCTCCACATATCTTACACAAGGTTATCACGATATTATAATCACTTTTGCCGAGGTAGGCGGCGACGAGGTGATGGATCTTTACTGGTCGAGCGATGTGGGCATGGCGAGACAACGTATTCCCAAGGCATTCTTTGCGGTAGGGGATGTAGTGGAGGCGCAAAATGTGACTGCTCCTTCTTCCCTGACAGCAAATCCGATGTCGTACAACAAGATCAATCTTGCCTGGGTCGATAACAGCGACAATGAGACCGGGTTTGAAATATCGCGTTCCACCTCTCTTTCCGGCGATTTTATTCCATTGGTCACAACCGGAAGTAACGTTACGGCTTATAGCGATTCCGCATTGAATCCGGCCACCCGTTATTATTATCGGATCCGGGCGATCAGTGCTGAGGGTGCATCAACATACACTGCCGTATACACCGAGGGTAACTGGAACTTCAACGATAATTATAACGAAGCCGATGGTGGTGCTTCACTGTCGCCGAACAACACCTCGTTCATGACCGACCGTGCCGAAGGGTCTCATGCGGTGGAATTCAGCAACAACGACTATATCTCGTTCAGCGGGTCTGCCTCAGCCTTCCCTTCCCAGGGCGGATATAGCCAGCGTTCGGTTGCCCTCTGGATCAAACCCAGCGCCACCAACAACTATCGTATTGTGTTTGAGCTGGGAGGTAATGATAATGGCCTGGGCCTGCGGTTTAACGGCAACGCGCTGATCGCCGGTATCGCAAGCGGAAACTCCCGCCAGAACGCCTCGCTCAGCAATTTTACGAACAATACCAACTGGCGAAATAACCAATGGAACCATGTGGCGGTAGTCTATAATGTGAACTCGCTGAAATTGTTCCTGAACGGGGTTGAGGTGGCCGCAAATAATTCCCTGCCCTTCGTTTCGGTTGGGAATTCCACGAATGCCTCCCGGATAGGAAGACCCTCCGCTACCAATACCGCCGGCACCGTATTTAACACCTCGTCTACGGTTACGAACTATTTGGGAGGGATGGATCAACTTTATATTATCAGGGGTGCACTGACTGCAGCAGAGATAAGTTCGATGATGACAAACACGTTTAAACAGGCTGCAGCTACCACGCTTGCGGCGCCGGCCCCTCCGGCTGCACCTTCGGGGCTGTCAACTACCGTTTTATCTACTTCTGCAATACGCCTCACCTGGTCGGACAATTCCTCCGATGAGTTGAGGTTCGAGATCTGGCGCTCTTCCGGCGATAAGTCTAACGACAGGATGATCGCCACGATCGACGGGGGAAGCGGATCGCAAAAAACCTTTACAGACAGTACCCTGTTTGCGAACGCAACCTATTATTACAGGGTGCGGGCGGTAGGACCGGTGGATAACTCGGGGTACTCCAACGAGGCGAGCGGCACCACGCTGAACACCAAGCCGGTATTGCAGAATATCCGGGATTTCACCATGCGGTACTCCACTACCTTCTCGCTGCCGGTGAAAGCCACCGATGCTGACGGGGATCAACTCAGTTTCTCTACGCATAATCTGCCCACGTTCGCTACCGTAGAACAGGTTTCCAACGGGAATATGAACCTGGTGTTCTCCCCAAGCGCAACAAGAAGAGGTAATTATATAATCACCGTGTATGTTTCGGACGGTAATAACGGACACGATACCACGCGCTTTGTGCTGATCGTGAACAGTAATGACGTCCCTGTGATAAGTGAGCCGGGAACTATTGCGCTCGAAGAGGGTCAGCAGACTACTATTCCCATTTCCGCTACGGATAAGTCGGGAACAACCATGACCTGGTCTTTTGAAGGCATGCCTTCTTTTGTATCCTTTACCGACAATCACAATGGATCGGGAACTCTGCACGCTTCTCCGGGTTACGCGGATGCCGGCGAATATGAGATCACCGCATTTGTTTCCGATGGACTGGGCGCATGGATCAGCCAGGCTTTCACAGTGCTGGTAGGTGACAGGAACCCGAGGGCTACCGTACAGTTTAATTTCCGAACTAGTAATCAGGCTGCGGTACCAACGTGGAACAATGTCATATTAACCTCGTCGTCGCCCTATTCTTTCTCACACGGTCCTCTTGTAGATACCGACGGAGAGCTAAGTCCTATTACACTGACTCTTCTTACTCCTCGTGCGGATCTGAGGGCGTTCTCTACCGGCCCTCAGTCTCCCAACGGCGTATATCCGAATGCCGTTATGGCGGAGTTGTTTAGATGGAATTTCTATCCGGGTGATGCCGTGACGGATACAATGCAGGTGGAAGTCGCTGGCCTGGATATAAACGCAACCTACGACTTCATATTCTATTCTGGTTACATCCTTTCGGGATATGGAGACGCTAGCGCGGTTACAAAATTCCGGATAGGCGATCAGGAAGCAGCCGTAAACTATTACCAGAACTCCACGATGACTGATACTCTTTATGGAGTGTCTCCGAATTCGTCGGGTAAGTTGATACTTAAAATGATCGGAGATCCTCATATCAACTTTGGTGGAATATTGAACGCGATGGTCATTCAGGGGCATTACGACGACGGCTCTGCTCCTGCAGCCCCGACCAATTTGTCTGGAACGATAGGCGAGGATAACGCGGTGAAGCTGGCCTGGACAGAAAGAGCCTACAATGAGCTGGGCTACCAGGTGTACAGGTCAACCAACCGTAATGGAGGCTATGCCATTCTCAACGAAGGTGCCACCAACCAGGATTCTGCTTCGTATATAGACGCCACGGTGGCGGGAGAAACTGTGTATTATTATTACGTGGCAGGCTGGAATGCGATCGGAGTGGGTCAGTCCAGCGACACCATACAAATTGTCATCGGCAATAGCAATCCCTTAATCAACGCTCCTGAGCACGTGCACGCCAAAACGGATGCTGTCAAGAATGTCGACTTCACGGTCACTGATGATCCAACGCAGACCGTGACCGTTACGATTGTCAACAGGCCTTCTTTTGTGAGTCTGCAGGATCTGGGGAACCGGAATTACCGCCTGGTGCTTTCACCCTCTGCTGATAATATCGGAGCGGTTGCTCTCACGATCAAAGCCACAGACAATGCCGGTGGAGTTTCGGAGAAAGACCTGGCGCTCGTGGTGGGAGACAAGAATACCCGGTCGGTATTTGTGAATTTCGGGGCTCAGCCGGCTCCCCTGCCCTGGAATAACTGGCTCGGCGCCAGGGCATCGGGCAATACTATTAATAATCTCCGGGATGAAGCCGATGCGGCAACATCGTTCAGTATTACTACTGTCAGCCCCTGGCCGAATGTATCGACCCTGGGGCATATGACGGGCAACAATAGTGGAGTAGTCCCCGATGCGGTGCTGGCCACCGGGATCTATGACATTGCGAGCACCCGTACCATTAATATTGGTGGATTGAATAACAATATGCGGTACAATATTGTGCTGGTGGGAAGCCAGAACGAGGGTACCGATGCATTGTCGATCTTTACTTCCGGATCGGCCAGGGATACCCTGAATGCCAAATACAACACACAGCAGACAGGCAACCTGAACGGCCTGATCCCCTCCAATGGTCAGATTTCGGTGGGCATTACAAGGCTCAACGGTATCAGCGGCAATACTTTGTCGATGTTGAATGCCCTGGTGATCGAAGAATACAGCCCCTCGCTGACAATCCTCAATCCGCTTAACCTGTATGCGGAACCGGTGAATCGTACCAGCATCGACCTGAGCTGGTCCGACCGGGCGTCGAACGAAGCAGTTGCGGGTGGCTATGTGCTTGAGCGGGCAACGGATTCTTTGTTCTCGCAGCAGTTGGTGTCCATTAATCTGCCTGGCAACAACTCTACTTACCGGAACACCGGATTAACCCCCAATACCAAATATTGGTTCAGGCTTAGGGCGCGTACCGCAGGCGGAGCATTCTCCGATTACAGCAATCGCGCCAAAGCGGTAACACCGGCTTCTATAGTGTCTGTAAACTTCAACTATGACATGCCCGATGCTGCGTTCCCCTGGAACAACCTCTATTCTTCGCCCACTTTCAGTGCTGAGTTCCCGAATCTGATAGATCAGTCTGGTGATCTATCCGGCCTCACCCTGGAATTGACCAAGATCTTCAACGGAGAGTTCACGGCGGGTGCTAACACGGGCAATAATTCCGGTGTGGTGCCGGATAACGTGCTGTCGTCGGACTACTGGCTCGATAAAACCCAGCTATCCCAGTTCAAGCTTTCGGGCCTTAACCATTCGAGACGTTACCGCATCGGTTTCGTGGGCAGCTCAAGCAGCCCGGGATGGGTCAAGGGTGACTATACCGCCACTTATACCATTAACGACCGTACCGTTTATCTGAACTCCTGGATGAATCGCAGCAAGGTGGTGTACATCGACGATGTAATACCCGACGAAAA
>CAZUWX010000019.1:14256-34788 GCA_964624205.1 uncultured Chitinophagaceae bacterium
AGTATGGAAGTGTATGACCTGTCTGGCAGACTGCGCCACAGGAAGAACCTGGGCCAGCTCCCACAGGGAGGAAACACTGTGCGGCTGATGGCGGCAGACGCCGGATTAAAAACCGGAGTGTACATCGTCACGATCAGTGCGAACGGCAAACCCGTGCAGGCTAATAAGGTGTTCAACACCGCTCATTAGCAGGCGAAGGCAAGAGACGGGCGGCAGGTAGTGGAGTACCACTGCCTGCCGGTACCGTCCTCGTAAAAAATGTATATCTTTCCCTCCGAAAACTTTTGACCGTGCACTTGAAAGATCTTTTTTTAGGTTCCCGGAATATATTGGGAGCTACCCGGTATGCCTGGATCGACTATGCGAAAGGAATTTGTATTATCCTGGTTACTTTCCGGCATGTTCAGGAGGGGCTACATCCTCCCGATACTCCCTATCTGTACCCCGGGCTGAAATTTGCCGACGTGTTTTTTTTCAGTTTCAGGATGCCGCTGTTTTTTATTGTATCGGGGATCTTTCTCGGCGGCACGCTTCGAAAAAAATCTGTCAACGACTATATCTCCGGAAGATTCAGAACACTAATCTGGCCCCTGATACTATGGGGTTCGATACAGGTAACCCTTCAACTGGTGTTTGCGAACTACGTAAATGTCGACAGGAAGCCTATCGACTATCTCAACCTGATCATCCGCCCACGGGAAATAGAACAGTTCTGGTACCTGCATACCTTGTTTCTTACCGGAACATTCTATGCGCTGATGAAAGTGAAAGCCCGGTTCTCGATGAAACATCAGCTTGTGCTGGGTATGCTGCTTTATACGGTTACCGGTATATTCCGCTACTACCACATGCACGAGTACTTCGGTATTACCGAGCATATATTTTTACTGGACGTGTTTTTCTACTATATATTCTTTGTGGTTGGCGATCTTTTCGGCCAGTACGTGCTTAACGAGAAGAATTTTAAGGCGATCAGCTCAACCAAAACTTTCCTGTTGTTCACCCCGGTGTTCCTGGTGCTGGAACTGTATTTTGCCCAAATTAACATTACACACGGATGGGATTATTATGTGCAGAATCAACTGCCGGCATTGTTCCTCATTGTGGGGCTGGTAGGCGGCGCATATCTCATCCATTGTTCGTTCCTTTTGCAGAAGTGGGGGAAACTGAAATTTATCCGCGTAGTGGGGTATTATTCGCTGCACATTTATGTGATACATCTTGCCGTTACTGCCGGCACCCGGATAGTTTTTAGAAATGTGCTGCACTACGACAATTTTATCGTTCTGTTGATCGTTAGCACAATATTGGGTATAGCTATTCCGATTATAATAGCAAACCTTACCGACAGGATGGGCATGTGGTGGTTATTCACGCTGAAGAATCCGAATAAGAATATAAGGAGCACGGCGAATCCGGTATGGAAAACCAGCCCAGGCAAGATAGCCCCGGAAGAACCTATCTCAGCGATCAATCCTCAGGTAATTGAAAAAATAGATAATTCATCTCAAACCAGCAGAAACAACTGATGCAGCAGACAAAAGTGCCGGCAAAAACCAAGATATTTTTTCCGAACCTGGACGGCCTGCGCTTCATTTCGTTTCTGGTGGTGTTCCTTTTTCACGCACACCTTTCAGTTTTTAGTTACCTGATCGACTCTCAACCCCGGTTGTATAAGACGATAGAGTTCCTTTTTCAGCACGGCAGCCTGGGTGTGAATTTCTTTTTTGTGCTAAGCGGCTTCCTGATCACTTATCTGCTGATAAAGGAAAAGGAGTTCACGGGAACCATACACGTACCCAATTTTTATGTGAGACGAATACTAAGAATATGGCCGCTCTACTACCTGTGTGTGCTGGTCGGGTTTGTTGGCTTTGGCCTGTTGAAGCAGATGACCGGTGGTATCGTTGAAGAAAATGCAAATCCGTGGTATTACACTTTTTTCGCTGCTAATTTCGATATCATGCACACCTGGCCTGAAAAGCCCGATGCCCTGCTGTTGTCGGTACTCTGGTCTGTAGCCGTTGAAGAGCAGTTTTACCTTACCTGGCCCCTGATCCTGTATCTGGTTCCTCTGAAAAAATACAAGTACGTATTCCCCGCGATCATGCTGCTTTCGCTTATTTTCCGGAGCTTTCACACCGGTGATAACGACCAGGAGTTCGGAATCCGCTATTTTCATACATTTTCACTTATTGGCGATATGGCCCTGGGCGGGCTGTTTGCTTATTTTGTGTCTTACGAGAGCAGGTTTAAAAGCTGGGTCGTTAATCTCAGCAAGCCGCTCATACTGCTGCTGTACGTGACTACCTTGGGCGTTACTCTGTTTAAGCACGTACTTTTTCCCCCGGGCATCCCCGTGATCTTTGAGAGAATTGCCATCGCCTTTCTTTTTGGAATGATCATCCTGGAACAGAATTATGCCAAACACTCCCTGTTCAAAATGGGCAACTTCAAGCTGATGAGTAAGCTCGGCATTTATACCTACGGGTTGTATTGCCTTCATTTCCTGGGACTTTATTTTGCCATCAAAGTGATGAATGCATTACATCTCAATGGTTCCCTGACTTGGGTTTCATTGGGTATGGCCCTGCTGGCCTTCCTCTTGTCGGTGGCCGTCAGCCTGGTCTCTTACCATTTCTTTGAAAAGAGATTTTTGCGCTGGAAGGATAAATTTGCTTTTATTGTGAAAAAATAATGAGGTAACCTGCCGACCCGGGCCGCGCGCGTCCTGGGCGTACCCGGATCAAACCCAATCTATGCGGATGAAATCCACCATACACATTCCGGGAGTACTTATTGTCTGGATCACGTCCTTTCTGTTCTTTCTGTCTACACTCGCAAATAATTTTTCGGCCTCGCACGATTCCATCCACTACCTGCTGGGTATTGTAAGCGGTGATCCGCCTTTTCATCAGCACCACTTGCTTTATCATGTTCTTGCCCATAAATGGCTGATGCTGGGGAGGTTCCTGTTCCCCGGGATATCCGAACCCTTTCTCATAGAAAGTTTCACCGCTGTTTGGGGCAGCAGTGTGTTGGCGATGGTGTATACGATATTCCAGAAGAGATTTTTCCTCACTACAGCGCGGGCTGCCGCCGGAACAGCGCTCGTAGCCTGCTCATACGGCGTTTGGTTTTACAGCGTGAACATAGAAGTATATATGCCACCGCTCTTCTTTATTCTTTGCTCCCTGTACCTGCTGACACGTCCGGGGCTGCGCCGGGGCGATGCCTGGAAGCTCGGTGTGGCGCACAGTCTGGCAATTCTGTTTCACCAGGTGAATATCCTGTTTACCCTGGTAACGCTCTACACGTTTTATCTGCATCGTGAAAACCTGCGGTTGACACCGATGCTGGTGCGGTACGCCCTGACCGTGGCGCTGATCACCGGAGGAGGCTATTTCCTTGCCGGATGGGTGGCGGAGGGGCATGATTCTGTGGCGGCGTTCACAGAATGGGTACTGGGATACACGATCGGGCACGGATACTGGCAGGCGCCCGGCTGGACAACACCGCTGCATGTAGTGGCGGGTTTTGCCCGGGCCTTTATCGGCGGACATTTCCTATTCCGGGTGCCGGCTCTGGAGGCTTTGCTAAGTAGCTCTTTTCATAGTCATGGACTGCAGGACGAGGCATACCTGGCCGAGGGTATCTCGGGGGCGCTCGCCTGGTTATTGCTGCTGTTGACGACTGTATTCGCAGTGCTGCTGCTCAGCCTGGCCATCCGGGTTATGAGCGCCCGCCACACAGTAGGAGGTCGCCCTTTGCTGGTGCGGCCGCTGGTCTGCTGCCTGCTGGTGTATTCTTTGTTTTTTTGTTTCTGGATGCCGGAAATACTTGAATTCTGGATACTGCAATCGGTGCTGGTGTGGCTCCTCCTGGTGGGAATGCTCCCTGGTGTACGGCTCCGGCCATTCAGGTTGCCGGCCTTTGCCGAGCTGACTGTACTGGCCCTGCTGTTGTTTAGCATCAACTATTTTGGCAGCCTTCGCTGGCTGGGAGACCCGGAACGCGACTGGTACTATCGCGAAACGTTGAAGATCAGTACAGTCCTCAGCCCGGAAGATCTGGTGGTGGTGGAAGATGAATGGATTCTGAAAGATTATCTGCGTTATTACACCCCGGCCCGGATCATCGCCACTGACGAAGCGGTCTACGACACGGTCAGTGTACAAAAGATCGTCCGCCAAACTGGTCTGGCAGGTGGAAAGATCTATTACTACCGGAGAAACACAGCGGGCAGAGGCGAATTTATTCTATCCGATTAAAAACCTCTACCGGATTGTCACAGAAGACGATCCTGCCATTCAGGGGCTCGTATAGAAATCCTTCCTGCTCCAGCATTTTCAGGTGATGTTGCAAATGGTTATAGAAGCCGCCGGAGTTCAGCACATAGACCTTCTTATCGTAGATTTTTAGCTGATTCCAGGTGAGCATCTCGAAAAATTCGTCGTGCGTGCCCATTCCTCCGGGGAGCACGATGGCAGCGTCGCTCATTTCGTACATCATCTTTTTTCGGCTGTGCATGTCCGGAACGATCGCGACCTCAGTCAACCCTTCGTGCTGCTGCTCCCATTCCACAAGGACTTTTGGCAGTATTCCCATTGCCTTTCCGTTATGAGCAAGCACCGCTTCGGCCAGCGCGCCCATGAGTCCTTTTTTTCCTCCTCCATAAATGAGCTTGAGGCCGAGCATGGCAATTAGCTTTCCAAGTTCACCTGCATGTTTGGCGTAGAGGGGATTGCTTACATCCCTCGATCCGCAAAAAACAGCCACTGATTGTATTTTCATGCTGATACAAGATAAGGGTATCCGCAGAATTGCCCTACAATTTTATTACCTTGAGGCATAGAAAGTTGAAACTCAACGAGAACGCAGAAAGATTCCGATATATAAAATATATGCACCTCTTTGGAGTTTTAGCTTTGTAGATTTTAACTTCAATCGTATGTCGTCAGCCCTTCTGTTCTCTTTTGTGATCGGTTATTTCCTGGTGTTGCTGGTAGTGGCCTATTATACATCCCGCAATTCGAATAATGATTCTTTTTTTATCGGCAACCGCAACTCTAATTGGATGCTGGTCGCTTTTGGAATGATCGGTACCTCGCTTTCCGGTGTTACGTTTGTTTCGGTTCCCGGAACCGTCGGATCTTCGGGGTTTGCTTACTTCCAGGTGGTGATCGGTTACCTGCTGGGGTATATCATCATCGCTTTTGTGTTGCTGCCGCTCTATTACAAACTCAGTCTGACCTCGATCTATCATTACCTACAGCACCGGTTCGGTCCCGTATCTTACAAAACGGGTGCGCTTTTTTTTATCATTTCCCGTACCCTTGGCGCCACCGCTCGACTCTACCTGGTGATTAATGTGCTACAGATCTTTATCCTTGAAGCGATGGGTGTGCCTTTCTGGGTTACCACTTTTGTAATACTGCTCATGATATTGTTATACACTTTTGAAGGCGGTGTGAAGACGATCGTGTTTACCGACACACTGCAAACCACTTTTATGCTTTTTGGGCTGGTGGCCTGCATTATCTTTGTCCTGAACAATATTCCCCATAGCCCGGGCGAAATATTTGCAGGAATGAACGAAAGGGGCCTCACCCGCGTGTTTAATACGGATCCCGACAGTTCCTCGTTCTTTCTGAAGCATATACTGGGGGGGATGTTCATTACCGTGGCTATGACCGGCCTGGACCAGGAAATGATGCAGAAGAACATCAGCGTAAAAAATCTCCGGGATTCGCAAAAAAACATGATGACCTTCAGCATCACTATGGCGGTGGTGAATTTCCTGTTCCTGCTGCTGGGGGGCCTGCTTTACCTGTTTGCGGAAAATAACGGCATCGGGGTCGCCAACGACGATCTGTTTCCGACCGTAGCGCTCGAATACATGCCGCCGGCTTTGTCGATCATCTTTATTCTGGGTCTGATCTCTGCTTTGTTTCCCAGTGCAGACGGAGCACTCACTGCGCTGACTTCTTCCTATTGTATCGATATACTTGGTCTAAAGCGCCGGAAGGGGCTGGATGAGTCCGCCACCAAAAAAATACGGCTTACCGTACATTTCGTTTTTGCGGCCGTATTCTATCTGGCTGTGATGGGGTTTAAGGCAATGGACAATAAATCGATCATCGACGTGATCCTGAAAGTAGCGGGCTTTACGTATGGCCCCCTCCTGGGGCTGTTTGCCTTTGGCATACTCAGCCGCCGGATAGTTCGGGACCGGCTTTCCCTGTACGTCTGCCTCGCAGCCCCGGTACTCATACTAGGCATTGATTTTGTCAATAATATCCAGTGGTACGAGGCCCAGTTGGGTATAGATGCATCCCTTACCGGGGGGGTACACCGCATATCGGCTATGGTTTTTGGTGATTTTAAGATCGGATATGAGGTATTGATCTATAATGGCCTGCTTACTTATCTGGGATTGCGGTTGATTTCCGATGCACCCGGACAATTAGGTGTTTCCGGGGACCGAAGACTACGTTGAGAAGAAGAAAAATTTTAACTTTGTTTCAGGATGCAACTCATTCATTCACTTGCAGAACAGTACGCCGCGCACTGCAGTTCCTTGCCGGATGAACTGCAGGAGGCCGTCGCCTCCCGAACCGAGGCCTCTCATCCGCGCGCAACCATGATGAGTAGCCGCGTTCAGGGGAAATTTTTAGAAATTTTTAGCATTCTCCTCCAGCCCCGCGCAATACTTGAAGTGGGTACCTTTACCGGCTTCAGCGCCCTCTGCCTGGTAAAAGGGCTGCAAGAGGGTGGAAAGCTGCACACGATTGAACTTCGGGAAGAAGATGCACAAACGGCGCAGTCGAATTTTAAGCAGTCAAAATATGCCGACAGGATAATTTTACACCTGGGTAATGCGTTAGAGATCATTCCGGGTTTGAGTGAAACCTGGGATCTGGTTTTTATTGACGCTGATAAGACGGGGTATGTCGACTATTATGAGTTAATATTGCCAGGAATGAAAAGCGGGGGCGTTATGCTGGCGGATAATGTGCTTTTTCACGGGGAAGTGCTCGAAGAGCCCGTTACCGGCAAAAACGCAAAAGCTATAAAGGCCTTTAATGATCATGTCCGGAATGATGACCGGGTAGAGCAGGTGTTAGTGACAATGCGAGATGGCCTGATGATCATCCGGAAAAAATAATAAAAAGGGAATAATGAGAATTTGCACGCTGTTATTTTTTACGCTTGCTGTATTCATGGCGAAAGCCCAGCCCGCTGCCGACATAATTGAGTATATCAACAAGTATAAGGTGCTGGCGATGGAGGAGATGAAGCGTACCGGTATCCCTGCTGCCATCAAGCTCGCCCAAGGCGTTCATGAAACCTCGGCGGGTAAAAGCGTACTGGTACTGAAATCGAATAACCACTTCGGTATTAAATGCAAGTCGTACTGGACCGGCAAGAGCGTTTCACATGATGATGACGCTAAGGGTGAATGTTTTCGCAGCTACGATACCGCGATGGATTCGTACCGCGACCATTCGGATTTTTTACGCAACAGTACGCGATATGCATCCCTTTTCCAGCTTGATCCGGCCGATTATAAAGGCTGGGCGACTGGATTACGAAAAGCTGGCTATGCCACCAATCCGAAGTATGCACCCATCCTTATCCGTATCATCGAACAGTATAATCTGCAGCAATATTCCCTGATCGCAATGGGGCGGATGCTACCCTCCGAAGAAGTGGTTGCCCGGCTGCCGGCTCCCGAGATCCCCGTGCCGGTGATAGAATTGCCTGCTGAGCCCCTGCCTGAAGAAATCCCTCCGGCACCCGCCGAAGTGCCGGATGTATCGTCTGTTAAATATCCTTTGGGGGAGTTTACCATTAACAATACCCGGGTGATCTTTGCAAAACAAGGCACCTCTCTTCTGTCGATTGCGCAGGAATATGATATCTCTTTCAGCCGGCTGCTGGAGTTTAACGACATGGAAGGGGAGGAAGTGCTATTGAAGGATCAATTGCTTTATCTCCAGAGAAAAAGAAAGACCGGTAATAACGAATACCATATAGTTGCGGAAGGAGAAAGTCTGCACGATATCTGCCAGGTAGAAGCCATCCGCCTTCAGAGCCTGATGGAATACAACCATTTCCGGAGCGATACGCGGCCGGTGGTGGGGCAGAAGCTTTATCTGCACGCCCAATCACCGACGCGACAAAAACTGTGAAACCATGCACGCGATAAGGGTCCACGATAAGTTGTTCGTCCCTTACCTAAGCCAGGAAGAGATCCAGACCCGGGTGAGTTTTATCGCAGAGCAATTGAATGACGACTATGCAGGGAAGCGACCCTTGTTCATCGCCATCCTTAACGGCTCTTTCATCTTTGCTTCCGATCTGTTCAAGAAGCTGCATATAGAAGCGGAAATATGTTTTATCAAGCTGGCTTCATACCGGGGTTCCAAGTCTACCGGGCATGTGATCACTGCCATCGGGCTGGATGCCGACATTTACGGAAGGGACGTGGTGATTGTGGAGGATATCGTTGATACGGGGAAAACACTCACGGACTTTCTTCCCCAATTGTATCACCAGCAACCGGCTTCCCTTAAGGTGGTGTCACTACTTCACAAAGCAGCGGCTACTATCTTCCCCGTGACCGTGGATTATCTTGGCTTCACGATCCCCGATAAGTTTGTGGTGGGATATGGACTGGATTACGACGGGCTGGGGAGGAATATTCCTGAAATATATAAGCTTGTTGAATAAAATTCTACTGATATCATTCTTATTGTTTACGCAAATCTCCATCGCTCAGTCCTATCTGAGGGGGGAGGTGCAGGACGACCAGGGCCGGCCCCTGGCCAATGCCAGAATATTACTTCATTCCAGCGGGTATGTGTACTATTCGGGTAACTCCGGCTCTTTTGGCATCCTTACGCCGGGCAATACTGATTCGGTAACGGTCTCCCTCACCGGATACCAGAGTGTGTCCATGCGGGTCAAAGCATCGGAATATCTCACGGTGAATCTCAAAATACTTCATTCCGTAGCAGTGCCTAAAAACAGGCTGTTATCTTTGACCACCGATCTACAGTTGAACGACCGGTCGCACTGGCTGGCCTCCGGCGAATCGTACAGTTCCCTGATTGAAAACGTTTTTGTGGATGCGTCAAAATATCCGCAAACCAGCTTTGCGATCCGGATCGACAAAGCCTCTTATAGCAATGTGCGCCGCTTCCTCAATATGGGAACCCGGGTTCCTTCAGACGCCGTCAGGATTGAGGAACTGATGAACTATTTTAATTTCGGCTATACGGCGCCACCTGCCGATAGTGTTTTCGCGTTCCGCTCCTACCTAAGCGATTGTCCCTGGAACAGGGATACCCGGCTACTCTTCCTGCAGGTATTTGCGCGCAAGCTGGATTCTGCCGAAATTCCGGCCAGCAATCTTGTTTTTCTGGTAGACGTGTCAGGATCGATGGATATGCCGAACCGCCTACCGCTCCTGAAATCGGCATTTAAATTATTGGTCGATAATCTCCGGGCGAAAGACACGGTTTCTATCGTAGTGTATGGCAGTACGGTTGGCGTGATGCTTGTTCCGACTTCGGGAGAAGAGAAGAATAAAATAAGAAAGGCGATTGAGGATCTTCATCCTGGCGGGTCGACCCCCGGTGAATCGGGTATTCTTTCCGCTTACAGGCTCGCCAAGAATCAGTTCATAGAAGGGGGAAATAATCGGGTGATCCTTGCTACCGATGGGGATTTTAATGTAGGACATCACACCGAAGAGCAACTTGAACAACTCATTGCTTCGCACAAGGATCTCGGCATATACCTCACCTGCCTTGGCGTGGGTATGGGAAATTACAAGGATTCGAAGCTGGAGGTGTTGGCGAAAAAGGGGAATGGAAACTTTTCTTACCTCGATAACGAGGGGGAAGCCGAGAAGGTGCTGGTCAAAGAGCTCACCCAAACGCTTTACTCTGTGGCGGACGACGCATCGCTGACCATTAACTTCGATGACCGGTATGTAAAAGATTACCGGTTGATCGGGTTCGACAATAAGCGGAAAACCATCAGCGACTCCATCACCGAAGTGGAAGGTGGCGAGGTCGGGTCTGGCCATTCCATGACGGTTTTGTTTGAAATTGTCCCGCAGCAGATAACTTCCTCGGATAGGGCCGGTGCACAGGATAGTATGGCCTCTGTACAGGTGCGTTATCGTATGCCGTCAGATACTGTTGTACGGGTGTCGGATTTTTCGGTGCCATGGGACTACGAGGAACTTTCTCTTCAGCCCGCCTGCATTCGGTTCGCTTCCTCGGTAGCCATGTTCGGGTCGCTGCTAAAGGAATCTGTATATACCAGAAAGACCAGGTGGGATGAAATCGTCCGGCAGGCGATCGAATCTTATGATCGGTCGGATCCCGTGCAGGAGGAATTCATTGCGATCATAGAAAAAGCTAAAAAGGTATATTCGAAGCGGAAGAAAAGAGGGTTTTGAGCAAAGTATCTTCCTAATTGAACATTTCCCGTACCTTATCGAAAAAGCTTTTATCCGATTTTTCAGGATGCGGCTGGAAATTCGGAGAATCACCGACCTTCTCAAGCATTTCCTTTTCCTCCGCCGTTAGTGTTTGGGGGATCCAGACATTTACAGAGATCAGTTGGTCGCCTTTTTCATAAGAGTTGATGGCGGGAAATCCTTTTCCTTTTAGGCGGAAGATCCTTCCGCTTTGCGTTCCCGGTGGGATCTTGATCTTTGCCCGCCCGTCTATCGTGGGTACTTCGGCATGGGTGCCAAACACTGCTTCGGGAAAAGAAATGTATAATTCGTGTCCTACGTTGATACCATCCCGGTGGAGTTCTTTGTGTGGTTCCTCCTCAATAAGAATTAGCAGGTCGCCATTGGGTCCGCCGCGCTGACCGGCATTGCCTCTTCCGCCGACACTGAGTTGCATGCCCTCCTGCACGCCTGCTGGAATATCTATGCTCACGGTCTCTTCACCATATGTCCGGCCCTCACCCTTACAGGTTCCGCATTTATGTGTGATAGTGGTGCCGTCTCCGTTACAGGTCGGACAGGTAGTGACGGTTTGCATTTGCCCCAGGAAGGTGTTAGTGATTTTTCTTACCTGTCCACTGCCGCCACAGGTTCCGCAGGTTTGCACACTGTTTTTGTCTTTGGCTCCGCTGCCGCTGCAGGTATTGCAGGAGACGTATTTTTTGACTTTTATCTGCTTGGTGACCCCCTTTGCGATTTCTTCATAGTTGAGCTTGATCTTCACACGAAGATTACTCCCCCGGACGCCCTGGTTCCTTCCGCCTGACCGCCTTCCCCCCCCGCCAAAAAAGCTGCCGAACGCATCTTCCCCAAAAATGTCTCCGAACTGGCTGAAGATATCGTCCATAGTGGGGCCATGGGCAGATCTGCCACTCCCTCGCATACCAGCGTGGCCGAATCTGTCGTATTGCGCTCTTTTTTCGGCGTCGCTCAATACTTCGTAGGCCTCAGCGGCCTCTTTAAATTTTTCTTCTGCAGCCTTGTCACCCGGATTCCGATCGGGATGGTACTGCATAGCCACCTTGCGGTAGGCTTTCTTGATTTCATCAGCAGTAGCATTCTGCGAAAGGTTCAGGGTTTCGTAGTAATCTCTTTTTGACATGGGTTGTTTGATGCTTTATTTTCCTACCACCACTTTTGCGAATCGGATGATCTTGTCGTTAAGATAATATCCTTTTTCCACCTCGTCCAGTACCTTTCCGGATAAGCTGGGATCGGGCGCTGGTATGCCTGTTACTGCTTCGTGGAATTCAGGATTAAATTCGCTACCTATGCTTTCCATCGGTTTTAGGCCCTTGGACTGTAAAATGTTTCTTAATTTATTGAAAATCAGGATAATCCCTTCATTTACGGCGACACTGTCGTCCGGAGATGAAGCGGGCATTTTTAATTGTTCCTCTGCCCGTCCGCAGTCGTCAAGCACTGGCAACAGGGCGGTAATAACGCTGCTGCCGGCGGTCTGGATCAGGTCCAGCCGTTCCCGGGCCGTCCGTTTGCGAAAATTGTCAAAATCAGCTACCAACCGAAGATACTTGTCTTTCAGGGCTTCGATCTCCTGGGTTAATCTTTCGGTTTCGTCGGTATTGTCCGTCTGTTCTTTGACGGCCTGTGTTTCTTCCGAAACAGGAGTGCTCTCTGTTTCCCCCGTTCGGGCATGATTATCCAAGCTTTCCTTGTCCTGCATGATGTTGTCTTCCATAACTTAAAATTGTGGGCAAAGTTAAGCCTGTCAAGAATGTTGCCAAGGGATAAATTAAGGCCAAAATGTCGCGAAAACCATTATTTGGAGACCTGGAATTTGCCAGAATCGACAACTCTGCCGCTTTTATCCCGGATCTGGAAGATATAAATACCGCGGTAGAAATCGGTAAGATTGACTATTGTTTTGGAGGTAGGTTGAGTAGATTCAAAGACCTTCTTCCCTACAAAGCTATAAATCTGTATGTTATACTGTTTATAGTCGTCGTTTTGGAAATCGAAATTGATCAGCGTAGTGGCGGGATTGGGGTAAAGGCGAACGATCTCCTTTACAGCCTCCGATCCGGTGAAGACGGGTTTTGACTGGGCATGCCCCTGAAAGATGGTCAGCACAAGAAACAATAAGATGTAAAAAATCTTCATTGGCGGTGCTTTACCGGTGTACTCAAGTTATCTCCTTTATCGCAATTATACAATATGTATACTAAAATTCTCATCTGATTATTGCTGTAGTACCGTTAAATTTTGTTCGTTTCAGGCAAAGTGTTTTAAAAGCGGGGGCACAACAGCCTATCCCTGCTGGAACTATAACGATCGAGAAAGCCGATATATGCGAAAGAAATTTCAAATCCGCCTCTTCCCTGGCTGGCTGTTTTTAACCTCGACACATTCACGTCGTAGCTGATGGCTACCGAAAGGGGGTATTTGTCGAGTTTGATCACTGGTATAACCGCGTCTTTCCATCTCAGAAATCCGCCACCATGAAGGGTATATTCCGGCTGATCGGGGTCCCCGCCCAGGCTGTAAGCGTACAGCACACCTGCCACCGTTTCTGTGAAACTGCCCTGTACGGAGTGGTCGGTCTGGAGAATAAAGGAGGAAAAATCGTCCACCCTGAGCCGCAAGCCCCCCGAGAATACGTATTTCGGTTCCAGTTCGATCTCGGGATTTCTGTAAAAGGAGTTTTTCGGGCGGTTCAGGTGATGCAGGGCAAAGCCGGCAAACAAGCTGTTGCGCTGTTGTTGGCCGAAGGCGGCATTCAGGCTTAACCCCGCAGCTGCGTCCCAGGTAGTGAAATGGGGAAGAGCTGCCGTTTCGCCGGTCGGAAGTCCGGGATCGTATCCGCCAACATACTGCTCGTTGGTCGTCATGCGGGAGGCGTCGATCGTTTTACGGATCATGCCGCCCATGCAGCCGAAAGAAAGATACAGGGAATGATCCCTGCTCAGTGATTTATGATAGTTCAGCGCTGGCAGCAACTGCGTGGTACTAAGTCCTACGCTACCTGCCTTGTCGAACAGGGCTTGCACGGCCAGGGTCATAAAATCGTCGCCGCTGCCGGCCGGTATCTTATACTCGGCGTTGAAGGAGCCGGTCCGGTAGGCGTTGGTGAAACTGTTCCATTGATCGCGGTACACCGCCTGCACCCTGACATCGCCGTTGAATATCCCCGAAAGTGAAGGATTCCGGAGCAGCGGAGTTTCGAAGAACTGCGAAAAATGGATGTCCTGAGCCCTGGCCCATTGACCTGAGATGCAGACCAGCAGGAAACAGCACATGTTTTTTATCGTTCTTCGGTTGAGCATCAGTGGTGATTAAGTGCCGGCTTAGATTGATTTTAGTTTAGTTCGATTTGGGTTTACTATCATGTTCAGACTTAACGTATCAGGGCGACATTCCCCTTATAGTTCAGTACTGTTTTATTTTCACACACCAGTTCCACGGCGTACACATACACATCCTGGGGAGCTGGCCGGTTACCGTGCATGCCGTTCCAGCCTTTTGAAACGTCATTTGGGCTAAAATCCCTTTTTTCGAAGACGAGTTCACCCCAGCGGTTAAAAATGCGCATGCTTTTTACAGTAAACAGTCCCTGGCCCCGGGGGTAAAAAATATCGTTCCTTCCGTCGCCATTGGGTGAGAAAGTGTTGGGGACAAACAGATTCCCCGCGTCGCAGAAGACCGTTACGGTGATCTGGTCTTTGCTGCTGCAGCCGGCCAGGTTCGTTACGCTGACGGTGTAGTCGGTTGTTTTTTGGGGCGACGCAGCGGGAGTACGGCAAGTGCTGCAGTTCAGCCCGGTGAGTGGTTCCCAGGCCACATTCACGACGTCTGAAGAATAGGAAGGAGTGATGGTGGCGGTTCCGCCCCCGGGGATAGAGATGTCGTTGCCGGCTTCCACTGCCGGGAAGGGCAGGGGCCGGATCTTTTGTTGCGCGGTATCGCTACATCCATATGCGGAGGTAGCGATCAGTTGTACCTCGTACTCTTTTTGATCGGGATAGATCGCAGAAACCGGATAGCGGGAGCTGGCTGTAGAACCGTTCCCGAAATTCCATTGCCAGCTCAGGGTGGTGTCGCTATGAATCAATTCGCCGGAGAAACGCAGCGTTGCGGGCATGCATGCCAGTGAGTCGCCCGTAATTCCGACCGCGGGTTTTGTAGCCACGCGTACCGGAATCAGCGACAGGGCCGTGTCGGTGCAGCCTGAACGGGTAACCGCCACCAGCTCTGCGGGAAAATTTCCCGGTGTTTTGTAAAAATGAACGGGATTTTTTTCCACAGAGTAGACGCCGGGCGCAAAGTTCCACTGGTAGCGGTCAATGGGCTCGTTAGCGATGGAAAGATTGCTGAAGTTGACTTGTCCGGAATCGCAAATGACAGAATTGCTCGCAGTGAAGCCGGCTACGACGCCTAATGCTCGTATGGTGTCTTTGCCGGGGAAGGGTACCCGGCATCCCTGGGGGTCAATAAGTATCATTTTAGGAAGAAAGGAGCCGGTGTCGGTATAAGTGTGGATAGCCTCCGCGTCGCCCGGCTCTACCTGCCCGTCGTTATAGTCCCAGACAAAGGAAGCTTCGCTGGTGGAATGACCGGAAAACCTCACTGTAAGCGGATAGCAGCCCGTTTGCACGTCGTAGCTAAAATCGCCGGTGGGCCCCTGGACGATCAATGTCCGGCGTGCTGTATCGGTGCAGCCGCCAGGGCTGGTGATGGCAAGTCGTGCCTCGTAGGTGCCGGGAAAAGAATAGAAATGGCTGGGGCTCTCGGTGGGGGCGGGCCGCGTGTTATCGCCGAAACTCCATTCGTATTGATTGTAGTTTTCCGAAAGATTCGTGAACTGCGCGACCAGCGGTGGGCAAGTGGTCACGGAATCACTCACGGTGAACAAAGCCCTGGGGTCACGTATCCGGACATATCCGGTACGTAATAGCGTATCCGTGCAACCAAAAATGTCTTTCGTGACGAGTCGGATATCGTAGCTTCCTTCCAAAGGGTAGGAGATCGTAGGCTGCTGTCCTGTCGAATGCCGCCCGTCTCCGAAAGACCACAGGTATTCCGAAATATATTGGCCGGAACGATTGAGGAAGCGGATCGGTTTTGCTGTGCAGGACAGGGAGTCGGGTGATTCGAATGCAGCCGTAGGTTTTACGATCGTGAACGAACTGTACTGAACTGCGGCGGCCTGGCATCCGTTGACGTCGGTTACGGTGAGAGAAACCGAATAGCTGCCGGCCTTGTCATAAAAGTGCTGAAATGGGCCTTCGGTAAGTGTTTCGCGGGATCCGTCGCCATAATTCCATGCCCACGAAACGATTGGCTGATCGGCTGCAGCGTGGGATGTATCGGTAAAGATCACGGGTGTGTTAGCACAGATAGTGCCCGCTGTGGACACGAATCCTGCGATGGGTCCGTCGACATTGATGTACGTCGGCTTCACGATGGTATCGCGGCAGCCCATGTGGTCTGTCAACATCAATTGTACGGTGTAGACGCCTGGTTTTGGGTAGGCGTGTTCGGCGCTGAGGGCTCCCGATCGTGCGGGACCATCGCCAAAATCCCATATCGCGGTGGGTGGTATGGATGGATGGATTCCCGTTACAATGAATTTGGTTGGGACACCGGTGCACAACTGGCGGTCGCTCGCGGAGAAATCCGCCACCCCCGTGAATATATTTATCTGGCGCATCGTGGTGTGCGCGCAGGTATCGTTTTTCACGGTCAGCGTTACGAGGTAGTCGCCATTCCCCTCGTAAGTATGTTGCGGATGCTGGAGTGCAGAGTTTGAGCCGTCGCCGAAATCCCAGTACCACTCGGTTGCGCCGATCGAATGATCTGTGAACCATCGTGTAAGCGGGGCGTCGCAGGTGGAGGAGTCGGCGAATTTGGCAATAGGAGCAGGGATATACACGATATCTTCAAGGGTCAGGGTATCGGCGCACCCATTGCTCCAGCCGATCAGCGTGACGTTAAAATAGCCTGTATCGGAATAATAGTGATTGGGGTGCCGCATTTCCGAGGTGCTTCCGTCGCCAAATTGCCAGTACCAGGTGTCGGCTGGCGAACTGCTCAGGTCGGTGAAACTGACTGGCAGGAAGGCGCAGGTGCTGCCGGGACTGGCGGCAAAATCGAGCTGGGGTTTCTCCCCTACGCGGATAGGATTGGTGGATGCAGACTCCCTGCATCCGCTGGCCGTAGAATATTCCAGTCGAATTGTATAAGTACCTGGGGTGGTGTATGTATGCACGGGATTCTCCTCAGTAGAATAGGTGCCGTCGCCAAAATTCCAACTATAATCCGTGATCATTTCCGGTAGTTCGAGGTAGGCGCTGGGGGCGATTTCCATGGGTATGCATCCTGATTGGGGAATAGCCTCGAATGTCAGGGGAGCTTTCCTGATTACGATGGCATTGGGCCGGATAATGGTTTCCGAGCAGCCAATGCTGTTCGTGGTTGTCATAGTTACTGTGAATGCTCCCGGCATATTATAAGTGTGCTGTGGATCTCTTTCGGTTGAAGTATTGCCGTCGCCAAAATCCCAATGGTAAGTGAGGGTTTCTGTCGCCTCCGTGCTGAACGAGACCGAAAGGGGAGCCTGGCATCCTGTAGATAAGTCGGTTGTGAAATCCACAGCCGGCTTGTCCAATACTTCGATTGTATGGGTTGTTGTATCCCTACAGTTACCGAAATGGCTCTCCAGGGTTACGGTGTATATACCCGGCTCACGAAAAACATATGGGGGATGCAATTCGGTGGAAGAACCCCCGTCTCCGAAATCCCATTTTGCACCGGTGGGGATGGGGTCGGAGGTATTGGTGAATGATATAGCCTGCCCGGCGCAGACCTGTTCGGGGGCGATAAAACGGGCGGCAACGGAGCCGATGTTGACGGCATTAGTGCTGATGGCACGGTTCACGCAGCCGAAGTCGTTGGTGATAGTAAGCGACACCGTGTAGCTGCCCGGATCGGCATATGTGTGGGATGGGTTTTCGGACGTGGCTATGGTGCCGTCGCCAAAATCCCACAGGTATTCCAGGTTGCCTGTGCCGACACTTTTGTCGGTGAACTGCACGTTGGTAGGCGGTTGGCAGTTGGCGGGGGACGTGATGTCGAAATCGGCCAGCGTTCCCGTTGATATGCGGATGTGCTCAAGGCGGCTGATCGTATTCGTGCATCCGTCGCTGTTTGTAACGCGAAGAGACACATGATAATTACCGATGGTGTTGTAGGTGTGTGCCGGATGTTTTTCTCCGGAGACAAAACCATCGCCAAAGTCCCATTCCCACTTAACCAGCGAACCGCTTTCCGGAACGGAAAGGTCGGTGAACTGTATCGGCAGGGGAAAACATCCTGTAGTGGTGGAGGCGTTGAAGTCGGCCGACGGCGGGGGGTGTACCCGGATAAGTTGGGATCTTACGATGGAGTCGCTGCCATTTGCATTGGATACGACCAGCTTTACGGTGTATATTCCTGGGTTAAAATAAGTAGTGGAGGGGTTTTGCAGAAAAAGTACCGTGCCGCTACCCGTTTCCCATTTCCAGGAAGCCGGGTTGCCGGAGGAGGCATCCTGAAATTTGACTACCAGCGGTGCGCAACCTTCGGTGATATCTGTGTTGAAATCGGCCCGGAGTTGCGCTAGAGCGGGTAAATAACTGCCTGTAAGCAGAAAGAACATGCAGGCAAGCAGCAGACATTTTTTCATTGTATTCCCGCGGTTTCTAGGTTCGCACGAAACCCAAAAATAGCTGATTTTTTCCCGGGATGGAAGTCTCGGTAGCAGCAAAAATACGACCATAGATAGGCCGCCATCACCGGATATGCTGCTGTCCGTGTTTTGGACTCCTCCGCTCTCAGTCGTCCAGAAGGAGAGCGCAAGAATAGGGCCGTTACCCTGCTGCATACCGGAGGAAGCGCCACCTTCTGGCGTATCATAGCGTTGTTTTCCCGGGCTTCTAAGGTATGGACGATATTGTTACACCGGATATGCTGCTGTCCGTGTTACGGGGTTCCGGGCGGTATGGCGCTTAGTACCGGCCGAGCTGCAAAAAATTGGTTGCTCCCGCGGTTTGTAATTCGGCTTTGACAAAGTCCATCCCGCTGTCTTTGATCTTCCACGTGCCGTTCAGCTTTTTCAGCGGATCACCCGCTGTTGGGAAAACTGACGTAATGGAATAGTTGGTGAGATCTCCCTTCCAGGTGCCGCGGACCTCAAGAGAGTCCTTATAACCGGACAGAGTGCCGTCTTCCCGGAACTGGAAACGATAACCTTCGAAAAGGTGGGTGATCGGGGCCGACCCCTCCAGATAGTTTTCCACCTGCCACTGACCGCTTGTAATAAGCAGTACCGCGATATCCTGTCTTCTGCCCTCCACCATCTTTTCGCATGCATAAAACAGCGTCAGGCATAGTGTAACGGACAGGAGCATGCCGGTTTTTCCTGCGTAAAAATGCCGGGCACTCCGGTTGAACAGGTGTGTTGTCCCGGACAAAGGGTGGCGGGTGGGATTGGATGCTGCGGCTACTTTCATAAAGAAAGAGATGTTACGTAGCCAAAATTGCAATAAAAATCGGGAAAGTCAAGTAAAAGGGAGATTTCTTAGTATCGCAAACTTTGCTCAAATTGCAGCGTATGGAGGGAAATCGGATATACCTGATTGTGGATGACGATAAAGATGACCAGGACCTTTTTATGGAGGCAGTCCATGAAATTGACAAAACAATTCGGTGTTATTCGGCTTCTGATTGCGAAGAAGCGCTGCGGTTTTTGAGAAGCGGCACCGCATCACTGCCCGATCTTATTTTCCTCGACCTTAACTTACCAAGGGTCAACGGTAAACAATGCCTTGCTGAATTAAAGAAAGATACTGCCTTACGGGATATCCCGGTGATCATCTATTCTACTTCTTCAGAGCGGGGCGACGTAGAGGAGACCGCGCGCTTGGGCGCTGTGCATTTCCTCACAAAGCCCAATAAGTTCGGGGAGCTTTGCAATACGCTACGTTTTGTCGTTTCGCGGAACTGGCGGGCTCGGAGCTCGCTTCTCTGATCGCCCGCAGGTAATCTTAGAACAGAAGGCAAAAACTTCTGCAGCCGCAAGTAATTTTATTAGATTAGCATTCGCATGGGCTCTTCAAGCAGACCCTGTAATGTTTGCAGGAAAGCTGCTCCCGTAGCTCCGTCCACCACGCGGTGGTCGCAACTGAGGGTAACCTTCATCACATTGCCCGGAACAATGGCGCCGTTTTTTACCACGGGTACCTGTTGAATCCCGCCGATTGCCAGAATACAGGCGTCGGGTGGATTGATGATCGCTGTAAATTCGTCAATACCGAACATGCCCAGGTTGGAGATGGTAAAAGTGCTGCCTTCCCATTCTGAGGGCTGCAGTTTTTTGTTTTTTGCTTTTTGGGCAAGCTCTTTTACTTCCGATGCAATCTGGGAAAGCGGCTTCAGATCGGCAAATCGTACAACGGGTACCAGCAACCCTTCTTCTACTGCCACTGCCACCCCAATATTAATATGATGGTTGCGCCGGATCTTATCGCCCATCCAGCTACTGTTAACCTGTGGGTGTTGTTTTAATGCCATGGCACAGGCCTTCAGCACAATATCGTTAAAAGATATCTTGACGGGTGATACTTCGTTCAGCTTGCCCCTGCTGGCTACCGCGCTGTCCATATCCACTGCAATAGTGAGATAAAAATGAGGGGCGCTGAATTTGCTTTCCGCCAGGCGTTTGGCAATGACCTTGCGCATCTGTGAAACGGGAGTGTCTTCGAAGCTGGTCTCTCCCGTCGGTGCAGCAGCCACGGCCGCACCTTGTTTCCCCGAGGCTCCCTTGCTTGCGGGGACAAATCCATCTACGTCTTTTTTTATAATACGGCCGTTATCGCCGCTGCCGCGGACTTCCGAAATATCGATGCCTTTTTCTGCCGCCAGTCTTTTTGCCAGGGGAGATGCTTTGACGCGGCCCCCCTCCCGGCTGGCTGTTTCGTCTTCTTCGTCGGGTGTGGCTT
>CAZUWX010000019.1:34888-60592 GCA_964624205.1 uncultured Chitinophagaceae bacterium
GACTTTTTCTTCGCATCCGGAATGGCTTCTTTTTGTCCTTCAGCTGCTTCTTTGGATGTCGTTGTTTCTTTTTTGGGTTCGGCTGCGCCTTTTTGTTCTTTGGCCGATTCTTCAGTTGCCTGCGCGGCGGCAGATCCGCCACCTGTATGCTCTTTTATCAACGCGCTGACGTCTTCGCCTTCTGCGCCGATGATTGCCAAGAGGTCGTTTACCTGAAGCGCTCCACCCTTATCAGCACCAATATGCAGGAGGGTGCCGTCTTTATAACTCTCCAGATCCATGGTGGCTTTATCCGTCTCCACCTCTGCCAGCAGATCGCCCTTTTTAACCGCATCGCCCACCTTTTTATGCCAGGCCGCAATCACGCCTTCAGTCATCGTATCGCTCAAACGGGGCATTAATATCACTTCAGCCATAGTAAATAGATTCAATTTGAGGGGTGAAATTAGTTAAAAATCAATAATCCAGTTCAAGCTTCAACTTGTCTTTTAATTCTTTGATGATAGGGTATTGTTGCACCATCAGCACAAACTGGTCTTTTTTAGTGAGGGTTTTTTCCAGGAGTGTTTGCCCGGCCGGATCGTCTGTCACTGTTATTGAGAAATGGAGAGCCCTGTTGTGGAAAGCCTTTTGGAGCTGTTCGGACAGCAGCCTTTTTTCCCCTTCAATAAATTTCTGCTCAAGGTTGTTATTGGTAATCACTTCAAAGTGGTTATCCGATAATATGTGCAGCGTCGCAAGTTGAAAGCTTGGCACGGCAGGATTCTTATTTTCTTTCAGGATATCCGTGTAGGCGTCCCAGTGTTTTTTCAGTTTTTCGGGTTCGAGTGGAATCGCCGGTTGGGCTTTGCCGGCATTTGTCTTATCGGCAAACTGTTTGCGTATGTTCTCCAGCTTGGAGGTTTTTATCCCTGGCAGCGGGGTCGGATCAGCGATCGCCGGCAGGGAACTGGCCGTCTGTCCGGCAGCACCCTGGTTGGCAGCGTTGGCGGTGAGAGCGGAGTCCGACACGGGTTCCCCGGCGGCTTTCTTTGCAGGGTTTTGCTGCTTGTCTTGTGTGGGGCCCGTAGCAACCTCAGGTCCGGCGGAGTGCTCTGCCAGTGGGCTCTTTGCTGTGTTTGCCTTAGGGTCAGTTGCGGCCTCGCGTGGGGTGGCCGGAGTTTTTTCCCCAGGCGATTTCCGGATTGTTAGCTTGGGCCCCTCTTGCATCGGGCTGCGAGCGGGCTGCATGGCCGGAATATTCCGGAAAGCGATGGGGCGGGCATTTTCAACCGGTTTTTTTTTGACTACCTCGCCCCCGTCTGTGGTCAGTTCCAGGGCCTGTCCCAGGTAAACGAGCCGGATCAGCGCCAGTTCGACGTGCAGCCGCTTGTTGCGGGCTGCTTTGTAATTCAGTTCTGTCTCGTTTAAAAGGTTTAGGGCGCTGACTAAGTAACCGGCGGTTGTTTTTTTCGCCAGGGCAGCATATTTTACTTTAAAATCTTCTACTACTTCCAGCAGTGCAGCCACCCGTTCGTCTGTGCTGACCAGGAGGTTTCTGACGAACTCCGAGAAGCCGTTCAGCACCAGTTCTTCGTCGAAGCCCCGGCGGTTGATCTCATCAAACAGCAGGAGAGCTCCGGCAAGGTCCTGTTGCAGCATACAATCCATCAGCTTAAAATAGTAGTCCTCATCCAGGATATTCAGGTGCTCCAGAGTCTGGCGGTAGCTCACATCACCATTCGTGAAACTCACGATCTTATCGAGGATGCTCAGCGCGTCGCGCATGCATCCTTCACTTTTCTGGGCGATCACGTGGAGAGCAGCTTTTTCGGTTGTGATCTGCTCTTTTGCTGCGATCTGCAGAAGATGGTCTACCGTATCAGACGCATTGATCCGCTTAAAATCGAATATCTGGCAGCGGCTGAGGATGGTCGGCAGTATTTTGTGTTTCTCGGTGGTTGCCAGGATAAAGATGGCGTACGATGGGGGCTCCTCAAGCGTTTTCAGAAAGGCGTTAAAAGCAGCCGCACTTAACATGTGCACTTCGTCGATGATATATACTTTATAGTCGCCTGCCTGCGGAGCGAATCGTACCTGGTCGACCAGGCTGCGGATATCATCAACCGAATTATTACTGGCGGCGTCCAGCTCATGGATATTCAGCGAAATGCCTTCGTTGAAGGCAACGCAGGAGGGGCAGGTATTACATGCTTCGCCATCGGGCTGCAGTTGCTCGCAGTTAATAGTTTTGGCGAGTATCCTCGCGCAGGTGGTTTTGCCGACTCCGCGGGGGCCGCAAAAAAGAAAAGCATGGGCCAGTTGCCTGTTCCTGATGGCATTTTTCAGGGTAGTGGTGATATGTGACTGACCCACTACGGTGTCGAAGCTCTGTGGCCGGTATTTTCTCGCCGAAACAATAAACTTGTCCATGCTGCAATTTAGGAAGAAGTTACGAGTACCTGCATAACTGGCCGGCTACTGGAAGCGGTGCAGTGCATTACTGGGTGCGGCGTATGAAAATAAATGAATTGCTGCCACGCTGGCGGCGAGAGGGGTGTTTTGCCGTCTTCAATGAAAATAAAAGAGCTGGTGTTCGAGCCGCCTTATCGCGCGGGGGTGCCACAGCAACCGGCAGTTAGAAAATGGGGTGCTCTTTAAATGGAAGGGTACGATCGAACAGGTATCGGTAGGTGATCAGTTTCCGGCTCCGGTAGGTGCCCAGACTTGCAGCGATATTTATCATCTTGGGGTTAAAGTCGCCGATCCACTGCATCTCAAAATAATCATACAGGTGTCCGCCCTGGATCACCCGCGCCCCTTCCACGATCATGTATGCGTCCACACCTTTCCCCTGCCATTCGGGTACTATGCCGAAGACGATACCGGTGAATTTCCTGCATTTACGGGTTGTCTTCAGCCAGAGGAACCGGAGCTTGGCCAGGAATCCGAACTTGCCGTTCAGGTGTTTAAACCACTCATTCAGGTCGGGCAGGTTTATCCAGATAGCTATGGGGTCTTCCTTGTGGTATGCGAACCACACTATCTTTTCGTCCATCACCGGCTTCATTTGCTGGAACATTTTGATCACTGCGTCCTTTTTCAGCTGTTTTACGCCGCCGTGGCCCGCCCATGCTTTATTGTACACTGTCGCGAAATCGGCTGCAAACTGCTCCAGCCGGTTTTTCCGGATGTGCACGGCCCTGAAGGCGGGGTCCCGGGCTATAGCGGCGTGCCGGGTATAGAACTTCTCCTGCAACTGTACCTGCACTTCCATGCCGAAACAGATCTGATTGTAGAACTTGCGGAAACCGTATTGCTCAAAAAGATGCTGGTAATAGGGTGGGTTATAGTTCATGCCGTAGGGGGGCGGCTGGAAACCTTCCACGATCAGTCCCCACCACCGGTCCCTTTCTCCGCAGTTGATGGGCCCGTCCATCGCATACATACCCCGTTGAAGCAGCCAGTGCCTGGCCACATCGAACAGTTTATCGGCAGCTTCTGTGCTGTTGATGCAGTCAAAAAAGCCAATTCCGCCAACGGCACCTTCGTCGCCCCGCGTTTTATAACTGGGGTTGACAAAAGCGGCGATCCTTCCGATCAGTGCCCCCTCGTCGTTTTTTAATAACCAGCGGGTGATCTCGCCCAGGCGGAGGGCCTTGTTGACATTAGGGTCGAATACGGCATGAATATCCTTGTCGAGCGGCCGGATATAATTCGGGTTGCCGCGATTTAGCCTGACGTTCACCTCGATAAACTGGTCGGCCTGAGAGGCATTTGTAACTTCGATCAGCTCCATCCTGGTTTTTTGGGGCAAATGTAGGCCTCCTGTGCGAGTCTCACCCGTTACAGGAGCGTAATTTTTTTCCTTATTTGGTTCAACATTCGGGGCTTCTACCTTACCTTTGCACGCGAATTAAACCGCCTTGTGGTATTTTGAAATGCATTCAAATTCAGGCAACTCAAAAATATTTGGAAAAATAAACTGAAAATATGCCAAACGTTGGTAAGATCAAACAAATTATCGGGGCTGTTGTGGACGTGCAATTCGATGGTAAGCTGCCTGAAATTTACAGTGCGCTTGAACTAAAAAAGCAAAACGGTGAAACGCTGGTGTTGGAAGCCCAGCAGCATCTTGGTGAAGACAGTGTGCGCTGCATCGCCATGGATGGTACTGAAGGCCTTGTGCGGGGAATGGCAGTGGCTGACACGGGCAGGCCGATCACCATGCCCGTGGGGGACGATATCAAGGGCCGTTTGTTCAATGTTACCGGCGACGCGATCGATGGTCTTCCGCAGGTTTCCAAGGCCAATGGGCGCCCTATTCACAGCAGGCCTCCGGCATTTGAGAATCTCAGCACTGCAACCGAAGTATTATTCACCGGCATCAAAGTGATCGACCTGATAGAACCCTATGCAAAGGGAGGGAAGATCGGCCTGTTTGGTGGTGCTGGTGTAGGTAAAACGGTACTGATCCAGGAGTTGATCAATAATATCGCGAAGGCGTACAGCGGGGTGTCGGTATTTGCGGGTGTAGGTGAAAGGACGCGTGAGGGTAATGACCTGATGCGGGAGATGATCGAAGCCGGTATCATGAGCTATGGTGAGGAATTCCGGCACAGCATGGAAAAAGGCGGTTGGGACCTCAGCAAAGTGGATCTGGAGGAGTTGAAAAACTCCAAAGCCACTTTTGTATTTGGCCAGATGAATGAACCCCCCGGAGCGCGTGCGCGGGTGGCCCTCAGCGGTCTTACGGTAGCGGAATATTATCGCGATGGCGACGGTCAAGGTCAGGGGCGCGATATCCTGTTCTTTGTAGACAATATCTTCCGTTTTACCCAGGCGGGTTCTGAAGTGTCCGCGCTGTTAGGCAGGATGCCCTCTGCGGTGGGTTATCAGCCTACGCTGGCCACAGAGATGGGGCTTATGCAGGAACGCATAACCTCCACCAGAAATGGCTCAATCACTTCGGTGCAGGCGGTGTATGTGCCTGCGGATGACCTTACCGACCCAGCGCCTGCCACTACTTTTGCCCACCTGGATGCCACTACGGTGCTAAGCCGCAAGATAGCCGACCTGGGTATTTATCCGGCGGTAGATCCCCTTGATTCCACTTCCCGGATCCTGACTCCGCAGATTGTGGGAGACGCACATTATGACTGCGCCAATAATGTTAAACTGATCCTGCAGCGGTATAAGGAATTGCAGGACATCATTGCCATCCTTGGCCTTGACGAATTGAGCGACGAAGATAAGCTGACGGTGTCTAGGGCGCGAAAGGTGCAGCGGTTCCTGTCGCAACCCTTCCACGTGGCAGAGCAGTTCACCGGGCTTAAAGGGGTGCTGGTGCCTATTGAAGAGACCATTCGCGGATTCAATATGATCATGAACGGCGAGGTGGACGAATACCCGGATGCGGCATTCAACCTCGTAGGAAGTATTGATGATGCAATCGAAAAAGGCAAAAAACTCCAGGCGGAGGCGCAGGGATAAGCTGTTTGGCGGGATGACGGCAATCCCGCTTTATTTTAATTTTTGAAGTATGAACCTTGAGATATTGACTCCCGAAAAGAAGCTGTTCAGCGGTCAGGTGTATGGTGTCCAGTTGCCGGGAATAACCGGATTATTTGAAGTGCTGGAGAAACATGCGCCCCTGGTGAGCGCGCTGAAGGCCGGGAGGTTAAAAATATTGATGGACCGGAACAACGAAGTAAGTCTGTTCGACATCCAGGCAGGATTTGTAGAAGTGCTGAATAATCATGTTACCGTGCTGGTGGAAGGCGCCTCGTTGCAGGAAGCCTAGCCCCGCATCACTCTACGTCCATCATCCCCGAAAAGATCGTGTTAGTTGTCCCCCGGCCCCGGCCGGGGTTTTTGATTTTTTAATGCGCGAGGTGTTACCTTCTTTGACCGCCCGGAGATTGCCGGCCAATTCTAATAAATCAAAAGAAGGGTCGTTCGCTTACCGACTCCCGGCCGCCTAACGGTAAGCGGTGGATTTAATTAAGCTGCGGGTCGATGGGAAAATTGATCATCAGGCCGTAATCACCGCCCAGGCTTTTTACCGCATCTTTCCATATCTCAGCCGTGTTATTATGGAAAACGAGGCGCCTGGAGGCCTCCGAGAGCAGCCACGAACGCTGCCCCAGTTCTTCTTCCAACTGCCCCGCCGACCAGCCCGAATATCCGATAAAAAAGCGAATGCCTGAGGGATCGATTTTCCCCTTTCTCAGCAGATCGATCGTGGTTTCAAAGTTACCCCCCCAGTAGATGCCTTTAAAAACCTCGAAACCGCCTTCTATTTCTGCCGGATACCGGTGCAGGAAATGGATGGTGTCCAGTTGCACCGGCCCACCGTAGAATACGGGTATTTTAAGGTCGTCCGCATTGTTCATCAGTTCGTTTAGTGTATAGCCAAAGCTCCGGTTCAACACGAATCCAAAGCTGCCCTCGTGCTGGTGATCGCATATAAATATCACGGTCCGGCTGAAATTCGGATCTTTCAGAAACGGCTCTGCTATCAACAATGTTCCTGGCGCCGGATTGATCATGTTGTAATTTAAATCATAAATGCTGGATTATAAAACTGTCTTCCTTCAGTAATTCTGTTAAAATGGCCGCTATATACCGTTAGGTTCATTAAATTTGTCTGTCTGAACCGGCTTCTGTTGCCAAATACGCTCCCACCGTGAAGAAAATCTTTCCGATTATCATAGTGTTGATCAGCCTCTCTTTGATAGGAACGATCTATGTTCAGTACAACTGGCTGGATACAATGCTGGTGAACAAACAGGATGAGTTCCGTTATAAGATCAACCGGGCTCTCGACGATGTAGGTTTGGAGTTGATGGAGCAGAAAAATGTCCTGCCTTCTCTCAGGACCTATCGCACCAAGCCAGGCTTCAGTTTTCCCTCAGACCAGTTTCAGCGCGAGCTTATGCGGCCTGCCACCGTGGCGCAGAAATTCACGGCGTATGAGATCCGGGAAAAGCTGGCCAGAGCATTCCGAAACCAGGGTTTGAAGGATGTGCCTTTTGAGTTTGCGGTGTTGGTGGAATCCGGATTGCTGAATTACGAATACCAGCTAAAATCGGATCGTTTCGTGGAGCAGTCGGAAGACACTGTGCATAATTTCGAGTGGCACTACCCGCTTCAGCCGCCAGGAGGCAGCGACCTGGAGAACCTTGTGCCCGTCCAGCAGATGTTCCTGGTGGTACCGAATTTCAAAGCCATTGTTTTTAAGCAGATGAAGTGGATGATCATCGGTTCCATTTTTTTTACCCTAATGATCATCAGCGCATTTTCTACTACTATTTACGCGCTCTTGCGGCAAAAAAAACTAAGTGAGATCAAGAACGATTTCATCAATAATATGACCCATGAGTTCAAAACACCGTTGGCCACTATATCGTTGGCGGTAGACGCGCTCAGGAACGACAAGGTGATAGAGGATCGTTCCAGAATGGACTATTTCAGTGGCATTATCAAGGAAGAGAATAAGCGCATGAACAAGCACGTGGAAACGATACTGCAGGCGGCCCTGATGGACCGTCAGGAGGTTCAGCTTCGTAAATCCCCGCTGCGGCTGCAGGAACTCATCAAAGAGGTGGTTTCCAATTACACACTTCACCTGCAGGATATCGGCGGACGGATAGAGCTGAATCTGCACGCCAAACAGGACCTGGTGAATGGTGACGATGTGCATCTGCGCAATCTGATCTCCAATCTTGTTGACAATGCGGTGAAATATTCCCGTGAGAACCTGGTACTGAGGATCACCAGCACGAACGTCGGACGAAACCTTGTATTGAAATTTGAGGATAACGGAATCGGCATGAGCAAGGAAACCGTACGCAGGATTTTCGAGAAATTTTACCGCGCCCACACCGGCAACCTGCATAATGTGAAAGGTTTCGGCCTCGGCCTCAGCTATGTAAAAACGATCATTGACGCACACGGCGGTAGCATAAAAGCAGACAGCGTGCTGGGTAAGGGCTCAACGTTTACGCTTGAGATACCGGCGATACGCGAAAGACCGTTTCCCGAACAAACGGGCCAATCCCCCCAGAAAGAAAAACTACCGTCTTAGTTTCCTCATTTTCTGAATAGCAGACAACTGTCTCCATAGCTGAGGAACCGGAAACCGTTCGCTAACCCATAGGTGTATACGCGTTTCCAGTCGTCCCCGATGAAGGCTGCTACCAGCAGTAGCAGCGTGGATCGCGGCTGATGAAAATTTGTGATGAGCACGTCGACCAGCCTGAAAGAATACGAAGGGACGATCAGTAGCCGGGTGCTGATGAGGAGTTGTTCTGAGCCGGATCTTTCGATGAACCGCATCAGGGCGGTTAGCGCATCTGCTACCGGTACCGGACAATCGTTTTTATTATTGTAGGGCTCCCATTGGGCTACCTGCAGGGTTGTTGTTGGTAAGCCGGGATGTTCCAATAGTTTGACTCCTGCCCAGTACAGGCTTTCCAGTGCCCGCATGGAGGTCGTGCCCACCGCCACCAGCGGGCCCTTTTTGTGCAGCAGGTTGGCGATCAGGCCGGCGCTCACTTCAATGTGTTCTGCATGCATGTCGTGATCGTGCATCGTCGGCGTCTTCACCGGCATGAAGGTGCCGGCTCCCACATGCAACGTGATAAAGTTGCGGCGGATACCGCGCCGGGCCAGTTCGTCCAGCACCCGGTGCGTAAAATGCAGTCCCGCAGTGGGTGCCGCCACGGAACCCGGCGAATGCGCATAAATTGTTTGATAACGCTCGACATCCTCGTTCTCCACCTTTCTTCGAATATATGGGGGAAGGGGGATGATGCCGGTTTCATGGAGCAGTTCGGCAAAACTCAGTTCTCCGGGAGTCCAGGACAATTGCACCAGAAAGCCGTCTTCCTGCTTCTCCACCATCACGGCCTGGAGCAACTGGCCCGCCGAGAATTGTTTTTCAAGCGTGAGACCGGGTGTCCACGCAGCGGCATTCCCTACCAGACATTTCCAAAGCACCGATCCCCGGTTTGTGAGAGCTGCGCTAATATCCCCCTGCTCCGGGCCAGGCTCCAGGCAGAATATCTCGATCAGGGCACCGGTGGGCTTGCGAAACAATAGCCGGGCCTCAACCACCCGCGAATTATTAAAAATGATCAGGGAGTCGCCCGGGAGATAAGCGGGGATATGCTGAAAAACGTCTTCTCTGATGCCTTCCTGCTGGTAGACGAGCAGCCTCGACTGATCCCGTACAGCCACCGGGTACAGGGCGATGCGGTCATCGGGCAGGGCGTAATCAAATTCGGCTATTGCAATGTTTTCCGGACGGATCATTTTCAGTTAATAACATTCAATTCACAATAATTCAAGGTAATCCACAGGGTTTTTACGATTTTCTGCCTCAAAAACGATCTTATGCTTACTGGTAGGCAGTTTCAGAAGATTTCAACTTGTGGAAAAATTAAATAAACCCGATCCCCATATCAAAGTGGGAAAAAGTGTTATTTTGTGTTAGTTTAGTTCAGTAGGGTCAAAATCGCTTATAAATGATTGGTTTTCTTGGTGAATACGAAGCAACAGTCGATGCAAAGGGCCGCTTTCTGCTGCCTGCTGCTATCAGGCGCAAGCTACCCGAGAACACTTCCAGCCAGTTTGTTATCAACAGAGGATTTGAGAGATGTCTCTCCCTGTACCCTTTGACGAACTGGGAACCAATTTTTGAAGGCATAAGCAAACTGAACGATTTTGACCCGAAAGTACGGGAATTCAGAAGATTTTTTTTTAACGGAGCTACCGAGCTGGAACTTGATACCGCTGGCAGACTGCTAATCCCGCCCAACCTGCGGGAGCACGGCAGTATTGACAAAGATATAGTGCTGGTGGGCTCCGTAAAAAAGATAGAGATATGGGACAAGGTGAAATACCGAGAGTTCTTTGAGACGATGACGCCGCAAACATTCAGCGAGCTGGCCAAGGAAGTGATACCGAACGGGCTTGACTTTTAACCGTCTGCGTTATGGCGAAAAAAGCAGCATCCGGATACCATGTTCCCGTTCTTCTGAGCGAGGCGATCGCTGCCTTGCAGGTGAAGCGGGACGGGGTGTACGTAGACTGCACATTTGGCGGGGGCGGCCATTCGGCTGCTCTGCTGGAGGCGCTGGGACCGGACGGCAGACTGCTGGCTTTTGACCAGGATGCAGACGCTAAATCCAATCTTCCGGAAGATGAGAGGCTGCTGTTCATTCCCCATAATTTCCGGCATTTGCAGCGTTTCCTGCGGTTGCATAAGGTGCCGGAGGTGGATGGGATCCTGGCCGATCTGGGCGTCAGCAGCTACCAGTTAGATAGCGAGGAAAGAGGTTTTTCAACCCGGTTCGCAGGCGAGCTGGATATGCGGATGGATAGGCGCCAGGAATTAACGGCCGCCGCACTGCTGAATACCTATAGCGAACAGGACCTGCATCGGGTATTTGGCGAGTTCGGTGAAGTCACGAATGCCAAAACACTCGCCAGGACCGTGGTGGAAGCCCGGAAGATAGTTGCTTTCAGGTCTATTGCAGGGTTCAGGAATGCTGTTCACCATGTAGTAAAGGGCAACCCACATAAATATTTCGCGCAGGTATTCCAGGCCCTGCGGATTGAGGTGAACGACGAACTGGGAGCGCTGAAGGAATTGCTGGAACAGGTGCCGGACGCCCTGCGGGAAGGAGGAAGGGTAGCGATCATCACCTTTCATTCATTGGAAGATAGACTGGTAAAACTGTTTTTCCGGCAGGGGAGTTTTGATCGGGAGGATGTCCGGGATGTATTTGGCAACAGAGGTGGACGTTCGCAGCTACGGATCATCACAAAAAAGCCCATGACACCCGGTGAAAAAGAACTGAAAGAGAATCCCCGCGCCCGAAGCGCCAAGTTGAGGATCGCGGAAAAACAAGGTCCGTATCAGGCGGATGGCTAAGCTTGCCACACGAAAACCAGGAACAAGATGAAAGAAGGAGGACATACAAAAGAGGGACGTGCAGAATGGAAACGATTACTGAACTACCAGTGGATCGTAAAGAATTTTCCGTTTTTTCTGTTCCTATCGCTATTGGCGGTTGTGTATATCTATAACGGTCACTATGCAGATAAAACGGTGCGGGACATTGACAGGCTGAACAAAGAACTAGACGAGCTGAGCTATGAATATAAAACATTGAAGGGGGAACTGATGTTCCGTAGCAAACAAAGTGAGCTGGCGAAAGCCGTGGCTCCTCTGGGATTGAAAGAACTGACCATGCCTCCGGTGGTGCTGAAAGACAGTGCGATAAAATAAATTAACCTGGTTGGAAGTAAAACGCGACATATTATGGAGAGTGCACCTGTGTTTCCTCGGCACGGTCCTTTTCGGGGCTTTGATCCTGGGCCGCGTGGTGTATATCCAGCAGGCAGAAGGAGAGCACTGGAAGGAAGTGGCCAAAGCACAGCAACAGCGTTTTGTTGAAGTGGAAGCCGCCCGCGGTACGATATACAGCGACGATGGTGATATGCTGAGCACTTCTATACCCTTTTTTGATATCTATATTGATTTTGCGGCAGACGGACTCAGAGAGAAAAACGGAAAAAGGTTTCATGAGAATATTGACTCCCTCTCCATTTGCCTTGCCAGTCTGTTCAAAGATAAATCGGCGGCTCAATACAAGAAGGAGCTGCAGCACCAGTTCGGAAAAAGCAGCCGGTACTACCGGCTTAAGAAAAACATACCGTTTGCACAATACAAACAACTCAGGCAATTTCCGCTGGTTAGACAGGGTAAAAACAAAAGCGGTTTTATTGCGGAAGTGAACAACAAGCGGCTTAACCCTTATGGCCTACTTGCCAACCGGACCATCGGCCTCTCTCGCGAATTCATCGACAGCGACGGCAGAATAAAAAACTCCAACGTGGGGCTTGAGAACACCTATGATTCGATATTAAAGGGTCAGAGCGGTAAAAGGCTGGTAAGGTTTATTGCCGGCGGAGTATATGTACCCGTGGAAGGATACGAGATAGAGCCGGAACAGGGCAAGGACATCGTTACAACGATCGACGTGAATACCCAGGATATTGCAGAAGCCGCCCTGTTGCGAATGATGGAAGAGAATGAATGTGAATACGGCACCTGCATCGTGATGGAAGTACACACCGGAAAGATAAAGGCCATCGCTAACCTGGGCAGAACCCCGGCCGGTGAATATTGGGAGAATCTGAACTACGCCATCCTCGCCTCGGAGCCTGGCTCTACCTTCAAACTGGCTACACTGCTGGCCCTGCTGGAAGACAAACACAGCCTTGATGAAAAGGTCGACCTGGAAAAAGGGGTTTGGAAAGTGGCGCGGCGGACAGTATACGATAGCGAGCGCCACGACAAGAACGAAGTGACGCTGAAGCAGGCATTTGAATACAGTTCAAACGTGGGGATGGCAAAGCTGGTGTGGAATGCGTATGCGAAGCAGCCTATGCGTTTTATCAATCACCTCCGCAGGCTGCACCTTGACGAGTTTTCCGGTATCGACCTGATAGGAGAAACCCATCCTGTTATCAAAAATCCGAAATCCAAGACCTGGAGCGCCACCACGCTTCCCTGGATGAGCTTTGGGTACGAAGTGTTGGTAAGCCCGCTCCAGACGCTGATGCTGTACAACGCGGTAGCCAACGACGGCAAAATGATGCGCCCCTACCTCGTGGAGGAGATCCGCCAGGGCGGTGTTCCGGTAAACCGACATGAACCTTATATATTAGAACAAAGGATCTGTACCGAATCGACGCTAAAGCATCTTCGCGAATCCCTGGAAGGAGTGTGCAGCGAGAAGGGGGGAACCGGATATCGCCTTTTTCAGGATTCTCCTTATTCGGTAGCAGGTAAAACAGGAACTGCACTCGTGGCCAACGGCAAACGCGGGTATGCCGACCGCATCTATCAGTCGTCTTTTGCCGGCTACTTTCCGGCTAATGATCCCAAATATTCCTGCATCGTTGTGATCAAGAACAAACCGTTTGCGAAAAAAGTGTATGGAGCTTCTGTGGCCGGTCCCGTGTTCAGGGAAGTGGCAGATAAATTATATGCCCTCCACGCCAATGAAGAGAAGGGACGCGAGCCCTACGTGCCGTTGCCCGATAGCTCGTTGTACCGGTATGCAGGGGCTACCAATGAAATGAAAACAGTGCTGGGTAGGTTGGGTATGCCGTATGCCGATTCGGCCGGCCAGCAAAAATACAACGCCCTTTCCGGCTTTAGCAGCCAGGCAGTGATGAGGGGACGAGAGTTTGAGGCGAATACAATGCCAGACATGCGGGGAATGGGATTAAAAGACGCATTGTTCCTGCTGGAGAACAGAGGGGTGAAAGTGCAGGTCAGCGGTCGCGGAAAAGTGGTGGCCCAGTCTGTGGTCGCCGGCCTGCCACTACGCAACGGGCAGACAGTGCGGGTGGAATTGAATTAAATAATTGAACTAACCAATAGAAATACCGATCCGAATCAATGACAGGCTTGCAGGACATATTATTTGGGGTGAACATCAGAGCCGTCGACGGAAATATGTCGGCGCAGGTGGGCAACTTGCAGCTTGACTCACGTAAGGTTGGGGGAGAGAGTGTTTTTATCGCCGTAAAAGGAGCCGTCGCAGATGGCCACCAGTTCATCGACATGGCCGTGGAGCAATCTGCCGTGGCGGTGATATGTGAGACCATGCCAGCAAATAAGCGGGACGGCGTAACTTATGTACAGGTGGAGAATAGCGCGGTAGCCGCCGGTATCATGGCCCACAATTTCTATGACCGGCCTTCCGCTCGCCTGAAACTGGTGGGTGTTACGGGCACCAATGGTAAAACCACTATCGCTACCCTGTTGTTCAAATTGTTCACCAGCATGGGTTATACCTGCGGCCTGTTGAGTACCGTGCGCAACCATATTGGCAACAGACTGGTGGAGGCAACACACACCACACCCGACGCTGTAAGCCTGAACAGCCTTCTAAAACAGATGGTGGAAAGCGGGTGCACACATGTATTCATGGAAGTGAGCTCGCATGCTATCCAACAGCACCGTGTAACAGGACTGGTTTTTTCAGGTGGAGTATTCAGCAATATCACCCACGATCATCTGGATTATCACAAAACCTTCGATGCATACATCAGGGTAAAGAAATCTTTTTTTGACGGCCTGCCTGCTAACGCCTTCGCAGTTTCCAACGCCGACGACAAACGAGGTGCCGTGATGCTGCAGAACTGCAACGCCACTAAATATTTCTATAGCCTTACCACCACGGCTGCCTTTAAGGGCCGTATCCTTGAGAACGGACTATCGGGGCTTGTGATGACAGTGAACGATCAGGAAGTCCATTTCCGGCTGATTGGCGAATTCAATGCCTACAACCTGCTGGCAGTGTTCGGGGCCGCAAACTGCCTGGGTCTGGAAAAATCGGAAATACTCCTGCACCTGAGCGCATTGACAGGCGCCGCAGGCCGGTTCGAGTATTATGTTTCACCTCAGGCCAAGCTGATCGGTATTATCGACTATGCGCATACACCAGATGCACTGCTCAATGTGCTCGGCACCATCCGCAAACTGCGGAAAGGTCACGAGCAGGTGATCACCGTGGTGGGATGTGGCGGCGACCGGGATCGTACAAAACGCCCACTGATGGCGGAAACCGCCTGTGAATATAGTAACAGGGTTGTTTTTACTTCGGATAATCCCCGAAGTGAGGATCCGGAAGCGATCCTGCGCGATATGCAGCAGGGGTTGGGTACGGCTGCAAAAAGAAAGTACCTGTCCATCGCGGACAGGAGGGAAGCGATCAAAACTGCTGTCAGCCTCGCGCAGGCAGAAGATATTCTGCTGATCGCCGGCAAGGGGCATGAAAAATATCAGGAAATAAAAGGGGTGAAATATCCTTTCGACGATAAACAGGTATTGCTGGAGATGTTTGAACTATTAGGAAAATAAAATTACATGCTCTACCACCTATTTGAATGGTTCAGGGACGAAGGGATCAAGCTGCCGGGAAGTGCGCTGTTCCAATTCATCACTTCGAGAGTGCTGCTTGCAGTGATCTTCTCGCTGGTGATCTCTGCACTGTTTGGCAAAAAGCTGATCAACCTGTTGCTGAAGAAGCAGGTGGGAGAAAGCGTGCGCGATCTCGGTCTGGCTGGCGAGCAGCAGAAGAGAGGGACTCCTACAATGGGTGGGATGATCATCATCCTGGCGGTGCTCCTGCCCACTTTGCTGCTGGCAGATCTGAACAAGGCCTACATCCGGCTGATGATATTCAGCACAATATGGCTGGGCCTGATCGGTTTTATAGACGACTACCTGAAGCTGAAAGCAAAAAAGCTGGCCCAGCAAAAAGGTGTTGTATATAAGAAAGGAGATAGAGATGGGCTGGCAGGCTGGTTTAAGGTGCTGGGGCAGGTGGTGCTCGGCATCGTTGTAGCCACCACCCTGATATATAATGAAAACACACAGGTGTGGCGGGAATATACCGGACCGGCAACCGACAGTACCAAGGTGATCACGCGGAAACTGGACGACAAACAGATGAATTTTGTGATAGCAGACGAACCCATCACCACCATCCCCTTTGTAAAAAGCCACGAGTTCAATTATTCTAAGTTATTGCCCGAATCGATCCGGGGGCTCACCTGGGTGTTGTATGTGCTGGTGGTGATATTTATCGTCACGGCGGTGTCCAACGGGGCCAACATAACGGACGGCCTGGATGGATTGGTCACAGGTACGAGCGCACTGATCGGTGTATGCCTCGGCATATTCGCGTATGCGAGCGGTAATCTCCGGTTTGCTGAATACCTCAACATCATGTACATCCCGAACCTGGGCGAGCTGTCTATTTTTATTGGGGCAATGGTGGGCGCCTGCGTAGGGTTTTTGTGGTTCAATGCCTACCCCGCACAGGTATTTATGGGCGATACCGGCAGTTTGACGCTGGGAGGCATCATTGCCGCACTCGCGATCATTGTACGGAAAGAATTGCTGATTCCCATTTTCTGCGGCGTGTTCCTGGTAGAAAACCTGAGCGTGATGATCCAGGTTGCCTATTTCAAATACACGAAAAAGAAATATGGCGAAGGGAGGCGGGTATTTCTGATGAGCCCGCTGCACCATCATTATCAGAAGCTCGGATACCATGAAAGCAAAATAGTAACACGGTTCTGGATAGTAACGGTTTTTTGTGTTGCCTTTTCCATTGTAACACTGAAAATCAGATAAAGACGATTCATTGCCTGAGGAAAAACCCGTTGTTGAGAAAACATGTACCTGGAAAAACCAACTGTCGAAAAGTAATTGAAGCGCTGAGCAAAGTCTAAACTACTGAAAAACCCCCTTAATCCGGACCCCAAATACCTGGGATTGCCATGAGCAAAAGGCTTGTTATACTCGGAGGCGGCGAGAGCGGTGTAGGAGCAGCGCTGCTGGGCCGGCAGCAAGGTTACGAAGTGTTTGTTTCCGATGCAGGCCCAATTGCGGAACGGTATAAACAGGAGCTGAGTGCAGGTGGGATACCCTACGAAGAAGGCGGGCACTCGGATCGGGCGTTTGCTGCAGACGAAGTGGTAAAAAGTCCGGGAATACCGGAAAAAGCCGGTGTGATCAAAAAGATCAGGAGTCGGGGTACCCCGCTGATCAGTGAGATAGAGCTGGCATACCGTCACCGGGGCAGCAGCAGGATCGTGGCGATAACCGGTAGTAACGGAAAAACCACCACCACGTCGCTCATCAACCGGATGTTCAGCGTGGCGGGCATAGACGCCGCGCTCGTAGGCAATATCGGGTTTTCATTTGCGAGACAGGTGAAGGAAGACCCGAAACAGTGGTATGTAGCGGAGATCAGCAGCTTTCAGCTCGACGATATTCAATCGTTTCGGCCGGAGATCGCGGTGATCACCAATATCACGGAAGACCATCTCGACCGGTACGGGTATAATATCGAAAACTATGTAAACAGCAAATTCCGCATCACTATGAACCAAACCAGCAGCGACTACTTTATATACTGTGAAGACGACCCCCTGACCATGCAGTACCTAAAGGGACATGCTGTCAGATCAAACCCATTTCCATTCACCATGCAAAGAGCATTAAACCGGGGAGCATATATTATGAATGAACAAATGACCATCAAGACTAATGAAGAGAAAATGCAAATGAGCATTTACGATTTTACCCTGAAGGGGAAACACAATCAATACAATACTATGGCAGCAGGGCTGGCCGCGTCTATTGTGGGTATCAGAAAATCGAAGATCAGGGAGGCGGTACAATCGTTCGAATCCCTGGAGCATCGCATGGAGTTTGTTGTGACCATCCGAGGGGTCGATTTTATCAACGACAGCAAAGCGACCAACGTGAACAGCACCTGGTTTGCATTGGAAAGCATGCCGAAACCCACGGTACTCATCCTCGGCGGAGTGGACAAGGGCAATGACTACGACATGCTCCTGGAGTTGGTAAGAGAAAAAGTGAAAGCGATCGTCTGCCTCGGCAAAGATAATTCCAAGATACACGAGGTATTTGGAGGTGAGGTGTCGGTGATAACCGATACGGAAAGTGCCGCAGCCGCTGTGCAGACGGCTTTCGGGCTTGCGGAACCGGGCGACGTGGTGTTGCTGAGCCCGGCATGCGCCAGTTTCGACCTGTTCAATAATTATGAGGACCGCGGCAACCAGTTTAAGCTGGCTGTAAGGGCCCTTTAAAATAACACAACCTGGGAAAGGCTCAGGCCGGCCCCACCCGTGCGTATGAATGAATTTGTTAACATAGACCGTTTGCGCGGCCTCAGTGATAAAACGAGGGGCGACAAAGTGATATGGGCCACCGTGGTATTGCTGGCGCTCGTATCGCTGCTGGCTGTGTACAGTTCCACAGGCTTGCTGGCCTATCGCCATAATAAGGGCAACACCGAGATATACCTGTTGAAGCAGGTGATGTTTATTACGATAGGAGTGGCGCTGATCTATTTTGCGCACCGGGTCAACTATACCCTGTATTCGCAGTGGTCGCGCATCCTTTTTATACTGGCGATCCCCTTGCTGCTGTGGACATTGTTGTACGGGGTACGTCTGAACGAGGGCAGCAGGTGGATCCGGTTGCCTATCATTAACCTTACCTTCCAGACTTCCGACCTGGCCAAGCTCGCCCTCTTTATGTATCTCGGGCGAATGCTGAGTAAAAAGCAGGATGTCATCAAGGACTTTAAAAAGGGCTTTCTTCCCCTGATCATCCCCGTATTGGTGATCTGTTTGCTGGTGGCCCCGGCGAATCTATCGACCGCCCTGCTGATCGGCGCCACCAGCCTGTTATTGATGTTCATCGGCCGAGTGAGCATGAAACATATCGGCCTCACAATAGGCATAGCAGCCATACCGGTGGTGATATTAGTGCTGCTGGCAGCGGCTTATTACGACAAGGGAGAAGGAAAGATGAAAGAACTGCCCGCTGTGGTGGAACTGGGAAGGATGCCAACCTGGATCAAACGTGTGCAGAATTTTATGTACAATGGGCCGCAGGACGACAGGGATGAACACTACCAGGTGAACCAGGCGAAGATCGCAATCGCAAAAGGAGGTATAATAGGTCTGGGCCCCGGTAATAGTGAGCAGCGGAATTTTTTGCCCCATCCTTATTCGGATTTTATTTACGCGATCATAGTTGAAGAGTACGGTTTGATCGGCGGCGCTTTTATCATTTTTATTTACCTGGTGTTCCTGTTTCGGAGCATCCGGATATTCAGGCGATGCCCCTATGCTTTCGGAGCTTTTCTGGCGTTGGGGCTGAGTTTTACACTCGTGATACAGGCGTTGATCAATATGGCGGTGAATGTGAACCTGTTCCCGGTAACGGGTGTGACGCTTCCGCTGGTGAGCATGGGGGGGAGCTCTTTCCTGTTCACCTGCATGGCAATCGGCATCATCCTGAGTGTGGCCAGGAATGTGGAACAACTGGAAGGAGGAAACGCCACTGCTGCGCTGACACCCCGCGAAGGGCATGCGTAAGAGCTGTGGTTAAAAATATTTTGAATGAGCAAGAGGATCATCATAGCAGGAGGAGGTACCGGGGGACATATATTCCCCGCGGTAGCGATCGCCAACGCGATCCGGGTGATCGACCCTGCTTGCAACATTCTGTTTGTGGGGGCGAAGGGCCGGATGGAGATGGAGAAAGTGCCGGCCGCCGGCTACGCGATCCGGGGAATCGACATAGCGGGATTCAACAGAAACGCTTTGCTCAAAAATATTTCCCTGCCATTTAAAGTAGTCAAAAGCTTTGCACAGGTGAGCCGTATTATAAGTGCATTCCGCCCCGATGCAGTGGTCGGCGTAGGCGGCTATGCGGCTTTCCCGGTACTCCGTTACGCCCAGTGGAAAGGCATACCCACCTTTATTCATGAATCGAACTCATTTGCGGGTAAAACCAATATCCTGCTGGGAAAAAGAGCAAAAAAAATATTTGTGGCGGGAGAGGGTATGGAAAAATTCTTTCCGGCAGACAAGCTGATGGTGACCGGTAACCCGGTAAGAAGAGCGATTGCTGAAGGTCAGGTATCACGTGCGCAGGCAGCGGAGTTTTTCGGAATCGATGCGACGCGGAAAACGGTACTGGTAACGGGTGGCAGTCAGGGAGCCAGAAGCATCAATGAGGCCGTCGCCAACGGCATCGAACAATTTGCGACGAACGATCTGCAACTCGTGTGGCAAACCGGCGGGCGTTTTGCTGAACAGGCAAAGGAACTGACAAAAGGGAAACAGCATATCTGGACAAACGGATTTATCACCCGGATGGAATATGGTTACGCAGCGGCCGACATGGTGGTCTCGCGGGCCGGAGCAATGGCGATCGCCGAACTGTGTGTGATGCAGAAGCCGGCGATCCTGGTGCCGCTCCCCACGGCGGCGGAAGATCATCAAACGGTGAACGCAAAAAAACTGGTGGAAAAGGAAGCAGGAGAAATGATCGCGGATGCTCAGGCAAAAACCGGTTTGCTGCCGGCCATTATTGCGCTGGCAGCAGACGATCAGAAACGGGAACGCCTGAAGAATAATATTGGTAAACTGGCGGTGGCGAATGCCGATGAACGGGTCGCCCGCGAAATTATAAGGATGATCCATGGATAAAGGGGTCGACATACGGCATATTTACTTCATTGGTATCGGCGGGATCGGTATGAGCGCCCTTGCGCGGTATTTTTATTCGCGGGGTAAAAAAGTAAGCGGCTACGACCGGGCCGAGACCGCTCTTACCCGGCAGTTGGTTGCAGAAGGCATCGGTGTCTGTTATCAGGACGATGTGGCGCTGGCTCCAAAAGATGCGGGGCTCGTCGTGTACACGCCCGCTATTCCTGACAGTCACCGTCAACTGGCCTTCTATCGCACTCATCAGTATACGCTGCGCAAACGCAGTGAGGTATTGGCGGAGATCACGGCAGATACGTTCAATATATGTGTGGCGGGCACACACGGAAAAACCACTGTGAGCACCATGACCGCCCACCTGCTCCGACATACCGGCTACGGATGCAATGCTTTCCTGGGTGGTATCGCTGTAAATTATCATACCAATTTCTGGCCTGATAAAAGGGATCTCTGTGTGGTGGAAGCGGATGAGTACGACCGCAGTTTCCTGCAACTTCAACCCGATATCGCGGTGATCACGGCAATGGACGCCGATCACCTGGATATTTACGGCACTGAGGAAGTCATGCAGGATGCATTCATTGATTTTACCCGGAAGATAAAACCGGGTGGCTGCCTGCTGGTGAAAAAAGGAATCCGGCGATCCGCAGAACTGAAGGCAGACAGAGTGCTCACCTACCATCTTTCAGATACCAACGCCGATATATACGCGAAGAATGTGACCGTCGTGGACGGTCGGTACCGCTTTGACATAGCAATGGGTGCAGAGTTGCTCACGAACATGGAGCTGCAGATGGGTGGTATGCATAACGTGGAAAATACGGTGGTGGCGGTAGGGGTTGCGCGACTGTTGCATATTGAAATGGATAGGATACGCAAGGCGGTGCAGGATTTCCGGGGAGTGAAGCGGCGCTTTGAATATATCATAAAAGAAGACGGGCTGGTGTACATCGACGATTACGCCCATCATCCGGAAGAACTGGCGGCGCTGCTTACCAGCGCCACCGCATTGTTCCGCGACTATCACAGCACGGTGATCTTCCAGCCGCACCTGTATTCGCGGACCCGCGACCTGGCGACGGCATTTGCAGCCAGTCTTGCTATCGCAGATGAAGTGATCCTGCTGCCGGTCTACCCTGCCCGGGAACAGCCCATTGCAGGGGTGAGCAGCGCTTTGTTGGCCGGGGGGATCGTTGGCGGCAAGGCAACACTGGTTGACAAAGAGAAATTATTGCCGTTGCTGGAAGAAAGACTGAAGAAAGGGGAGGGGAAGCGGCAATTGTTCATCACGGCCGGGGCGGGAGATATCGATATGCTGGTGAATCCCATCCAACAACTTTTAAACGACTCGTTGACGCATGCGCATTAAACAAAATATCAGGCGGATCATCTGGGGCTGTTGCTGGCTATTGGCAGCGGTGGGCCTGTTGAGCCTGTTTGTTGCCGCCGTGAACGTGCGGAGCCTGCAGCATTGCCGGGGTTTCGATATCCGGATCGAGGGAGCGAAAAATAATAATGGATTCATTGATAGCAATGACGTCATGAAAATGTTGGGCAACGATCTTACAATAGATCTGAAAAGCCGCAGCATCCGGTCGTTCGACCTCCACCAGCTTGAGGTAGAACTTGAGAAACAGGTGTGGGTGCAAAACGCAGAACTGTATTTCGATAACAACAGGATGCTCCGGATAAGGATAGTGGAACGCGAACCGGTGGCCCGCATTTTCACTTCGGGGGGCGGAAGTTTTTATATAGACAGTGCCGGCAGACGTTTACCCCTATCTCCCAAAAAATCGGTGAAACTCCCGGTGTTCACGGGCTTCCCTGACTATGGGGGACGTAAAGGCACCACTGCCTGGAATGTTTCCGATAGCCAACTGGTGAGCGAGATCCGTGATATCAGCCTGTTCCTGTTGAACGACCCCTTCTGGATGGCCCAGATTGCACAGGTTGATATCACTCATGGAAGGTCTTTTGAAATGGTGCCGGTGGTCGGCAACCATGTGATTGAATTTGGAAATGGCAGAGGATATGAGAAAAAATTTCACCGGTTAATGATATTCTATAAGCAGGTTTTGTCGAAAGCAGGTATGGATAAATACGAACGCGTAAAACTACAATTCGACAAACAGGTAATAGGCGTAAAAAAATAATAGCTAAAAATAACAACAACTAAAACAGCATACCATCATGAACACAGAACAACCCATTATCGTAGGATTAGATATCGGCACGACGAAGATCGCGGCGATCGCCGGGCGCAAGAACGAGTTCGGGAAACTGGAAATCATCGGGTTCGGCCGCGCCAACTCGAACGGCGTCAAGCACGGCCAGGTACTGAATATCGACGAGACCATCAAAGCAATTAAAACGGCACTTGAGAATTGCTATGCTTCTAATCCCAACCTTGATATCTCGGATGTGTACGTAGGCATTGCCGGGCACCACATCAAGAGCCTGCAGACAAGGGGCGATATCGTGCGGCACCACACAGAAGAAGAGATCTCCCAAAAGGAAGTGGATCAACTCATAGCGGATCAGTACAAAACCTATATCCCCGCAGGCGATCAGATCATCGACGTGATACCGCAGGAATACACGGTAGACAATTTCCAGAATATACCAGACCCTATTGGTTATGGAGGTGTAAAAGTGGGTGCGAATTTTCATATCATCACGGGCGACAAAAATGCCATTCGCAATATCAACCGCGCGGTGGAAAAAAGCGGCCTGAGCACGAAAGACCTGGTGCTGCAGCCGCTGGCTTCTTCTGCCGCGGTGATGGGTCAGGAAGACCTGGAAGCCGGAGTGGCTATCGTGGACATCGGAGGAGGAACCACCGATCTTGCCGTTTTTTATGAAGGCATCCTGAAACATACGGTGGTGATACCCTTCGGTGGGGAAAATATTACGAACGATATCAAGACCGGCCTGGGGGTTTTAAAAACGCAGGCAGAACAGATGAAGGTGCAGTTTGGTTCGGCGCTTTCCAACGAGGCGAGAGCCAATGCGGTGATCACCATCCCCGGCCTTCGCGGATTACCTCCCAAGGAAATCAGCGTGAAGAACCTGGCCAATATCATCCAGGCGCGTATGAGCGAGATCATGGACTTTGTCACCTTTCATCTCAAACAGGTGGGGCTCGACAGCAAAATGCTCAACGGCGGAATCGTACTTACCGGCGGGGGCGCCCAGTTGAAACACCTGATCCAGCTTACGGAATACACAACCGGACTGAATGCCAGGATTGGCTATCCCAACGAACACCTTGCACCCGGTCATATTGAAGAACTGACCAGACCAACTTATTCTACCTGTATAGGGCTGATCCTGAAGGGGTATAGCGACTACGAACATAACCGGAAACAATTTGAAATGAACTACCCTAAAGTAGAGGTGCCGGAAACATTAAAAAACCATGCACCGCAGCAGGTAACGGGTAAAGGGGATGAAGAACTATCTGAAAAAGTGAAAAACAGAAAGGGACTGAAGGACTTCTGGGGAAAATTCAAAGTAACCCTGATCGATCTATTTAAGGAAGAAGAGGACCGGGCATTGTGAGCAACGCCAGGAGGTGATCCCTGAACATCCCGGCAACTGGAACCGGAAACTAAAAACAGAACCGGCTATACCAAAATCGAACCAAACCAGAATAGAACCGAACCCGAGCGACAACGAACAATACTTACTAACCTAATAATTTTCATTTATGATTCACTTTGATCTCCCGAAAGAAAAGTCATCTATCATCAAGGTGATTGGTGTAGGCGGCGGCGGCAGCAATGCGGTCAACCATATGTATAGCCAGCATATTGAAGGAGTAAACTTCATCGTCTGCAATACCGATGCACAGTCGATCGCACAGAGTAAGGTGCCGAACCGGGTGCAGCTCGGACCGCATTTAACGCAGGGGCTGGGAGCGGGAGCCAATCCCGATATCGGCCGGCAGGCCACAGAAGAGAGTCTCGAAGAAATAAAACGTATTCTGGAAGTGAATACGAAGATGGCCTTTGTAACCGCCGGTATGGGTGGTGGAACAGGTACGGGCGGGGCACCGATCATTGCGCGGATTTGCCGCGAATTGGGTATCCTGACCGTGGGTATCGTTACCACCCCCTTCTCCTATGAGGGCAAAAAGCGACAAACGCAGGCCGAAGAAGGAATTATGGTGATGAAACAATATGTAGACACGCTGCTGGTGATCAGCAACGATAAATTGCGTCATCAGTTCGGCAATCTCAAGATGAAAGAGGCCTTTAACAAGGCCGACAACGTGCTGGCGACGGCTGCCAAGTGTATCACGGATGTCATCAACTCAACGGGCCAGATAAACGTGGACTTTGCGGACGTTTGCACGGTGATGAAGAACGGAGGTGTGGCCATATTGGGAAGTGCTGCCTGCGGCGGCGAAAATCGTGCGCAGCGCGCCATTGAAGAAGCGCTGACCTCACCGCTCCTGAACGACAACGATATCAGCGGAGCGAAGTGGATCCTTATTAATATCAACTCTGCTGAGGGAGACCACGAATTCACTATGGATGAAGTGGAGGTCATCCAGAGCCATTTGCTTAGCCAGGCCGGTGAAGGCACTGATGTGATACTGGGAATGGGATACGACGAATCCCTGGAAGACAAGATCGGCATCACGCTTATTGCTACGGGGTTTGATCACAAAAACCCTTTTGGCAGGGAGGAGCCGAAAAAAGAGGAACCGGTGAAAGAGGAAAAAATCGTTCTCACGCTCGCACCCGCGGAAGATAAGATCGCTCCGAAGACAGTAATGCCGGAACCCGAGCCCGAGCCGATAGTGGAAAAGAAGATATATGCGCAGGCTCCGCCGCCGTTGAAAGAAGAGTTGGTGCCGAGGTTGTCGGAACCCGAACCGTTGTCCGAGATCCCCGTGCAGGTATTCGTGCCGACCTCGGGTAGTTCTACGACAGAAGACGGTAAAAATACTGTGGAAAACAATGTTGATCCTTTATCCGAAAAAACTACGGTGGAATGGGTACTTTCGAATAACACTCCGGCGTCTGCAGCGTCGGGGGGATACCTTGCAAGGCCATCCAATATTTATGCTGAACCCGAAACGGAACCCTCCCACTCCGAACCTGTGAAAGAACAAGTCTCGCACACAGCGGCAGAGCCGGACCAGGAAGAAGAACCTTCCGCGGCGATGCAACTGGTGTTTAAAGACGAAACTCCATTGGCGGCGGATGAGCCTCGGGCCCACCAAACAAAAGAAATTGTTACGGAGCAATTTTCTGCTGAGGAACCTGCGATGCAGGACGAAGCAGAGCAACAAAAGCGACGTGCAGCAGAACGGATACAGAAATTACGCAATCTCTCGTTCAATATCAATGCTGCCGACCCTAACAACGAGTTTGAAACTGTGCCGGCTTACATCCGCCGCAATCTGGACCTGTATAACAGTATTTCGCACGTGGAGAATTTCTACAGTCATTATGAAGTACGGAATGACGAGAACAATAACACGCAGATTTCCACCCTCAATACTTTTCTAGACGGGAAAAAACCGGACTGACCGTTGGTCAGCAAGTCTTATCCTGCTGCAGG
>CAZUWX010000020.1:0-15916 GCA_964624205.1 uncultured Chitinophagaceae bacterium
ATCGAATACCTGCCGGCCAAAGGCAGTGAAAAAGCCAACCGGGTTAACAAAGACGTTGCCCTGGCTTTCAAGGCAAGGATATGCCTGCATGAAGGCACATTCCGGAAATACCATGGACTGGCAGGAAGCGAAAAATATTTTACGGAGGCCGCCGCCGCCGCCAAAACCCTCATTGATGGAGGAACATATTTGCTGAACTCCACCGGCAATATTGCGATGGATTATCGCAACGTGTTTAATCGGTACGACCAGACCTCCAACAAGGAAGTTATCTTCTTCCGTAAATACGACTTTGACCTGGGCATCGGTACCAATACTTCTCGGTTTATCGCACTGAACGAGAGAGCATTCAGTGTGAGCAAATCGCTGGTGGATGAGTATCTGTGCACCGACGGGCTCCCGATCCACCTCAGTGGTGTGTACCAGGGTGACAACAGCATCCTCGATGAAATTCGCGACCGCGATCCCCGGCTGCTGCAGACCGTTGTGGAACCCAATACAAACATGCTCGCCGGTGTCGGATTTGCCCCCATCCCGGGGTCACCTTCTACCGGGCTGGGCATCGCTGCAACCGGATATATGCTGCTCAAACATTGGGTGGATGATCCCCAGGAGACCTTCCGGGCCGATAAGGGCATCCTTGACGCAATCATCATCCGCTATGGCGAGATACTGTTGATCTATGCCGAGGCAAAAGCCGAGTTAGGGCAGGCTGATCAGGGGGTGCTGGATATTTCCATCAATAAGCTGCGCGACCGGGTCAACATGCCGCACCTTACTGCAGCAGTGGGGTATGAGGATCCCGTGCTGGCCCAACGGTTCCCGAATGTTTCGAACCTGCTGCGGGAGATACGGCGGGAAAGAAGAGTAGAACTGGCCTGTGAGGGTTTCCGGTATGACGATCTGATCCGCTGGAAAGCCGGGAAAGTGATGGAAGAGCGCGTAATTGGCGCAAAATTTAATGCTACCGACTACCCCGGCGTAGAAGTGGGGGCCGATATATATCTGACCGACGAGGGATATATCGACGTATATCGTCTCTCACTCCCTAATGGTAGAACTTTCGAAGAACCCAAACATTATCTGTTCCCCATCCCGCAGGAAGAGTTGATCCTGAATCCTAATCTGGTGCAAAATCCGGGTTGGGAATAAATACTACTTTTATAGCACAGTGTTCATGACGGAGAAAATCTATCGCTTAACCGGATAGATTTTCTTTTACCGGGCACTGGTGAAATACCTTGATATCGTGAATTGATTTCCCCTGGAAGCGATAAAATGTGAATGAGTTGAATGCTTTATTTGATAGTTAAATATTCAGACGCGTATGAATGGAAAATGGAAACAATGGATAATAATGCTGACCCTTGTAGGTAGTGTTTTCGTGACTGCAAGCGCTGCCGACCCCATAGTTTTAAAAAGTCCGGACGGGAAGCTCCTGCTTACGGTGATCCCCGGGGAAGACGGACAGTTAAAATATTCGGTGTCGGCCCACAAGGAATCGCTGATTTCGGCGTCTCCGCTCGGAATGAATTTTGACGCTGCGGGACAGTTACCGTCTAAAGGGTGGAAAATACAGCAGGTGGAGCGCCGAAAGGTGAAGAGTACATGGGAACCGGTATGGGCTAAACGATCAATTGTACCGGACCGTTATAATGAGGTGGATATCGTATTGGCAGGAACAGACGCCCCGTTTGATAAATTCAAAATAACGGTGCGTGCTTACAATGACGGGGTAGCGTTTCGCTACGAAATTCCGGTCGATGCAAAGGGAACACCTGTCAGGGCTGCAGGCGAACTCACCGGCTTTTCTTTTTCGGGAGACTACACCGCCTGGTTCTATAATGGGGAGCAACATAACCTGGGGCCAGATAAACTGAGTGAAGTGAATGGCAACCGCCGCCCGGTGATGACCGTCAAGGCAGGCGAACAGGCGTATATGGCCTTACACGAGGCCGACCTGCGCAGCGGCAACCCTATGTTGCTGACCAGTAAAACCGGCGAAACCTCTTTTACCGTTGCCTCTTCTCCCGGTATGGTACAACCCGGATACCTTTCGCCGTGGCGGGTGGTGTTTTATGGAAAAACTCCGGGAGTAATGGTTGATTCACACTTGCTAGAATTGTTAAACCCGCCGCCGCCCGATGATATCGATTTTTCGTGGGTAAAACCCGGCGTGGCAATGTGGGACCGCCGGATTACCGGGGTAACCGGCGGCGATTTTGTATATAAGTGGTCTTCTTACCCCTCCTGGGTGAGGCTGGTCGACTTTGCGGCGGAAAATGGGATTCCTTCTCTCGTCATTGATTCGGACTGGTACGGCGACCAGTGGGACAAAGCTTCTGACCCGTTAAAAAATAAACGTCCCGAAGCAGATGTAAAAAGGTTGATCGAGTATGCAAAAACAAAGGATATCGGAGTGTGGTTGTATATCAATGATGTTGCCGTTAAAAATTATCCTGTAGAACATACTTTTAGCGAATATAGTAAGTGGGGTGTGGTAGGTGTCAAGTACGGATTTATGCGGGCAACAGAGGAAGAGAAGAATAGGTTTACGAGGGTGATCACGGACCTATGCGCCCGGTACCGCCTGCTATGCGTGTATCACGACGGGCCGATACATCCCTACGGGCAAATGCGCACTTATCCGAACGCTGTTAGCCGGGAGTATTGCGCCGCCCAGCTCGATTCCCGCAGATTCTACTATCCCAAAACATTTACCACCACGGTTTTTGTAAATATGCTGGCGGGCCCGCTGGACATGACCAACGGGGCGTTTGAGCTGCTTCGCGATACGACCACTGAAATAAGCGAAATTTATAAACACCTGGATGTGCCGTCGACCGTGGTCTCCGAAGCCGCGCGTACCCTTATTACGTTCTCGGGCATTACCATGCTGCTGGACATTCCCGAAAACTACAACAAGTATCCCGAGCTGAAGTCCTTTATCGCTGCGCAGAAAATGCCCTGGGCGGAAAGTAAAACTTTGAAAGGCGACATAGGGGAGTATATCGTAATGGCGCGTCAGGCTGCGGACGGGGTCTGGCTGGTGGGCGCAGCTACAAACGAGTCGGCAAGAGAACTGGATATTCCGCTTGATTTTTTGGGCAAAGGGAAATTCGAGGCAATTATTATCAGAGATGGTGATGCTGCTGATTATTTGACGAATCGGCGGGAATACAAGGTGGAAAAAAGAGCGGTTCGGGCTTCGGATTCGGTGCCGGTTCGATTGGCTGCGGGTGGCGGCGCCTGTCTGATCATAAGGAAAAAATAAGCGCTGCATCTGCAAAGCTGTAGCGGTGGGCTAAACCCCATATTGTTTTTATTTACACGATAATTTACCTAACTGATCACTACCTCGCTGATCACTTTTTCCCCCAATGCCTCGTTTACCCGCTGGATGATCTTTGTCTTCTGATAGAGCAGTTCCTGTTTGAGCGGGGCCACGGTGGTGGTGATATAAAGTGTGTGGCCATGTATTCGGATCGAGCTGGTATAGCGGGCGATGGTTTTGCCCATGATGGAAGCCCAGACCTCTTCAATCTGCAGGGCCTGTACAGAGCCTTTCAGGCGGCTTTGTTTGAGAAATTGACGGATCGCGTCTGCCATAGAAAATTCACCCATGCCCCGAAGATAAAAGAAATCAAAGATCTATCAATCCGAACCTCGCTCCCAGTCGTTCCAGGTGCGCATTAATGCGCTCCCGGTGCGTATCGGTGATGAATATTTGACCATCATTTCGCAGGCATACCCATTCCAGCAGATTGTGCATCCGGACTTCGTCCAGCTTCTCAAATACGTCATCCAGCAGCAGTAGGGGGGCGAATCCTTTGTCCCGTTTCAGTATTTCGAATTCGGAAAGTTTCAGGGCAAAAAGCAGGCTTTTGCGTTGCCCCTGCGAAGCGATGGTTTTGAAGGGCTGGCCGTTGAGCTGTATGCTGAGATCGTCCTTGTGCGTGCCGCCGTTGGTGCGCTGTAGCAGTAGGTCCTTCTCCCGCATCATGCCGAACAGTTCCGCAAAGGAGAGCTGTTCCAACTGGCTGGTGTATTGGATTTTGACGGCTTCCTCCTGTTGTCCGGATATCCGCTGGTAAAAGTCGCCTACCAAGGGGAGGCTGTTGCGGCAAAATGCTGTCCTTTTTTCGAAGATGAACTGACCATCGTCGGCCAACTGTTCGTCGTACACGTCCAGCAGCAGGTCCCGGGTCTTTTTCCCCGCCAGTGATTTCAGGTAGCTGTTGCGTTGCTGTAGCACCCGGTTATAATGCATCAGTCGCTGCAGGTATTCGGGGTCGAGCTGGGAGAGGATGGTGTCCATGAATCTCCTTCTTTCCTCGCTCCCCTCCGTAATGATGCGAACGTCGTCCGGAGCAATGATAACACAGGGCAGCTTGCCAATGTGCCGGGAAAACTTTTCATAGGCTTCGCCATTTAAAAGGAACTCTTTTTTCCCGTTGTCGCGCAGGATACAGACAACGGAAAGCTGCTCCCCGTTAAGCTCAAACTGCCCCTCGATCCGGAACCCAGACATTTTGTGGTGTACATTCTGGGTATCGGTACGGGCAAAATAGCTCTTGGTGAAACACAGGTAATAGATGGCATCGAGCAGGTTGGTCTTTCCCACGCCGTTAGGGCCACTGATCCCTTCCACTGCGGAAGGAAAGGAAACGGTGCGCTCAACATAGTTCTTGAACTGCACCAGCGATATGGAGTTCAGCTTTAGCAAAATTTCCGGAAAGGGTGCAAGATACAGGAAGGCGTTTATAAGGATATATTCCCTTCTTACCCTTATCTTTGCGACTCAAATTTTCTAGAAAGTGGCGATTAAATTCTCAAAAGAAACCTACCTCTACTGGTATGAACTAATGCAACTGATCCGCCAGTTTGAGCTTACCGCCGAAGAAAAGTATAAAATGGAGGGGAAGATCCGCGGCTTTTTTCATGCTTATGTGGGCCAGGAAGCCATCGCTGCCGGCTGTATGACGGCTACCCGCCAGGAAGACCCTTTCATCACCGCTTACCGCGACCATGGGCTGGCGCTTGCCAAGGGCGTTAGCGCCGATAGCTGCATGGCTGAACTGTATGGCAAGGCTACAGGCTGCGCCAAGGGGAAGGGGGGAAGCATGCACTTTTTCGGCAAAGACGTCTATTTTTTCGGGGGGCATGGCATCGTGGGTGCACAAATAGGCACCGGCGCCGGTCTGGCCTTTGCTGAAAAATATAAAGGTACTGATAATGTGTCACTTACATTCTTTGGCGACGGCGCAGCCCGCCAGGGAATGCTGCACGAAGTATTTAATATCGCGATGACCTGGCAGTTGCCGGTGGTCTTCATATGCGAGAACAATAACTATGCGATGGGCACTTCGGTAGAGCGCACCAGTAATGTGGTGGACATCTACAAACTTGCCGACGCCTATGAAATGCCGGGCGATTCCGTCGACGGCATGAGCGCCGAAGCTGTGCACGAGGCTGTTGCCAGGGCGGTGAAACGCGCCAGGGAAGGTGGAGGGCCCACCCTGCTTGAGATCAAGACGTACCGCTACAAAGGCCATTCCATCTCCGATCCTCAGAAATACCGTACCAAGGAGGAAATAGAGGAATACAAACAACGCGACCCGATCCAGCAGATCATGAAAACTATCCTGGAAAACAAGTTTGCCAGCCAAAAAGATCTTGACACAATTGACAAAAGAGTGGCGGATACTGTCGCAGCTTCCGTTAAATTTGCTGAAGAATCTCCCTGGCCCGATGATAGCGAGGTGCTCAAAGATGTGGTGCAGCAGGAGGATTACCCTTTTATAGTAGATTAACAATCTTCCGTACCCCCAACGTTAAAAATCATATACCCCGATAATGGCGAACGAAGGCAAAACCCCTAAATTAATAGACTCAAGCAGATCTGTTTCCGATATGAGCGCTGAAGAACTCTGGCAACGCTATGGAAAGTTTACGGTTACGGTGCTCACCCTTGTGGTGTTGGTGGTAGCCGGATATTTTATATATCAGCATCAATTCCGGGAGCCGGAAGAGCGGAAAGCGGCAGAAGCCATGTGGAAGGCTGAGGAGTATTTCAGGCAGGATTCAGCCAGTCTCGCTTTGAACGGTGACGAAACAAATGCTGGTTTTTTAAAGGTCATTTCCCGCCACAGCAACACCAAGGCGGGCAACCTCGCGAAGTTCTACGCCGCCTCAGCCTATATGCAACTGGGAGATTTTAACAACGCGATCAAGTATTTTAAAGAATTCTCGACCAAAGACAAAATGATCAGTGTGCGGGCCGCGGGGCTGCTGGGCGATGCCTATGCCGAAACCGGCAAAATGGAGGAAGCGGTACAGCAGTACCGTAAAGCAGGAACGCAGTACCCCGACGACGTTTACAACTCTTCCGAATATTTATTCCGCGCAGGTTTGTTGTACCAGAACATGGGAAAGAATAAAGAGGCGGTTGAGCTATTTAAGATTATTAAAGATAAATACGCTTCTACAGAAAGAGGAGTGGAAATAGATAAGTATTTGGCACGCCTCGGTTCTGTTCAGTAAACTGAAAGATTAAACCATGGCTGAAGTAACTAACAGTAAACTATTACAGGTGGACGCGGACATCACCCTCCAGCGGGATGCCGCAGTCGTTATTGTCAGAACTGAGTGGAATGCGGGTTGGGTAGACAAATTGGAAAAAGGTTGCCGGAAAATCCTCCGACGACATGGTGTGAAAAAAATAAAAACGATAACGGTCCCCGGCGCGGTTGAAATGCCGTTCATGGTGCAGAAGTACTGGGATTTTGCTACGGATGCCGGCCAACCCGTCAACGCCTTTATCGCGCTCGGCTGCGTTATCCGGGGGGGCACTCCCCATTTTGAATACGTGTGCCGCTCCGTTACAGATGGCATCACACAGCTCAATCTCATATTACCGGTGCCGGTGATCTTCGGTATACTCACTGTTGAAGACGAGCAGCAGGCTGCCGAGCGCCTTGGCGGCGATCACGGTCATAAGGGTGAGGAAGCTGCGTTGACGGCTGTTAAAATGATTGCGCTTGCTGAGTCGTTTACGATAAAGGAACGGCTAGGTCAATGACCATTCAGTTGTTCATACCGTGCTTTGTGGATCAGCTCTATCCACAAACAGCCTTTAATATGATCAAGGTATTGGAAAAGGCGGGCTGCACTGTCCGTTATAATCCGGCTCAAACCTGCTGTGGACAACCTGCTTTCAATGCGGGCTTCCGGGACGAATCCAGGGAGGTATGTGCTAAGTTTCTGGAAGATTTTAGGGGAACGGATTATATCGTTGCACCCAGCGCCTCCTGTGTGGGGTTTGTAAGAAATTATTATCCTAAACTATTCGGCAATTCGTCGGTGCATAACACCGTGAAGGACCTGTCCAAACGAATATTTGAGCTATCCGATTTTCTGGTGAATGTGCTGCATACCGACGATTTCGGCGCATCGTTTGAAGCCAGTGCCACCTATCATGATTCTTGTGCGGGTTTGCGGGAGTGCAGCATAAAAGCAGAGCCGCGCGCCCTGCTTGCGAAAGTAAAGGGGCTTGAGCTGGTAGAGATGAATGATGTGGAAACCTGTTGCGGTTTCGGGGGGAGTTTTGCGGTGAAGTTTGAAGCCATTTCCACAGCAATGGCAGATCAGAAGGTAGTAAATGCGACAGCAACGCAAGCCGAGTATATCATTTCCACCGACCTGTCTTGTTTGATGCATCTGGACGGCTATATCCGGTATAAGGGCGTCAATCTGAAACCGATCCACATTGCTGATGTGCTGGCAAACGGTTGGTGAAATCATTAATAACAGATAGAGCATGAATTACTGGCTTGTTAAATCCGAACCTTCTGCGTATTCCTGGCAGCAGTTGGTGAAAGACGGTTCTGCGGTTTGGGACGGAGTGCGTAACTACGCTGCACGAAATAATCTCCGGGCAATGAAAAAAGGTGATGAGGTGTTTTTTTATCATAGCAATGAGGGCATGGAGATTGTGGGCACGGCAAAGGTGGCCAAAGAGGCCTTCCAGGATCCTACCACAAAAGAAACCGCCTGGGTGGCAGTGGAGCTAAGACCGCTGAAAGCCCTGAAACACCCGGTTAGCCTGACCACTATTAAGAATCATCCAGCGCTGAAAGAAATGGCCCTCGTAAAACTGAGTCGGCTCAGTGTTCAGCCCGTAACGCCGGAACAATGGAAAATGGTGCATGATTTAGGCAAGTTGGGCGCTACAAAATAGACTAACTGCCGGTTTGCAAAGCTCTCAGTGCGCTATACGGCGGAACCCGTTTCTCAAAATAATATTACTGCCGTCTATAGTATCTGTTCGCGGAAGTTGATGCCGCAATTTTCCAGTTCTGCTAAAACCGGTTCGTAGATCTCCGGCAATATCGGGATACATAGTCCGGTGGCCTCGATCTTTCCCCTAAGGATAAGTACGGTTGCCACAGCAAGCGGCAAGCCTACGGTTTTTGCTATGGCGGTTCGCGCACCGTTTTCACCCTCCAGCAGCAGGCAACTGCTCAGGGTTTGGCGACGACCTTCCAGTTCATAGCCGATATGATGCAGCATTGCTATAAGGTCTTTTTCGTGTTCGTGTAACACCAGCTTTTGTTCCAAGGCGAACTGCAAAATTGACGCAGCCGTGCATCTTCCCTTGTCGATACGGGTAGTATTGTCGTATAAGCCCAGGCATTTCAGTTGGGCATAGAACCCGGGCGTAGCCGCCAGGGATTTAACCAACCACCTTTCATCGGTCATTCCGGCCCTATACTTTCTCAGGTGTTCGTGGAAAAAATCGCCGAGTGTCATGCCGTCTGTATCGTATTGAATCTCCTCGCTGGTGAAGTTTAGCATCACCAGTTGTTTCCACCCGGCGCAGAAGGAAGGATAACGAAGGGTGGCTCTTATAAAAGTCTCCGATCCCGAAAGAAGGTATTTATCCCGGTATTCCAGGGAGTCCCGGTTGGGATACCAGGAAAGCTCGCCCAGCCCGGGGACGTTTATTCGCCTTTCGGGGTCAAATAATTCCTGATAGTCGATTGTGGTCTCGCGATTGTTTTCAAAAAAGCGGGCGCCTTGTTTGCCTGCCAGCACTACGTTCCGGGGATTCCAGCTAATCTTGTACCGCCAGGGGTTATTGTCGTTCGCCGATGCTACGAGCCCGCCGCAGTACGACTGGAAACTAACTATCCGGGCTCCTTGGTTACGAAGCCGGTCAAGTGCTCTCATGGCACTCATGTGATCGATACCAGGATCGAGGCCCATCTCACACAGGAAGAGCAAGCCTTTTTGCCGGGCTTTCGATTCGAGGGCTTGAATTTGCGGATAAATGTATGAGGCGGTGAGCAAATGCCTGCCCAGGTCGAGGCAATCTGTTGCCACGAGGGAATGAAGCCGCGGGGGCAGGAGGGAAATAACGATGTCAGCTTCGCTGATCAGTTGCCGCCGCAGATCGGCCTCTTCCGCATTGAGGCATCTTACACCGGCAAATGGGTGTTTTGAGACGTTTGCTTCAACTGCCTTGGGATTGTTATCTGCTATAGTTAGTTGCCATTGGTTCGCGGTGAGTTGCCCCAGCAGGTATTCAATCAGGAAACCGCTTGATTTACCCGCACCAAATAGAACGATGTGTTTCAACACTCATAGTTTGAAACTGCAAAGTAAAGGGTACGGATCATCTTTGTCAGGATTTGATGTTGGTAACGATATAGTCGACGGTTACCCCCCGGTTGCTTTTTGGTACTTCCAATACCGATCGTCCGCCCGGAGCTACATTTTCGAAATACACTGTTTTGGTTCTTACGACCTTTTTCTCCGGGCCAAGATACCTGAGTTCGACGAAAACCCGCTGTAGTTCGCGTTGGCTGTGATTGTTCAGTTCCAGCCGGAGGTCGGAGATCCCGCCGAGAATACCGGTCTTGTATTCGTTGGCAGTTATTTCTACCAAGGTATATAGGTTTGCGCTTTCCGGCTGCGGATCGGCTGGTGGGAGGGATTGGGCTGCGGAGAGCTGGGAATTAGCCACATCTGGTTTTCTGACAGGGCTGTTCGCATTATTATTACTGGCTGTGGTTTTCCCCGCCGGGGAAGTTCGGGGTCGGCCGGAGTTTGGTGTGTTCCTGCCAGCCGCACCTGTTGCGGCCTGTTGGCGATCGGAGAGCGTTGTTGTATGGGCAACCGAGGCATTGGCATCTGTACCGGTAGGCGGTATGGCCTGGTCCGGCTCCGTATAACCCTGAAGGGGCGCTTCTTCCTGTGTTTCGAGCTGCTGCATAATAACATTCAACTCATCTATCTGATGGCGTTCGCTTCGGTAATTAATGACAAGAAAGGAAATAAACATCAGTACGGCGAAACCGGCAACTATCACAGCGCGGGATAGCCGCGGTCTGGCAAAGCGGTTCCTGCGGCGGGCAGTGGCGGGAACAGGTGTAATATTTATTGGCGGCAGCTCGTGGTGGAAAGGTTCCGTTTCGTGGAGAAGCACTCCCTGCCGATCCTCTTTTTGTGGTGCTGCGCCAGCAGTCTGTCCTTGTATTGTTGTTTCCTGCTGCGGGATTTCCGGCGGGTTGCTTTTTGGGAGTGCTGCGTCCATCTGCGGTTGCATTGTTGTTTCCTGCGGTGTGGCCGGAATATCCGATGCCAAATCTGCATTGTTGCTGTCTGTCTTTGGCTGCCGGTGGCCGTCTCTCGCGAAAAACCGGTCGTACGGCTGTTCTTCGACTACCGGAGCATACAACTGAAGCTCCTCTATTTCGCTCGGATATCGCCAGGCGGCACTTTTACCTTCTATCCATACAAGGTCGTACGGCTTTATGCCCCTGGTGATAAGCTCATCAGTAGTATAAGGCCCTGATTGTTTGTTGTCTCTCAGCAGCAGGTACTTATTCATAAGAAAAATTATGGGTTAATGCGTATTAAAGTTACCCACATATTAAAGCCCGAAACATTAAAGAGAAGTTAAAGAAAACAGATGGGCGAACCCTTTCAGCGGATATAATGCATCTGCCCGTAATGTGTGATGAATACCGAAAACTGGCGTTGCTTTTGATGGTTATTAGCCCTAATTCCGGTAAATTTGCAGGTCTGCATAAAAGCTTGACTCTCATTAAATCACTGAACAAAAAGGTTTAAAAAATACATGGAAGAGAACAATCTCACCCCCGATCCAACGAATGAGACCGACCGGATACTGCCGGTGAACATCGAGGAGCAGATGAAGACGGCGTATATAGACTATTCGATGTCGGTAATCGTAGGTCGTGCTTTGCCAGACGTGCGTGATGGTTTTAAGCCTGTTCACCGCCGGGTGCTGCACGCCATGAACGAACTGGGCATTCACTACAACAAACCGTACAAGAAATCGGCCAGGATAGTAGGGGAGGTGCTGGGGAAGTTCCACCCGCACGGCGATAAATCAGTGTATGACTCGATGGTGCGTATGGCCCAGGAGTGGAATATGCGGTACACGCTGATCGATAAGCAGGGCAACTTTGGCAGCCAGGATGGCGACGGCCCGGCGGCGATGCGTTATACGGAGGCCAGGTTGGAGCGGATGGCGGAGAGTATGCTGATGGATATTGATAAGGAAACGGTCGATTTCCAGTTGAACTTTGACGATTCTCTCGAAGAGCCTTCTGTGCTTCCCTCCAGGATCCCCAACCTGTTGATCAACGGGTCCAGCGGTATTGCCGTGGGGATGGCTACGAATATCCTGCCGCACAATCTGAGCGAAGTGATAGATGGCTGTATCGCATTTATCGATAACCGGGATATCACGGTGGAAGAAATGATGCAGCATATTAAAGCACCGGATTTCCCTACTGGCGGTATCATTTACGGCATGGAAGGGGTGAAGGCTGCTATGCATACGGGCAGGGGTAGGGTAGTACTGAGAGGGAAATTGCATATCGACACCAAACCAAGCGGCAGGGAAACCATCGTGATCACGGAAGTGCCTTATCAGGTGAGCCGGGATTCGCTGTGCGACCGGATCGGGCAGTTGGTGAATGCAAAAGTGATAGACGGCATCGCCCACGTGAATAATGAATCCAACAATAAGGAGGGCACACGGATTATTATCGACCTCAAAAGAGATGCCATTGCAAATGTCATCGTAAATCATCTCTATAAGTATACGGAGTTGCAGACCTCCTTCGGCATCAATAATGTTGCCCTGGTGAAAGGAAGACCGCGGACACTGAATGTCCGGGAGATGATCAGCGAATTTGTGGAATTCCGTCATGAAGTGGTGGTGCGCCGTACGCAGTACGAGTTGCGGGAGGCGGAAAAGAAAGCGCATATCCTTCAGGGTTACCTGACAGCCCTGGATCATCTCGATGAGGTGATTGCACTTATCCGGGCTTCGGAAACACCCGAGAGAGCGAAGGAAAACCTTGTAAATGCCGGCTGGGGGCTTGATGAAATACAGGCCAAGGCCATCCTGGAACTGCGCTTACAGCGGCTTACGGGGATGGAGCGCGACAAGATCAAGTTGGAATACGACGAGTTGATGAAACATATCGCTTACCTGAAGGATCTGCTGGCGGATGAAAGCAAACGATATGACGTGATCAGAGGCGAGCTGCTGGAGGTGAAGGAAAAGTTCGGCGACGCGAGAAGAACGGAGATCACTTATCTCGATGATGAGGTCAGTATAAAGGATCTGATCAAGGAGGAGGACGTGGTGATCACCATCTCACATCTGGGTTATATCAAAAGAACTTCGGCTTCCGAATACCGTCAGCAGCGGCGGGGTGGCAGGGGCGCGATAGGGGGCAGGACGCGCGAGGAAGACTATATTGAACACCTGTTTGTGGCCTCTACGCATCATACCATGCTGTTCTTTACGGAAAACGGGAGGTGTTATTGGCTGAATATATACCAGATACCGGAGGGAGATAAGACCGGTAAAGGCCGTGCCATCCAGAATCTCATTCAAATACCGCCGGGCGATAAGATAAGGGCTGTGCTGGATGTGAAGGATCTGCAGGACAAGGAATTTGTGAGCACCCATAATATCGTGCTTTGCACTAAAAAAGGGATCATTAAAAAAACACTGCTGGAAGACTTCAGCCGCCCACGGCAGACGGGCGTGATCGCCATCACGATCAATCCGGACGACCAGCTCCTGGAAGCAAAATTGACGGATGGTCACAACGAAGTAATGATGGCTGTGAAATCCGGTAGGGCCATCCGGTTCCCCGAAGCCAGGGTTCGCCCCACCGGACGGGGAGCTATTGGGGTTGCTGGTATAGAAGTTGAAGATGATAATGACGAGGTGATTGGCATGATATGTGTCCATGCTGAAGACAAGTCGAAAACCGTGTTGGTGGTGAGCGAAAAAGGGTATGGCAAACGTACTGATGTGAGCGAATACAGGATCACCAACAGGGGGGGCAAAGGGGTGAAAACCCTGAATGTAACGGAAAAAACGGGGCCCCTGGTAGGCATCCTGGGAGTAACCGAACTGGAAGACCTGATGATCACCTGTAAAAGCGGGGTCACCATAAGGATGGGAGTCTCCAGCATCAGCGCACTGGGACGAGCTACACAGGGCGTAAAATTGATCCGGCTAAACAATGGCGACGAGATCGCTGCCATTACAAAGCTGGATATAAAAGAGGAGGAAACGGAGTATGGTGATGGCCTTGATAACGGCCTGGAGGGCGAAAATGATAACGCCGGCGGAGACGAAGCAGACAAAGCACCATAATAAATTTTGTGCAGAACTATGTGTCTTTATTTTTTTAATTAATACTTCTTATATGAAATCATTGTTTTTTTCGCTGGTACTTTTGTCTATGGGTACTGGCTTATTTGCCCAGAAGCTGGAAAGAGCAAAAGACTACCTGGGAAAAAATAAGCTACAGGAAGCGAGAACAGAAATTGACAATTATCTGGCGGTTGAAAAAAATAAGAATAAAGCTGAAGGCTGGTATGTAAAGGGAAAGGTGTACAGCACGATAGCTTCTGATTCTGTGGCACAGGCCAGCGTTCCAGATGCTAAAATCATTTCCATGGAGGCGTTGAAGACATACATGGAAATGGAAAGCCATGTGAAAGATTCGGCAAAAAGATACGTGCTGTTGACGCTGGACAACCGGAAGCCTCTCACGGATCTGTATTCGGCATATTCCAAGGAAGCCGCCTCTTACTATAATGCTGGTAATTTTAACGATGCGCTCGAAGGTTTTCAGGGTTCGCTGGAGGTATTTGATCTGCTGAGCGAGAAAGGCTGGACCGGCGACGTAAAGCTGGACACCATCTCGGTACTGTACGCCGGTATATCGGCTGAAAAGGCGAACAAACTCGATACTGCGGCAATGTATTACGCAAAAATTGCAGATGCCAGGGCAAAGGCCCAGGGTTATGAGTCCATTTATAAATGGCTGGCTGATTATTACAAGCAGAAAGACGACCTGACCAATGCCACCAAATATGTCAGCCTCGGTAAAGAAGTGTATCCGGAAGATCCTTTCTGGATAAGTTTTGAGATTAATATGCTGAGCGAAAAAGGAACCAAGGAGGCGCTGTTTGCGAAGTATGAGGAGCTCACCCAGACGCACCCTGATAATCCCCTGTACTTTTATAATTATGCAGTTGAGCTGTATAAAACAGCCTATCATGAAGATACGGCTCAGCGCCCGGCCAATGCAGTTGAACTTACAGACAAAGCCATTGAAAATGTGAAAAAAAGCATTGGAGCAGATCCCGATTATACCAATTCACGCATGCTGCTGGGGCAGATATATTACAATCAGGCCGTGGATATTATTGCACGGAATAAGACGATCAGGCCTCAGGGAAATGTGAAGCTGAATGCAGCTCAATTAAAACAGAAGGAAGACCTCCGTCAGGAAACGGCAAAAAAATTCGATGAGGCACTTGAGGAGTTCAAGAAGATTGATGCGCTGCTGGGTAACCAGGGAAAACTAAAAATGGAAGATAAACGTTTTCTCCGCGATGCGTACGATCTGATGATCAATATCTATGATCAGAAGCAGGACACTGCGAACGCCTCGGTGTATACCGACAAATTTAATAATGTAGACAAGGTGCATTAATTGCGCCGATCTGCTCCTGCATAAGTAGGGAAAAAGGCTGCTCCAAATCCGGGGGGCCTTTTTAGTTATACACCGCCAAATTGCTGGTTTAGCAGCTCTCTGGACTTGAAATTGCTTTTTGGAGCTTTCGTTCTATTTGGGTGCTGCGTGAAAAACTGCTGTTCGGGAAACCTTACCGGGAATTGCGGCGATCCGGCAATTCCCCAAGTGATATGCCGGGGGAAGGTCTTTACGTTTCATATACTTAACATAATATAAATTATAGGACAAGCTAGCCGCCAGAAAGTCGTGTTAGCCAGCCGGCTTCCAGATGGCGCTGACCGAAGATAGAGCGAAGATAGACCGAAGCTAAGAATAGCACCGTATTTCTGTCGAATTGGCACCTGTGGGAACGCCGCGATGGGTGAATTCATCAATTAATTACAAAAACGATGCCCATAGTTCTAAAAAAATATTGCGTAGTTAAATGGCTACTCGTACATTAGTAGTCAAATAGCTACGCAATGAATCTGAGACGAGATGTATTTCAAGCCATAGCAGACCCTACAAGAAGGGCCATATTGTTATTGGTTGCCGCGCAGTCCATGACGGCGGGTGCAATAGCGTCAAATTTTGCCACAGCCCGGCCCACCGTTTCAAAGCACCTGCAGATACTCACCGAGTGCGAATTGCTGGAACAGGAACAAAACGGAAGAGAAGTTTATTATCACTTAAACCCAAAGAAGATCAGAGAAGTAGCCGAATTTATCGAACCATTCCGAAAAATCTGGGAAGACAGATTTAACAGGTTGGAAACCGTTATGAGAGAATATCATTCAAAAAAATAGAAATATGGAACAGAAAACAAG
>CAZUWX010000020.1:16016-56519 GCA_964624205.1 uncultured Chitinophagaceae bacterium
TACCCTTTGCGCAAGGTATTAACATGGCGCATAACGAGCTGCAGAAAATTGTAGGTCAGTTAAAATAACATGCTATGCAAAAAAACAACCAACCTGCTGGCAAGGCAGGTAAGATCATTTATTGGATCGCTACCGTCTGGCTTGCCCTGGGGATGGTATCCACCGCAGTAGTGCAGCTCATTCACATGCAGGAAGAGGTAGACATGATGGCCCGCCTGGGCTACCCGCTCTATTTCCTCACCATCATCGGCGTCTGGAAAATATTGGGTGTGATAGCCCTACTGATACCCCGTTTTCCCCTGCTGAAGGAATGGGCTTATGCGGGTTTTTTCTTTGTCATGTCGGGTGCAGTTATTTCCCATCTTGCTGTGGCCGACCCCGCAAAGGAGTTGTTTGGCCCGGTACTGCTGATCATCCTTACAGGAATATCGTGGTATTTCAGACCTGTGGATAGAAAAACCATTTCCGTTAATTTTAAGGGGTGAATTGTATAAATGGATACGATGAATCCCAAAGTTGAGAAAACCGTGAGCCGCGGTCGGGAAATCTATACCGAAAATCCCTGAGGGAAAGGGACTGAACGATTAATTTCAGCAGCTATAATAACTATAAAGCATAGATAATATGAGCAGTAATCAAATCAAAAAGAAGTTATCAGCAGCACAACGGGAAGAACTACTCGGGGTGTTAAAAGTGCGTTTTGAGAAAAACAGGAACCGTCACAAAGGTGTTGAATGGGATAAGGTTCAGGAAAGGCTGGAGGCCGATGCGGGAAAAATGTGGTCACTCAATGAGATGGAAAGAACCGGCGGTGAGCCCGATGTGGTAGACCATGATAAGAAGACGAAGGAATATATCTTTTTTGATTGTTCGGCAGAAAGCCCCAAAGGCCGCAGAAGCCTCTGCTATGATCGGGAAGCACTGGAGTCGAGGAAAGAACACAAGCCCGGAAACTCCGCTATAAATATGGCTGCTGATATGGGTATTTCGGTTTTAACAGAAGAACAGTACCGGGCTCTGCAGAGACTTGGAGATTTTGATACAAAAACCTCGAGTTGGATACAAACACCCGCTGACATTAGAAAACTCGGCGGAGCGCTCTTTTGCGATCGTCGCTACAACACTGTTTTCGTATATCACAACGGCGCAGAGTCTTACTACGCCGCCAGGGCATTCCGGGGGGCGTTAAGGGTCTGAGTATTATAAAATATCCTGCAATTGACGGAACGACACCGGTTTGTTGACAAAAACAACACGCATTAAACGAATCATTGCCGATGGATATGACATTTTAACGAGTATAAGGGGAATTATTGAGAATCTAAGTATAGATTTGTATTTTAGTGAAAATTTTGACCCTGACGGTAGATTGCTATTATGAAAAAGTTATATATCATTGTGTTGCTGCTTGTAGTTGCGGGTGCGGGACTGTTTTTTTTCAGAACTCAGACTGGCAGCGGGTCCGACGAAGACTTCGATAAAGTTAGTTTCAATTTTCAGATTCGCCCCATTTTTTCTGACAAATGCTATGCCTGCCACGGGCCGGACCCAAACACGCGCGAGGCAGGTTTGCGACTCGATGTTGCCGAAGACGCCTATAAAGCGCTTAAAGAACATCCCGATGCGCATGCCATCGTCCCGGGAAAACCAGCTCTCTCTCAGGTTTTCCTGAGGGTGTCAACCGGCGATACCTCGCTGCAGATGCCGCCGCCGTCCAGCAATCTCCCCACCCTTACCGAAAACGAGATCAGGCTGATAAAAAAATGGATCGAACAGGGAGCAGAATACGAAACACACTGGGCTTTCGTAGCTCCCGAGAAACCTGCTGAACCGAAAGTAAAAAAGTCCGCCTGGCCCCGCAATGAGATTGACTATTTCGTGCTTCGCAAGATGGAGCAGAATGGCCTTGCGCCCAACGAGGAAGCAGACAAAGAGCGTCTGTTGAAACGTATCTCTGTCGATATCACCGGCCTTCCCCCTACACCGGAAATGATGGATCGTTTCCTGAACGACAAATCTCCCGACGCATATGAAAGAATGGTGGATGAATTGCTGCAGCAGCCTACTTACGGGGAAAGGATGGCTATCCCCTGGCTTGATGTGGCCCGTTACGCAGATTCGCATGGCTATCAGGATGACAACTACCGCAGCCAGTGGCCCTGGCGCGACTGGGTGATCCATGCTTTTAATGATAATATGCCTTACGATAAATTTGTGACCTGGCAGATCGCGGGCGACCTTCTTCCGGAGGCGAACAAGGAGCACTTGCTTGCTACCGGCTTTAACCGCAACCATAAAATTACCGAAGAAGGCGGCGTGATAGATGAGGAATATCGTGTCAGTTATGTGCTGGATCGTACCAATACTATCGGCAAGGCTTTCCTGGGCGTCACCATCGAATGCTCCCAGTGCCACGACCATAAGTATGACCCCTTCTCTCAAAAAGAATACTTTGAGCTCTATTCCTTCTTTAATAATATCAAGGAAGTAGGATTAGAGTCCACGGTCGGCGGCCGTAATACCTATGCCAAGAATCCCCGGATGGAGATCACCCGGGAAGACCGGGAAGGCCTGCTGAGTTTTATTAATCAACCGGATAGCAACAAGCTGGAGGTTTCCGTGATGAAGGACGACGATACTGTCAGGAGAACCTTCGTTCTGGACAGAGGAAATTATGATGCACCCACCACGGAAGTATTTCCTTCCACACCTGAATCCATCCTGGAGTTTGGCGACAATTATCCGAAGAACCGGCTAGGTTTGTCGAAATGGATGTTCGACGAAAAGAATCCCCTCACAGCCAGGGTGTTCGTGAATCGGATATGGCAAGAGTTCTTCGGGCGCGGCATTGTGCAGTCGTCCGCAGATTTCGGCATGCAGGGCGACCTCCCCTCCCACCCTAAGTTGCTCGACTGGCTGGCAGTGGATTTCCGGGAAAACGGCTGGGATATCAAGCGGCTTGTGAAACAGATTCTGATGTCCGCAACCTACCAGCAATCCGCGGAGACCAGCCCGGAAAAGCAGCGTATCGACCCCGATAATGTATACCTCTCCCGCGCGCCACGCATACGGCTGAACGCAGAGATGGTGCGCGACCTCGTTCTGTTCAGCAGCGGACTGCTCGACACTACCATTGGCGGACCCAGCGTGAAACCTTACCAGCCACCCGGCTTATGGGAGATGGCTACCTCCGGAAGGGGCATATTGGCCACCTATAAACAGGACCACGGCAATGCACTGTACCGCCGGGGCATTTATACCTTTATCAAACGTACTGTGCCTCCCCCCTCTATGATGATTTTTGATGCCAGTAACCGCGACCAGTGTGAAGTGGTGCGGTTGCGAACCAATACACCTTTGCAGGCCCTCATCATGATGAATGACCCCACTGTGCTGGAAGCCTCCCGGGTGCTGGCCGGCCAGTTGCTGAGGGAACAAGGCAACCCCGAAGCTGCGGTCAGGGAAGGTTTTAGACAGATCGTCTGCCGTATGCCGGCTGCCAAAGAAATGGAGATCCTGAATAGCCACTGGAAAGAGCAGCAGGCCTATTATGCTGCCAATGAAAAAGAGGCCGACGAATTTATTAAGGTGGGAGAATATAAACTCGATAAAAATATCCCGGCTACCGATCTGGCTGCTATGATGACTGTTTTACAGATTATTTATAACATGGAAGAAGCCATCACAAAAACATAATTAGACATGGAAAAAGAGATATTGGAGAGAGGCCTGGGAATCAACCGGAGGCGTTTTTTATCTAATCTGAGTATTGGCCTGGGAAGCGCTGCCCTCGGTTCGTTATTGATTCCCGGATTGTTCGATGGTGCGGGCGCAGAACAGGAAGCCGGATTTATGCCGGGCGTTCCGCATTTTGCACCGAAAGCAAAGCGGGTTATTTATCTGTTCCAAAACGGTGCACCCTCCCAACTGGAATCCTTCGATTATAAGCCTACACTCAATCAGATGATGGGCCAGGAATTGCCCGCGTCTATTCGGATGGGACAACGCCTGACGGGTATGACGTCCGGCCAGTCGTCCTTCCCGCTTGTCGGCTCCTATTATAAGTTCAGTCAGCATGGCCAATCCGGAGCGTGGGTAAGCGAACTGTTCCCGCATATGGCTAAGATCGTCGATGATCTCTGTATCGTAAAATCCATGCATACGGACGCTATTAACCACGACCCCGCCCTTACTTTTTTCCAGACCGGCTCGCAACAAGGCAACAGGGCCAGTTTCGGATCCTGGGTGAGTTATGGCCTCGGAACTGAAAATAAAAACTTACCGGCCTTCTGTGTGCTGCTCTCCCGTGGAAAAGGCAATGGCCAGGGCGTATACTCAAAGTTGTGGTCGAATGGCTTCCTGGACTCCATACACCAGGGCGTACAGTTCAGCAGCGGTGAAAATCCGATCCTTTACCTGCAGGATCCCAATGGGATGAACCGCGACAACAGACGCAAAATGCTCGACAAAGTGGCGGAACTGAATGAGATAAACCTGACCGACTTTGGCGATCCGGAGATCGGCGCCCGCATACAGCAGTATGAGATGGCTTACCGTATGCAGACCGCAGTGCCTGATATTATGGATGTATCAAAAGAATCCGACGATATTGTAAAATTGTACGGATCAGATTGTTTACAGCCGGGCACCTATGCGGCCAATTGCCTGCTGGCACGGAAACTCTCCGAAAGCGGTGTTCGTTTTATACAGTTGTACCACCAGGGATGGGATCAGCATGGCAACCTTCCCAATGAAATGCGCGGACAGGCCAAAGACGTTGACCAGGCTTCTGCAGCCCTGATAACCGACCTGAAACAGCGTGGTCTGCTCGATGAAACACTGGTGGTCTGGGGAGGCGAATTTGGGCGCACGAATTATTGCCAGGGTGGCTTTTCGGTCGATAACTACGGACGTGACCATCATCCGCGCAGCTTTTCCATCTGGATGGCCGGCGGCGGCGTTAAACCCGGCGTTGTATATGGTGAAACCGATGAATTCGGCTACAATATTGTCCGTAATCCGGTGCATGTACATGATTTTCATGCCACGATCTTACACCTCATGGGGCTTGATCATGAGCGATTGATCTTCCGTCACCAGGGCCGCAGATACCGCCTGACCGACGTGGCAGGAAATGTAGTACGAGATATTATGGCATGATATGGAACGAAAATCTGGTATTCGGTTATTAAATCAGTTAGGGGAATATTTTTTGTACGCAGGAATAGGATTCCTGGCGTTCCTGCTGATCTTCCAGCCGCTGTTGGAAATACCCACCTGGCTGGAAGTAGCGGGCAGGATGCATCCGATGTTTCTCCATTTTCCGCTGGTGTTGCTCCTGTTTGCTTTTTTATCACTCTGGATACCTTTTAAAAAAGAACGGTACCCGTGGTTGGATACATTACGGCTGGCAGCGGCACTGTCTGCGATGATAACGGCGATCATGGGAATGCTCCTGGCATTGGGAGAAGGTCAGAGCGGCAATACGCTCGAGTGGCATAAATGGACCGGCGTGGGCGTGGCATTAGCCGGTTATATCTTTTATTTTTATTTTTCATTTTTTGCCGCCCGGCTCAAGGCCGGCAAAGTTTTCACCCTGGTGTCGGCCATGGCGATAGTACTGGCGGGACATTTTGGTGCGGAACTTACACACGGCGAGAATTATCTGTTTGAGCCTATCACCCGCGCAAATGCAAAGAGTATTGATCCTGCAAAAGCACATGTTTTTAATGACGTCATTAAACCCATCCTTGATCAGAACTGTGCCACCTGCCACAGTGAAGGAAGCATGAAGGGTGAACTCAGGCTAAACGATACAGCCGGACTGCTGGCGGGCGGAAAAACGGGTGCCCTATTCGTGCCCGGAGATGCTGACCGGAGTTTGCTGATTCAGCGTATCCATCTCCCCCTGAGTGATAAAAAGCGTATGCCGCCGCGTTCGGAGCCTCAGCTTACGTACGATGAAGTGGTGCTGCTGCGCACCTGGATAGCCACAGGGGCTACAATGAACACAACACTTTCGGAGCTGAATGAGCAGGATAGTTTCCGGCTGTTGGCCACCCGCTACCTGGGCCCTCCCATCGCCCCCGAAAAAAACATTCAGTATGATTTTAAAGCTGCGGACGATTCCAAGATCCGTTCGCTGAATAACCACTACCGCGTAATCACACCCCAGGGTGCCGGATCTCCAGCCCTTGCAGTGTCTTTCTATGGCAGCTATGCGTATACTCCTCAATCATTGGAAGAAATACTTCCCCTGAAGCAACAGATCACAGAGCTTAACCTCTCAAAGATGCCCGTCAAGGACGAAGAGCTTAACGTCATTAAACAGATCACCAATCTTCGTAAACTGAATCTTAATCTGACGGATATCAGTTCCAAAGGGCTGGAACATTTACGCGGGATGAAAAATCTGCATGAGATTGCATTATCAGGAACAGCCATTGATGCGGAAGGATTGGAAAAAATCCTGTCTATCCCCGCCCTTTCCTCCATTTTCGTTTGGAATACTTCTATTGATAGTGCACAGTTGGCGGATATTCGGGGCAGATTTCAGAAAGTAAATATTTATTCCGGTTATTCGGGAGGCGATACCACTGTTATAGAACTGAGTCCACCGATAGTTGAAACACCGGCCGGCGTATTCAATAACCTCACTGAGATAAAGCTCAAGCATCCTTTTCATGATGCTGTTATCAGGTATACGCTCGACGGTTCTATGCCCGACAGCGTACATGGTGAGATATATAAGGGCCCTATCCCGCTCAACAAAACGACCACTTTCATCGCCCGGGCGTTTAAAGATGGCTGGTACGCAAGCAAGGAGGTAAATGCTGTTTTCCTGAGAAGAGGTCGCGTGCCCGATTCCCTTGAGCTGATCAGCCCGCCGGATCCAAGGTTTGCCGGATCGGCTCCCCTATTGCTGGATGAAGAGCTGGGCGACATGAATTTTAATGATGGCCGCTGGCTGGCCTATCAGCACAATGAGGCCAGCTTTTATTTGTATTTTGATCAGGAAACACCCGTAAAGCAGATATTACTGAATGTGCTCAGTCAGACCGGATCCCATATTTTCCCCCCCACGAAGGTGGAAGTATGGGGAGGTATGGATAAAAATAATATGAGCTTGCTCGGCTCGTCTACCCCGGAAGTTCCGTCGAAACACTTTAACCAACTCGTACAGGAAAAAGTAGAATTTGATCCCACAGGAGTGAAAGTATTGAAAATAGTTGCCGCCCCCCTGAAAAAACTTCCCGATTGGCATCCTGGAAAAGGACAGGCCGGATGGGTATTCATGAACGAAGTTGTGGTTGAATAAATAAGTAGTAACTAATGGTTAATTGGTCGGCCTCTTGATGAAATACCCAAAAGCCGCCAAGGGTCATCGACAACCGCCCTCATACAGAATCCCGGGTTTTGAGTGATTGTTGCGAGAGGTATATCCTTTCCTCTGTCTGCAATCTCATCGCATTTTGACTGATAATTGTTAGGCATAAAGCCGGTTTACGCGGAAGGTCCAGTCTGATCTGGGCCTTCCGCATTTTTGCGGGCTGAGGCGGCCTATAGTGGCTGTCAAATAAGCTCACTAAAGCAAAATATTTGCACAAACCGATCAGAAAGTACCAGATACGAGAAAATGAAATTCTATGTTTGTTAATGGTTAGCCGGTTAATAGTCAATGGCTATCGATCGGCCAATAATTGATAGTCCACCATCCACAATTCGTTACGCGTGCTCAACAACAAATGTATCGTTATTATCGGCGGCACTACCGGCCTGGGCCTCTCTGCAGCCAAAGCGTTCATTAAACAGGGCGCCAGGGTGATCGCGGTGGGCCGGGATCCCGAGAACAACCGCCTGGCCGGGGATGCTCTTGGTGCGTCGGCAAGAGTGCTTGCGGGGGACGCTACCCATGAAAAAACAGCACCACAGGCTATTGCACTTTGTACCAACACCTGGGGCAGCTTCGACGGTCTCTACCACGTTGCGGGGGGGAGCGGCCGGAAGATGGGCGACGGCCCCCTTCATGAAATCACCCTGGACGGCTGGAACAAAACTCTCGAGCTGAACCTAAGCTCCGTCATGTTATCTAACCGCGCTGCAGTAAGAGCGTTCCGGGAAGCCGGCAGGGGTGGCACGATTCTGAATATGGGCTCGGTGCTGGGATATGCGCCCGCTCCCGGATACTTTGCCACCCACGCCTATGCAGCGGCTAAAGCTGCCATTATCGGATTTTCCAGGTCAATTGCAGCATTCTATGCGCCAGATAATATCCGCGTTAACGTGGTCGCGCCGGCCCTGGTGGAAACTCCGATGGCGCAACGGGCCGCAACGAACCCGGTGATAGTGGAATACATACGGACCAAACAACCGCTCGACGGCGGCAGGATCGGCAGACCGGACGACCTCGACCAGGCCGCCTGTTATTTTATGTCGGATCATTCCGGCTTTACTACCGGTCAGGTTTTAGCGGTTGACGGCGGCTGGAGTGTGAGCGAAGGGCAAATCAAATCATAACAAAGTTTGAATGAGTATGACGACGGCAATTGGAATTGATCTGGGGGGTACTAACGTTAAAGGGGTGCTGGTGGATGCCCACGGTAAATTAATTAGCCAGATGGCCAGCCCAACTCACGATACCGTTGATCCGGCGGGAGAAAAAGGACGGCATTGGAAGTTGGCAATTGCCGAAATGGTGAATGAGCTGAAATCTCACAGTCCCTCCCCCGTCGCGGCTATCGGGCTTGCGGCACCCGGACTTTCCGATGCGGCCAATACCTGTATCCGGGTGATGCCGGAAAGATTGAACGGCCTGGAGAATTTCGTTTGGGCGGATTATCTCGGGGAGAAAGTCTGGGTTTTAAATGATGCTCACGCTGCCCTGATGGCAGAAGCGAAATTCGGAGCCGGAAAGGGAACTCAGCATATCGTCATGCTGACCTGGGGTACCGGTGTGGGCGGAGGCATATTGATCAACGGCGAGCTGTTCCAGGGGAACCACCAGATCGCGGGACATATCGGGCATATCACAATGGATTCCCACTCCTTCTATCCCGATATTACGGGCCTCCCCGGTACGCTGGAAGATGCTATCGGCGATGCCACCATAAACAGACGCTCATGGGGAAGATTTGAGTCCACCCTTGAGCTCGTTGAAGCGTACCGGCAGGGCGATGCCTTCGCCAGCTATCTTTGGCTCAGCGCGGTCCGGGTATTGGCACTGGCACTCTGTTCTCTGTACAACCTGCTTTCCCCGGATATTGTTATTCTGGGCGGAGGTGTCACCCGGGCAGGAGACGACCTGTACAAGCCGCTCAATGATTTTATAAACGTGTACGAATGGAAAAACAAAGTGAACACAATCCCTGTCCTGCAAGCCCAATTTGGCGATCTGGCCGGTGCGGCGGGTGCCGCAGGGTTCGCGTTGAGTAAAATAACAAATCACCCGTGATAATAAAATAATATGGACGCAATTAAAGCGTATATCGACAAGTGCCGGCAGATCGTGGATACGGTGGAACAACAATCAGACGCCATCCGTAAGGCTGCCGGCTGGTTTGCGCAGACGATCCTGGCAGACCGCATGGTGCACGTGTTCGGGTCCGGACATAGCCGGATCATGGTGGAGGAAATGTGGCCGCGCTATGGCTCTTTTCCCGGATTCAACCCCATCGTAGAGCTTTCACTCACCTTTCATAACCTGGTAGTGGGAGCTAACGGACAAAGACAGGCGATGTTCCTGGAAAATGTACCGGGACTGGCAGAAAGAATACTACGTAATTTTGATCTGAAAGCGCTGGATACCGCGCTGGTGATCTCATCCAGCGGCTGCAATGTAGTGCCCATCGAAATGGCCGAGAATTTTCAAAAACAGGGCGTTAAAGTGGTGGCGCTGATCACGGCGGAACATGCGGCTAAGAGCTCCAGCCGGAGAACGGACGGAAAGAAACTGAGCGACTTTGCCGATCTTGTACTGGATACCGGCGCCCCTGCAGGAGACGCCATGGTGAACATACCCGGATTAGAGACGCCCGTTTCGCCCGGATCGACCGTGGGTGGGGCCATGCTGGTGAATGCCATGAAGGCCGAAACCGCGAGACTACTAACGGAGGCGGGCCAGCCTCCCAAAGTACTGACCGGTGCTGCAATTATTGGTGCAGAAAGGGCTGTGCAATTATTCGAAAGTGCATACGACGAGCATGCGCACCGGCTGGCTGGATTGTATGCCTCAGTCGGAAATACGATGCAGAAAAAATAAACGATATTATGTCGGGACAGATCAATCATACGCAACTGCCGCTGATAGCGGAAACGGATGTGTTGGTAATCGGAGCGGGCTCCGCCGGTTGCATCGCCGCGCTGGCAGCGAAACAGTCGGGCAAATACGAAGTGATGCTGGTGGAACGCTATGGTTTTCCGGGAGGCTCTTCCACCCAAATGCTGGATACGTTCTACGGTTTTTTTACCCCCGGCGAAGAGTCGAGAAAGATTGTCGGAGGACTGCCCGATGTAGTAGTGAACGAACTGAATCAGACGGGCGATATCTTTCTACGTCCTAATACTTATGGGGCCGGAACCGGCGTGAACTATAACCCGGAACGATTAAAGCTGGTATGGGATCAGCAGATCGTAAGCGCCGGTGTCCGCTACCTGCTGCATACCACTCTCGTAGACGTGGTGGCGGAAGAAAAGGAAAAATGGACCTGTGTATGCTGGAACAAAGGAGGTTTCGGCAGGATCCGGGCCAGGCGGGTGATAGATGCCTCGGGAGATGCAGACTTCTGCCACCTCGCAGGTTTCTCTTATGAAGTTGCCGGTGAATCTGAACCGGCTCAGAGTATGACTACTACCTTCCGGATGAGCAATGTAAACCTGCAAAAATTCGAAGCGCAGGGCGGGAAAAAGGCGATGAACGAAAAAATGAAAAACGCAGTTGAATCGGGTAGATATGCCCTGCCACGTAAAGAAGGATCGGCTCATGCCATGTGTCAGGAAGGATGTGTTTCCACGGTGGCCGTGAAGGTTGGGGGGCTGCGTGCCCTGCATGCGGAAGAACTAACGCTCGCCGAAATAGAAGGACGCCGGCAGGCTTTTCTCTTTGAGGCGTTTTTCAGGAACGAAATACCCGGCTACGAAGCAGCAAAAATAATCGGCCTCTCGCATCAGATCGGCGTACGTGAAACCAGACGGGTGTATGGCGAATACAGGTTAACAAAGGAAGATTGTATGGCGGCCGAAGTTCCGCACGACAGCATCCTGCTTTGCGGCGCTCCGATCGAAGACCATCGCAAGGGCCGGGACGGTGAAGACGAAACCTTCTGGCAATACGTTCCGGATAACGGGGTGTACGGTGTGCCCTATGGAACCATCGTACCCAGGGGAAGTACGCTCGCCTGGGTGGTCGGCCGCTGTTTTTCCGCCACCCACGACGCACACGCTTCCTGCCGCTCTATGGCCCAAACCATGGCAATGGGACAGGCGGCGGGTTTCGCCGCAACGCTTTCGCTGGACAACGATCTGCCCGCTACATCGATGGATATACCGAAGTTGCAGGCAATGCTATACCGCTCAGGAGCAGTACTGGAAATACCGGACCGGTTGGCCGATACCGGTAGACACGGATGGGCGAACAATTTTTGAATCGGAATACCCTCGCCCGGGAATATCTCTCGGGAATAATCTCCTCGGATCGCGCGATGCGAGGTATTTAAAATGCTTAATTATGAGCGCTTCCGGGAAAAACCGCTTTGTCCGCACCGTGTGGGGAGACATTCCTCCGGCTGAAATGGGTGCTACCTATGCCCACGAACACATCATCATAGAGGAGGGCTATCCCACCCTTTCAAATCCCCTGTTCCTGCTAAATGACGTAGATAAGGTGTCGGAAGAACTAAACCATTTTTATGCTGCCGGTGGAAGAACAATGGTGGATACCATGCCCGCCGATTGCGGCAGGAACATCCGGAAACTGGCCGAAGTGTCGCGCCGAACGGGAGTGCACATCATTGCACCAACGGGCATACATCTCGAACAATACTACCTGCCGAACCATTGGCGGTATACTTACTCCGAAGACCAGCTCACCCGCTTATTTATAGAAGACGTGACGATTGGTATCGATGTGCACGATTATAACGGGCCGTATGTTGACCGTAGTCCGCATAAAGCAGGCATGGTAAAACTGGCTACCGGCGACGAAAACATCACCCCTCACCAGGAGAAAATACTCAGGGCCGTGGTCAACACGCATATGGCGACCGGAGTGCCTGTTCTGACGCATACCAATGCAGGCAAACAGGCTCGCGAACAGGTGGAATTATTTGCGAAGCTGGGGGCAGATCTGCAGCATGTGGTGATCTCGCATGTAGACCGCCGTGTAGATATCGACTATCACCGCTCACTCCTGGAAACGGGGGTAAAATTGGAATACGACAGCACCTTTCGGTGGAAAAAAAAGCCCAATGGCACCTACACACTGCTGGAGACCCTCCTGCCTGAATTTCCAGACCAAATCACGATGGGGATGGACGCAGCCAAGCATAGCTACTGGCGTTCATACGGCGGCGAGCCTGGACTGGATTTCCTGCTGACCAGCTTTCGGGATGATCTTAGGAAGATGGGCCTGGAACAGTATTATCAGAACCTGTTCATCCACAATCCGGCTGAACTGTATAGTTTTGGTATCCAAACTAAAAAGACATGAAAAATTTTATTTTGCTATTGTTGTTGGCTGCGGGCATGACCATTTGCTCCTGCAATTCATCCTCAAAGGAAAGAAAGGAGGCCTCCGCTTCGGGTGGGGAAGACAAAAATGATGCAAACTGGATACCCCTTTTTAATCACACAGACCTTGAAGGCTGGCATACGCTCCCCGGCGGCAAATGGGAAGTGAAGGACGGTAACATCGTGGGTACAAGCCCTGCTACCGAACGCCTGCATGGTATACTGCTGAGTAACCGGGAATATGATGATTTTACGCTGAAAGTGATATATAAAGCCGTCAAAGGCAATAGCGGGGTGTATTTTCGTGTTGAAAAAGTTGACGACCCGGTTCATGTGTATGGCTTCCAGGCTGAAATCGATCCTGAAAAGGATGCCGGTGGCCTATATGAAACGGGTGGCCGGGGCTGGGTGGTACAGCCCGGCGCCGAGGAGGTAAAAAAATGGTATAAACCTGATGAATGGAACGAAATGATCGTTACGGCCGTTGGCAAAGATGTGACGGTGCAGGTGAATGGCCACGAGACCGCGGCGCTCCGGAACGACCCGGGTCGTTCCAGGGGTTATATAGGACTGCAACTCCATGGTGGGATGGAGATGGAGATATTATTCAGGGATGTTTTGATAAAACCCTTCAGTAATCAACTCGTTTATGCAACGGATCACTAATAGTATTTATCAGATCGGTTTAGGTGCGGTTAACGCTTTTGTTGTTGAGGACGATGGTTTAACGCTGATCGATACCGGGTATAAAGGCAGCACCGACAAGATTTTCTCTGCGCTTAAAAAAAACGGTAAACGCCCTGATCGTATTAAGCAGGTTATATTAACCCATTGCCACCCCGACCATGCCGGAAGCGCGGCTGATATAAAAAACAAACTGGGCATTCCCCTATTTGCCCATAATATGGATGCCCGCCTTGTAGAACAAGGTATTGGTGGCAGAGCGCCTATGCACCTCTCCCCCGGCATCATTAATTGGCTGGTGTTTAATATATTCATCAAACCCAATGGAAGCGCAATTGAATCTGCAGAAGTTGATGAAGATTTAAAGGAGAACGATGTCATTCCCGTAGCTGGTGGAATACAGGTAATTCATACACCGGGTCACAGTGCTGGACATATGTCCCTTCTCGTAAAGAATGAAGGGGTTCTGATTGCCGGCGATATTTGTGCAAATATTGCCGGCCTTGGGTTGAGTACGGTGTATGAAGACCGGGAGCTTGGGGTCGCCAGCATCCGTAAGGCAGCGGCACTTGATTTTGAGAAGGCGGTCTTTGGTCATGGGCGATCCCTGATTAAGGATGCAAATAAAAAGCTGAGAGAAAAGTTCAGCGTACTGCGCTCAATGTAATGAGGTGGTGACAGCCCAGGTAACTTCTGGTTAATTCCATTTATTATTCTGAAAGCGGCTTGCGGGCAGTTTTCAGCTTTAGGAGTTACCGGCACGGCAGCAGTCTGTCAAGCCGGTCTTGCTTATTGCACTGCCTATTATGTTTTATCCACCCGTACAATTTTTCCCGAGCTTTTCTCTTTCAGGAGTACTTTAATACTTCCATCCGGCAGGGTTTCTTCTTTCACGAGGTAATGCTGTTCATCATATTCGCGTAGAGATTCCTGATTGCCGGCGTTGTCGTTACCACGCCAGAGCGGTAGCTGAACAGGCTCCCATTTTTTGCTAACCGCCGACTGCAGCGAAGCGTCGATCACGGCGTTCACCACATAGCCGTCATAAAAATCTTCGAGGGGAGCAACGCCGTTCTCGAAGGCGTTCAGCACGTCGGTGAACATGTTGGTATACCCTAGTTCGTGCACCTCATCACCTACGGGAAACAGCCATCCGCTGCTGGTCTCCGCTTTTTCGGCAACATAGCCCGCACCTTCGCCACTCGTGAACATTTCAAAGCCGGTGCGCAAAAAATTGTTGAGCCATATGGTTCCCTCTGTTCCCATTACCTCGTCGCGCAGATCCATGCCACCGCGGAAAGCCCAGGTCACTTCGAACTGCCCGATGGCGCCATTTGCGTATTTCACCAGGCCTACGGCGTGATCCTCGGCGTCGATGGGTTTTACCTGCGTATCGGCCCAGCACATCACTTCCACGGGTTTTATATCCTTGCCGATGAAGTTACGGGCAATTTCGATGCAGTGGCAGCCCAGATCCAGGATGGCACCCCCACCCGATTCTTCTTTGTTCCAGAACCAGGCACTATGCGGGCCGCCGTGTGCTTCGCGTGATCTTACCCATAATATTCTGCCCAGGCTGCCCTGTTGTACGCTTTGTAGTGCCTTCATAAATTTGGGCGTATAACACAGGTCTTCCAGGTAACCGTGAAAGATGCCTGCCTTCTCCACGGCTTCCAGCATGTTCCGGGCTTCCTGTGCGTTCCTGCCCAGCGGCTTGGTGCAGAGCACGGCCTTACCCGCCCGTGCGCATTCCAGCACAGCTTTTTCGTGCAGGTTATTGGGTAGGGAGATCACCACGATTTGCGCGTCGGTATGATGGATCGCTTCTTCCATAGAAGTAGTCCAGTTCGGCACGTCGTAATCTTCCGCAAACTTTTTTGCCGTTTTTTCGGTGCGGGAGTACACGACCGTTATCCGGTCGCGGTTCCTTTGCCCGTGTAGTGAATCGGCGTAGAACCGGCCGATAAAACCGGCTCCCAGCATGGCAATCTTTAGCATATCCTTGAAGTTTTAATATCGCTAATCTATAACTCTCTTATCCATATATTCCGAAAACTCACTTCCCTTCCCTGTTCCTGCAGTACTATCGAACCCTGGTGAAGTTCATACGGGGGATGCCAACGTACTGAATGTTTATAAGTTCCACCCTTCCCGATAGGTTCTTTTTACCAGTTGGTTAGCGTAATCGAAATTGGTGATCTGCATCTGCTGCCCGTTCCACAATAGTTTTTTGCGGCCGGGATATGCGGGATGGGAGGATGCGTTGCCGGACTCTTCTCTATACATTGCACTGCGGATAGCCAGTACGCCCATCAACACGGTTTCCGTGAGGGGCCCTGCTTCGCTGAAAGGGGAGCTCACCGGCGTTCCGAAACCTTTCAGGCAGGCTTCCACCCACTGTTTCTGGTGGCCCTCCGTGCCACCCGGCACGAGCGGGCGGGTCGGAGGGGGAAGGTTCACTTCCTTCATCCTGCTGGTCGGCAGCAGCGTGGGTTCCAGCCCCCACATGCCGGTCATTATTTTTCCTTTGGAGCCTTCGAAAATCACACCGCCGTCCCAGGTGCCCATCTGCTCATCCGGCAATAGTTCCGCAGGCCGTTTGGGAAGTACGCCTCCGGCGTACCAGCTCAGCTCTACCGGTGGTTGATCTCCTCTCGCGGGAAACAGAAAGTGTACGATGGAAGAAGGGGGGAAACTTTTCGGGTAGTACCCCTCCTGAAAAAAATCGCTGAAAACAGTTCCTATGCTGCATTCCACTTCTGCGGGATAGCCCAGTTTCAGCGCTCTGAACGGAACATCCACGATATGACAGGCCATGTCTCCCAGCGCTCCGGTCCCGTAATCGACCCACCCGCGCCAGTTAAAAGGAAGCAGTTCCTTGAAATAATTTGTTTTTGGTGCGGTACCCAGCCAAAGATCAAAATCCAGTTCTGCCGGTATCTGATCCTGGCGCGAAGGCCAGGGAATCCCCTGGGGCCACACGGGCCGGTTTGTCCAGCAGTGTACCTTGTGAACCTCTCCTATCAGCCCGGCCTGTACCCATGCTTCCACCTTGCGGGTATCGTCGCCGCTGCTGCCCTGATTACCCATTTGGGTAACTACCCGGTATTTTTCCGCCCCCATTGCAAGCATTCTGGATTCGTATACGTCGTGCGTCAGCGGTTTCTGTGTGTAAGCGTGTTTGCCGAGCTTCATGGCTCCCATGGTTATAATGCCATGGTTATGATCGGGTGTGGAGACCATCACTGCGTCGAAGTTTTTGGCCTCCCTGTCGAAAAGCCGGCGCCAGTCCTTATAATATTTTGCTTTTGGCAGGTCTTTCCGGGCCTCCACCGCCTGCCTGTCGTCCACGTCGCAGAGATAGTTGATCTGGGCATGAGGTGACATCCGGATATGGTTGATATCGTCAATCCCCTTACCTCCTACTCCAATGGCGGCGATCACCAATTTGTCGCTCGGTGCAACAAAACCCTTGCCACCTAAGACATGCCGGGGCAGGATAGTAAAGGCAGCAGCAGCAAGGGTGCCGTTGCGAATAAAATCACGGCGATCAGTCGTATTGCTATTTTTCATAATTCGATCGGTTGAGGTGTATGCTAATATAAACCAATTGGGAAATCCGGTAAACAAACATAAAATTTCAATAAACCGGATCTGATACTTTTTGATCGGTTCATACATATATTTTCACCGGGGAACGGAGTTGGGAAAAAACCGGGAAAATTATTTTAAATTACGAAGTATTATTATGAAGCCCCGACATGAAAAATTGATGCTGGAACCGAAGTATTCGTTTGTGCTTCAGAAAGATGTGTATCCGTATTATCCCACTCCCTGGCATTATCATCCCGAATACGAACTGGTGCTGGTGGTAAAAAGCAGCGGGAAACGAACGGTTGGCAATCACGAGGCACCCTTCTCTGACGGCGACCTCGTACTGCTGGGGCCCAATTTGCCCCATTCTTTTCAAAACGATCCTGAATATTATGAAGGCGACCCCTCTCTTACTGCTGAAGCGATCGTAATCCACTTCACAGAAGATTTTCTGGGCGGGGAGTTTTTTAAACTCCCTGAAATGGTACGTGTGAGCCAGTTATTTGCCCAGGCTAAGTTCGGGTTGCAGGTGCTGGGCGGTACGCGGCAAAAGGTGGCGGATATCATGCAGGAGATGCCGGGCATGAGTGGCCACGGGCGGATCATCGGGCTGCTTACTATCCTTGAGATACTTTCCCTTTCCGAGGAGATCCGGCCGTTGGCGAGCCGGGGTTTTGTTCAGCAGTACGATGTATGGGGGGACGATCGGATCACCAAAGTGCATAAATACATCATGAAGAACTTTAGCAGCGACATTTCCCTGGCTGATGCTGCTGAGGTTGCCAACATGTCGATTCCGGCGTTCTGCCGTTTTTTTAAGGCCTGTACCCGTAAAGCGTTTTCGGTTTACCTGAATGAGACAAGGGTGGGTTATGCCTGTAAATTATTACTGGAAGAGAAGTTTAATATATCCCAGATCTGCTATGTCAGCGGTTTCAACAACATGTCAAATTTCTATCGGCAGTTTAAGAAGGTGACGGGTAAGTCGCCCCTACAGTATAAACAAAGGAAGTTCGCCATGAGTTGAACTTCGCGGGTGGTTTGCGCGTGCTCTCCTATCCGGCTTGTCTCATAGAAAAACCGGTTCACCGGGTGTCTCTCAAAACTGCTGTTCGCGGACGCTTTTACAAAAGTTATTCAAAGTTGAGTTTCCCGAAAAAATCCGGCCGGTGAAAATCAGGTGCGGTTACGGTAACGGGTTCCCAGGAAAGATAATGGGGCTCAGGAAGTTCATCGCCGCATTTGTAGAAGTTGGCGGTGCTGCGGAGCCCCTGCAATGAGGCGATACGGTGAAAGCACAACATGTCCAGGGGGATGATCAGCGCCAGTTCCCACTGTATCAGGCCTTCCGGGTCGTCGTTGTTGATCCGCGTGCGGTATTTGATTTTCCGGATCGTTTCTTCGGGTATCCGTACCCGGTCCTGACGCTGTTTACCGAAGCCGGCCAGACAGGTGCCGATACTGTTGAATTCCATATTGTAATAACCCTCCCCGGGTTCCGGTTCGATAAAAAACTCTACACAGCTATCGGTGTACACGGGTGAATTAGGCAAGATACATGCTGCTCGGAGAAATTTTTCGGTCACATAGTACTTGAGAAAAATACAATCGCCCTGATGGGCTATCGTGAAAGCCACTTCCGGAATGTACGAGTGATTGGTCCAGGGATTCAGGGTGAGCGATTGCCTGGGCAATGTGTCGAGCATCCGGCTGATCACCGTTGCCGGAGTTTTCCGGTTGGCTCCTTCCAGTACCGGGGCAGTAAGCGGTTGATTTTGCATCGTTATTGAGTTGGGTGTAAAAATAGAGAAAGCAGCGGGTTTATGGCGGGTTACCGCCATTTAACGGATAAATTATTAATTTGCTGCATGCTTAAAAAGCCTGCGGCTTCTTTTTGGTTGAATGCAATGTTCTATACTTTGCTTCAGCGCGTTTCTCTTTTTGTTTTTGGGGCAGTCGCTTATATGATCCTGGTACGGGGTTTCTCCACGCAGCTAAACGGGATATGGGCGTTGTATATCACGCTGTTTTCTCTTTTTGAATCGGCCAAGCAGGGTTTGCTCCGCAATGCCACTATAAAGTTTCTGGGGATGGCACGCTACGCAGATAAAAAGGCTGCAGTTCAGTCCGCCTCTTTTTTTTTAAATGTTGTTTTTTCTTTTTTAGCTATACTCGCAATAGCGATTGCAGGCGGCCTGGTGGCACAATGGCTGCATGCACCTTCTTTGTTCCCGCTGCTGCTATGGAGCACCCTTATGATCTGCCTGCTTATTCCTTTCAGCCATTGCGAAACCATCCTGCAATCGAAATTCAGGTTCGATGTTTTGTTCCGCTGTGCGTTTATCCGGCAGGGTATTTTCTTTTGCGGGCTGGTGGTACTTTTCCTGTTCTTCCGCACTAGCTTCACGCTTTTGAACGTACTGTTCATACAGACGGCTGCGCTGAGCATTGCACTCATTTATATGTTGACGCAGGGCGCAAAAGAGGTCACGCGGAAATATGTATACGATCGCGAGCTGATTGGCAGGCTTTTTCATTTCGGTAAATACACGTTTGGCACCAATCTGTTTTCGGGGTTGTCGCGGAATTTCGACCACTTTATTACTGCCGGATTGCTGGACCCCTTCCAGGGAAAGAACTATGTTGCCTATTATCACACCGTTGGCCGGATTAACAATATGGTAGACATTCCCGCGCTTGCTGCAGCCGATGTACTGTATCCCAAAAATGTAGAGACGATTGAAAAAGAAGGGATCGTAAAAGTGAAACGTCATTTTGAACAGATGGCGGGCTCCCTGCTGGCCATCCTGCTGCCGGTCTCACTGTTCATCATCCTTTTCCCCCGGCTTATTCTCCATATTATTGCTGGCCCGGCGTACTATTCCGCAGCGGTGATCCTCCAGTTAACCATCCTGTTTAGCATCGTACGTCCCATCAGTTACCAGTTCGGCTCAACGCTGGACGCCATCGGCAAACCGCATATTAATTTCCGGGCAAACCTGTTGCTGATGGGAGTGAACCTGGGGCTCACCTCCCTGGCGATCGTATTATATGGAGGGATCGGTGCGGCTTACGCGTCGATGCTCACGTATACGCTTTCCCTGCTGATCATGCTGTATCTGCTGAAGAAGTATGTGAATGTGGGGATGCAAAACATACTGGCTGCGGCTGTTGCACGTTACCGGGAAATCTTCCGCTATCTGTTTCGTCGGGGAAGCCGGCGGCGCACATTGTAGTACAATAACTGCACTTTCATGGTACCCACGCCCGGGTGAAAAGCATAGCGGCTCGCGTGTCGCTTAGTACAACAGCCTCACTTTCATTGTGCCAGGCACCCCTTTGAGGATTGCCAGGGCCTTATCTGACAGTTTTTTGTCCAGGTCCAACACCACATATCCCAGGTCTTCATTGGTGGTGAGATACTGTCCCAGGATGTTGATATTACTGGCTGATAATTCCGAATTGAGGGCCGACAGCACACCGGGCATGTTTTTATGGATGTGCAGGATGCGGTGTGCACCTTCCAGCGGGGGAACGTTCAGGGGCGGAACCGTATGGGAGCCGATTGATACCCCCGATTCCAGGAACTGATAGAGCTTCTTGCTTACGTCTTCCCCAATATTGAGCTGGGCTTCTTCGGTGGAACCGCCGATATGAGGCGTGAGAATGACATTGGGTACACCCTGCAGCGGACTTTCGAACCGGTCTCCGTTCTTTTTCGGTTCTACGGGATAAACATCTATCGCTGCACCCGATAACTGGCCTTCTTTTATAGCTGTGGCGAGCGCTTCCAGATCCACCACTTCGCCGCGAGCATAGTTGATGAGAATGGAGCCTTTTTTAAAGTTCCTGAGCGCCTGTTTGCTGATCAGGTTGCGGGTTGAAGGCAGATCCGGAACGTGTAGGGTGACGATGTCTGCCCGGCCGGTCAGGTCCTTGAGTGTTTTGCAGGCGCTGGCATTGCCCAGCGGCAGCTTGGTGATGGTGTCGTAAAAGATCACCTTCATACCCATGGCTTCGGCCAGCACACTTACCTGCGTACCGATATTGCCGTATCCTACTATACCGATGGTCTTACCCCTCAGTTCATAGCTGTTTTTGGAATCCTTCATCCAGATGCCTTCATGCGCTGCCCGGTTCTTATCAGGGATCCGGCGGATCAGCATGATGGAAGCGGCTACTACCAGCTCTGCCACAGAGCGGGTATTGGAGTAAGGTGCGTTGAACACTACCACGCCTTTATCCCGTGCTGCCCTGAGATCGACCTGATTGGTGCCGATGCAGAAACAGCCGATCGCCTGGAGCTTGGTGGCGGCTTCCAGCACCTTTGCGGTGATTTGGGTTTTTGACCGTATACCCAGCAGGTGGACGTCTTTGATCTGCTCGATCAGCTCGGCTTCCGAAAGGGCGCCGCTGAGCTTTTTAACGGAAGAGTATCCTTCGCTATGGAATAGTTTGACCGCTGAATCGCTGATGTTCTCTAAAAAAAGAATATTAACTTTTTCTTTGGGATAGCTTGTTAATTTGGCTTCGTTCATAATAGTTTATATGCTCAGGTCTACCTGATGGGCTTTTTGGAGTTGCAAAGATGGGTCTTAAAATTGAAAAGAAAAACGAGAAAATGACGTTAATGATGAATATTTTTCAATTTTATCATCAAATCCAGGCATGGATTTAGCCGGTAGCTTTTATCTTTACCTTGTTAAAATCTGAAAACGGTACCTGTGAAATACTTTTTTTCTATTGTTCTGGTTAGTTGGTTTATATGGGGTTGCACCGGGCAGGCCAATCCTCTTTCCCTCAATTCCGCGGCAATTTCGGCTCCGGTGATAGAAGTCCCGGCGCTTAGCGCTACCAAACTGATGCAATATAATGCGGCTGTCTCCGGTTTTGTGGATAGTGTCCTGGGTAAATATCCCTTCAATGGTTCCATACTCGTCGCCAAGAGCGGAGAGGTGGTCTATGAAAAATACAGCGGCTTCCGCAATCCTGCCGTTCGCCGCGACTCGATCACGGCTTCCACACCCTTCCATCTCGCCTCGGTATCCAAGACCTTTACCGCTATGGCCATTCTGCAACTTCAGGAGGAAGGCCGGATAGATATTCAGGCTCCGGTCTCCACTTACCTGCCTCGTTTCCCGCTACCGGGTGTAACTGTGAAATCGCTGTTGAATCACCGGAGCGGCATTCCGAACTATGTCCATTATATGGATGTGCTGGGTTGGGACAGAAGTAAACAGATGACCAATGAGGATGTGCTGGAGTTTATCATTAACCGCCGGAAAGATATCCAGATCGGCGCTGCCGACCGCCGGTTTATGTACTCCAATACCAATTATGTGCTGTTGGCGCTGATCGTGGAGCGGGTATCTGGGCAGCCTTTTCCGGAATACATGAGGCAGCGGTTCTTCGAGCCACTGGAGATGAACGACACCTATGTTTTCACCATGGCCGACAGCAGCCGGCACCTGGAATCTTATTTCTCCAATGGCCGACAATACGCATTCGACTTCCTGGATTGTGTGTATGGCGACAAGAACATCTATAGCACGGCCAGGGACATGCTTAAATGGGATCGCGCCTTGTGTGCAGGCGCTCTTTTTTCCCAGGCGACACTAGACTCCGCCTTCAAGGCATACAGCTTCGAAAAGCCCGGTGTCCACAATTATGGCCTCGGCTGGAGAATGTACTTGTTAGATAGCGGCAAACAATTTGTATACCATAATGGCTGGTGGCATGGTAACCGAACTGCATTTTACCGGCTCCCGGACGATGATGTGGTGATCATGGCCTTTACCAACAACGATTCCAGAAAAGTGTATTCCTGCCAGGGGATCGCAAATGTTTTTGGAGATTATTTTTCGACGCTTTAGTACCATTACATCTGGGGTGCGCTCCACTTGCGGCTTGTTAACGCGTATATCCCAACATCCATTCGTAGATGTTCTTCCCGTCTTCCCGGTAAGCAGGATCGGAGGTGCGGGTCCAGCAGTCGTGGTTCTTCAGGCCCTCGCCCTGTTCGAAGGTGGTGAATTTAGGTGCTACGGGCGGGGCACTTTGGGTAAGTACCTGGTTAAACCGTTCTGCTTCACTGTAGAGCCAGGCGCTGTCGTTCCTGTTGTGAAACTGCCAGACCGGTAGGTTGGCCGCAGCCATCGACTCGCACTTTGAACGGAGTTCGGTGTTGATCTGCGGCACTCCACCCATGATGGTGATTGCAGCAATTTTTGCGGGCTGATACGCAGCGTAATTTGCTAATGTCTTGGCTCCGAGGCTGAATCCGGAGAGATATATCCGGGAGGTATCTACCCGGAAATTCTCTTTTACGTATTCTACGAAATTGTCTACCTCCGCTTCAGAAACACTTCTGGTAGTAAGCTGGGGTATAATAACAATGAACGAAAAAGTTTTCCCATTCACAGTGAAGGAAGGAGGGAATTGCTGATCCTGGATCAGTTTGGGGATACCATCTTCCAATACGCGTGGAAGGGCTGTGTGGCCGTCGCCATATTGCCCGCCTCCGTGGAAAAAGATGATTACCGGATAACGCTCTCCGCTTTCCGCGTAGTGTACCGGCAATGCATGGTAATAGCCTCGGATATTCACACTAACCCTTCCCGGCACAGCCGTCAGTATGGCCGGTTCGGTTTCAACGATCCGCGGCTGCTCGGTTTTGCCGGTATCTATGGGTCCTCCCCCACTGTCCAGCACCGAACTTTTCCGGCATGAAACAGAAAACGAAATTACAGCTACTACCCCGAGGTATAGTAAAGTTTTATACATAGAGTTCGTGGTCCTAATGTCAGAAAATTAACTACTGCAATAAATGTACCGGGTACGGTGGTTCCTGGAGTCTGTGGATTTCAAACGATCTTAATAAGGTAAGGTGAATGGTTGGATTTCAGATGGCTTGCGGGGCGAAGCGGATGCCGAGACCTGGCTCGTCGGAAACAAAAACCTTGCCATTCTCGAATCTCAAGCCGGTTGCGATGTCTTTTGCCAGCAACAGCGGGCCGTCGAGATCACCCAGGTCCGCGGCAGGTAGCAGGTGCGCAAGGGCTGCCGATCCGATGCTGGTTTCGTTCATACTGCCCAGCATCACTTTTAGACCCAGCTTGCGGCAATGAGCGATCATGCGACGGGCAGGTGTGATGCCCCCGCATTTTGTAAGCTTGATATTAATGCCGTGAAAATGCCCTGCACAACGCGGGATGTCATGCTCCGACACACAGGATTCATCTGCAATGAGCGGAATGGCGCTTTGCTGAAAGACCGTCTTCATGTCGTCCCAATTCTCCTTGTCGAGCGGTTGCTCGATGTGTTCGACGCCCAGGGTGCTGAGCTCGCCAATGAGATGGAGGGCCTCTTCCTTCGACCAGCCGGCATTGGCGTCTACGATCAGCCGGGAGCCGGTTCTTTCCCTGATTGCACGGATTACGTTCAGGTCCTCCGGGGTGCCGAGCTTGATCTTGTATAGCGGCCAGGGGTGCTCTGCTATTTTTTTTAGCATGTTGCCCAGCGTGTCGATGCCGATGGTGAAATCGGTAATCGGGGCCGTGGCAAAATCATAGTCCCAGAGCCGGTACAACGGCCGACCTCTCATCTTCCCGTACAGGTCCCAGGCAGCCATATCCAGTGCACAGACCAGAAAGGGATTGCCGGGGATGAGGTGGTGCAGGTAGTGCCAGTATCGTTCGGGCTCGGTGAAAGCGTATTTCTCAATGTATGGCTTTTTACGCTGCAGTTCCCCGATCATGCTTTCAACGGAAACATCGTAATAGCTGATCGCGGGAGCCTCCCCGTATCCTCTTAATCCGAGGTGCTCCAGCTCCACTACCACGCAGGGTTGGTGTGACTTGGTGCCGTGGGAGGTAGTGAAGGGGTATTTAAAAGGGGTTTCGTATGACCAGTACCGTACTTTCATCGACCGCTTGCCTCAATGTATACATTGAATTCTTCGTTAAAGTCTTTTTGCCGCAATAGTTGTTCCAAACTTATATGCATCCGGTATTTCCAGAAATGATTTGTTTCGGCGGGCACATTGATCCTTTCGGCGCGATGGTCTTCGCGGCGAAGGGCATCGTCCATGCCTAGAATATCCTGTATCTGGAAAACGCTCCACATGGCAGGAGAGTACAGGTGCTGCATCACGATCGCCTTATTGATCCAGGCTTCGCAGGTGTCCGGCGCTTCACCCCATTGCCCGAGTATGCCATTAAAAAACTGCTGCGTGGTTTCCCTGTCTTCTTCCCACCAGGTACGGATCGTGCTCATGTCGTGGGTAGAAGGACTTACGACGGACAGGTATAAGGCCTCGGCCGGGTGAAAGAATTTTTTATGGGATTCTTTGGGCATTCGTTGGATATTCAAACCCAGTATGCCCAACTCCTTCATCACCTCAGGTACCACGGCCGGTACCATCCCGAGGTCTTCCCCGCATACCAGCATGTCGGTGGCTTCTTTAAGAAAGGGAAGTTTGTTCAGGGCTTCTTTTCTCCATAGTTCCTCCTGCCGCCGGTAGAAATAGTCAACATACAGATGCTGAAGCAATGACCGGATGTTTTCGTCAAGATACCGGAAGGAGCTGGTAGTTGCCATCCCGATGCGGAAATGAAACTGCTGGCCATTGGATCCTGGTACTTCAAATAGTATTACGTTGGCGATCAACTCATACAGGCCGTTGCGGATGTTGAGATGGTCTTCACTGGGCTCCAGGGTTTCGAAGTATTGCTCCACCTTCCGCTGTGTCGAAAACTCCGGAGCCAGTTGGTAGTGCTGGTTCCCTGCAGGGATCAGATAGGGCAGCAGCTTTTCTTTTGCGGGCCCGAACAGTTCCCAGAGCACCTCGTCTGTGATATGGGGTTTGCAGAACCGGTGGTAGTTAAACCACATGCCTTTCTGCCCGAATTCAAAAACGTGGACCGGGATGGCAGGGTCGAAAAACCCCATCACACCCTGTACGGATTCTTCCGGGATGCTCCAGATGCGGAAGAATCCCAGTATATGATCGATGCGCAATGCGTCGAAGTATTTTGACAACTGTACAAACCGGCGGCGCCACCATGCGAAGCCGTCTTCGGCCAGGCGTTCCCAGTTATAGGTGGGGAACAGCCAGTTCTGCCCCTTTGTAGCGAAGTCGTCCGGAGGTGCACCGGACTGCCGGTCCAGGTGGAATAACTCCGGCTCCGTCCAGGTTTCGCAGCTATGCGCGCCCACGCCGATCGGCATGTCTCCCTTGATCACGACACCCTGGCGGCGGGCGTAGTCGACTGCATCCTTTAGCTGCAGGTGCAGATGGTACTGCAGGAAGTACACAAATGCGATCTCATTATAGTGCCTGGCTTTGGGCGACACATATTTTTCGATGGCGCTTTTGTTGTAGGTGCCGTATAACCGCCACTGCGAAAAGTCGGCACTGCCGTTTTTATCGCGCAGATAACAGAAGGCTGCGTAGGGTATCAGCCAATGGCGGTTCTCCCGAAAAAAAGTATTGAAGTCCGGGTCGGCAAGCATTTCCTCTTTCTGTTGATGAAACAGCTCGCGTGCCGCAGAGAGCTTGAACCGCATCACCTGTTCATAGTCCACCTCCGCCAATTCGTTGAGTTGCTTTTGTTTTTTTCTGAGCGAGCGGATCAGGTTGTTTCCCGGTTTCCCCGCCACTGCGGGCAGGTGCAGGTAAAGGGGGTGCAGAGCAAAAGCAGAGATGGCTGCATAAGGATAGGAGTCTTTCCAGGTATAGGTGGCCGTTGTATCGTTTACCGGCAACACCTGGATCATTTTCAGACCCGTTTTCGCCGCCCAGTCGGCAAGCAGTTTCAGGTCCCGGAACTCCCCTACCCCGAACGAGCTATCGCTCCTCAGGCTAAACACGGGCACGCTCACAGCCGCACCTTTCCAGGTATCGTTGGGGAGCCGCACAAAGCCGTCGTGGACAATGGTCAGCTTTTTGGGGTGCGTGGTGTCTTCGTACAGGATGCGGTTATCTCCCGACTCGTACATCAAAAAATGTTTGTCGCGCACATTGTACACGCCGTATTTATAAAAAGTGGGCAGTGTATCGGCCGGGAGCTGGGCTTTTGCGGTCCACCATTCCTTCTCCGGCTTCATGATCAGGGGCTGCGCAGTGTCCCAGGCACCGAGGGCCGGCGTTTCTCCCAGCAGGCAAACCACTTCGTGCTTTTTGAGCAGCGGGGCTTTTACCCTGAATATATGGGTGAAGGTTTTTGGCTGCCGGACCTTATACTTGCTTTCGGGTTTTTCCAGCAATACGTTCCGGAATGCAGCCGAATAAAAAACGTTTTCGTACTCTCCTGCGTAGTTCCAGCTATCGATCAGCCGGATCTCCTCCAATCCCGTCTTTGAAATATCAACTATCCGTTCGGCACCGCCTTCCCGAATGTGCTCCCCCTTTTTGTTTACAAAAATATAACGGTAACGGATTTTCACTGTTTCAGCAGGGTCGGCCTCGATCACACCATGCCAGAATTGCTGGTCGAGATAACGCAGCGGAAATACCTGCTCACGGTCTGCCCCACCGAAACTCCCGGTCACCAGCAACGATTCGCCGGGTCGGGTATAATAGCGTATGTATAGCTGAATTTTCAAATCTCGTAATGAATCGACGGCGAATTTACTTACAAATACAGCCCGGAAACAATCAAAGTTTGGATTTGGCCGCCGGACTTGGAAGAATGACACATTTTATACTATTTTCGCGTAAATCTTTAACATGGAAACGACCCGGAAGAACGCTGCACTGAACTGGATACTTTTTTTTCTCTCGGTGATTGCTTTTTTTGTAGTGCTGGAGGTAAAAGGTGAGTGGGTAACGCTCACACTGCCATTTGCCGGCACTTTTTTTGCCAAGGCGATGGATCTGCTGTAATCAGCGCTTTATCTCGATCGACTGTTTCAGCTTGATGGCTACATTTTTATCCAGCCGGGTGGCGGGTTGCCAGGTAACCATCCCTTCAAATTTTTCCTGCAACCGGTCGTTCAATTCGTCGTTTCCGCCGGTTACAACTTTCGCATACGCCGGCCGTCCGTCTTCGTCAATGATAAATTCGACCAGCACATAGGTTCGCTCCTGGTTTTTATCCAGATAGGCGGCCATCTCCTGCGCGGCCTGATCCAGGAAGACCTGGAAGCCCTTGTTGCCACCGGGATATACCGGCAGTTTGTCAACTACTTTGGCTAGTTTCTCCTCGTCGAAGTATTTGAGCGGTCTGCGCGGTCTTTTTATTTCCTCCGGCTCGGCCGGTGCCAGCTCTGCTATCGCAGTCGTTCCTCCCACCACGTATTCGCCTTTGGCATCTACCATGATCAACGGCAGTTTCCGCTTTTTTTCAAAATACCGGTAGGCCCGCTCCAGGCTATTCGAGAGCTGTTTGTATTCGGGGAAATCCCGTAGATAACGCGTCAGGTACGACATGCTTTTGGGGTTGCTGTAACGGATCGGGAAGATGTGGACGGGTATGAAATCCTGCCCCTGGTTCTTGGCGTGTGCCGCGAGTATATACAGCTCTTCGATCTGTGCGTCCATAATGGGGATGCACCCGGTAGTGACACATTTTCCGTGAATATAAATGTCTCCGCCCGGTTGCAGCGAATCGCCCAGTATCCGATCGGAGGAATTGGGATAATTAAGACCTAGTGAAAGATGATACGCGCTTTTCGGATTGAATTCATTGATGTAGTAAAAGCCCTCCGGCACCTGGTAGTCGCCCTGCATCCGTTTGGGCCCTAAGGTGCCGGCAAGCGCACAAACCTTATAGGTCTTGAATAGCCTATATTCTTCGTTGGCATTGTAACGTACCCACACTTCGAGCTGGCTGTCATATTTAAAGGAACGCAGATAGACATTCTTCACCGGCCAGTCGAGGTGCTTGGCCTCGAACTGTTTCTTCAGGGTATCCTCTTTCCGCTTCAGCGCGCTGCTGATACGGGGAAACGACCGCTGATAGTCAATAAAGTCAAAAGCGGAAGCAGCAGTCTGCCCTATCGTGAGTTGCACACTGAAAAACATCAAAAAAACGCTGAGAATCTGTTTCATCGGTTTGTCGGCTGGATTACAACGCGAATTAAGATACAAAAATTTTCAAGCTTACACCAGCGGTGTTAAAGTTACTGTAAACCATGGCATTCTGTTATATTTGCCCCTCAACAGACACACATGCTAAAAGCGGGAATTCTTGGGGGAGGTCAGTTAGGGAGGATGTTGTTACAGGCGGCTGCCAACTATCCGGTTCAGACCTACGTGATGGAGAACGACCTCAACGCCCCCGCAGCCCATCTTTGCCACCGGTTCGTGAAGGGTGATATCTGTGATTTCGACGCGGTCTACCAGTTCGGAAAAGACCTGGATGCACTTACCATCGAGATTGAGTCGGTAAACGAAGATGCGCTGGAAAAACTGGAACAGGCCGGCGTTAAAGTGTACCCTACCGCTGCTGCGTTGCGCATCATCAAGAACAAGATCCGCCAAAAAGAATTTTACAAACAGCAGGGACTACCTTCTCCCGCATTTGTGGTTACCCGCAACTTGTCCGAGCTCAGGTTGCAGCAGTCCTTCCTGCCGGCGGTTCATAAGATCGCGGAGGGCGGATACGATGGGCGGGGCGTGCAATTGATACGCGGCGTCGAAGATATTGAAAAGGGTTTTGATGCGCCGGCGGTGCTGGAAAAGATGGTCGATATCGATAAGGAAATAGCCCAGATCGTGGCCGTCGATTCGGCCGGAAATGCCGCGCTGTATCCCCCTGTGGACATGGTCTTTGATCCGGAGCTGAATCTGCTGGACTACCAGGTGAGCCCGGCAGACCTTCCCGAAACTATCCGTAGCGTTGTTTCCGAAACCGCGTTGAAACTGGTGAGGGGGCTGAACAGCGCCGGCGTATTCGCGGTAGAACTGTTTGTCGACCGCCAGGGGAAGGTGTTCGTGAATGAAACTGCGCCCAGGGTGCATAATAGCGGCCATCATACCATCGAAGCTAACTTCTGCTCTCAGTTCGATATGCTCTGGCGTATCCTGCTGGGTTATCCGTTGGGAAACCCCGGCACCATCCTTCCTGCCGCCATCGTCAACTTGTTAGGCGAACCCGGCTATTCGGGCCCCGCGCTTTACGCCGGCCTGGACAAAGTGTTGCAGATGGAGCAGGCATTTGTTCATCTTTATGGCAAAGCCGAAACGAGGCCCGGTCGTAAAATGGGGCATGTGACCCTTTTGCACCGGGAAGCAAAGGAGCTCGTGCGGTCGGCTGCTACTGTAAAACAGCAGCTTAAGGTGATTTCTTCAGTATAAATGAATGTTTAAAAATGTTTAAACGTCTAATCCAAATTATCGAGTAGACGTTTAAACAATTAAATTTATAGTCTAGATCATTACACGGTAAATTGTTTGCGAATTGAAAAAGAATTGCGTTATAATGCTGCTGCTGGCTTCAGTGATGTTTTCCTTATCCTGCAAAGAACAAAAAAAGCCCGGGCCGGACGTAGGCCCCCCCCGATCCGTCAATCCTCCCCTGCATGCTGAAGGTTTTGTGGTCAGAACCCGTGCCCTGAGTGAAAACATCGAAGTACCAGGCACCCTACTGCCTTTTGAGACCACCCAGATCCGGCCCGAAATATCCGGTCGCATTGTAACGCTGAATATTCCCGAAGGGCGCCAGGTGCAGGCCGGTCAGCTATTAGTAAAGTTGTTCGATGAGGACCTGCAGGCGCGGCTGAAAAAGCTGGAGGTACAGTTGTCGATCGCCCAAAAAACCCTGGAAAGGCAGGGAGCGCTGCTTGCCATCAGCGGCATCAGCCAGCAGGAATACGACCTGAGTGAGCTGGAAAGCAATAACCTGAGCGCTGATATCGAACTTGTAAAAGTAGACATTGATAAAACCCGGATCGTGGCACCCTATGCCGGCATGATCGGACTGAAAAATGTAAGCCTCGGCGCATATGTAACACCTGCGGATGTGCTAACAACCATCAGCCAGGTAGATGATCTGAAACTGGAGTTCACCGTACCGGAAAAATATGGCGACAAAATGACGCGTGGCCGGCAGGTGGCGTTTTCAGTAGACGGATCCGACAGAAAATTCAACGCCAGCATCATGGCAACCGAAGCGGCGGTAGAAGCGAATACACGAACGCTTAAAGTACGGGCATTGGTGAAGGGCAATGCCGCCAGGCTCACCCCCGGCGGTTTTGCAAACGTCTCGCTCCAGTTTGGCAAGGGCGAGGAGCCGCTGGTGGTGCCTACCCAGGCCGTGATTCCCCGGGCCCGCGATAAACAGGTGGTGGTGTACCGGGCGGGAAAGCCGGAATTCACAGTGGTCATAACCGGCGTGCGCGATTCTTCCTATGTAGAAGTGGTGGATGGCCTGCACCTGGGCGATACCGTGGTGACATCCGCACTACTTGCCATCCGGCCCGAAAGCAATGTTCTCCTGACAGACGTAAAGTAACATTCGCGGAAAGTTTTTTAACAAAACACCCAGGTATTTATGAATATATCGGAGTTGAGCCTCAGGCGGCCGGTGCTGGCAACGGTCTTAAATATAGTAATTGTCTTGTTTGGCATCGTCGGGTTCACCTTCCTGGGGGTCAGGGATTATCCTGCAATAGATCCTCCGAATATCAACGTGCGAACCTCCTATTCGGGCGCCAATGCCGATATCATAGAATCGCAGATCACCGAACCGCTTGAAAAAGCGATCAATGGCATCGCAGGCATTAAGAATATCACTTCATCGAGCAGCCAGGGCAGCAGCCGGATCAATGTTGAATTTGACCTCAACATTGACCTGGAGGCGGCAGCCAACGATGTGCGCGATAAGGTATCGCAGGCGCTGCGTAGTCTGCCGGAAGACCTCGACGCCCCGCCCGTGGTATCCAAGGCCGACGCCAGCGCGGACGCGATTATCGCTATGACGGTCCGGAGCGATTCGCGAAACCCGCTGGAGATCACCGAATATGCCACCAATGTGCTGGTGGAACGGCTGCAGACCATTCCGGGAGTGAGCAGCATTCAGCTCTGGGGCGAAAAAAAATATGCGATGCGGATCTGGTTCAATCCGGCCAGGCTCAACGCATACGGACTTACACCCGGCGACGTGGAAGCCGCCCTGGCCCGCGAGAACATTGAACTACCCTCCGGTAAAATCGCCGGCAATACCACCGAGCTATCGGTACGCACTTTCGGACGGCTGACCACAGAAGAAGACTTCAATAATGTGATCATCAAAAACGTGAACGGCGCTGATATACGGCTGAAACAGGTGGGCGAGGCTGTACTCGGGCCGGAGAACGAAGAAACTATACTGAAAGAAAGCGGCGTGCCGATGATAGCCCTGGCCATCATCCCCCAGCCCGGCACCAACTATGTTTCCATTTCCGACGAATTCTACCGCCGGCTCGAGGTACTCAAAAATGATGTTCCGCCGGATATCAAGCTTAATATCGCCCTCGATCAAACGCAGTTTATCAAACGCTCCATTTCCGAAGTGGAGGAAACACTGATCATCGCCTTTGTGCTGGTGGTGCTGGTGATCTACCTGTTTTTCCGCGACTGGCTGATCGCGCTGCGACCCCTGATCGATATCCCAGTGGCGCTGATGGGGGCGTTCTTTATTATGTACCTGAGCGGCTTCACCGTAAATGTGCTCACGCTCCTGGGCATTGTGCTGGCAACGGGGCTGGTGGTCGACGACGGTATCGTGGTAACCGAGAACATCTACAAAAAAATGGAAGCGGGGATGCCGAAGTACCAGGCAGCCAAAGAAGGATCAAAGGAGATCTATTTTGCTGTGATCGCCACCTCGCTCACGATTGCCGTTATCTTCCTGCCCATCATTTTCCTCCAGGGATTTGTTGGCCGGTTGTTCCGGGAATTCGGGATCGTGGTGGCGGGAGCGGTGCTCATTTCCGCCTTTGTTTCGCTCACGCTGACCCCCGTCCTCAATGTGAAGCTCACGCGCAAAGTCCAAAAACATTCCTGGTTCTACCGCAAAACGGAACCATTTTTCAGGGGAATGGAGAACGGCTACCACGCCTCTTTGACAAAGTTCATGCAGTTCCGCTGGCTCGCCCTGGTGATCATCGCCGCCTGTGGGTGCATCATCTTTTTTGTGGGACGCGGTATTCCTTCAGAGCTTGCGCCCGTGGAAGACAGAAGCCAGTTCCGTATGTACATGACCGGGCCGGAAGGCGCCTCTTTCGATTATATGGACGCCTACATGAATCGTTTTTCGGATTTTCTTATCGATTCCATGCCGGAAAAAGAGGTTATCCTGGCCATCACTTCGCCGTCCTTCGGCGGCTCGGGAGCAGTGAATACGGGCTATATGCGTATTAAGCTGATCGATTCCGATGACCGCGAAAGATCGCAGCAGGAGATCGTTGACATGGTGGGCCGAAACCTGTACCGTTTCCCCGAAGGGAGGGCGTTCGCAGTCCAGGAACAGACCATTGCCGTGAACCGAAGAGGTGGATTGCCAGTCCAGTTTGTTATACAGAATAATGATTTTGAAAAGATAAGCAAGGTGCTACCTCTATTTTTAGATGAGGTAGAGGACAGCCCGGTGTTCAGCAATTTTGATCACGACCTGAAATTCAATAAGCCGGAGCTGACGATCAATATCGACCGATTGAAAGCCAGCGAGCTGGGCGTCAGCGTGGCGGATATCTCCCGGACCCTGCAGTTAGCGCTAAGTAACGGACGGCTGGGATACTTTATCAGAGAAGGTAAACAATACCAGGTGATCGGACAGGTGGCGCGGAACGACCGGGATGCACCGATGGATCTGAAGAATATTTCCGTCCGCAATAACCGGGGCCAGATCATCACGCTCGACAACCTGGTGACGATCAGCGAGGCCACCACCCCCCCTACGATCTATCACTTTAACCGGTACAAGTCGGCCACCATTTCTGCCGGCCTGGCGCCGGGCCATAGTATCCAGGCCGGTATCCGGGAGATGGAGCGGATCGCCAACGGGTTGCTCGACGAGTCGTTCGCTACTTCGCTGTCCGGATCCTCACGCGATTTTGCCGAAAGCTCGGGAAATACGCTGTTTGCCTTTTTGCTGGCCCTGGTGCTCATTTTCCTGGTGTTAGCCGCCCAGTTCGAGAGTTTTATCGATCCGTTCGTGATCATGATCACCGTTCCGCTGGCGATCGCGGGCGCGGTGCTGTCGTTATGGATCTTTGATCAAACCCTGAACATATTTTCCCAGATCGGTATGATCATGCTGATCGGGCTGGTTACCAAAAACGGGATCCTGATCGTGGAATTTGCCAACAAAAAAAGGCATGCCGGCATGAGTAAGCCGGCGGCTGTGGTGGAGGCGGCCACCGCCCGGCTACGGCCCATCCTGATGACCAGTATGACCATGGCACTCGGCGCGCTTCCGATAGCGCTCTCCCTGGGGGCCGCCGCTACCAGCCGTATTCCGCTGGGGATCGTACTGGTGGGAGGCATCCTGTTTTCGTTAATATTGACCTTGTATGTCATTCCTGCGATGTATTCGTACCTGTCTGGCAGCAAGCAGAAATCGGGAATGGAATTACTGGATGAATCTTTATCACAACGGGCCTGATGTGCGGGAGTATCCGGATACAACCACCGGGCGATTATCATCGTTATACAATAGATTAAATGTACCGGTGAGTCCCGCACCGGAGCCGAACAAACAAAAAATGAACGGATGAAACGAAGCATGATACGGATGAAAACAATTTGTGCGATGCTATTTTCTCTGCTGGCGATAACGCTTCAGGCGCAGCATGTCTTAACGGTGGATGAAGCTATTTCAAGGGCCCTGAAGACCAATTATGATATCCTGCTGGCAAAGAATGAGGCAGAAGCTTTTGCGGTGGACGATCAGTTTGCAAACGCCGCTTTTCTGCCGCAAGTGAACGCTTCCGCTTCCAAGATATGGAACGACAACCACCAGCGGCAGGATTTCACAGACGGTAGAAAACGGCAGGCCGACGTGAACTCCAATAACCTGAACGCGGCAGTGAACCTCGACTGGATCCTTTTCGACGGTTTAAGGATGTTTGCGACCCGGGCGCGGGTGGCGGAGCTCAAAGACTACGGCGAGCTCAATGTCCGGAACCAGGTGGTCAACTCCGTTGCTGCCGTGATCGACAATTATTATAATATCGTCCGGCAGAAACAACAACTTCGCGCGATCGATACGCTGATCACCATCAACGAAGAGCGGGTAAAGCTGGCGGATAAAAAACTGTCAGTGGGGTTGGGAAGCAAGCCCGAGCTATTGCAGGCCCGGGTGGATTTCAATGCGCAGCAAGCCGAACGTTTGCTGCAGGAGACGCTGATCGCACAGCTCAGGGAACAGCTCAATCAGCTGATGGGCGTGCCCATCGAATCGGAATACGAAGTTTCGGACAGCATTCCCATCAACGTTACCATCAAATATGACAGTATTATTCACGGCTTTGAAAACACCAACCCCGGCTTGCTCGCCACGCAAAAGAATATTGACATCGCCCGGTTAGCACTGAAAGAAACCCGGGCCGAACTGTTTCCGGTGGTGCGGTTTAATTCGGCTTACAATTTTGGCCGAAACAGGAATGCGCGGGTCGTGAATCCTGAATTTCAACCGATCTACAGCCAGAACCGAGGGTTTAACTACGGCCTTTCGGCCGCGATCCCCATCCTGAACGGCTTCAATACGCGTCGGGAGATCCGGCAGGCGGGGCTGAACGTCGATTATCACGAGCTTGCTTATGAAACCCAGCTCTCGCGGGTGCAGCTTGCCATCAATAATTCCTATAAGGATTACCAGTACCAACTGAAAGCGCTGACGCTGGAAGAAGAGAACATCTCGCTTGCCCGGGAGAACGTGTTCATTGCGCTGGAGCGTTTTCGCCAGGGAGTATCCACCTATCTCGAACTTCGCGAGGCCCAGATCAGCTTTGAAGATGCCTACAACCGGCTGATAGCGGCGCGTTTCAATACCAAGCTCGCAGAAACCGAGCTCCTGCGGCTGAAGGGTACCGTTGGAGGGCTTAACTGATAAAGGCGGACAAACCCCGATAGCAGCACGCTTCATACAGGCATAATATCCCATCAACTGATTAATCCGTATTTTGCATGTGCACATCGCTGCTATATGTCTACATATCAATTAATTATTAATTCAGATTAATGAAAAAATTCTGCTCGTTCATTTTGTTTTCGTTGGTGTCCGTTTTGTTCGTGTCTTGTAGTGTAAACAAGCCCTTTACCCTTGTTCTTTTACCGGATACACAAGTCTATTCAGAGGCTTACCCCGAAATATTCTACTCCCAGACAAAATGGATTGCCGACAGTGCGGATAAATTCAGTTTTGTGCTCCATCAGGGCGATATTACCAACCATAATACGGAGGGGGAATGGATAGTAGCAGCCCGGGCAATGGCTGCGCTGGATGGGAAAGTGCCTTATACATTGGTGGTGGGCAACCACGACCTTGGCACCCGCGGTGCCGCTGATAACCGGAATGCCGATCTTTTCAACAAGTATTTCCCGTACGAGAAACACAGGGCCATGCCAGGGTTTGGAGGAGCCTTTGAAACGGGAAAAATGGAAAATACCTGGTACACATTTAAAGCGGGGGGTAAAAAATGGCTGATCCTTTCCCTGGAATTCGGTCCCCGGAACAAGGTGCTGGACTGGGCTGAACAGGTGATCAAAGACCATCCTAAACATAAGGTCATTTTGAATACGCATGCTTACATGTATTCGGATGAAACACGCATCACTCCGGAGAGAAATCATAAGTGGGTACCGCAGCGCTATGGGGTCGGCAAAGCAACCGGCGAAGAAGCGGTAAATGACGGCGATCAGATCTGGGATAAGTTGCTGTCTTTATACCCCGGTGTAATCCTGACATTCAGCGGCCACGTCTTAAACGATGGCGTAGGGACACTGGTGAGCACCGGCAAAAACGGTAATAAGGTGTACCAGATGCTGGCTAATTATCAGAGCGGTGTAATAGGCTCGGTAAACGGCGGCAATGGTTTCCTGCGGCTGGTAACTATTGACCGGAAAAACAAGCAGATTTCGGTGAAAACATATTCACCTTATATTAATGAATTTAAAAAAGAGGCAGACCAGCAATTCGTGTTTGAAGATGTGGAGTTTTGATTATCTGATTAATTGACCCATGGAGCAATAGGGATGATCACGATTGACTAACCGGGTAACCCGGTCATTGACTCAGTTTTTCGACTCAGTTTTTCAGCGGCTTCACGGTGAAGCCCTGTAAGCGGAGCAGGTTGATCAGCCCCTTCTCACCGCCAAGATGCCCGGCACCCACGGCAAAGAGCGTGGGAAGATGATAGGTTTGCTCCTCGACCTGTTGGGCCCAGCGCCGGTTGCGGTCGTACAGTAGCAGGTCCATGTACTCTGCCATTCCCGGATCCGATTTCAGAAGCAGGCTATCCAGGCGATGGATGTCCTGCTTGCGGTAAATATCCACCATTTCGAGGGTGGTTTGTTTATAAGCTTCAATGCTGTCTACATACATCAACAGGTCTCTCGCCTGTTTTTCATAGGGGATGCTGTCGAATATGGAAGCCTGGAAAGCGATGCTCTCCAGCCCCAATATACCCTTGTCTTCTTTTTTGGCCTCTTCCATGATCATCTGCTCCAGGCTGCTTTTCTGGTCGCAATCGAGCAACCCTTCGCTGATCATGGAAGAGATAAAATAGGGTTTGAAGCTGCGCATCATGCTGAACGGGATCGGGGTGCTGTGTTCGGTAAAATAAGCTTCTAATCGCGCATATTCCACGGGGGTTACCAGGTCGGTTATCTTCAGGCCGTTATTCATCCGCGCGTATTTCATCACGCTCATTAGCTGGTTGAGGTCGTCCATGTCCACTTCAAAAAAGACCTGGCGACTGGTCTTGACCGCTTTTTTCAGTGACTCGCTGAGCCGGGCGTCTTCTGCGCAGAGGATATGCATCGTGCCATACAGATAAGAAGGGTGCTGCAGTTTCCTGCCGCTGATCTCCCAGAGTAAACTATTGTCGTCCGCGGCATAGGGAATGGCGGCGGGTTTTATCGGCGGGGTGGTACTCTTAGTGGAAACCTTTTTAACCTGGGCGTATGACACGGCGGCGGCAACGGTGACCAGTAGGATGACTGCGAAGACTTTTTTGAGGTCCATATCTGCTTTATTTGCGGCGACGTTGTTCGCGCTGACTTTTGATTTCACTGTTGAATTTATATAAAAAACTGCACACCTCCGAGCACCTCCGCGTGGAAGGTTCCGGACAGGGAGGTATTTTAACATTCCCCGCGCTGTCCGTGAACTCCTGTGGGCGGAGGGCTACACAGACCGCCATAAACAAATCCGGATGGCCGGGTGGCAGACCAGGAGTCAAACCGCTGTAGGGGGCAAGCGGGCAGGCTGATCCGGGCGACCCGGGGCGAACTGCGGTGCGGGAACACTATAGCGCTGTTGGGCTTGTCGGGTGGTCGGACTGATCCGGACGACCTTAGGCGGGGTATCAGACGGCCGCAACTGCCTCGTCGCCATAGAGCTGATCCCTGAATTTCAGGGAGGGGGAAGGCAGGAATTCTCCCAGGCCGAGCTGCTTCCATTTCTCATCTACGGACAAAATAGTGTCTGCGGACGCCACGATAATATTGGGCCAGTCGCGCTGAAAATTATCGATCTCCTTGGTTTTCAACGTGCCGTCAAAACCCATGCAACTGAACAGGTAGCCTGGCTCACCCGATGCGGGTCGCTGTACCAGCATATTATCGCGACGCGGGTCTACATTGTTGCAGAACCTCCATAACGCTACGGGCAGATCGTTTGCGTTGACGGTGTGTTCAACATAGAGGATCATTTTAATGTTTTCCAGTGCCGGTAATTCACAAAGGTGTTCGTGGAGCGCTCTCACCTGGCCCGGTTTTGTTTTTCTGACGCTGACGATCAGGCAGGGGATATCGTGTGCCAGCAGGCCATCGTTCAGCGCAGTTATTTCGGGGAATGTTTTTTCTATCTCCGCCTTATTAAATGGAGGCGGGGTGTGGCTACGGGGAGCAGGATCATCCTGCTCTTCTTCGGCTTTCAGGGTACCATCGATACACATTTTTCCGCCGAATCCCATCTTGCTGCAGCTATGATCCAGTACGTCGGTGGGGCCTTGCGAAAAATAAATATCCGTCGCCGGGTTCATATTCCGGAAAACATCCTGTGCCAGGGTCTTGTAGTCGGACAGCGGAAATTCATTTTTTCGCCCTGAATCCGGTGAACCGGTCAGTACCAGTATTTTGTTGAACATCATCTGACCTGCACCCCACATTGCGTTCATCACTTTCTGGCCCTGTCCTGCATATTCCTTGTTGATCCGGGCGATCACGAGGTTATGGAACACGCCTTCAACCGGCATTTCCATATCAATGATCTCCGGCACCAGGGTCATCTTGATCGGGGCCAGAAAGATCCGCTCCGTTGCTTTTCCGAGCCAGGCGTCTTCCTGTGGCGGAATACCCACGATGGTGGCCGGATACACCGGATTTTTTTTATGGGTGATGGCGGTAATATGGAACCGGGGATACCAGTCGGGCAGCGAGTAGTATCCGGTATGGTCTCCGAAAGGCCCCTCCCAGATCAGATCGTCGCCGGGGTCGACATAACCCTCGATAACGAAGTCTGCGTCCGCCGGCACTTCCACTTCGGGTTGGCTGATACATCTCACCAACTCCACCTTTTTTTTGCGAAGAAATCCGGCGAGCATGTATTCGTCCACGTTCTCCGGCAGCGGCGCGGTGGCAGCATATGCGTAGGCGGGGTCACCTCCCAACGTCACGGCTACAGGCATTTTAATCCCCAGCTTTTTGTACTCGTTAAAGTGTTTGGCGCTGACCTTGTGTTTATGCCAGTGCATGCCTGTGAGGAGGGGACCGAATATCTGCATACGGTACATTCCCACGTTTCGTGTCTTATGATGGGGATCGCGGGTATGGATCACCGGGAGCGTAACGAACGGCCCGCCGTCTTTGGGCCAGCAGGTGATCACCGGTAATTTTGTGATATCGGGGTCTGCCATGACCACTTGCTGACATTCACCCCTTCCGTTCTTTACGCGGGGCATCCAGGAGGCGAACTGACTGAGCTTCGGCAGCAACCGCAGCTTATCCAGTATGTTTTCTTTCGGTGCAGCCAACAGTGCAAAAAGATCTTCTATTTCCCGGGCGATATCGTCGAGATGGTCTACTCCCAGGGCGAGGCACATCCGTTTCTCGCTGCCGTAGGCGTTCATCAGTACGGGAAAGTCGTAGCCGGTATTTTCAAACAGCAGCGCCTTTCCGCCCCCGGGCAGTTTGCTGACGCGGTCGGTGATCTCTGCGATTTCAAGATGGGGGTTCACGTAGGTGCGAATTCTGATCAGTTCGCCCGCTTTTTCCAATGCCTCAATAAAATGTTGTTGGTTTCTATATGCCATTGCAGTGATTGACCGGCTAAATTAGCCCCTTTTCCGCAACTC
>CAZUWX010000021.1:0-54826 GCA_964624205.1 uncultured Chitinophagaceae bacterium
CACTCTGTTATCAGTGAAACAGGGACAGGACGATATTCCCCTGGTGCATGTGAACAAATCGGGAAAGGGAGAATTTATTTATATCGCGACACCCGGCGTTGCGGAGCTGACGCGGGCGATAGCAGATCGTTTTACCGGCCCGGTGCCGGTGAACGTTTCCCGGAAAGATCAAAGGGTGATCCTGGCCCGCCAGGAAAAGCAGGATCGCTGGGTGATGCATTTGCTGGATGACGGAGACTATGAGATTGCGATCGATAAAACCTTTGCACCTGCTTCCGGGGTGATTGCTCAGTACCCGGCCAGTGGATGGAGTTATCAGGTGAAGCAAACCAAAAAAGGACTGGTGTTGCGGGTAAAAGGCAATGTCCAAGACAGGGTGTTAGTGTTGCAGTAGAGTATGCAGGGATCCTCGTCTCCCCCCATTGGACTAATGCGTAGCTAAGCTAATATCGCAATAGAACGGGAACAGCTCCCGGAGGCTGACCCATAAAAAAAGAGAGTGTATCAAATCGAATACACTCTCTTTTTATTTTGCAGCGACCATCGCGTTACGCGGTTCTTTGGCGATGTGTTCTCTTGGTGGTTTCTTTTTTATTCATCGTGGCTCAGGTTTGAATTCCACCTTATTTCAACTCATATTTGCTCGGGAAAGTTCCTTTTTTGAAACTTTCAAAACCGAACATGGTGGGTTTGTATTCGCTTACATAGTCTACGTTTGCTTTTTCCGGTATCTTATCTTCCAGGCCGGTAGCCCAGAAACATGCATTCACCACCAGCCGGCGCAGGTCTTCGCTGGCCAGGTCGATCGAAGCTCCCATAGTGGTGGCGAACACTCTTCCCTTTTTGCCGTTCGGGGCAGTGTATTCGCGGGTCCAGGCCACAGGCATGAGTGATTTGTCCAGGTTGATCGGGGCATCAGCGGTCATCCCGCTGGTGGAAGCCCCGTATACCAGCACGTTGCATGTTCCTTCGAGTTCGCGGGTGGTGTACACGTCAGACGGCACCCAGATATCCTTCACGCCGTTCAGTATCGGGTTTTTGGCATCCTGCTCTATGCCATCGATCAGTCCGCGTGCACCTTCTTTTCCGTGATGGCCGTGGTGGGCAACCCAGGTTTCTCCCAGTATCTGCCGACCGAATCCTTTCTCCCAGCCTTTTACGTTACTGTTGAAGCTGTATTTGGCATAGGGACTGTTTTTGTTGCGCGAATAGGCGAACGCGTGAGTAGCGGTTCTCAGACCGATTACGGGCTTACCTGCTTTCAGGTATTCGTCCACATATTTCATCTGGGCGTCCGGCAACTCCCGGAAGCGGGTAGCGATCAGCATCAGGTCGGCCTGTTGCAGATTCTCAAGTCCGGGCAGGTTGGTCTGGTTTAATGCGTCGATCTCGCCCGTCTTTGGATCGATACAAAAGAGGATGGTGCAGGTGAACCCATATTTTTTTGCCAGGATCTGGCCCAGCATGGGCAATGCTTCTTCAGAGCGGTATTCTTCGTCGCCGCTTACGAGCACAATGTGTTTGCCTTTACCCGGGCCATCGGATCCGTCGTAGCGTACCCAGGTTTTGCCGTTCTGGGCCTGGCAACTCAGTATGCCGAAAACAACAAGTATTGTAAGGATCTGTTTCATCATAACTGGTCGTTAAATTTTGTGTTTGAATTATGTGATATTAAGGGCTCAAGAACTTTTTTATTATAGATCCCGTCGGCCATGGCTACCGAATCGGGATCGGTGATGGCCAGGTCGCATTCGTCTTCTATTACGATCCAACCTTCGAAATCAATTGATTTCAGGTAGTTGGTAATACCGACAAAGTCGATGATGCCTTCTCCCATCTGTGCCCATCTGCCGTCGGCATACATATCCTTATAGTGTACGCAGTCTACCAGTTCATGGTACTGCTTGATGATCTCCAGGGGATCCATGCCCGCCTTGGCGATATGTCCCACATCGGGGGTATAGTTGATCACTGTGCTGTCGAGCCCGTTGAGCAGGATCTTATAGTCTTCCTCTGTTCTGAACACCGACCCCATCGGGGAATTGGGGTGATAGGAACATTTTATGCCGCGGTCGGCAGCCCGCCGGGCCAGGGTATTCACGCAGGATAGCAGGTTCTGTTGGCGTTCCTGCAGGTGTTCGCGGTCTTTGCCGGGCATTTGCACGGGCAGAAAAATGGCTTCAGGGAAATGTTCCATAAAGTCCAGCCATGCATCCGCGCGCTTTTTTTCATCTTCGGTCTCTTTCGGATGCCGCCAGTCTTCCACGTACACGAACACAGCCAGTTCCAGTGCGTATTTATCCAGTGCCGCCTTCATCAGTGCGGGGTCAGAGAGGTGCTGCAGGAAGCTGGCTTCCGGCTCAATTCCCTTGTATCCTGCCCGGGCAGACACTTCCATGATGTGTTCAAGTTTTCCTTTGTATTGTTCACCCGGCATCTGCCAGGTATATGTTTCGTTTGCCAGTCTGATTTTTCCCATGATGATTATTTTAAAAGAAAGGTAAGGGTTTCCGTGTTAAATCGTTCCAAATCCTCCCAGTGGTGGACGTGTCCGCCGGTGGGATAGCGGCTGAAAGTTGAGTGGGGGATCTGCTGATGGATCAGTTCGGAGAAGGCCGGTGGAGTGAAGATATCCATATCGCCTACGGTGATATGGGTGGGCACTTTTATCTGGGGCAGACGGTCTACCGCATCATGGTGAATACAGGCGTCGAGTTGTCCCTCGAAGCCGTTCCGGGATTGCAGATTGGTAGCCTGTTCTGCAGCCGCTGCATCCTGCTGAAGGTCTGCCAGGTGCTCATCGTAATAGGGGGGGGCGAATATCCATAGCTGGAGCAATTCGGTGAAATGCTGGGGTGGCACGCTGGCACGAATATGCTTGAGGTTTTCGTAAACGGTTTTTGCATAGTTGTTGAACCGGGCCCAGGTGCTGACCAGCAAAAGGCTGCTGACCCGGTCCGGATAACTGAGCGCCAGTTCCTGCGCGATGGCGCCACCCATCGATATCCCAGCCACGCGCGCCGTTTTTACGCCTGCATGATCCATCACGGCGATGGTGTCGGCAGCCATCATTTTGGTAGTATAGGGCCCCTTGGGCTGATCTGATTGACCCACTCCGCGGTTGTCCGGGATGATGCATCGGAACGACTTTTCATAAACCGCAGCGTGTTTTTCCCAAACCTTTCCGTCGGCGCCGAATCCCATCAGGAGTACCAGCGGCTCGCCCTGTCCTCGTTCGTGATAACAAATCTTTGTGTTTCCTGAAATAGCTTCCTTGTAGTGCATGTCCGAATATTAGTTTTGCGATGAGCAATGGGGTTACCAGAACCTGATATATAATAAAGATAAAGCTATCAGCAGAATTACGATCATCACCACCGCCCCCGGGTGTAAGCGGAACATCGATTTATCCAGCTCGAAAGATTTGGGATTGATCTTCGGCCCCGCAAGGCTCATCCCGATCATTAGTGCTACGGTAAAGAAAAATGAGTATCCCATGCAGAGCAGGAAGGGTATCTCGTATCCTCCCTTGCCGTTCGGGTAGGCCGTGTACAGCCAGGTTTCGTTGCCGAACCAGGCAGGCGCATAGTTATTAAATACCACGGAGAGCGCAAAGCCGGTGACCACCCCGGCGATGGCGGCCGCACCGGTGGTACGTTTCCAGAACATGCCGAGTATGAACATGGCGAACACGCCGGGGCTGATAAATCCGGTGTATTTCTGGATAAAGGTGAAACCGCCTTCTCCGCCGATACCCAGGGTATCGTTCCAGGTGAACAACACCGCCACTATCATTGCAACGATCACGGCCACCCGCCCGATGTTCACCATCCGGGTCTCATCGGCGGCCTTGCCAAAATATTTTTTATGGATATCCAGTACATAGATCGTGGAAATGCTGTTGGCCTTGCCTGCCAGCGAGGCCACGATGGCAGCGGTGAGCGCTGCCACGGACAAACCTTTCAGTCCTTCCGGCAGGAAATTCAGGATAGCGGAATAGGCCCCGTCTTTGCCGCCCTCCAGGTGGGGCAGGTGGCCGTTCTTATGTAGCACGTAGGCGGCAATACCCGGCAGCATGACGATCACGGGCATGAACAGCTTCAGGAACGCGGCAAATAACAGTCCCGTTCTGGCCGTTTTCAGGTCGGCTCCCAGGGCGCGCTGGGTGATATACTGGTTGCATCCCCAGTAGTTGAGGTTCACGATCCACTGTCCCGCAAAATACATGGCAATACCCGGAAGGATGAGGTATTTATCGATCTCTAATTGGCTGCTGTTCTCGTCCGGTTTGGGAAGGATCATTTTAAAATGGTCCGGAGCCTCCCGCAGCAAGGTGTTGAAGCCTGCGATGGCGCCGCTTCCTACCCCAAATTTATCGGCCACTATAGTGAGGGCAAGATAGGTGGTGGCGAGGCCCCCGATGATCAGGACGGCCACCTGTATCACGTCGGTATAACCGATCACTTTCATGCCGCCCAGCGTGATGATCAGGGCAAAAACAGCAAGGCCCAGCATGATCAGCCGGAGATAACCCGGCCCCACCAGGCCGCTGATAGCTACCGACCCCAGGTAAAGAATGGAGGTAAGGTTTACAAACACGTAGAGGAAGAGCCAGAAAACTGCCATGATCAGGGCTACCGTCTCGTTATACCGCCGCGTGAGGAACTGCGGCATCGTATATATCTTGTTCTTCAGGTACACCGGGATGATCCAGATGGCGATGATCACCAGCGATACCGCTGCCAGCCATTCGTACACGGCGATGGCCATACCCACGAAATAGCCTTCGCCGCTCATCCCGACAAATTGTTCCGCGGAGATGTTCGAGGCGATCAGGGAGGCGCCGATGGCCCACCAGGTCAGCGATCCCTCTGCCAGGAAAAAATCCTTTGTGTCGGTAGTGGCTTTTTTCTTTTTGAGGTATATCCAGTATCCGTAAGAGGCAACAATAATAAAATAGAGAATGAACACCGCGTAATCCGCGAACGCAAGCTGATTGGTCATATGCAAGACAATTGATACATCTGTGTGATACTTACTGCAGTGTGCAGTAGGCAAATATAAGTGTGTCGCATAAATACTCCAATTCGGGCCTGTGTAGATTATGCACAGTGCTGCGGATGGCACCGTGATTCTTTAGTGAGAACAGCTAAGCGCAGTGCCGGGAGGGCTCCGCCGGTTGGAGGTGTTGGCCCCACGCTGGTCAGCAGGTGTTTCTGAGTATGGCATTAATGGCGTTGGAGTGGCTCAGCACCATCAGGTGCCCCCCGCCCCGGATCACGTGGGTGGGGTGGGTGTACCGCAGGGGAAGGATCTCATCGCGTGAGCCGTGGATATGAATGTAGTTTCCGATTGTTTCATTGTTTTGCCATTGTAGTACCGCTTCCATGGCCCACCGGATAAAACCGGGATTGGATTCCCGGATGACTTTTCGCAGATACTGTTTGTCTTCCGGGCTTTCGCTGGTGAACAGCCGTTTAAAGATGGCGGCCTGTTTGATCAGGGAAATAGGTATCAGGCGGTGCAGCCCGAGTCTGGACGCCACCCGGAAATACGGGGGCAGCTCACCGGAACAGGGAATACTGGAAATGAGAATGGTCTGCCGCGGATGATACTGTTTTGCCATTTCCACGGCGAGCATCCCGCCCATTGACAATCCGATTATAATAAAGTGTGCTGTCGTATCGATAGAGCGTCCCAACCGAAAAGCGTAGTCTTTCAGTGACTCTCCGCGACGCGGAGGAATCCAGTCGAGATTGACCGGCTCAAATTGGGAAGGCAGGTGTATCTTACGGAATATGCCGTTGTCTGCCCCCATGCCACTGATAAAGTAGGCTTTCACTGTCAACTCATTTGATCCGGATATTCCGGTACCGTACCGTCATGGGCGGACCCACATGTGCCTGCAATCCGATAAGCCCTTCCGCTTTTCTGTTCACCGTGTCGTTATCAGTTGTTTCGCTCACCAGCGTGCCGTTCAGATAATAAATAAGATGATTGCCTTTTGCAACGATATGGATCTCGTTCCAGTCGTTCTGCCGGATAATTTGTAATAATGAATCGGGATTGGCAGCATTGTGTACGATGGGATCTTTTCCGTTTTCGAGTGTTACCGTTTCGCCCCGTTTTGCCAGCATGCCGCGTCCCCTTTCTTCATAAGTCAGCCCGGTGTAAACGTGTTTGCCGTCCATATCTGCCTGGTATCCTTTTAAACCGAAAGGAACGCCTTCCACTAATTCGCTGCGATAATTAATTCCGCTGTTGCCTTTTTCTGTAATCTTCACTTCGGCCTTTAATTCGAAGTCACCCGGGCTGCCTCCCTGCCATATTAAAAACGTATTTGTCCGCAGTGGTTTTTCTGCCGTCACTTCACCCACGATATTATTATCCTCCACTCGCCATACAGTAGTATCGCCATCCCACCCACTAAGTGTTTTTTCGTCGAAAATATTTTTGAATCCGTCTTCGGAGAGCACATCCTGTTGAACGGCATCTTCGCTGTGCTGTGCTGTGTCGCTCTGGCAGCTTGTAATGCCAATAGCCAGCGTTATTACGCTGAATTGAAAAAACTTCGATATGGAGGCGAAATACATGCTGATCAAATTTTAAAAGTGAAGTATTTTTATTCTGTAAATTACAAAACAAATCCAGGAAAAAAACATTATTTGCAACCGCGAATGCAATCCCTTTTATTAAAGCAGAACAAAATTTTATTTTGCCACTATTTTCATAAATTACATGTTTTTGAAAATTGCGTGTAATCCGACAGTTTCTAAGCACTACTACGACTGATTATTATTTTAAATGATTAGCAGATATTTTTCTAACGATGCAGACAGTGAATAAGATAACACCAGCCCCGGGGCAGAAATGGACAGACAAAATATCTCATGCCGCTCAACTCGGAGGCATTGAAACCGCGGTGCTGGATAACGGGGCCGGGCGGGGTACACGGGTAGCCTGGATCAACACCGGCACAGGGCTCCGTTACCGGGTGGTGATAGACCGGGCCATGGATATTATGGACGCTTTTTTTAATCAGCACGGCCTGGCATGGCTCAGCCATTCGGGAATAACTGCTCCCCAACCTTTTTCCGACAAGGGATCCGACTGGCTCCGCACGTTTGGCGGAGGGCTGCTGACCACCTGCGGCTTATCGCACATGGGAGGACCCGAAACCGATGAATTCGGCAGTCGCGGTCAACATGGTCTGATCAGCAACACACCCTGTGAAATCGAATCCATTTTGCAGCCCGATCCTTTTTCCGGAAGAATGGAGATGAGCATCACCGGCAGGATGCGGGAGACGCGCTTGTTCGCTCCTGGTCTGGAATTACGCAGGACCATTTCCGGCACACTGGGCCAGCCCGTGATCCGTATACGTGACGAGGTTACCAATCTCGGCAATCGTCCCGCACCCCATATGTTGTTATATCATTTTAATTTCGGATGGCCCCTGATAGATGAAGGCACGGACCTGATCCTGAATGGTCCTTATCACCATCTCGATGAAGCCCGTGATTCCATTTTATTTAACGGCAAAAATAATTTCCGCAAATGCCCGGCTCCGCTGGAAGCGCATCGCGGCACGCAGGAAGCAGTCGGCGTATTTGACGTTCCTGCCAACGCGCAGGGATATTGTATTTGCGGCGCGCACAACGCCTCACTGGGAATCGCTGTGTCGTTAAAATATAAGAAGGAGCAGCTTCCCTGGTTGTCTAACTGGCAGCATTGGGGACCGGGAGAATACGTTACCGGTATTGAGCCCGGCACTAATCCTCCCATCGGCCAGGCGGCTGCGCGGAAACAGAACCAACTCGTGATGCTGGCGGCAGGGGAAACCCGGGAATACGACCTGGAGCTGGAGATTCTCGCCGACGCGCAGTCGATCCATGACCGGCTGTTGCATACATGAGTAAGATCAATGCTGCTGAATAATTAATCGTTCTTAATTTAATCGTTCACAATAAAACTCTCAAATACAGAAAATGGAAAAAAGTTTAGCCGAAAAGGCGCTGGAGCAGGGTAAAGGCATTCTGCGTTTAACACCAACATGGGTACCGCGGTCGTTTTGCGTTCCCGGGAGAAGGATCAAATTACACCCCGATGATTATTATGTGCTCGGCGGCCAGCGTGGGGGTATAGACGAGAGGTGGTTCGCTTCTACCACGCCGGCGAAGAACGGCCCCCTGACGGGAGAGAATGAGGGACTCAGCGCGGTGGTGTTCAACGACGGAAAGCAGGAAAAACAATTCCTGCTTCGGGATGCGGTGGAAGCGTTGAAGGAAAACCTCATCGGCAAACGTTTGTGGGAGGCGTACGGTGCGTGGACGATGTATTCCAAATTTTTCGATAACATGGGGCCGCTGCCGCACCATATTCACCACAACGATGAAAAGGCCGCGCTGATTGGCCAGTTGGGCAAACCGGAAGCCTATTATTTCCCACCACAGTTGAACAATCACGGTGGTGATTTCCCCTATACTTTTATGGGCATTTCGCCGGGGGTTTCTAAAGAGCAGATTCGCGAGTGCCTGGTGAATTTCACCAAAGGTGATAATAAGATCACCAATTATTCGCAGGCATTCCGCCTGCAGCCGGGAACCGGTTGGGACGTTCCGCCGGGGCTATTGCATGCACCCGGAAGCCTCTGCACCTACGAACCCCAGAAAGCTTCTGACGTGTTCGCCATGTATCAGTCGCTCGTCAATGAGGCGATCATTCCGGAAGAATTATTATGGAACGGTACGCCCAAAGAAAGCATCGGAGACTATGATGCCCTGGTCGATGTGATCGACTGGGACCTGAACGTCGACCCGCATATCAGGGAGAACCGTTTCATGGAGCCGCGCCCGGTTCGGTCTGTTGAAGAGATGCAGGCAGACGGGTACACCGAGAATTGGATCTGCTATAAGTCGGACGCTTTCAGCGCCAAGGAGCTGACCGTTCATCCCGGAAGCACGGTCACAATTAAGGACAACGCCGCGTATGGTATTATCGTGATGCAGGGACGCGGTAAGATGGGTGTATGGGATATTGAAACGCCCGCTTTGATCCGCTATGGTCAGTTGACGAATGACGAATTTTTCATCAGCGAAAAAGCTGCCGTGGAAGGCGTAAAGATCGTGAATGAATCCAAGACCGATCCAATTGTGATCCTGAAACATTTTGGTCCTGATAACCCGGACCTGGTATTATAATCTAATTATTTAAAACTTTAAATTGTCTGGAGATGGCTGAAAATAATTATCCGAAGCTGCACAACGCTTCCTGGCCTGGAATAGTAGGAAAGGGGGAGGGGTCCGAGCCCGTTATACCCTTTGAGAAAATGTTGCAGATGACGGCTGCGGCGGAAGTGGACGGCGTCAGGTTCGACGGCATCGATATCGGGCTGTTCGACCCCGAGCTGACCGCCGACAGCTCCGATGACGGCATCAAAAAGCTGGCCGACCGCGTAGCAAAATACGACCTGAAGATCGGCAGCCTGGTGGCGGCCATCTGGCCTCCCACGGGAGGCTCGGCAATGGGCAGCAGTGACGAACGCAAACGTTTTGTGGAAGAGGTCCGTACCGCCTGCCGGTTTGGCAAAAAACTCCGGGAGATCGGGATCCGTCCCTATGGAGTGATCCGCATCGACTCGGCAACCAGTCCGGAAGCCTGGGCCGCCGATCCTGTGAACAACACCAAACTGATTGCCCAAACCTTCCGGGAAGCCTGTGATGTGGCCGCCGAATACGGCGAGAAGCTGGCTGCCGAAGGCGAGATCTGCTGGGGCGGCATGCATAGCTGGAGAGCCATGATCGATACCCTGGAGGCGGTAGACCGCCCGAATATGGGATTCCAGGCCGATATGTCGCACACTTTCCTTTATCTGCTCGGATACAATAGTCCGGAAGACCGGATACTGCCGGCGGATTTCCAGTGGAGCGACCGGGAAGCGCTGAACGAGGGGTTGCAAAAACTCACCAGCGCATTGCGTCCCTGGACCATCGACTTTCATGTGGCACAGAACGACGGCACCGTCCATGGTACCGGCTCGCACGACAAGACCGGCAGGCATTGTCTTGCCACGGATCCCAATGGCAAGCTGGATATTGTTCACGACGCCGGATACTGGATGCGGGACGAAAACGGTAATCCCAACAAAGCATTTAAGCATATCTGTTGGGACGGATGTATGTTCCCGAACGACGTGATGCTGCAGCAAAAAACCTGGAACGATATACTTGCCGTGATGATCAAGGTAAGAGAGGCGCATGGCTGGCAAGCCGGTTAATGAATTTCCTGACTATTATATAATATCAAAACATCATGGCAAACAAAAAAGAGATACGAATTGGCCTGATTGGGTGCGGGCTCATGGGTCGCACCCATACCAATGGCTATAAACGCATTGGCGATTTTTTTCCTGAGCTGCAATACCGCCCGGTGTTAAAGGCAGTCTGCTCAAGAAGGGAAGAAAAGGTCAAGGCCTTCGCAGAACAGTGGGGATACGAATCTTATGAGACTGACTGGAAAAAGCTGGTGGCGAGGGACGATATCGATGCAGTTGACATCTGTACACCTAACGACGCCCATGCGGAGATCGCAATAGCGGTTGCAGCCGCGGGCAAGATGGTACTCTGCGAAAAACCGCTCGCCAGGAACCTGGCCGAGGCCAAGACCATGCTGGACGCGATTGAAAAAGCCGGAGTGAAAAACACCGTCTGGTATAACTACCGTCGTATTCCCGCGGTGACCCTCGCCAAACAGATCGTGGACTCGGGCAAGCTTGGGAAGATATTTCATTACCGGGCGAACTTTTTACAGGACTGGACCATCAACGCAGACCTGCCTCAGGGAGGTGATGCCCTGTGGCGGATCGATGTAGATGCTGCGGGCTCGGGCGTGACCGGCGACCTGCTGGCACACTGCGTGGATACAGCCATGTGGTTGAATGGTAAGATCACCGACGTTTCTGCTGTCACGGAAACTTTTGTGAAGGAGCGCGTACACCAGGCCACCGGTAAGGTGCAGAAGGTAGGTATCGACGATGCCTGCATTTTTCATTGTCATTTTGAAAACGGTTCACTGGGATTATTCGAATCTACGCGGTATGCCCGTGGCCATAAGGCATTATATACTTTCGAGATCAACGGTGAGCATGCTTCCATGCGTTGGGATCTGCACGATATGAACCGACTGGAATATTTTGACTATGCCGACGATTCCGTGGTTCGCGGCTGGCGCTCTATTCTGGTTACCGATAGTGATCAACCCTATATGGACCGCTGGTGGATACCCGGTACCAGCATCGGCTATGAACACAGTTTTGTGCACCAGGCTGCCGACTTTTTCAAGACCCTGGAAACCGGTGAGCCCTGTGCGCCCACATTCCGCGACGCATTCCAGACACAAAGGGTCTGTGAAGCGGTGCTGGAGTCGGCTGCTTCTAAAAGCTGGAAAGACACCGGCGTGGACAAGGATCTCCGCTAAGTACGGCCATCGGTCTAAACAGTGATGATTCCGGAATGCACGGACACCTAGCAAAAAGGGGCTGTTTCAGGTAAGCATCCGCCTATCAGGATTCCCGGAAACTAAGTTTGGGCCGGCGCAGCGACAAGACCAGTAGCATCATAAAAAAAACGGTCAGCATGAATACAATCTGCTGACCGTTTTCGATTGCCCTGCGGCAATGGAAGAGATTTTATTTTTTCTTTTCGTTGTACACGGAGTGTTCTTCATTCCCACCAGCCATCAAATAAGCCATCAGATCTTTCAGCTCTTCCGGGTTGAGCCGGTTGATCATACCCGGGAGCATGATAGATACGTCCGAAAGCTTGGTGCCGGTTACTTCCGGTTTGGGCACCTCCCGCAGGGTTTGCGGAGTGAACGGATTCTGGGATACATAATAGTTGTTTTCATCTTCCCGGATCAGCCGCCCTACAACCGTATTACCTCCTTTCAGGGTGAAGACGGTGGCTGCGTATTGGTCCGAAATGGTTTTATTCGGCTCGATGATCGCTTCCAGCATATCCTTTATGGAAAAGCGGGTGCCCAACTGCGTGAGATCGGGCCCAACATTTACGCCCTCCCCACGCATACCGTGACAGGAACTGCATAGCGTTGCATCGAACATCGCCTTACCCATTGCAAAATTCCGGGTGGTGGAGTCATTTTCTACCACTGCTACGGCCTCGTCCACTTTCCAGTTCCGGCCCGGCCCCTTGGGCTGGATCGTACTACGCACAATAGAACGGCCGCCGTTGGTAACGAGCGAATCACCGGACACGGCGTTATAATGTGCAAACATGTCTTTGGGAACATTTTCGAGCGCCATGGTGCGGGCCTTATTGATAAAGCCCACAAAGCTCACACCCCCTTTATAATGCTGGAACGTGTTGCTGAACCAGCTAAAGTAGGTGTCGCGCAACTCGGGCGTCCAGCCACTTTTTGCCTCACTGAGCGCGGTAACCAGATAGGTTTGCTGGGCCGGTGGAACCTTGGCCAGCATATTGGCGATATCCAGTCCATATTGCGGATTACGGAAGATAAGGTCTGCAGATTCCGTAAAGGTTTTTTGATAGTCCGGATCGTCTTTGGAAGTCTGCATCAGCGCCACTGTTTTTTCCACAACATGTGGTGCATCCAGAAACACAAGCAGTTTGGACAGTTCCCTGTTTAGATTGTTGGTAGCTGCGGGGTATTTTGCATCCAAGAGCCGGATGATCTGTTCACGCGTTTCGGCTGCCGGCTGCCCCATACGGGCAAATGCCAGCTCGTAAGCTCGCAGCAGTTCTATCTTGTACGGTTCGGAAAGTTTATCGTAATCGATGCCCAATAATGCCTGCAACAATGTTGGCTGTACTTCTTTGTTCGCGTTCCGGGCCAGCGCAACGGCACCCTGGATCAATGTGATGGGTTCTTTTTCCTGTAGCACACGATCCTGCCACTCGGCAACGAGCTGGTGCTCCACGGCTATTCTCGCGGCATACCGGATAAAGCGGTCGTCATGATGCAGATAGGGCCAGGCAAACTCGATGGCACCCTCCTTAGCGGTATGGTACGATTCCAACTGGCGGCGAAGCTGTTGCACTTCAGAAAGCGTGTAGTCTGCCTGCCCGGATTCAACGTCTCTGCCCATATAGGAGACACGATAAAGGTCGGATTCCAGCCGGCGACCACCCGTCAAAAAATAAAGAGCGCCGTCGGGGCCGATCACGCCGTCGGTCAGCGGTAGCGGTGCGCCGGAAACGAACTCTTCAGCCTTTGCGTTGTAAGTGGCTCCATCCGGCTCCAGCCGGATCGAATAGATGATGCCGAAGCTCCAGTCGAAGGCCAGGAGGGAGTTTTTGTATTTGGAAGGAAATTTGGCGTTGCCAGCGTATACAAGATTGGTTGGGGAACCTTGTCCGATGTTCAGCAGAGCGGGTAGGTTATCGGGGTATTCGGGGGACCATTTACCCGTTCCGGTGCGCCATCCAAAGTCGCTGCCGCTTGTTACGTGCAGAATTCTTGTTGGTCGGTACCAGGGCATTCCGAAATCCCATTCCATGTCTGAGTCATAGGCGAACAGATCGCCTCTTTCGTTGAAGGCAATATCGAATGTGTTTCTAAGGCCGCCGCCCACCAATTCCCATTGCTGACCCAGTGAATCGACATGTGCGATCCATCCGCCTGGAGCTTTGCGGTCTACCGCGTGCCCGTTCGGATCGGTGATCAGCGGAAGAATATTATCTTCCTGCCAGTTGGAAGGCAGCAGATACGAGTTCATAGCCGGCAGGTCGGTATGATTGCCTATTACAACATAGAGCGACTTTTTATCCGGCGACAGGATAATGCTGTGGGGTCCGTGCTCGCCTTCGCCAGCCAGCGTTTTCAGTAACGTCACTTTGTCGAACTGGTCGTCTCCGTCGGTATCCTGCAGCCGGTACAGGCCGCTGCCTTTTTCAAAATCGTTATTGGCCCTGTGGTTCACCATTACATAAAGACTATTGAAGGCGTACAGGAGCCCCTGGGCATAACCCATTCCGATACTTTTGACAGAGTCGCTGCTCAGGTTCTCGGCGCCAACGATCAGTTTCTCTACCTGGGCTTCGGTAGTGTCTCCGATCGGGGGCAATGTAAGCCGGTACAGGGAGCCGTACTGGTCACTGGCGATCATCCGCCCCTTGTCGTCAAAGGTCATTGATACCCAGGAGCCGGTGCCGGCCTCCGACGGGCTATAGAGGCGTTCGGCAAAAAAGCCGGGCGGCAATTTAAGTTTACGAACTTTGGGGTCGTTCGATTCGGGGATTTTAATGGAGTCGTCTGTGCAGGAAGCAGCAAAAAGCACGAGTCCCGCGAGTATAAGTTTCACGAACGGAATGCAGCGGTGCATATAGTATTTGATTTTTTGTATTTGAATTGTGAAATATAAGGTTTTGCAATGACAAGACCAGAATGTACTGTGCTGCCAGGGCGGTTTATTCGCCGTTGTCCTGTTTAGCCTGCTTGGCCTGCCTGATCCGGTAGGCAAGGGTCAGGTTCACCTGCCTTCTGCGGTACTGGTTTTCTCCCCTGGTATAAAAGTTCGGCCCGGTAGAGATATACCTCGAAATACGCGTATTAAACAGGTCGATCACGCTCAGGCTGACCGTGCCGTTACCTTTAAAGAGGTCTTTGCTGGCCGAGAAGTCTGCATAGCAGATCGACCGCTGCTCTCCCTGCACGGTTTTACGGGCTGCTTCATAGTTCACGCGAAACTGCAGGTCGAGCTGCCGGCGGGGGAAGCTGAACCGGGAGGTATGCTGTGCCGTCAGGCTATTGGTGGAGGCAGTGTAGCCTTTCAGGATATTGCTGCCGTCGATATCGGCGTGGAAAAAATTCAGGTTCAGGTCGGTCTTCCACCAATTGAAGGGTGAGTAGCTGCTGATAAATTCCACCCCGAAGGATTGTTCGGATAGCAGGTTCTCGGGGCGGGTAGTGGAATAGCCGTTGTTTCCTACCCGCCGTATGCTGTGGATCTTCCCGTGTGTATCGCGATAATAAAGCGATGACAGGAAGGAACCATTGTCGAAGGTTTTCAGGTGACCGATCTCGAAAACATTGCTGAACTCCGGATCCAGGTCGGGATTTCCGCTAAAATAGTTCCGGCTGTCGGAGAAGGTGAAGAAAGGGCTCAGATCGTTATAAAAGGGTCGCCTCACCCTTCTGCTATAGCTCAGTTGCAACGAGTTTTGTTTTTTCATCTCGTAGCTGAAGTGGGCGCTGGGAAAAAGGTTCATATAGTTGCGGGGGTTCACTTCGTTGGTCTTCTCCAGGGTTGTCTGCACGTCGGTCCATTCGGCGCGCAGGCCTGCCTGGTAAGAGAATTTTTTGGTTTTATTGGACAAGATGCCGTAAGCGGCGTGGATATTCTCATCGTAGAAAAACACATTATCGTATTCAGGGAAAGGGATAAAGTTGCCTGCTTCGTCCAGTTCCGATACTACGTAGTCGTTCGTCATATCCCGGAAGCTGGTGCGGAATCCGGCTTCCATCTTTCCATCTTTCCATAGCGGCTTGGAATAATCCAACTGGGCCAGCAGGTGTTTTTCCCATTCATCGTTCAGCGAACGCTGAGTGACGCTGGTCACGGGGAGCACGGCGCCTCCGGAGGCAAAATAGTGCTGATAGAACATCTGGTTGGAGCTTTCCCAGTTGTCCAGGAATTTGACCTCTGCCGTCAGCTCATGGTTTTCTGCAAAAGAGCGTTTATAGGCGAGCGAATATTCTGAGTTTGGTTCGTCTTCGTTTTCATCCTGTTTGCGCGTGCTCACACTTGGTGTGCCGGAAGTATTGAATAGAAAATCTTCATAACGGATGTTCATGATGCGGTTGGCATCGCTGCGGCGGAACAGATAGTAGCCCGTCAGCACACTGTTTTCACTGAAAAAATAATCGATCCCGCCCCGTATATTATTGACCAGTCCCTGCACCACCACATTGTTCTGCTGCTTGAGGATGGACAGGGTATCGGGTGTATATACTTCCTGATAAAGGTTGCTCCGGCCGGGATTTTTGCGATAGGTGATGCCGTAATTGATAAAAAAGTTGATTTTGTTGTGCCTGTAGTTGAGGTTGGCGGCTCCACCGAAATTGGCCGGATCGCCGGAGATCAGCTCCAGGGAGCCGTTGAATCCCTGTTTTTTATCTTTTTTCAGAATGATGTTCAGGATGCCGGCCATGCCTTCGGCTTCGTAACGCGCAGAGGGGTTGGTGATGATCTCGACCCGCTCGATCATGCTGGCTTGCAGTTGTTGCAGCCCGCTGCCTCCCTTGAAGCTCACCAGCCCCGAAGGTTTGCCGTCGATCAGTATCCGTACGTTATCGCTGCCCCGAAGCCGTACGTTTCCTTCAGGGTCTACGGAAAGCGAGGGTATATTGGAAAGTATGTCCAGTGCAGATCCGCCGACATTGGAGATGTCCTGGCCCACATTGAAGATCCTTTTGTCGAGCGTGAGCTGCATCGTGCTTTTTTGGCCCTGCACGATGACTTCCTCCAATTGCCCGGCCGCGGGCGCCAGCGAAAGGTTGCCCAGCTCGGTGGTGGGTTTTTCGGCGGAAAGCGTAAAAGGGGCAGAACGCCGGCTGGCATATCCCATAAAGGTCACTTCCACATAGTAGCGGCCGTAAGGCAGTTCAAGAGAGAACGCACCGTTGTCTTCAGATATGGCTTCACGTAGCAACTGGTCACCGGGTAGTGAAAATGCCTGGATACTGGCATAGCCGAGGGGAGTGCCCGAAAGGGAATCGGTTATCCTTCCCTTCACAAGAGATCCAGGGCCTTGCTGCGCCACCTGTTCTTTCCAGGTGATCATAAAGAGTAGCACCATCAAACATCCTCTGGCAATTTTTCCGCATATTAAACGCATCATCTAATCTAATTGGTTGGTCGTTTTACAAAGCGGCAAATTAGGCCAGAATAACTACAAAATCTATAAAAATAACGCGCTGACCGGTGGTTCCGGAGCTGTCCCGGGCGATGTTTACAGCAGCTATCCTGGGTATGCGTGCAATGGCTATGTTGGCAGGTGTCGCCGTAGCTGGACTATGCGAACTATGACCATCCCGGCCAGTGCCAGTCGTAGCTGTCCTGACTATCTGCACTATGGCCTATGTTGACAGGTGCCGACCGTTCCGCTTTTGCCGGGAGACGCAGCAGCCCGCGCTGTTGTATTTCAATAGCCGATAAATTTGGCAATTCGGAAAAACCTCATAGATTCGTATGTACGAACATACCTACATGCTATATGGATTTTGCGATTGATCATCACAGCGCCTTACCGCTTCATCTTCAGGTGGAAAGCCTGCTGCGGAAATTAATTGAGCAGCCGGAATACCGCGATGGTAAATTACTGCCCAACGAGATCGGCATAGCTAAAACGCTCGGTGTTTCCCGTAGTACGGTCCGGCAGGCCACCAATAAGCTGGTGTTCGAAAAACGACTGATCCGTAAAAAGGGAGTGGGTACCCGGGTGACCCGCAACACCATTACCACCGGCCTCGACAAATGGACCAGCTTCACGCACGAAATGGACGGAAAGGGGATGGCTTTCAAGAACTACAGCATCAGAACCGGTTATGTACTGCCCGATAAGGAAGTGCAAAGGCTCTTCAACATCGGGCAGAAAGAAAAGGTGTTGCGGTTGGAACGGTTGAAAGGGCCCGAGTCGGGACCGATCGTATATTTTATATCGTATTTTCATCCCCGCACGGGGCTCAGCCGGGAAGATGATTTTTCCAGGCCGCTTTATGAGATCCTGGAAAAAAAACACCATGTGGTGGTATCCATGTCAAAGGAAGGCATCAGTGCCATACTTGCCGATAAAAAACTCAGCGGAATGCTGAATGTAAAAACCGGAGCGCCCATTCTTTTCCGTAAGCGGCTGGTCTGTGACCCCGGCGACCGGCCTGTGGAATACAATGTAGGATATTACCGTGCAGATAGATTCACTTATACCATCGATATAGCCCGGACCTGATCGGGCGCATGCATTCACCCAGTCAATTATTAACAATCGAATCTTGCTTTATGAGCGCAAACAGTTTAAAATACGTTTACCAGTGCACTTTTGTAGCCGCGGTCGGCGGGTTATTATTTGGTTACGACACCGCAGTAGTGGCGGGCGCCATTGGTTTTATCCAGGAAAAGTACCAGCTTTCTGCGGCCATGACGGGCTGGGCAGCTTCCTGCGCCCTGGTGGGATGTATGGTCGGCGCCATGTTTGCCGGTGTCCTGAGCGATAAGCTTGGCAGAAAAAAAGTGCTGATGATCTCCGGGATCGCGTTCGCCGTCTCTTCGCTGGGGATCATGATACCCTGGGAACTTCCTTCCTTTATTGCTTTCCGTTTTATCGGCGGCATCGGCATCGGCATTGCCTCTATGCTGGCGCCCATGTACATCTCGGAAATGGCACCGGCGGATATACGGGGAAGACTGATCTCGATATACCAGTTGGGAATCGTGATCGGCATCCTGCTGATCTATTTTGTGAATGCCATGATCGCGGGCCTGCACGATCATGCCTGGAATGTGGATGCAGGGTGGAGATGGATGTTTGGCTCGGGGATCGTGCCCTCCATCGTATTTATCGGCCTGCTGCTGAACGTGCCGGAGAGCCCGCGCTGGCTGGCCCAGCAGAATCGCTGGGAGCAGGCCGGCGAAGTGCTGAAAAAAGTAAACGGCGAGGCGAAGGCCAGGATTGAACTCTCGGCTATCCGGGAAGCGCTGGCGGTCCGGCAGGGACCCCTCTCCGATCTGCTGAAACCCGGTCTGCGCGCAGCCCTGGTGATCGGGGTGCTGCTGGCAATTTTTTCGCAGGTTACGGGCATCAATGTGATCATGTATTACGCCCCCGAGATATTCAAGGCTACCGGCGATGGCTCGTCTTCCGCGCTGATGCAGACCGTCTGGGTAGGCGGCATCAACGTGCTGATGACGGTGGTGGCAATCAAATATGTAGACAAGCTCGGCCGCAAGAAACTGCTGTTGTTGGGATCGGCCGGTATGGCGGTCTGCCTGGGTATTGTGGGATGGGCGTTCTTTGCCGGCATGGAAGCGGGTTATTGGGTGTTGGCGGGGATTCTGCTGTACATTTCCTTCTTTGCCATCTCCCTCGGCCCGCTTACGTTTGTGGTGGTGGCTGAGATCTTCCCCACGCATATCCGGGGGCGCGCCATGTCAGTTGCCATATTTTTCCTCTGGCTTTCGGTGTACATCGTTTCACAAACTTTCCCGATGCTGCTGGAGGCCATCGGAAGTGCATGGACATTCTGGATCTACATGGTGATGTCTGTGTTAGCCTTTTTATTCGTGTGGTCGAAAGTGCCGGAAACAAAAGGAAAAACCCTGGAGGAGATCGAGCAGATGTGGCAGCCGGTTTCTAAAGTGGAAAAATGAGTCGTTAAACAGAACGACCTGCTTTGACGATAATTCGCAAAGTATGGGTGACGATTGACAAACATAAAATATACAGATACAAATGAAACATTATTTTGCTCTTTTTGTCTTATCCGGTTATTTTTTGATGGCCTGCGGGCCCGGAGATCAGGCTACTCCCGTTACCGAGTCTTCCCGGCCGGATGAATATGAAGGCAGCCGCGTTAAAGCCACTGCCGCTCCGCAATGGGATGAGATGCTGCGGCGGCAATCGGGTTGGATCGGGGCCGATGGCGTCTACGCGGTGCCCTTAAACGGCGTCGAAACGCCGGGAAAAGCGGATGAAACGGAAACCCTTTTCTGGTTCAGCGACGATATCTGGGGGAACATCCAGGGGGATACACTGGCCGACGGATGGGAGATGGCCAATAATTGCGTGGCTTATCTCAAGGGCGGGAAACCGGTGGGCGAGAATCTCGAATTTTTCAGAAGACAGGATGCGGAAGGCAATACGCTTTCGATGTTTGTGCCGAAAATACCCGAAGCGAATCCCGGCGAATATTACTGGCTGGGCGACGGTTTCTTTAACCATGCCAAGGACAGCTCCATCTATATCTTTGCCTATCGTATTAAAAATGTGCCTGGCAGCATCTATCCCTTTGACGACGTGGGCCTTTCGCTGATCGTGCTGCCCAGGGGCAGTCGCCCGCCCTTCGATGATCATCGCCAACTCAACACGCCATTTTTTCTGAAAGACAGCAAAGGGAAAGGTAAGCTGGTGATGGGAGCTGCCGTGCTGGCGAACACTGTGGGTGCCGGGGCCCCGAACCCCGACGGGTTCATCTATGTGTACGGGCTCCGGGGACCGAAAAAGGAACTCATCGTAGGACGGGTGAAAGACGCGGCTTTTGAAAATTTTTCGGAATGGCGTTTCTGGAACGGCAGCGACTGGGTAGACGATATTCACGCCTGCGTAGCACTCACGGATCGGGTGTCTAACGAGATGAGTGTCAGTTTTATGGAGGACGGGCGTGTTATCGCAGTGTACCAGCTCGATACGAATTCACCGGATGTGGTGATTCAGGTCGGCCACTCACCTGTTGGCCCTTTTCATATTCGAAAAAAAGTATGGTCGACTCCCGAGATATATGACGATGTTGATTTTTTTACCTATAACGCGAAAGCATATCCGCATCTGTCGCAACCTGGAGAGCTGCTGATCAGCTACAACGTAAATTCTTTCGATTTTGAAGCAGACATCAAGGCACATCCCTGGCATCTGCGGCCGAGATTTTTTACCGTGAAATATTAAATAATAACAGCTCATGAAAAAAACAGTGGTCATAACGGGCGGGAGCAAGGGCATCGGCGCCGCCTGCGTAAAATTATTTCTGGAGGAAGGGGCAAACGTGGCAGTACTGGACATTGATGCCGACAGCCTGCCAGCCCACGAAAACTTCTATTTTTTGAACTGCGACGTGTCTCGCGAAGACCAGGTCAGGGACAGTATGCAGCAAATAGTCAAGAGATTCGGAGGCATCGATGTGCTGGTCAGCAATGCGGGCATACAACGATACGGAACTGTTACGGAAACCAGCTCCGAACTGTGGGACGAAGTGATGAATGTAAACCTCAAAAGCCTGTTCCTCTGCGCACATTACGCCATCCCCTATATGCAGGAGCGCGGTAAAGGACTGGTAGTGAACGTGTCTAGTGTGCAGGCTTTTCATAGCCAGCCCCGGGTGGCGGCTTATACCACGGCGAAGACCGCCATCCTGGGCCTTACCCGGAGTATAGCGGTCGACTACGCACCGCATATCCGGAGCATTGCCATCTGTCCGGGTACCGTAGACACCCCCATGCTGCGCAAAGCCATCCAGGAATCTCCCGACCCCGCAGCAGTACTCCAGGAATGTATTGATATGCACCTGTTGCAGCGTATTGCAGATCCTGCCGAAGTAGCGGAGCTGATCAGATTTCTTGCCCAGGATAAGGCAACGTTCATGACCGGCCAGGCGATCCGTATAGACGGCGGCCTGGGGATCGTGATAGAGGGTAGTAAAAAGGACTGATAGCTATTAAAAAATTGACAGTCCTTACAACTAAGAACGACTGAAGATTCGATAAATAAAAAATTAACGCTGGTGATGATGCAAAGGATTCTGAAAACTATGGGCCTGCTGGTCTTCTGTCTGCAGGCGCACCTATTGTTTGCTAACCCCGGAAATATTGCGGCAGCAGCCCGGGTATCGGTGTCTTCCTCGCTTACTCCGGAATTTGCCGGAGGCAAGGCAATTGACGGGATAATAGGAGTGGACGGGGTGGGCGAGTGGGCTTGTGAAGGGGTTACGACCGATTGGGGATATATTCGTTTTCCCTGGATACAACTCGACTGGGACGAGCCGCAGCTAGTTGAAAAAGTGGTGCTGTACGACCGCCCCTCCCGGCAAGACAATATTGCCGGGGGAAAACTGCTGTTCAGCGACGGAAGCGTGGAGTGGGTGAACAGCATACCGGCAGACGGTAGCGGGAAGGCATTCAGTTTTAAGCCACGGCGAACAAGCTGGATCCGTTTTATCGTGACAGACGGAACGGGTAGCGACCTCGGCCTCTCCGAGATCGAAGTGTTTCCCTCACGGGAACAGGCAGGCGATTTTATCTCCTGGGTAGATCCCTATATCGAAACCAACCGCGGCCGCTATTTTTTCTTTGTTACCGGCGGCGTGCCTTTCGGCATGGCTAGCGCCGCTCCCCATACCCGGAATAAAAACCAGAATGGCGGAGGCTATAATTATAATGAAACGGAGATACTTGGGTTCGGACAAATACACGATTGGATGATGTCGGGCATAGAGATCATGCCGGCTACCGAAAAGGAAGATCCTTCGCTGGGAGAACCCGGATGGAAATCTCACTTTAGTCACGACGACGAGATCGTGCAGCCCGGCTATCAGCGGGTATTTCTCCGTAACAATAAAATATGGACGGAACTGACGGCTACTGAACGGGTGAGCTTTTACCGCTTTCGTTATACCGAAGACGCGCAGGCCCGGATCATCGTGAACCTCGGCGGCTACCTGGCCAACTGCACGATGGAAAATGCGGTGGTCACCAGGCGGAGCGACACCGAGATCGAGGGATCGGTAAGCACCGTGAAAAGATACTGGGGCGGCCCCGAAGACGTGAAATTATTTTTTGTGATCCGGTTCGACCGGAGTTTCGACCGTATCGACGCGTGGCAGGGGGAGGAAACGGCAACCGATGTTTCCGATATCAGGGGCGACAGCCTGGCGGTTGCTGCAGCTTTTCGCCTGAAAAAAGGGGAGGAGGTGAAGATGAAGATCGGACTTTCTTATACCACGATCGACAATGCCCGGAACAACCTCGACCAGGAATGTTCCACCTGGGATTTTGACGCAGTACGCCGGCAGGCACAACATACCTGGAACGACTGGCTGGGAAGAATAGCAGTGCAGGGCGGTACAATTGATCAGCGGATTAAATTTTACACCGATCTCTGGCATGTACTGCTCGGCCGGCATAAGATCAACGATGTCAACGGCGACTATCCCGACCGTACGACCGGCACGAGAAAGGGCACTTTCACCGATGCGGTATTTAAGATCAAAACCATTCCAAAAGACGGTTCCGGCAAACCCCGGTTCAATATGTATAATTCGGACGCGTTCTGGCTGACCCACTGGAACCTGAATATATTATGGGGACTGGCCTGGCCCGAGGTGATGGACGATTTCTCCGCTTCCATGATCGAATATGCAAACAACGGCTACAAGCTGCCGCGGGGCCCCTCGGGAGGAGGATATTCTTATATTATGACCAGTTGTCCGGCTTCGAACCTGATCGTGAGCACTTTCATGAAGGGGCTGATGAAAAAAACTGACCCCCGTCATGCTTTTGAAGTGGTAAAACGCAACCACCTGCCGGGCGGCATGCTGGGGTCGGAAGAAGACATCCGCTTCTACAGCAAACACGGATGGTGGCCCGGTAATGCAGGGATCACTATTGAAGCGGCTTTTCAGGACTGGGGCATTTCCCAAATGGCGCTCCGGCTCAATCGGAAAAAAGATTACCGGTTTTTCAGCGACCGTTCGAAGGGCTGGGAAAAATGTTTTGAGCCCGGGCAGGGCCTGCTTTTTCCGAAAGACAAACAGGGAAATTTTGTGCACAACGACCCGCTCAGCGGTGCCGGCTGGGTAGAGGCCAATGCCTGGCAGGCCACCTGGGGGGTGTCGCACAACATCCCCCGCCTGGTGAGCCTGATGGGTGGCAGCGATAGTTTCTGTACCAAATTGAACTATGCTTTTGAACAGGCCCGGGAAAGCGATTTTGTATTTGAATACAACAAAGGATATGTTAGCTATGCCAACCAGCCCGGGTGTTCCAATGCCCACGTGTTCAGCTATGCCGGCAAACCCTGGCTTACACAGTACTGGGTGCGTAGAGTAAAGGAGCAGGCCTACGGCGGCATCACTCCTGACCTGGGTTACGGAGGTCACGACGAGGATCAGGGGCAGATGGGCGGAGTGAGCGCGTTGATGGCCATCGGCCTGTTCGATATAAGGGGGAACCAGGCCGGCCAGCCAGTTTACGAGATCACTTCCCCGGTGTTCGATGAGGTAAAAATCAAACTCGACAGCCGCTATTATACGGGCGGGGACTTCCTGATCAAAACTTACCAGAATCAGACCGGTAATGACTATATACAGCGCGCCAGCCTGAATGGGAAAGTGCATAACGATTTCTGGTTTACGCACGATACATTTGGAAAGGGCGGGATGCTGGAATTGTGGCTTGGAGACCAGCCCAATAAAAACTGGGGCGTACAAACGCCGGTTCCGGAGTAGCAGCAGCAACGTGGATTTTAAATATTTTAAGAGAATGTATTTTTTCCTAAATTGCTCGAATGTTTTGGTCGATTTTAGAAAAGAATTTTAAATAACTAACTAAACCACTTGTCAATGAACGGAAACATTAACAGAACTGCTTTGTTTAACGGGAGCTGTTTTGCACTGATTACGACTGCCTTTACTTTCGCTATACGGGCGGGGGTACTGCCGGAACTCGGCCGGGAATTTGACCTGACAGCCGAACAACTTGGATTTATCAATTCGATGTGGTTCCTCGGGTTTCCTATTTCCATGATCATCGGCGGACTGGTATATCATTCGTTCGGTCCGAAGAATATCATGCTGGTTGCTTTTGTTGCGCATACCCTTGGTATCCTGCTGACAATTTATTCAGGCGGATACACGCTGTTACTTGTCTCCACCTTATTCATCGGTTTTGGTAACGGCTGTACCGAAGCTGCCTGTAACCCAATGATCGCCGACATGTATTCCAGTGAAAAGATGAATAAGATGCTCAACCGGTTCCATATGTGGTTCCCCGGTGGTATTGTGCTGGGTAGCCTGATCTCTAAATTCATGACAGATTTCGGATTTGGCTGGGAAATCCAGATGTGGGTGCTGATGATCCCCACGATCATTTATGCGATCCTGTTTTACGGAAAACAATTCCCCAAGCCCAGTGTGGAGGGTGTCACTTCCATTGCGAAGAACTTTAAGGCAATGCTAACGCCTACCTATATTTTCCTGTTCTGCTGCATGGCGCTTACGGCCATCACCGAATTTGGTCCGCAACAGTGGGTTGGGTTAATTATGAGTAGTAGCGGGGCAAGCCCCATGCTGATCCTGGCGTTGGTAACCGGATTGATGGCGGTAGGACGCTTTTTTGCCGGCCCCGTGGTGCACAAGTTTGGCCAGACAGGCGTACTGTTGGCTTCTGCTATTTTTGCGGCGATCGGTATCTATTTGTTTAGTGTAGTAACCGGCCCCATGGCGTATGTGGCTGCCATTTTCTTTGCCATAGGCGTTTGTTATTTCTGGCCCACGATGGTCGGTGCAGTGGCGCAGCGGGTTCCGCTTAGTGGTGCACTGGGTATGTCCATTATCGGTGGCGTAGGGATGTTCTCTACTTCGATTTTTCAACCCATTATCGGGGGCTGGATCGATAAGGCAAGGGCCACAAGCCTTGCAGGCGGGCTTTCGGGCGACCAACTGGAGCTCGCAGCCGGTCAGGCAACCCTGGCTAAGATGGCCACTTTCCCTGTCATCCTTATCGTGCTGTTCCTGATCTTCTTCTTCTGGCAGAAAAAAGCAAAACCCCAAGCTCCGGTAGCAACCGCAGCCGCTCACTAGTGTCTGTCTAAAGAATACTATTCATAAAGATGAGGCCGTCTTCAAAAAAAGAAGACGGCCTTTTTTGGCGTGTGTCGTGATGACAGGTGTAAGTAGGGTATCTCCGCCAGGAATAAATGTTTTTGAATCAGCGCCCTTCTTTTAAGTGCGCGTCGGCCTCTTCCGGCAGATAGTGTTCGCGTGTTTGCACGGGTGGTTTTTTTGACTTAGCAACTCTAAGCTGAATAACATCTACGAACAGAGCAAAGGCCATGGAGAAATAGATATATCCCTTGGGTATCTCTACATCAAACCCTTCTGCGATCAGCGACATGCCGATCAGCAGTAAAAAACTAAGGGCCAGGATCTTGAAGACCGGATGGCGGTTCACAAATCTGCTGATGGGTTCTGCGGCTATTAGCATAATGATTACAGACACCACCACCGCGGTATACATCACCCACATGTCGTTGGCCATGCCTACTGCAGTGATGATGGAATCGATCGAGAATACGATGTCGAGTAGCAGGATCTGGACCACCACGCCAGAGAAACTCACCGCACCCACCTTCTTGGTGGTATCACCCTCTTCCCCTTCAAGCTTGTGGTACATCTCCGTGGCGCTTTTATAAATCAGGAACAAACCTCCCAACAGCAGAATCAGGTCTTTGCCGGAGATGCCCATCGAGAACACGGTAAAAAGGTCGTTGGTCAACCGTAAAATAAACGAGATAACGGTCAGGAGTCCGAGCCGGATAACCATAGCTAATATCAAACCCAATCGCCGCGCCTTTTGCTGCTGGTGCTCCGGCAGCCGGGCTGCGAGAATGGAGATAAAAATGATATTGTCCAGACCTAATACGACTTCCAGCAGGATCAGGGTAATCAGCGCTATAATGGCTTCTGTCATGTGTGGTGAATTGATTGCGATTGGCAATAAGACAGCGAAGTTATCGAACAAGTGCAAATCTGCATTTTGGCGTATTCTTTTTTTTCGAAGAGAGCCGGAGGATCCGGGAACGTCGAACGTTTTATAGCGGCAACGCTATGCCCCTGCCGGGCAAACTCCATAGCGATGGCTCTGCCGATACCGAATCGGAACCCGTTATCAGCGTATTTTTCCTTGTAGTTTTCCCATCTGATATGCTTAATGATCGGAGTGAAAGTCAAAAAATCATACCAGCTCCGCGGCGACGCTTTAGCCTGTTTTCAAACTAAAATTCTTTCAGCAGTATAGCAACTCCGTGGTGAAGTTTTAACTTGGGTCGGTTTATTCAGTAAATTTTCTCTATGAGAGCGATCATTCAAAGAGTAGCCAGTGCTTCCGTGACCATCGACCATCGCGTTGCTGCAGCAATTGACGCAGGTTTGCTGGTCTTGCTGGGCGTTGAGGAAGCGGATACGGAGGCGGATATCATTTGGCTGAGCGGCAAGATCACCGGTCTACGGATCTTCAATGATGATAAAGGAGTGATGAATCTCAGTGTGAAGGACTGTGGTGGAGATATCCTGCTGGTAAGCCAGTTCACACTGCACGCCAGTACTAAAAAAGGTAACCGGCCCTCTTATATCCGGGCCGCGAAAGCCCCGCTGGCCGTTCCCTTGTATGAAAAGATGAGCCGGCAACTGGAGACGGACCTGGCAAAAAAGATCCACACGGGAGTTTTTGGCGCCGATATGAAGGTGCAGCTCGTGAATGACGGTCCCGTCACTATCTATATCGACAGCAAAGAACGGGAATGACCCTCTTGCAGTGGGTTGCCATCGATTTGTGCCAGAAGACCGATAACAAACAGAGGGGCCTGTCTTGCCGAGGGGCTGGTGTGCTGTCGCTTTGTATCCGGCGGTGCTATAGCGTATGGCAGTCTGCCGGGTCTAACCTGACTTGTCGGTGTTGAACGAGATGCTTTCGATGTAATCTCTGACCGCCTGCCTGGTTTTGCCTGTTTTTTTTGCGAGCCTATCCAGCAACCGGTCTTCCTCGCCGGGAAGATAACGGAGGTCTGTGTCGGTAAGACGGATGTCATTCTCCTTGAGTTTTTCTCGCACTTCCTCCCATGAACCTTTTAAATTCAAATGATTATCCATATTTTTGAAATTGGGATGTGAGTAATTTACGTCTGAAATTATTGTGCCAGCTACACTGTTGTAAAAGCTTTATCCGCTTCATCGCACATACTTATTAATTATGAACTTAACAAAGATCTTGTCTTTTTGCACATTCCTTGTGCTGTTTCAGACGCAGGTGTTTTCTCAGAAAATCATTGCCGGAACATTCAATCTCCGCTACGCCAATACGCATGATTCTGGCAATTTGTGGACGAATCGTGCACCCCTGGTCGCAGCCTTATTGCGTTTTCACCAGTTCGACCTATTTGGTACCCAGGAGGGCTACAGGAACCAGTTAAATGATATACAGAAAAGCCTGCCGGAGTTTGAATACTACGGGGCTGGCCGTGATGACGGGAAGGAGAAAGGCGAGCACAGTGCGATCTTTTATCGTCGCGATCGATTCAAGCTGTTGAACAAAGGTGATTTCTGGCTGTCTGAAACGCCCGATCAGCCTTCTCTGGGATGGGACGCCACCTGTTGTAACCGAATTTGTACCTGGGTGCAATTGCAGGACAGAGCAACGGGCAAGCAATTTTATTTCTTCAATACTCATTTTGATCACCAGGGCAAGGTTGCACGGGTGGAAAGCAGCAAGCTGATCCTGCAACGGATAAATAATATTGCGGGCAGCGAACCCGTGCTGTTAATGGGTGATTTTAATGGCGACCGGCAAAGCGAGTGGTATCTGAATATCGCAAATTCCGGAGTGCTGAAAGACAGTTATACCCTGGTGAATTTTCCTTACGAAAACAATGGCTCCTTTCATGATTTTGGCCGCTCGCTGGCGTCGAATGGTGTGATCGATCATGTTTTTGTGAGCAAACATTTTCTGATCGCCAGATGGGGTATTCTCTCCGATAGTTTTCATGGCAAATTCCCGTCCGATCATTTTCCGGTATTGGCCGAGATCAACTTGTAACTGGTACAAACGATTGCAGTTGGCAGTATGCATTTGAGGGTGATCAGCCTGAATGTTTGCGATCGGTGTGCATCTTTGCGACCATCACCTCCAACTGCTCTTTCCAGCGCATTTGGTAGGCTCTTTTTGCGGTATTGCCGAGTTTCCGGATAAGTTGGTAATTGGCAATCGCCCCTACAGGGGCGCCGATCACCGGAACGAGCTGCGCCATCTTGGCCAGATCGATGTAGTCGCGGTATTCCTGCTGGAAGTTCCGCCAGTCGAACTCGTTGATGTCTTCCGGTAGGTATTTACTTTTCTCTTCCCAGCCCTTCATTTGTAGAAATACCTCCTGGCGTTTTCTGTCGCTTGAAAAAGCAAGCTGGAAAATATGCAGCAGGTAGAGTCGTTCCTTATAATCTTTGGTGGGGTATCCATAAACACCGGCGATCTCGTAGAGCAATTTTATTTTCATCGCCAGCAGGATGGGAAAGTCGGCTATACCGAGCAGAATGCCGCCGGCCCCTGTCACCGCTCCTTCGGTGGCAGCCGTTTTCTGATAAAAGCGAATTTTTTCCTCTGCGATCCGGTCGCAGTCCTCCATGTCCTCACCTTTTCTTCTTTCCGGGGTAGTGGCAGATGCGCCGAAAAGCACGGCCCGAATCATCTGCTTAAGGGTAACGGTGATGCCTGTGTGCACTTTTTCTGGTATCCAGCCGTTGATCTTATCCTGAATTCCTTTGGCGATTTTATTAAAGTAGCCGGGTCTCCGCAACATTTTCTGCTCCCAGACGGCGAGCTCGCTACCTATTTTCTTCTCGTAATCCAAGTGCTTTTCCTGTGAAGTTACGATTCTCCTATCGGCTTGCCCCCGCGCCGTTCCGGCGAGAGCAGCAATCAGCGGTGAACAGGGTCAACTGATGGGCACGATATCGGCTTTCAGTTCAAAAACTGCCTCTATTTCCACGGGTATATTGTCGGGCAGCGAACCCATCCCTACGGCACTGCGCACTCCAACGCCGGTATCCTCGCCCCAGATCGAGGCAAAGAGTTCACTGCAGCCATTGATCACATAGGGATGCCGCTCGAATTCGGGTGTGCAGTTGACCATTCCCAATACCTTGATCACTCGCTGGATATGGTTTAGAGAGCCGATGTTTGCGCGTATGGTAGATAGCATAGTCAGGCCGACCTGTCGGGCCGCCAGTTTACCGGCTTCCACGTCGAAGTCCTTTCCGACGCGCCCGCGAAGGAGGCTACGATCATCCTGTACCGGGCCGTGGCCCGACAGATAAAGATATTTGCCGTCGATCAGGCAGGGTTTATACACGCCGGAAGGTGCAGGAGCGGGTGGCAGTTGTAATCCCAGGGAGGCCAAACGTTCCTCCGGATTTTCTTTGTTCATGACTGTTATAATTAGATAAAAGAATAAATTTAGGCGGATTTCAGCGGAACTTTTGTAATCGTTATCAAAAACAAGTGAGTATGAACACATCTATGCGGATCTTGGTGGTGGGGTGCGGCAACATGGGGGCAGCGCATGCGATGGCCTATCACACCCTCGAAGGATTTGAGATATGCGGGCTCGTTTCGAGAGGGGAGAGCAAACAGCGGCTAAACGAACGATTGGGCGGCGGTTATTCCTTATTTGACGATTATTATGCAGCGCTTGCGCAAACGGAACCGGATGCGGTGTGTATCTCTACCTATCCGGATACACATGAAACGTTCGCGCTCCGCGCACTGGAAGCCGGATGTCATGTATTCATAGAAAAACCCCTGGCCGATTCGGTTGAGGGTGCACGAAGGGTGGCGGAAGCGGCAAAGCGGGCGAATAAAAAGCTGGTGGTCGGATATATTTTGCGACACCATCCTTCCTGGATAGCTTTTATCGCAATGGCGAGACAGCTCGGTAAACCGCTGGTGATGCGCATGAACCTGAATCAGCAAAGTCAGGCGGACCAATGGCTGGTTCATCGCAATCTCATGGAAAGCCTGAGTCCTATTGTGGATTGCGGCGTACACTATATCGACGTGATGTGCCAGATGACCCGGTCGAAACCGCTGCAAGTGTCTGCGATCGGAGCCCGCCTTACCGGGGATATTCCGGAAGGTAACTACAACTACGGGCAACTCCAGATACAGTTTGATGACGGTTCGGTGGGCTGGTACGAGGCCGGCTGGGGGCCGATGATGAGTGAGACCGCCTTTTTTGTGAAAGACGTGATCGGGCCGGAAGGCTCCGTTTCCATTGTGGCGCGCGAGGCGGCAGGGCATGGTAAATCGAGTTCGGTGGAGGCGCATACCCGCACCGAGTCGCTGCTATTCCATCCTGCGAAGTTGGACGCGAACGGCCGCTTTGCGAAGCCGGATGAATGGACGGTGTTGGACGACGAGCCGGACCATCAGGAACTGTGCAACCGCGAACAGGCCTATTTTCTAAGGGCGATCCGGGAGGATGCTGATCTTTCCGATCATATTACCGACGCAGTGAATAGCCTGCTGATCGCCTTTGCATGTGACGAATCGGTAAAAACCGGTTGCGTCGTAAAGCTCTGAAACAATCCAGCTGACAATGCGATTTTTTCTTGCCCGGGCTGCGCTTAAATCGCTAAACAAGCCGGATTTGGGAATTTGGGAAAGAGTTGGCGTTCTTCATTAATGCTGGAGTTTTGAAACAGGCGATCCCCTTCAGCTGGAACACCTGTTTTCTCTTACGTATCTTTGCTAGAAAAATATGAACAGGGTTTGGTTGATAACAGGGTGTTCCACCGGCTTCGGACGGGCACTCTCGCGGTACGTACTGTCTTGCGGCCACCAGGTAGCAGTCAGTTCGCGGAACATGGAGGATATTGAAGATATCGTGTCCGATTATCCGGATACCGCCCTTGCACTTGGTTTAGACGTTACCCGGAAGGAAGATATTGAGACAGCTGTGCAAAAGACCTTGCACCGGTTCGGGCGGATCGACGTGCTCGTGAATAACGCAGGGATCGGGTACTTCGGGGCGGTGGAAGAGAGCGAAGAAACGGAACTGCGGCGCATGTTTGAGATCAATTTTTTTGGTCTGGCGATGATGACACAGCGGGTATTACCCGTTATGCGGGAACAAAAGAATGGACATATTCTGAATATTTCTTCTATAGGAGGACTGCGCGGATTCCCGGGACTGGGATTTTATAATGCCAGTAAATTTGCGGTGGAGGGGCTTTCTGAGGCCCTGTCGAAAGAGGTAACCCCCCTGGGTATTCGTGTAACCCTGATCGAACCAAGTGGATTCAGGACAGATTGGGCTGGTCGCTCGGCAAAAGATAGCCCGGTGCGGATCGGAGATTATGCCAGCACCGCTGGTCAGAACTCCGCCACCATCCGCGGGTACAGCGGTCAGCAGGCAGGTGATCCCGAGCGGGCCGCAAAAGCGATCTTCCAGGTGGTTGAATCGCCCGATCCGCCACTACGGCTGCTGCTGGGATCGGCGGCGTTAAGAGGCGCAAGAATAAAGCTGGACGAATTAAAGCAGGATTTTGACAACTGGGCGGAACTCACCTGCAGCGCCGATTTCCCCAAGCAGGAGCCGTTAGGGTAACCGTGAACAGGGTAGCCTAACGGAATTTTAGACGATAATGGTCAAGCGACCCCTTAGCCAGGTGCCACCGTCGCCGAGGCCCGGGAGTAGTCTGGGGTAGAAATTAGGGGTGGTCGGAACAGGTATCCAATTTCTATAAGACACCAGGCCGGATTGGTCTGGCTTCCGGTTCGGATTTCGGGATACAAAATTCATTTTGCATCCTTCTTGGATTATTTAGGCGGGAAGGTTTATATTTGCGGCCTATTGAGCCCTGCTATTTGTAAGCGAATCATTCTCCATTTAGGTAGTTTCTTTACAACTGCTGTCTCTCAACAATATATACAATTTAAAAACAATAATGACAATTTTCGTTTCGAATCTGAGCTTCAACATTGAAGACGATGATCTGGAAGGTTTCTTCACAGATTTTGGGAAAGTGGAATCCGCCCGTGTGATCCGGGATAAGGCAACAAACCGCAGCCGCGGTTTTGGTTTTGTTGAAATGCCTGACCGGGAACAGGCCCTGCAGGCAATCGCCGCTCTTGACGGAGGGATTGCCGATGGCCGCGAAGTACGGGTGAGCGAAGCCCTGCCCAGGAATGATCGCCGCGACAAGGCAGTTCCTTCCCGGCAGTGGTAACAACATCAGCGCGGTGCTGATTTCGATTTCCGACCCGGGGCTGTTATAGTAAGGTCGACGGGTGGATTGTATCAATTGAACGAGCGTAAATTTGGTTTGCGACGTCCTGGCGAAAAATGTTCGCCGGGAAAATTATCTGCCGTACATTCGAAAGTCTAAAAAACGAACAAAACGGAATAATTTCCTATGGTGCCCTGTGGTGTAGCATAGGATCTCGTTCAATTAATAACTCCAAATACCTTCAACTGAATGGCACTCTCAGGTCCTTCCCCGGATGTTTTATCCGCACCTTCCCGTAAATCAGGTACTTATACGATCCCGTTTATTCTGGTAACCTCTCTGTTTTTCCTCTGGGGAATGGCTTACGGGCTGCTGGATGTGCTAAATAAACACTTTCAGGAGGCGCTGAACGTCACAAAATCGCGGTCCACCCTGCTGCAGGCAGCCTATTTCGGGGCGTATTTTCTGATCGCCTTACCGGCTGGGTTATTCATGAATAAGTATGGATACAAAAGAGGCATCATAGTCGGATTATTATTATATGCGGCGGGCGCTTTTCTGTTTTATCCTGCAGCCCTGCAGGGAAGCTTTAATTTTTTTGTGTTTGCGCTGTTTGTGCTGGCATCCGGTCTGACCTGTCTCGAAACTGCCGCCAACCCATATGTAACGGTGCTGGGGAAGCCTGAAACGTCTGAATTCCGGCTCAATCTTTCCCAATGCTTTAACGGCGTGGGCTCTTTTATCGGCCCCATCATCGCCGCCAATCTTTTTTTTGCGAATGAGGGAGGTGGAGATGCGCAGCTTGATTCGGTGCGTATGGTGTACCTCGTGATCGGTTTGGTGGTGCTGGTGATTGCGGGCCTGTTTATAAGAACGCCGCTTCCCGAAATCAAGGAGAGTGAAATCGTATCGGACAAATCGCTGGATACAAAACCATTGTTTTCACATAGCAATTTCACCGGGGCCGTGGTGGCGCAGTTCTTCTATGTGGCGGCGCAGGTGGGCATCGCTGCCCTTTTTATCAACTACTGCACGGAAGGCGGCACGGGCATCAACAACGAAAAAGCCTCCTATCTGCTTGCTATCAGCCTGCTGCTGTTTACGATCGGAAGATTTGTGGGCACGGCGTTGATGCGTAGGATACCGCCCAATAAACTATTAACCGTTTACGCCCTTTTTGGCGTGGCACTTTCCGCCGTCGTCGTGATGGACGAGGGCTGGACGTCGGTATACTGCCTGATGGCACTGTTCTTTTTTCAATCCATCATGTTCCCCACAATTTTTGCCCTGGGCCTGAAAGACCTCGGCCATCATACTAAAAGAGCTTCCTCTTTCCTGATTATGTCGATAGTGGGCGGCGCCTGTGTTCCTTATGTGATGGGGCTGCTCGCCGACAGAAATTCCACCGCATTTGCCTATGTGGTGCCGATGGTTTGTTTTGTGTTTGTTGTCTGGTATGGCTGGAAAGGATATAAGGTGAAAAAACCTATGGCAGCAGGGAACTGATAATAAACTGTTTTATTATTTTGAGAAGCTATTCCATGACTTTGCCGCATTATGGCGCCACCTCTTGAAGCACGATCATTTTTATTAAACAGGACATGAGCAGGAAATTTTTAGTTGTTAGCGTATTAGTGGTTTTATCATTCGTTATCTATCAATGTACGGTTCCCAGGAAAACGGCTGTTGCCACTATCCCACAGTCGCCATTGCAGCGCGATTCGGTCGGAAAGATCGTAGTGATCCCCAATCCGGATCCCGCCTATCGTTCTATAGAGGAAAGCATGCGGTCGATCTACCTGCCGGAAGGATACCGGCTTCAACTGGTGGCCAGTGAGCCGATGGTAAGAGAACCGGTGGCTATTGCCTGGGATGGTAACGGTGCCATGTATGTGGCAGAGATGCTCACTTATATGCAGGACGTGGATGCCACAGACGAGAATCAACCTGTATCCCGGATTTCGCGCCTGGAAGATACCGACGGAGACGGGATGATGGATAAGAGCACAGTATTCATCGACAGCCTCCTGCTGCCCCGCATGCTGCTCTGCGTGGGCAATAAATTACTGGTCAGTGAAACCTATGATCTTAACATCTATGCTTATACGGACACCGATAACGACGGGGTGGCCGACCACAAGGAGATCGTGTTTGAAAACCCAAGAAGAAATACAAATAATCTGGAACACCAACGTAGCGGACTCGTATGGAACCTCGATAATTATATTTATGTAACGGTCGAGAACGTCCGGTATAAATACCGCAACGGAAAGCTGATCGCGGACACCACCGGTTACGGTCCCTTTCAGTGGGGACTGGCCAATGACAACTACGGCAGGCTGTTTTACTCCAGTGCCGGCGGAGAGATAGGCGCGTTTGGTTTTCAGATCAATCCGCTGTATGGCCTCTACAATGCACCCGGACAACTGGCCGACAATTTTCAGGCTGTCTGGCCCATCATTGCCACGCCTGATGTACAGGGAGGGCTTCGCCGCCTCCGGCCCGATAGCACACTCAATCATTTTACCGGTGCCTGCGGGCAGTCCATTTTCAGAGGCCACGCGTTGCCGGAGGATCTGCGGGGCGACCTGCTGGTCTGCGAACCGGTGGGCAGACTGATACGCCGCGCAAAAGTCACCAATGAAAACGGGAAACGGGTATTGAGGAATGCCTACAAAGAAGAAGAGTTCATTGCTTCCACCGACATGAACTTTCGCCCCGTAAACACCGCCACCGGCCCCGACGGATGCCTCTATATAGTAGACATGCACCGGGGGATCATTCAGGAAGGTAACTGGACACGGGAAGGGAGTTTTCTGCGTCCGCAGATCGTTAGCAAAGGATTGGATAAAAACGTGGGGCGCGGACGAATCTACAGGGTGGTGCACGATGGCTATACGCCGGGTCCCAGGCCCGATATCCTGAAAGCAGACAGCAAACGGCTGCTCTCGTATATGGCGCATCCCAACGGCTGGTGGCGCGACAACGCACAGAAGGAAATCATTGTACGCAACGACCGCTCCGTGATACCGGCGCTCTTGCAAATGGCTAAGGAACACGAAAATCACCTGACCAGGATACACGCTTTGTGGACGCTTCAGGGGCTGGATGCCATCAATCAGAATATACTGGCAGCAGCTTTCAACGATACACATGGGCAGGTAAGAAAAGCAGCCGTTACGATCAGCGAATCTTATCTCCGCAAGCAGGACACCGAAATCATCAACCTGCTTGCTGCGCTGGCAGATGATAATGATCCCGACGTACGGATCCAACTCACCGCGTCATTGTCGCAGTACACCTATCCCGCTTCCACCGCACTGTTACAGCGGCTGCTGAAAGACGTTCCGCCAGCGGACCTGCTGACCGAAATCGCGGGAACCATCGAACATAACCGGAATGTGAGGTTGTATGGACAGGCACTGGCAAAACTTCCCGAAACAGAAAGAACCGTGATCTTAAATGGACGGCAGACCTTTCTGGAGACCTGCGCTAATTGCCATGGAGCAGACGGCAAAGGCCTTTCTGTTGACGGAGGCCCGATGCCCGCCCCGCCCTTTGCCGGCTCCAAACGGATGAACGACAATGCGTCGCTGATCAATATTCTGCTCCACGGCCTTACCGGCCCGGTAGACGGCCAGGAATACACCGACATCATGGCTCCATTCGGTGCCGTGAATAGCGATGAATGGGTGGCAGACGTGGTCAGCTACCTGAATTTTAACTTTGGTGACAACAAGACGGGCAAATACATGGTCATGCCCGGGGAGGTCAAAACCCTACGCGAAAAACATGCCGACAGAAAGACGCTGTGGACGATGGAAGAGTTGATGAACAAAGACCAGCCTGTCGCCCGACCCAATACGGCATCAAAACAGACGGCTCCGCCGCCGGCCGTAAAAAAAACGGCGACTCCGGCAGCCCCCGCTCCCAAAAAGACAGGGCCTGCCGCTGTAGCCGTGCAGCAGGGGAAGGCCCTGATTGGCGGATCCGACTGTGCGGCCTGTCATAAGGAAACGGAAAAACTCATTGGGCCTTCTTATGCCGATATCGCGGCAAAATATGCCCACACCAACGCCAATATCACACTGCTCGCCGGAAAGATCATTTCCGGTGGCTCCGGCAACTGGGGAAATGTTCCGATGACCCCTCATCCGGCCCTCTCGAAGACGGACGCCAGTAAAATTGTACAGTATATTTTCTCTCTGGCGGCACAGAAAAAATAAGCGGAGGTCGCGGGCAGGAAAACGATTGACAACTTTTCCGTATTTTTATACCGGCCATAACTACCTGTATGATGAACGGACCCTGCTTAGATGATGAGAAGGAGCTATTCCGACTGACCGGTGCGGGCGACGCTGATGCATTCACTGTCTTGTTTAATCGTTATACCGATCGGTTATTTTCCTATGTGCTCAAACTCACCAAATCGGATATCTGGGCCGAAGAGATCGTTCAGGAGATCTGGACGCAGGTATGGATTAAACGGCGACTGATCGGCTCGGTCGAAGAACCCCTTTCTTATTTGTATAGGATCGCCACCAACAAAACGGTCGATTGGATGCGGCATAATCGCCTGGATATTAAAATAGCCCACTATCTCAAACAAAACGCTGCGAACAGCACCAACAACACCGAAGAACAGATTGAATTCAACCAATGCAGGCGGGTGCTGCTGGAAGCGATTGACAGGCTGCCGGCGCAACGCGGGCTCGTGTTTCAGCTAAAAAATGCCGAGGGGCTCAGCTATGCCGAGATCGCCGACCGGCTGCACATTTCAAAGAACACCGTGCGTAACCAGATGGTTAAGTCGTTACGATCTATTCGGGATCACCTGAAACAACAGGGCAGTATGCCCTACAATTATCCGGTGCCGCTCTTCATTATTTTTTTTATAGCCGGATAGTCCTTTTATTTTTCCCCACCGTTATTGATAGTAGAATCGCGTATGAATACCCCTAACGACCATATTGAGTATTTGTGGAACCGCTTTTGCAAGGATGAGGCGAGCGACCGGGAGGTTGACGAATTGCTGGATTTGTTGGAGGCGGCCCGAAGAAGTGGAACGCCATTGATTTTTATCGAAAAACAGATGGCCTTGCAGGAAGCTTCCCGATACATGGATGAAGCGGCCCGCGAATCGATACTCGATACGGTACTCGCTGGGAGGAACCGGGCAGGCGGGGTTGAACAGGCAACAGAGGCGCCCGAGCACCATATCGGGATTTTTCGCTCGCGTTGGTTGTGGTACGCCGCTGCCCTGCTGATCCTGTTGGGCACGGGCGTTTACCTGCTCAGCCTCAGACAACAGGCGCGAGACAACATGCTGGTTGAAGCGGCTACCGGGGATTTTATGGGGGAAGACGCGATGCCGGGCGCAGATAAGGCCATACTTACACTGGCAGATGGATCTACGATTATGTTGGACAGCGCTTCTGACGGACAACTGGCCAGGCAGGGAAATGTGCAGGTGCTTAAGACCGCGACGGGAGAACTGGCTTACAGTATTTCGGGCAGCAGCGACCGCACCCTGTTGAACACCATGCGCACGCCGAGGGGAGGGCAATACCGGCTGACGCTCTCAGATGGCACCCGCGTCTGGCTGAACGCAGCTTCTTCTATCACCTATCCGGCGGCCTTTTCGGACCGGGAGCGGCTGGTGTCCATTACGGGCGAAGTATATTTCGAAGTGGCCCGGGACAAGAACAAGCCCTTCCGGGTATCGTCGGGGGGGCAGCAGATAGAAGTGCTGGGCACCAGCTTCAATGTCAACGCCTATGAAGACGAACCCTTTCTCCGGAGTACGCTGGTGGACGGCAGCGTACAGCTTTCTAGCGGTGAACGCGCAGTGACACTTAAACCGGGGCAGCAGGCACTTGTGGAAGGCGTGGGCGAAGCAGGGACCCCCACCGGAATACGGATCCAGACCGTGGACACCAATGCAGTCACCGCCTGGAAAAATGGTCTCTTCAACTTCAATGAAGCCCGACTCACCGAAGCCATGCGGCAACTGTCGCGCTGGTACGATATTGAGGTCAGTTATAAAGGAACAGCACCCGATCTGGTGCTGATGGGAGAAATGCAGCGGAGCCTGAAACTTTCGCAGGTACTCAAATTATTTGAGAAACTCGGGGTGCAATACCAGGTGGAAAACGGGGAAGTCTTGATTTTAAACGAATAATATTCAAAACAGAAAAATAGAAAGGAACTAAAAAACCGCTGAGGATTGGAGCTCCAAAGCGGTTTGAAGGTCGACTGATAACAAAGAGTGTTGTAGGCTATTCATTATTCATCAACCCAGCCCTTAGTATACTGGCGACCCTACGGGTTGCCGTGTAAAGGGGTAAAAAAACAAATGTATGCAATTAACTGCTTTATGTAAAGGTCATCCTCGAAAAGACCTTTACACCAAAACCTGGCGAATTATGCAACTCTCCGGCGTCCTGCTTCTTGCTTTTGCGCTTCATGTAAGCGCAGGCAGCGTTTCACAAACGGTGACATTCAGCGGAAAGGAAGTGCCTCTGCAGAAAGTATTTACGATTGTAAAAAAACAAACCGGGTATGTGTTCCTGTACACCCGCGACCTGGTGGCCAATAACCCCAAAGTGAGCATTTCCGCGGACCAGGAAAACCTACCGGAGTTCCTGACGCGGTTGCTGAAAAACAAGCGGCTGGACTTCACGATAGAAGACAAGACCATCCTGATCAGCCGCGCAGCACCCGACCCCGTACCTGAGCCGGCAACAGAAGAGCCGGCTCTTCCACCGGTTTCCGGCCTGGTCCGGGGCGCAGACGGGCAGGCCGTGCCCGGTGCCACGGTAGCAGTAAAAGGCACCAATATTTCCACATTTACCGATGCCGATGGACGGTTTACCCTGAACGAGGTGGAAGCCAATGCCACACTGGTGATCAGCAGCATCGGCTTTGAAACCCGCGAGGTCCGGGTTGGCAGCCAAAGTTCGATCACCATTACCCTGGAGACTGCCACCACCGATATGGAAGACGTGGTTGTCACCGCCCTGGGCATCAAACGCGAGCGCCGTTCGGTAGGTTACGCTGTGAGCAGCATCAAGGCCGAGGAACTTACCAAGGCGGGCGCGACGATGAACCCCTTCCTGGCACTATATGGGAAAGCGCCGGGTGTAGGCGTTAATACCGGAGCTGCCGGGCCGATGGGAGGATTAAAGATCAACATTCGCGGGGCGGCCAGCCTGAATCCACAGCAAAACACCCGGCCCCTGTTTGTGGTGGACGGCGTGATCATCTCCGACCGGACTACGGGTATCGGCGGCTCGGTGGGTGCGGGTTACGATTACGGCGCTAACATCAACGACATTAACTCCGAAGACATCGAGTCGATCGATATTCTCAAAGGCGCAAAAGCAACTGTGCTCTATGGTACGGATGCGGCCAACGGGGTAGTACTGATCACAACAAAAAGCGGAAGAAGTGCAAAAGGCTTTGGTATGACGGGAGCTTTTCAATACAGCGTCGAAAGGCCTCGCAGCTACCTGCAGCTTCAGGATCAATACGGACTGGGAGATGATATTTATGATACTTCCTGGGCTATGTTAAACGGTCAGCGTGTAAGGGCCATCCCCAATCGCCGTTTCAGCTTCGGACCCAAATTCGACGGGGCGCAGGCTATGTTTTATGACAGCACCATGATCAGCAATTCAGCGTATGATAGCTACCGGTCTTTATTCAATACCGGCAGTTCGCACAACGCGAATATCGCGATCGTGGGATCCAGTGAAAAAGGAAGTATGCGCGCCTCCTACACTAATTATAAATACAACGATATTATCAGCCCCAACGCCTGGCAGCAGCGGAACACCTTCAGCTTTAACGGTAACATAAAAGCTTCCGATTTTGCCAGCTTTGAGTTGGTTTCCAATGTCTACAATATCGTGTCTCAGAACCGGCGTGAAAATAATTCCGGCAGTATCGCATGGGGATTCCCGGTAGATTATCCGTACGACCCGATGTACGACCTGTTTGTAGACGAAACCGGCTATAAGCGGGATCTTGACGGTTATGGGATACCGCAGGCCGGCACCATCGTGGGAGGATATTTGTGGAACCTGGACAGGAACCGGGTCAAAGATGATAAGTTTCATATTATCACATCTGCCAAAGCCACGCTGAATTTTACAAAACATCTTTTCCTGGTGGGCCAGTTCGGTCTGGATTATGACAACACCACCTATGAATCAAAGATTAGCGTGAACCGTATACTACCCACTGTAGAAGGAGGTAGTTTCCAGATAAAGAAAGAAAACAACACTATCCAGACTTATCAGGCTCTATTGAATTACGACAATAGTTTTATGGATGGCGATCTGCAGATATCAGGCTTCGGCGGTTTTGTCTACCGGCTAAGATCTTCGGAAGGGCTGGGCACCCAAACTATCGGAGGGCTTAATTTTCCAGGGTGGTATTCCTTTAACAACCAGTCCGGCATCCCCGATGCGGGTAATGCCTACCTGCTACGAAGTTATTCGAGGGGAAGTGATGTGCTCTATAGCGCCCTGGCTTCCGCCACCATCTCGTGGACAAATGAATTCTATCTGGACCTGCAGGCGCGCCAGGACTGGAATTCTATGATGCCTCCTGAAAATAATAAGTATTTCTATCCCGGGGCTTCCATCACCTGGAATTACACGGATCGTTTTGATATCAAGGGGATGAATCGCGGACAGGTTCGCTTCGCATGGGCCGATGTGGGCAATGGCCCTCCCCGTTATTTTGCAAACAACCAATTCAGCCTCGGGTATATATCGGGAACCGGGGCACAAGCGGTGCTGGTTACACCTCCGGGCGACCTACGGCCTGGCGCCCTCCGGCCCGAGCGTAAGCGGGAGTTCGAGATCGGTATCAACAATAGCTTTTTCAGCAACAACAGGCTGTTGGTGGACCTTTCTTTCTATACCAATAACCGCTATGACCAGATCATTTCATTGCCACTTTCCCAGTCTTCATCTTCCAGCGGGTTGCTGATCAACGTGGGAAATATGAGAACCAGCGGTTTTGAACTGTCGCTCACCGGAACGCCACTGCTTACAAAGGATATGCGTTGGGATATCACGGTGAATGGTGCAAGACAAAGTTCTAAAGTGCTCGACCTCTATGGCGACCTTACAGAATATACCTGGGGCGGCCTGATCAATGGGAATTCTGCCAGTATACGGGGAGATCTCGGCAGACCGTTTGGCGATATCAAGATCAACGACTACACGCGCGACGATAACGGCAACAGAGTTGTCAACGACCGTGGCGTATATACACTCGATGGGGATGCTGCGAACATGATCATTGCAGGCAATATTATGCCGCGACTGTATGGCGGAGTATTATCAGACTTCCGGTATAAGAATATAGGTTTTCGCATCGCCCTGGACTATAAGTACGGAGGAACGATCTTCTCGTATACGAACATGCGTATGCTCGGATTGGGTCAACTGGAGGCCTCGTTGCAGTACCGGGATGAAGCGAATGGCGGCCTGGCATATTATATAAATGCGGCAGGCGACCACATAGCCTGGCAACACAATAATCCTGCCCCTTCCCAGTCTGCCGATGGAAAAGTATATCACGACGGCGTGATCCTACCCGGAGTGAAACTGGACGACGATGGAAAATCCGTTCCCAACGACATCATCGCAGCGGCAAGTAGTCATTACGGAACTTATGTGAATGATCTGGCAACTTCATTTCCACCGGATATGCTGGTGAAAAATGACTACATAAAACTAAGAGAGATTGCGTTGATCTATACGGTGCCCTCCCGGATAGCCAGGATGCTCAGGCTCCAGGCCCTGTCTATCACTGCGGCAGGTCGCAACCTGTTCTACCTGTACAAAACCATTCCTAATATCGATGTGGAAGCGGCAACGGGAGCAGACGGCTTTGTGGAAAACACCGTGTTTCCCGGCCAGCAGACCTATTCCTTCGGCCTGAACGTATCCTTCTAGTCAATTATTAAATTCAGAAAAATGAAACACACACTCATATATCTCAGCGTCCTGGTCGCGATTGGATCGGCTTCCTGCAAAAAGGACCTGGAAGAGCGCTTTTATCACCCCGACCAGTTAAGCGAGGGCCTGACGGATATTGTACCGGGCCTGTTCACCCGCACGATCAGCGAGAATAAAATTTATGTACAGGATTACGGCGAATGGTATTACCTGCTGAGCGGAGGTACCAGTATTACGGGGTACGCCCAGATCGCCAATCGTTATGTGTCTTACCGGTACGACTGGTTCTCTTCCTGGGCCGACCTTACCAGCGGAAATGGTTTTGACGATTTTCCCATTAGCGGCCAAAGCTATTTTGAGGGAAGCTACCGCCGTCTTAAAAGCTGGGAAACCCTCCGCAACGAAGTGAGCCGGCGGGAAGGACAGGAAAAACTGGATGCCGACATGTACTACAAGCTGGTGACCTTAACCAAAGTGTACCAAAGTGGTAAGCTGGTGGATCTTTTTAATTCCATTCCTTATTTCGACGCCTTTCAGGCCAGCAATCAAACGCGGGAGAACTGGTACCCGGCCTATGACGATCCCAAAGAGATCTATCATTCTATCATCGAAGACCTGGGTATGTTGATTGATTCACTGCCTATTGCTTACGGGTTGATGTCAAATACCGCTCAACAGGTGCTGCAGCAGCAGGACCTGGTATTCAGGGGGGATATGGATAAATGGGTGAAATTTGCCAATGCTACCCGCCTGAAGCTGCTGGTCCGGATATCCGGGGTCGATGCCGGCTATGCGGCTCCGCTTATCACCGCAGCCCTGGGTAAACCGCTGCCTGATACCGACCTTTCATTCCCTATCTGGTTCGATACCGACCAGAAGAACGGCGGCGGTTTCTGGATGCGCGGATTATACGAAAATACCTACGCTTCCTTTATTCCCAAGATCATCCTGAACCGCATGAACTACGGCGATTCGGCCTACGATGCCGCGGTTGATGATCCGCGTTTGCCGGTGATCGCCATGCCCACCAAATACGGCGACTATAAAGCGATATCGTATGATATCGATGCGCAGACACCAATCTATGACGCGGGGGAGCGGTATTATCCGTACGCCGACAATCTTGCACTGGCGCTTGAGCAAAACGCTTATTCCCTCTATAATATCGCCACCTATCATCGGAATGGAAAAATGCCGGTGTACATGTTCTCGCGGGCAGAGGTCGACCTGCTGCTGGCAGAGATCGCGCTAAAGGGATTAGCCAACACCGGCAAATCCGCGGAGGAGCATATCAAGGACGCCGTGTTGCATTCCACAGATTTCTGGTACAACCTGAACCTGCTCAGCGATTTCAAAGACGACGGTGATTCACAGGGAATGTCAGACGTGCTTTACCCGGCCCGGCCCGATGTGGGTGTAATAGACGCATGGGCCGAGAAGGTGAAAGCCGATTTTGTTGCCGCCCCTTCCGAGGATGATAAAATGGAGATCCTGATGCAGCAGAAATACATTCACCTGAACATTCTCCATCCCTACGAGCTCTGGGCTGAACTGAGAAGAACCGGCCATCCGAAACTGGAACCTTTTACATGGAGAGGGCAGGATATTAAGGTATTTCCGGAGCGGGTGCGCTATCCAACGGCCGAAGCCAGGGATAATCCTACCAGCTTTTCCAAGGTTTCGGATCAGAACAATATGACCTCTAAAATTTTCTGGGTACCCGGCGACAGGAACCCTCAATTGTACTGGAACACACACGACCTGAACTGATCCCTGCACGACACGCCGTTGCAGCCGGCGTTGCCACGCCGACCATCATCAACCTTGTACTATAATCTGTTGCTGCAGGTAGAAGCCGTCTCAAAACTTTTTGAGGCGGCTTTTTACTATATTAGCTAAATATTGCCGACCGGCTCCAAACAGGCTTTTTCATTTCACCTGCCAAGTTGGCGAAATTTGAAGCATAGAACCAAAGACCGGGCGAAAAATCTTGAACACATCTAGAGCGAAGTTAGAGCGAAGGGAGAGCGAATCTAGATCGAATACAAGATGTATTAGATCCAAGGTGAAATATAATGACAAATTGACCGGAATTGTAAGTGATCGATCAAAAACCACTGATGCGTTCATCCTCTCTTTTTTGGTTGCTCTGGTGGATCATCACCATAGCCGTCTCCTGCCGGCAACCAGCCTCACCGGATCCGGGCGTCTCTTCCCACCTAGCCGAACAACGAAAATCGCTGATCTCCGGGCTGCACTATCAACTCGATTTTACGATTCCAGGCCAACCCGCGCAGCCTGCCCGGGGTACTGCCATCATCAGTTTTGATTTGAAAGAAAAGCAACCAACGATGCTGGACTTCAAACAATTACCGGGTTCAGTGTACGATCTCCACATCAATGGCCGGCCCGCAGCCATACATCATATTAACGAACATATCCTGCTTCCTGCTGATCATCTGACCGTGGGTAGCAATACGGTAGAGATCCGCTTTACGCCCGCAGACGCTGCCCTGAACCGGAATAACGATTATATGTACACGCTGTTTGTGCCGGATCGGGCACGAACCGTATTTCCCTGTTTTGATCAGCCCGATCTGAAAGCGGTATTCGAACTCTCACTGCATGTTCCAGCCAACTGGCAGGCATTGTCGAATGCACCCCTGCAATACAAGACCCCGGCGGGAGAAACAACCCGCTGGCAGTTTGCTGCTTCCGACACCATCAGCACCTACCTGTTTGCGTTTACAGCAGGCCGGTATGAGCTGCGCGAGGAAACCCGCAAAGGGCGATTGTTTCGTTTTCTCTACCGCGAAACGGACCCGGCGAAGCTTGCGGCGAGCATGGGCACCCTCTTTGACTTGCACGCTGCCTCCCTGCAATTCCTCGAAGACTATACCGGCATCGATTTCCCATTCAAAAAGTTTGATTTTGTAGCGATCCCCGATTTCCAGTTTGGTGGGATGGAGCATCCCGGCGCCATCTGGTACAATGCCGGCTCTCTTTTTCTGGACAGCGGCGCTACCCGTGCACAGTTGACAGGACGTGCGAACCTGCTGGCCCACGAAACGGCGCACATGTGGTTCGGCGATCTCGTCACCATGAAATGGTTCAATGATGTGTGGATGAAGGAGGTCTTCGCCAATTTCATGGCGGATAAAATAATCGCTACGATCCAGCCCAACAGCAACGCCGGCTTAGAATTTGTTACCACTCATTTCCCGTCAGCCTATAACGTGGATCGTACGCCGGGTGCTAACCCCATCCGGCAGTCGCTCGATAATCTCGCAGCAGCCGGCACCCTTTATGGAGATATCATCTATCACAAAGCGCCGATCATGATGCAACAGCTCGAAAAACTGATCGGCCCGGTCGCCTTGCAGCAGGGACTGCGTGAATACCTCCGCAAATATGCTTTTCGCAATGCAGATTGGCCGGAACTCATCGACATACTGGATAACGAGAGCAGCGAAGATCTGCACCAATGGAACGACGGATGGGTAAACCGGGCCGGCAGACCCGTTAAGGCAGGCGAACGGATCAGCGTAGGTAGCGACCCCTACGGTTTGTTCGAAGTAGATACTGCCGGGCTGGTATCGCTTAATAAAATTCCGGATGCCGTGCTTCGGGCCTTCACCTGGCTGAACCTTTACGAAAATGTGTTGGAGGGGAGATCTGTATCGCCCGCTGAATGGATAGAACTTGCGGTCAACGGCCTGCACTATGAAAAAGAAGAATTGATCCTGCAGATGCTGCTAAATGAATTGCGCACTATTTATTGGATCTATCTACCGGCGAAGCATCGCGGGACGGCTGCCGGCATGCTGGCGCCGGCTCTGTTCACGCTGATGAAAAAAGCGGAGCAACCGCGCGTGAAAAAAATGTTCTTTAATACCTGGTCCGATATTGCTCTCGGAGCAGCCGCAACAGATACGCTTTACCGGATATGGAAAAACGAGGATCCGCCAAAAGGTATCCTGCTGTCTGATGATGACTACACCCGGCTCGCTGCAGCGCTGGCGATCCGCGCACATCCGGCGGCGGCATCCGTTCTGGCGGAACAGCTCGCACGGCTGACCGATCCTGATAAAAAACTGCGATGGGAATTCCTACTTCCTGCTTTATCGGCAGACGAAGCCGTGCGCGATCGGTTTTTTGAATCCCTCCGCCTGCCGGAAAATAGGAAAAAAGAGGCATGGGTGAATACAGCGCTCGGCTACCTGCACCACCCCTTATGCGAAAGCAGTTCCGTTAAGTACATCCGGCCTTCGCTCGAAATGCTGGAAGAGATTCGGCGAACCGGCGACATTTTTTTTCCGTTCAATTGGCTACGGGCTACGCTTTCGGGCCATCAGAGTGCCGATGCGGCAAAAACCGTTGAGGATTTTATTGACTCCCGGCCGCACTACGACAAGCAACTGCTGGGTAAGTTGCTCCAGGCTGCCGACCCGCTGTTGCGGGCGTGCCGGATCGGCGGGGCCGATATGGAATAAAGGGATTAGTGCTGCCGCTACAGACTATTGTTCTCGTTGGAAATGCGGTTTTACATCTCCGTTATCACTTACTCCGGGGAGAGCTGCGCGCTTATCTGGTCGGGCCAGGGGCTGATAAGATATCGGTTCTTTAATTTTTCAACGCGGCTATCTTCAGGTTCCTGATTTCTGTTTGTTCCGTTCTGATGTGGAGGGTGGTGGTTTTCAGTCCGGGGCGGAAGGAGAGCATGGTGCGCTCTCCCGCAATTTCCGCGTCGATCTGTGAACCGCCGAATTTATCCTCATACTTGACGATCATTCGCACCCTGAAGGGCTTATCAGTGCCCATCAGGTTTTCGATGGCATAATTGCGCGCCTGGTTTGGAGCGCCTCCTTCGCGTAGTGTTCTCTCCGGCTCAGAAAACTTCAAACGATTCCCGTTTGCATATTGTGCCCTTTTCGCGTGCGGACTGATCTGGAATTCATACGCATGATCGTCCCGATTCTCTTCCTCCAGCAGTATGCCGAGTTTTCCGGATGAATCAGTGCCCGGGTAAACATCGAAGGTCAATAGGAAAGAGGGTGTTCCCGTGGTGTAAGAGGAACTGTCTTGGATGTCACGGGGCAGGGTCTTTTTATTTTTGATTGCCGGGATGATCTCTTCCATCCACTTCGTGCCGATCCTGCCGTTTGCGTGCTGGACCATTTCATGGATATTCAAGGTGCCTCCCCAACCTGCGATGGGAACCCAACCGGCTAAGAGGAAACGGCCATCTTTTATTTCGGTAACCGCGGGGACGCTCATTCCATTATAGAAATCCAGCCCCTGTTGGACAACATCCGCATATCCGTTGTCGGGGGCAGTAGCCGGCTTCGACCAAAAGCCGGTAAATCCCCCAATTACGTAGTCAAAATTCCCCCACCGAAAAAAGAATGTACAGTCGCCTCCCGGAGGGAACCCTGGGTTGATGGAATGCCAGCCTCCATCGATTGTGGCCGATTCCCAGGTTCCCTTCGCCCCGTAGTTAGCCAGCATGCGAAGGCGGCCCCCGGGATCGGTATAAACGCTGGGGTTCTCGCAGGGATGGAAGAGGATATGCGTTTTTTTGAAGTGGCTGACGCCGTCTTCGCTGACGGAATAGGTAGATCCGGCCGGATATCCGGCCAGGGTATCGTATCGGAATGAACCGGTAACTCCGTGCTGGCTATAATAATCCCATTGCAGCGGTAACGTAGTCTTCTCCGCTGGATAAATGCGTGTGGTGTGAAGGCCGTAGCTGATGCAGAATTTACCGTTAAATACAAACGGTGTGCCGGTGCCGAACGTTTCCCATTGTTCCTCGATAGGAGTAGCCGCCTCGTGTGCCGTCCAGGTTTTGAAATCTGCTGTGGAAATGTGCTCGAAGTAATGTGCGCCTCGTCCGAATTTGCTCCCATGACCGCGCCGGTCGAAAAGGTAGAACACATGGTAGCGTCCCTGATGGTAGAAGGTCGCAATATCGCCTACCCAGGTGTTATGCCCCGGTGGTGTCCAGTATTGTATATCCTGTGAAACACGCTTTGTTTTCAGTGTCGCCTGCCGGGGTTCGATCCCGGGGAGGAATAATTCCGCTTTCGCTACCGCCGGAGCATCCATTTCCCACGTGCTCTGCGGGTTCCATTGGGGGTAGCCTAAGGCAAAGTCGTTATCCATCAGTTCATCGTCCACGTATAACGTCCACCGGACGCCGGAGAAATGGAGAACTATTTCATGTTTTCCGTCCGGTTGCTCCAGCATGGCCAGTGGGATACCCACGATCATGTCGCGCGCTTTTTCAAATTCGCCCGGAGGGTGAAGCCTGAGCGCAGCTTCGAGCACCGGCACCGAGCCGTTGGGTAGGGAGTAGGCCGGATAGTTTTGGTGTTTTCGATCTTTTCCGTCGTGCTGATACATGCGGACTTCCAGCACGCCCGGGATCATAAGAAGCTGTTGAGGCAGACTGCCGGTCTGCAGGTTGACCTGCAGTTTGACGGTGAAGCTGCTGCTGCTGTCTGCCGGAGCGTCGAACACAGTACTCGTTTTCTCTTGCGATAATGTGCTCGTAGCAGGCTTATGCGGAAACTGCCAGGAGGAAGAACGCAGTTCGAGTTCAACGGATGTCCGCTGTTCGGTGCAGCCGGTGAATAACAGATTTTCGATAACCGCGAGAATCACAAAAAAAGAATAGATGGGCTTCATCTGTACTTGTGGGTTATGGGAGTTTAACGGCTATTGCCGGATGAAGGAAGTTGCCGGATTTGTGTATCATAATCCCATTTTTGCGAATTATAGTGATCGACATGCGGCGCCGGCACTCCCCCGGATCCGGCAGCTCAACGCTTCTAAGAAAAATGGAGCGGAAGACGGGACTCGAACCCGCTACCTACAGCTTGGGAAGCTGTCGCTCTACCAGGTGAGCTACTTCCGCTTGAATACTAAAAGTAAATAATATTTTGTATCTGTCACAGCCAAATAAATTACGGGGAGGTAGAGAACAAAACGGAAACTTCCCTAGATTTGCCGGCTACCGACTGCGGGGCAACTTTAAATAAGATCTATATAATGTTGACACGACGCCAGCTACTGACGCATGTAACGGCAATTGCAGGGCTTTCCTCGTTTGCCCATTTACGGGGGATACTCCGCCCCGAAAAAAAATTCTATATTGGCGCCTGCGACTGGTCGATCGGGAAAAGCAGTGATCCGGGCGCTTTTGATGTAGCAAAAAAGATCGGGCTGGACGGCGTGCAGGTAAACCTGGGCAGCGTATCGAATAATATGCATCTGCGTAACCTGGCGCTGCAACAAACCTACCGCGAAGCGTCCCGCCGTACCGGCGTGAAGATTGCCAGTATCGGGATAGGGGAGCTGAATAACGTGCCCTATAAATCCGATCCCCGCGCCGAAGAATGGGTTTGGGACAGCGTGGAAGTGGCCAAAAACCTGGGTGTCACCGTTGTGCTGCTGGCTTTTTTTAATAATAACGACCTGCGCAACGATCCCAAAGGCAAAGCCGAAGTAGTCCGCCGCCTAAAAAAAGTAGCTCCGCGGGCGGAAAGCATGGGAATAGTGCTGGGCATCGAATCCTATCTCAATGCAGCGGAGCACCTGGAAATCATAGAAAAGGTAGGCTCTCCCAATATCAAGGTATACTACGATTTTCGTAACACGCAGGATGCCGGCTTTGACGCGATTGAAGAAATGAAGCAACTGGGCACACAGCATATCTGCGAGCTGCACATGAAGGAGAACGGAACCTTGCTGAAGGACGGCACCCTTCCCTGGGAAAAGATCCGCGACCAGATCTACGAAATGGGATATTACGGCGACGGATGGATGCAGATCGAGTGGGCCCACCCCAACGGTGCAGACATTGTGGAGAGTTATCAGCATAACCTGCGATTCCTTCGAACCCTTTTCAAGAAAAAAATATAACCTTACTACCTATTCGGAATTATGCAATCCGTAAGGCCGAACTATTCCCGATTTAATTATGAAATTCATTTGGCAGCGTACAAAACGATTATTAGTAGTCTTATCTCTCACCTTCGTACTTTCTGCGTTGGTCGTTTCTTGCGGGGAGGCGCCCGACCCACTTCAAAAGGCTGTTATTTCATTGGATGAAACCACCGGCCTTTACCTGCCGGAAGACCTTCAGGCTACCTTATGGGCAGAATCACCAAAGTTGTACAACCCGACGAATATGGACATGGACATCAGGGGCAGGATCTGGGTCACGGAGGCGGTGAACTATCGTAATTTCGCGAACGACTCCACGAAGTTCCGGCACCACAGCATGGGCGACCGCGTCATGATCCTCGAGGATACCGATGGCGACGGCAAAGCCGATACCGCTAAAGTATTTGTTCAGGACCCGGATCTGATTGCTCCGATGGGCATCGCCGTAATCGGCAATAAAGTGATCGTATCCTGCGCCCCGAACCTGATTGTGTACACCGACGAAGACGGGGACGACATTCCGGATAGAAAAGAAGTGTTGCTGACCGGATTCGGCGGATTCGACCACGATCATTCCCTGCATGCGGTCTATGCAGGACCCGACGGGAACTGGTATTTTAATACGGGGAATGCGGGGCCTCACATGGTGACCGACCGGTCGGGCTGGACGCTTCGGTCGGGGAGTCTGTACACAGGAGGAACACCCTATAACCGGGAAAACAACGGCAATCGGAAAAGCGACGACGGCAAAGTGTGGGTAGGTGGCCTGGCCCTGCGGGTAAACCCCGATGGCAGCGCATTGACGGTGCTGGGCCACAACTTTCGCAACGCTTATGAAGTGATCCCGGATTCTTACGGCAATCTTTGGCAGAACGATAACGACGACGAGGTGGTAAGCTGTAGAGCCACCTGGCTGATGGAAGGCGGAAATGCCGGTTATTTCAGTGCCGATGGTACCCGTAACTGGCAGGCCGACCAGCGGCCGGGCCAGGAAAAATTCACCGCACACTGGCACCAGGAAGATCCGGGCGTGATGCCCGCCGGTGATATTACCGGGGCCGGTTCACCAACCGGCATCACCGTGAACGAAAGCGACCTGCTCGGGAAACAATATCGGGGCCTGTTGCTCAGCGCTGATGCTGGAAGGAATGCAATATTCGGCTATCAGCCGGCTTTGGAGGGCTCAGGATACAATCTCGGCAGGCGGATCAATTTCATCAGCTCACTGGCTGAAGACAATCCCAACTACGAATGGAATGACGCCGAAGAAAACAAGCGCCGTGAAAAATGGTTCCGCCCCAGTGATGTGATGATCGGCACCGACGGGGCAATCTATATTGCCGACTGGTACGATCCTGTAGTGGGCGGCCACCAGATGAGCGATACGATGGGCTATGGAAGAATATACCGGATCAGTCCTAAAAACAAAACGCTTGCGGCCCCTGTAATAGACCTGAAAACCGGGGAAGGCCAGATACAGGCTTTGAAAAGTCCGGCCATCAACGTCCGCAACCAGGGCTTCCAGGGATTGAAACAGCAAGGCGAAGCTGCTATCCCCCTGGTACAACCTCTGCTTTCGGATCAGAACCCCTTTATCAGGGCCCGGGCGACCTGGTTGATGGGGCAGCTAGGAGAAAAGGGTATTGCAGAGCTGGAGAAATTGCTGAAGCACAGCGACGAGCTGATGCGGGCAACCGCCTATCGTGCGCTTCGCCAGGTGGTGCCTGACATCCTTCCTTATGCACATCAACTAAGCAAAGACCGATCGGCCTTTGTACGCCGGGAAGTGGCCATATCGGTCCGCGACCTGCCTTTTGAAAAAACGAAACCCGTCCTGCTGGAATTGGCGGAAAGGTATGACGGGGTAGACAGGTGGTACCTGGAAACCCTGGGGTCTGCTATTGAAGGAAATGAATCGGAAATATATCCCGAACTGCTGAACAAGCTGGCTGCGGGACAGTCGCCCCTGGAATGGAGTAAAAAGATGGCCGGCCTTGCCTGGCGGCTGCATCCGGTTGGGGCTGCGCCAGCGTTGGAACAACGCGCCGGCGCCACTTCCCTCTCTCCTGAGGAGCGAGGCAGCGCAATGACGGCGCTGGCTTTTATCCGGGATAAAAGTGCCGTGGAGGCCATGAGGCGACTTGCCGCGGTCACCGACCAAGGAATTTCGGAGGGGGCTGCCTACTGGCTCTCTTTTCGCCGGACAAACGACTGGCAGCACCTGGCCGACTGGTCGGAGATGGAACTCAATATCGAATATGAGCGGGGCCTTGCCCAGATGAAGATAAAAAGAGACGTCATCCTGAATACGGAACGGCCGGCTGACGAGCGAAGAGTGAATACGCTTGCCATGGCGGAGGATCCCATTGGCGCGCAGTTGCTGATTGGAATGGCCGCCGAGAATAAACTGCCGAAAGAGCTGGTGCCTTATGTTGAGGAAAAGATCTTTGATAATTCCGATCCCACCATTCGGGTGCAGGCAGGCAAATTTTTCCAGCGCCCGGGTGGAGAGCATACTTATGTGATACCTGATATTGCCGCGTTAAAGGGGGACGCCGTGCATGGAAAACAGCTATTCGAGCTTGCTTGTAGTACTTGTCACAAAGTAGGGGATACCGGTAATACTGTCGGACCCGAGCTCACCACGATCAGCGGAAAATTTGGGCGGGAAGAGTTGCTGGAAGCAATCGTCAATCCAAGCGCAGCCATCGCATTCGGGTATCAATCCTGGCTGGTGAACACAAAAGACGGGGGGGCGGTATTCGGATTTCTTGTCTCCGAAAATAATGAGAATATTGTGATCAATGATATTGCGGGGCAGCGGCATGTTATTGCGATAGATAATATATCTTCCAGGCAGCGGCAAGATAGAAGCCTGATGCCGGCGCCGGCGGATTTGAATCTGAAGGAACAGGATCTGGCCGACATTGTCAGCTATCTGACCGCGCGTGAAAGATAAGCTGGAGACGGATTTTTAATTCGGGTGTGCTTATAACATGAATGCAGATCCATAATCCGGATGCTGATGCGAGATAAAGCTGGTTTAAATAAAATTGTGAACGTTTATAAATATTACTTATGCAAAAGTCAAGGCTGTTATTTGTATCCTTATTGGCTGTCTTAGGGCTGCTCTTTACGTTGCCCCTGCAGGCCCAGACCGCGAAAGACAAGATCCGGCTGCTGATCGTCGACGGCCAGAATAATCATGGCAACTGGCCGCAGACCACAAAAATGATGAAGGGTTATCTCGAAGCGACTGGTCTTTTTTCAGTGGATATTGCCACCACGCCGGCAAGCGGGAAAAATATGGAGGGATTTAAACCCGAATTCTCCAATTATCGGGTGGTGTTGCTCAACTATAACGGAAATGCATGGCCGTCCGACACCCGATCGGCTTTTGAATCATTTGTAAAAAGCGGGGGAGGGGTGCTGTCGGTTCATGCGGCGGATAATGCTTTTCCAGAATGGCTGGAGTTCAATAAGATGATCGGATTAGGAGGCTGGGGAGGCCGCACGGAAAAAGACGGGCCGTATGTATATTATGATCAGGATGGCAAGCTGGTGCGTGACGACTCTCCGGGACGGGGGGGTAGTCATGGCGCTCAACATGCTTTTAAGGTGGTAACGCGGAATAAAAAACATCCCATCACAAAGGGGCTGCCGCTGGAATGGATGCATAGTAACGATGAATTGTACGACCGGCTGCGCGGGCCTGCGGAAAATATGACGGTGCTGGCCACCGCCTACAGTGCAAAGGACAAGGGGGGTACCGGACGCAACGAGCCAATGATGATGGTGATCCGCTATGGCAAGGGTAGGGTATTCCATACCGCGCTGGGGCATGGCAATGATTCGCAGCGGTGCATTGGCTTCATCACCTACCTGCAGCGCGCGGCGGAGTGGGTGGCCACGGGCAAAGTGAAGCAAAAGGTTCCGGCGGGATTTCCAGGCCCGGATGAAGTAAGCCTTCGGGCGGAATAAAGCTCATATGAGATTGATCTATCGTTGCAGCGTGCTCGTTACGGAGCGGCATGTGATGTAATGGCCAGGGGCCTGAATTCGATATGCCTGACAGACGGATGAGGATGGCCGGTTTCTTTTTC
>CAZUWX010000022.1:0-10635 GCA_964624205.1 uncultured Chitinophagaceae bacterium
AATTTCCTCCGTATCCACAAGTCCTATATTGTGAATACCACCACCATTATAAGCATCCGTAACGGAACCGTTTTTGCAGAGGGATATGAACTACCGTTGAGTGAAAACTACAGAGAAGCTGTGATCCGCAAGCTGGGGATATCGCAGTGACCAGTGGTTGCCGCAGGCATTTCCTCAACCCAGAAAATTTTTCTCCAGCTCCAGGGGAGCGATGTATTGGCCGTTTTTGTAGACACGCATGTTGCCGCCGGAGATTTCATCGATCAGCATCAGCGATCCGCTGGTTTTATCGCGACCAAATTCCAGCTTGATGTCGTATAAGTCGAGCGATTTTGTAGCCAGTTCCGCTTTTATCAAATCACATATTTGCCGCGTCCGCACCTTCAGCTCCCGGTACTCGTCGGCCGGCAATATCCCCAGCATCCCCAGACTGTCTTCCGAGATAGGCGGATCGCCGCGTTCGTCGTCCTTAATCGTGACCTCGATCAGTCCATCCAGTTCCTGCCCTTCCTTGCAATAGGCGCCATACCTTCTGTAAAAACTTCCCACGGCCCTATACCGGCAGATCACTTCCAGGCCCTTGCCAAGCACCTCAGCCACTTTTACCACCATCGTGGCGTTGTCCGGGTCGGCGGAAAGATAGTGCGTCTCCACGCCGTTCTTCGCCAGCATTTCGAAAAAATGTTGTGTCATTCGCAGGCCCGACCTGCCTGCCCCTTCGATCGATAACCCTACCGTGTTGGCACCGGGATCAAAAACACCGTTGGTTCCGGTTACATCATCTTTGAATTTCAGCAGCACCCGGCCGCCGTCTAAACTATATACATCCTTGGTTTTGCCTTTGTAGACCAGCTCCATAAAAAATATGCGATTAAATTTTCTGAAATTATAGAGCGAATATAATGCAACGAAAGCAGCAGCAGCCTTCCACCGTTAAATATCTCCACGCAAAATGCTTTTTACGGAAAGACCATTACACAAGAATCTTTTAGATTACCTCTTTCGCACTATCACACACATAAAAACTATCCCCGCTCTATCACATAGATCAGGGAGCTGGCGCGGCGCGGCCGAGAAATGGCTTTCAGGTTGGAACGCAGCCCGGTGATACAGCCGGCAATCAATCGCGGGCGACCGGATCTGTATTTTTCACTCAACAGGCTCACATAGAAACTGTCGAACCACATCGGCTGAATCCGGGAAATACGAAGTCCATGCCGCTTCATCAGCGCATCCATGGCAGCATGCGAAAAATGATACAGGTGCCGGGGCACGTCGTAAGCCGCCCAAGCCGCCCCATACCGTTCGGCATCCAAAGAAGTGTAGTTGGGTACTGCGATAAATATTTTGGCCCCAGGCCGGCAGCTCTTTTTGATCTGCTCCAGATAGCGGTGTAATTGGTGAACGTGCTCCAGCACATGCCATAAGGTTACCGCATCATAGTGATTCTCCGGCAGGCTAAATAGCTGCTCCGATGGCTGCAGTTGAATACCATATGCCTCCTCCGCCCGGTGGATGGCACCACTGTCGGGCTCCACGCCCGTGACCTCCCATCCGGCACCACGCATGGTATGGAGGAATGCTCCCGTGCCGGCGCCGATATCCAGCAGCCGCCCTTTTTGCAAACCGGTCTCCCGGCTCACGAACCTTCTTTTGGTGCGCAGGGTGAACCGCCTTACCAGCAGGTATAGCCGGTTGATCAACCCCTTACGGCTCTCTGTATGCGAAATATAATCTTCCGAGCGATAATACTTCCCTATCTGATCTTCAGTAGGTACATTTTGGGTGAACCGCAGCGAACAACCAGCGCATTGCCACACCTCGAATGAATTTCCCGAGACCGTATGATCTGTGGCACAAAGCGCCTTGTGGATGCTGGCGCTGCCACACGCGGGACAAAAATCATAATGGATCATCTGGCCTGTATCGTTTGCCCGTTGCCGAAAGGCGACGAAGGCCCGCTTTTATAGTAGTGGAAAAATATCCCGGTAAGCGCTATTGCAGCCAGGATCAGCGCGTATATCCACCAGGATTCCTTCTCTTTGTGCACGCCCTCCACCTGCAGGTAGTTGTTCATGTCGGCTGTGGTGGTCTCCCTGTCGCCCACCAGCATCGCATGTCTTGCATTGGTACGGATGATCCGCTGCGCCGCCACAGGGATGTCGTAAGTCTTCAACGGAGCTTCAGGCGCAAATACCACGTCGCCGGATTCATCGCGGCTCAACGAGCCGATGCCTTCGAGCGCTACCGGGGTTTCTGAAATGATATTGTTCCGCAAGCCCACCGACCACTCGTTGTATAGTTTGATCGCTTCGTAGTCAGGGATGTTTTTCCGGGCCGACAGATAGGTGAAAAAATCCCTTCCCGGCGCATCGAAGTACCGGTCGAACCGGTAATGATAGGCGGGGGGTAGCAACTGCCGGTTTACAAAATCAGACTGGGCAGGGATGCGCTCCACATATATGGTGCCAAGGCCCGGGATGCTGATGCTGCTGTTTTGAAGAAGATATGCTTTTACCAGATCAACCATGCTATTGATTGAATGAATATACGATTCCTCCGAGAATATTAAAGCCAAAAACTTCGTACTGGTGCCAGCGCTCATACCGGTTGTTCATGATATTGTTCATCTGCAGCCAGACGTTGAAGTTCGGGCTGATCCTGAACTCCGCCCCGGCATTCAGGTCAAAGGCCGGCTTTTCCTTGAAGGAAGTGCGCATTTTCCAGTCCCAGTACTGGGGTCCGTCCCAGGCCCACAGTTCGGCACGGAGATAAAGGTCGGTAAGCAGTTGCCAGCGCAGGGCGGCGCTTAGCTCAAGCGGCAGCATGCCCCAGGGCCGGGGTTCATCCTGGATCTTGAAAATATTCCAGTTCAGCACCCCTTTGGCGCTGAACTTCTCCCCCACCCGGTATTCTGCCTCGGCGTGGGTTTGAAAAATATTGAGTTTGTCCTCATACACGGTGAGGAAGGTTTTGCCGTCGAGACTGTCGTTGACAAACAGCGGTATATCCAGGTGCTGCTGGTATCCGACTTTGGCCGAATAACTGAAATGATTGCCCACGGAACCTTTGAAACCAAAATAGCCTTCCTGCACCCGCGTGTTGATCAGGGAATCGGGGCGGCTAAGCCAGGGATTGATGCCTGCGAAACGTTGATAAGACCCCTTGTCGTAATACCCGATCCATCCCAGTTGCAGCGTGAAACGCTGATCGTTTGTAGTGATATCGGCCATTACATTGGGCAGCATATGAAAAACGCCCCTGTCCCACGAGGGCGTAAGTCCGGCGTGCAGGAACAGGTTGGAGCGTTTCAGCAACACAGCGGGGGATACCAAAAATATATTGTTATTATCCGTTTTTTTCGTCAGGCCCTCGGCGCGGTAATTGGTGAGGTCGGCGGTAATGCCCAGGTCGAACGCAACGCTTTGGCTGAAGCTTTTCTGTACCGGCAGATTGATAACCGAATTGGCTTCCGTGGTCTTTGGGTCGTGTTTGTCGGCAAATACCGAAATACGGGCCGACGGATTATAGGTGAGCCCGAAGCCGGTAGGCACGGTATTGCGCATACTCACCCGGGCGTCAATGGTCTGGAAACGCTGCCTGAGCTGATCCTTGGTATAGGACAACGTATCGGGCCGGAAACCGTACAGGTAATAGTCGTCGCTGGTAAAACCCACTCCTGCATTCCATTCGAGGTCGGACGGTGTTTTATAGGTGAGCATCGCGCCGATCTTCGTCAGGTTATTTTTCTGGAAGGGCAGATCGCCTTTGGACGAATAATGGTCGGCAAACACATTCACAAAACTGCTTTCTCCGTCGCCGAAGCTAAAACCGGCCTTCAGGTAGGGCTGGTGTACGTTGCCAAAACCCAGTTTGATAAAATTGCTGTAGGCCCATCCTGCCAGGGGATCCGCGTCGAGCGAAAGCGGCTTGAGGTCGGCCGGCTGATAAGCGAACAAAAGATTCTTCGCCGGGATATCGTACTGTAGCCGTGGCCGGGCCGTGTCGGCCACCATGGGCGACGCGTTAAAATTCACTTTGGCGGGCTCCCGCAGTTCGGGCTTAAAAGTGGAAGTAATATCTATGGTGCGCCGCTTGGTCGTATCCTGCTGCGCCATCGCCCCCAGCGAGAGAATGATCAGCAATACCGGCAAAAAAAATCTTTTATGGATCTGCATATTACTCACTTTCTACTTTACTGGATTTTCCTTCCTCTTCGGTTACCGCTTTCAGCCTGGCGTCTGCCTCCTGCCGGAGGTCTTCCAGCCGTGCATTGTCGACCACGCTTTTATAAGTGGCTTTTGCGTTGAAATAGTCTTTCTGGGCATAATAAATATCACCCAATAGTATATACGCTTTGGTCACCCAGCGCTCGTATGAGCCGGATTTATTGATCACCTCAAAAGCGGCTTTTTCAGCGTCGGCAATTCTGTTCTGGGCAAACAGGGAGTTGGCGATCTCGTACCGGGCTTCCGCTCCGTAAGCCGATTTGCTCAGGGAAGCCACGGTCCTGTAGCTGGTGATGGCCGGTTCAAAATCGCCCGCCATCTGAGCCGACTTGGCAATGGCCATATTCGCCAGCACCTTGTCGTCCGTACCCGCACCCTTCTGTGCCAACAGATCCTGCGCATTGGTCACCGCATCACTCCACTTCTCCAGCTCGTACTGGCTGCGCAGCAGCCCCCGCATCGCTTCGAGCCGTGACTCCTGCTTGCTCGCAAAATCCTTCAGCTTCAGAAAATATTTTTCTGCCTTTTCGTAATCCTTCAGTTCGAAGAAGTTGATGCGGGCGGCCTGCAGCAGGGACCTTTCCCCGAATTTGTGTGGCACCCGGTCGGACAGGATCTCATAACCTGCAGCGGCTTTTCCCCACTCCTTCTGGTTGTAATAGATCTCGCTCTTGTAGTACAGTGCTTCCAGCGAGCTATTCCCTTCCGGGAACCGGGCAAGATATTCTTCAAATTTTTTCACTGCCGCGCTGAAGTTGCCATTGTTGAATTGTACTTCGGCTTCCTGATAGGCAAGGGCGTCTTCCTGAGACGTGGAGATGTCCTTACCCATCTTGCGCGCAAATTCCACATACTCGGCGGTTCTACCCTCGTCTACATAGACGGCCCTCGCGTTCTCCAGCGCCGACTCAGCCTCCTGAGAATTGGGATATTGTTGCAGGATAGCCGTGTAATGCGTCAGGGCTTCCTGGTTGTTGTTCAGATTGTAGTAGGCGATCCCCAACCGGAGATGTGCCTTGGGCTTTAGCGAAACGTTGGGATCGTTCAATACATTCTTCAGGAAGGGAATGGCTTCCCGGTACTGTTCGTTGGCCAGGTAGGCATTGGATATCTCCATATTCGCATCCGCATGCAGCGGCGAATTGGGAAACCGCCGGCCGAGGGTCGACAGCAGGTCGATCTTGCGGCGGCTGTTGCCGATGCCCTCTATCATGGCCACCTGGAAGGTGGCGTAGTCGGCAGACGGCCAGGCGTATTGCAGTACCCGCCGGTACACGGCTTCGGCCTTCGGGTACTCGCGGTTCATATAGTAGCAATCGCCCATGCGCAGGTAGGCGTCTTGCTGAACCGGTGGCAGATTCACCCGCGGTGTACCAACCACTTCATTGAAAAAACCCGCGGCCTGGTTGTAATTCCCTTTTTTCAAAAAACAATATCCCAGGCTGTACCTGGCATTGGCGGGGGTCACTTCTCCACCTGACATGCCGCTGCGCAGGTAATCATAATAATAGCGGATGGCCTCGTCGAGCTGGTTATTCCGGAAGGCGATCTCCCCTTTCCAAAACTGTACAAAGGGCAGCACCGACGCGTTACGGGGCTGTTTCTCCGCGAGGGTGAGCAACTCGTTGGCCTGCGGTAGCATACCATCGTTGATCAGCTCCGTGGCGCGGCCGTATAATATCTGTGGATACAACTGTTGGGCCGCAGGGGTCGGATTCTGCATTCCGCCGACCAGGCTGAGCGCTTCCTGGTAGTTGCTGGTGTTGGTGAGCACGGCTACCAGCAGGTCGCGCGCCTCGGCGTTATAGGGCGACTGCGGATAGGCCTGCAGGAATTTCTGGAATTCTGCAAGTGCAACGTCCTGGTGCCCCAGCTCATAAGAAAGTTTCGCATAGTTGAACATGGAGATCTCCTTCTGGCTGGCATTGCTGCTATTGGCCGAACAGAAGAGGAAGGCATTGCGTGCGTTCTGTTTCTGGCCGGTCTTCAGGTAAGCGTCCCCCAGCAGGTACATGGCGTCCTGCGCCAGGGAATCCTCTTTCCCCCCCAATTGTTTGAAACCTTCGATCGCCTCGTTGAGACGGTTGGTCTGATAATAACTATAAGAGAGCTCGTACAGGTCCTGCCTGCTTACCTTTTCCGACTTGTTCACGTATTCTTCGAGATAGGGCACCGCCCTGTCGTATTGTCCTTTCCTAAAATAACTATGCCCCACGAGCTGACGGAGTTCAAGATCATAATACTGCGTGCCGCCCTTAATCTTTTCCTCCGCGTAGGCCACGGCTCTGTCCTCTTCGTTCTGCGAATACCGTATGGTAGAGATATAATAGGGAACCACCTTTCCGTAGCGTTCATGACTCTCGACCACAGAAAAAGCCTCGAGCGCATTTTTATAATCCTTGTCGTAAAACGCAATGAATCCGTAATAATAATTTGCATCAAGGTAATTGGGGTCTTTGGCCATCTGCCGGATGGTGTTAAGCAGCGGCTTGGCCTGCTCAAACCGCTGGGCCGTGAAATAGGCATACCCCAGGTGAAATTTCAGCGCAGCGACCTCGGTGTTGCTGAGATTGGCAAGATTTACATTCTCGTATCCGTTGATTGCCTTGGGATAGTCCTCCTGCCGGTAATAATACTCCGCCAGATGGAAATTCATCATCTGCACCCGGGCGGCATTGTCTTCTATATCTATAAACTCCTGCGCACTCTGTACCGCTCTCTCCTCATTCTGCTTCAGGGCGCAAACCGTGGTATAATAACGTATCTCCTGGTAGTTCAGCGCATCGTTGCTTCTGTCGGTTTCGCGCAACTGCAGCCGGAGGTCTTTCAGGATGGGATAAGCCAGGCTGTACTGTTCCTTCTGAAAAAATTCCTTCGCCTGGTTAAAGGATGCCTGCGGGTCGTTTATATAACGCGTTTGTTGAGCGGATGAAAAAAAAGAGAGACAGACCATCAATAATAGAACAGGCGCTTGCTTCATCTGGTGTGTTATTCGTTTATAGGCCTAGCTGACACAAGGCGTAAAGTTTCTAAATATTTAGTTTTCAACCAAACATCATTCCAAACACCTGTGGATAAATGCCAGGATTAACAAATCTTTTGATGGCGGCGACTACCCGTAATTCCGTTACATTTGAAAAATTTTTGACCATGAAAAAACTCTTTAGCATCAGCTACAGTGCTGCAAGTTTTAACACGGCCATGTTGCTGCTTCGCGTGGGCGCAGGGATCCTGATATTTTCCCATGGCTACCAAAAGCTGGTGAACTACGACTCCATTAGAGGCAAATTTCTCAATTTTCTGGGGCTGGGCTCCGAATTTTCCCTGGTGCTTATCATTTTTGCCGAATGTCTGTGTGCCATCCTGCTGGCGCTTGGACTCTTTACCCGTCTGGCAGTGATTCCCCTGATTATCGGCATGTTTGTGGCCATGTCCCGGGCACATAATTTTCAGATATTCGATGACGCGGAAAAGCCGGCCCTCTTTTTCCTGGCCTTTCTGACCATACTATTCCTGGGACCCGGCAGGATGAGCATTGACGGCATGATCAGGAAATAGCCATGGTTTTTGGCCCGTCGCGGAATTAAAAGCAATACGGATGAACAAGGAGATTGTGCAAGCGTCGATCGTTACGATCGGCGACGAACTGCTGATCGGACAAGTGATCGATACGAATAGCGCCTGGATCTCCAGTCAGTTGAATATTGCAGGTATCTGGGTGCGGAAAAGGGTTTCGGTGGGAGACGACCCTGCCGAGATGAGGCGGGCGCTGGATGAAGAAAGCCGTCATTCCCGGCTGATCCTGATCACCGGAGGGCTGGGCCCCACTGCAGACGATATCACCAAACCTTTTTTGTGCGAGTACTTTGACACGCATCTGGAGATAAATGAAGAAGTGCTGGCGCATATCCGCCACCTCTTTGAGGTAGTGCTGAAACGACCGCTCATCGAGCGCAACCGAAAGCAGGCTGAAGTGCCCGCCGGCTGTACGGTGATCCACAACTCGCGCGGTACTGCGCCGGGAATGCTGTTCGAGCGGGACGGTGTGCTATATATTTCCATGCCCGGCGTTCCCCACGAGATGAAGGGCATGATGACAGACCTGGTGCTGCCCCTGATCCGCGAAAAGATCATCACCGGGCACATCCTGCATCGTACGCTGTTAACGGCGGGCATCGGAGAATCTTTTCTGGCCGAACACATCCGGCATTGGGAAGCCGCACTACCGGCCCATCTGAAGCTGGCCTACCTGCCCAACTACGGTATGGTACGGCTCCGGCTTACCGGCTCCGGGGCCGACCGCCAACAGCTCGAAACGGAACTGGTTGACCGTTTCAACGCCCTGAAAGAACTGGTGAGCGAATGGCTTGTTACCGATGAGGATATTTCCCTTCCTCAGGTGATCAGTAAACTGCTCAAGGAAAGAAAAAAAAAGCTGGCCACCGCAGAAAGCTGCACAGGCGGCTATATCGCCCACCTGCTGACCCGCGAGGCCGGCGCATCCGATAAGTTCAACGGAACAGTGGTAAGTTATTCCAACGAGGCAAAGAAAGACCTGCTGGGCGTGCAGGAAAAAACGCTTGAGAGCGAGGGGGCAGTGAGCGAACAAACCGTAATCCAGATGGTAAAGGGGGCTATCCGGGCCCTGAAGACCGACTATGCCCTGGCCACTTCAGGCATCATGGGCCCCGATGGCGGCAGTTTTGCCAAGCCGGTGGGTACGGTATGGGTGGCCGCCGGCAACAAAGACCGGGTGATCACCCAATTGTTCCATTTCCGGTACGACCGGCTGCGTAATATAGAACTGACCGCCGGCAATGCCCTGAATCTGCTGCGAAAATTTATCCTGCAACCGGAACACTAACACGCGTTAGCGGGATTTGGACGCAGAAAAAATCATTTCCTTACTTTTGTCCGTATTAAAAACTAATCATTCGTATGGCAATCATTGACCTGGTAATGCCAAGGCTGGGAGAAAGCATCACCGAGGCCACTATTTTAAAGTGGCACAAACATCCGGGAGACCAGGTGCAGATGGATGAAACGGTTCTCGACATCGCCACCGACAAAGTAGACAGCGAAGTGCCTTCCATGGCGGATGGTATCGTTGAAGAAATATTGTACCAGGTGAATGACGTGGTGCCCGTGGGTGCCGTGATCGCAAGGATACATACCGACGCAGCAACAAACGCAGTGTCCGAACCAGCGCCCCAATCATCCCAGCGGCCCTTCGTTTCGCCGGGTTTCGGCTCCGGCACCCGACAGCAGGAAGCCCAATCCCGGCAAGCCGACCAACAGCAGGCCGGAGCCTCCCGGCCGGCGGATCGATATCCGGGGCAGCAGTCGGCCTCAGGCGGCCAGCGCTTTTTTTCGCCGCTCGTGATGAATATCGCCGCCAGCGAAAACCTGAGTATGCAGGAGCTGGAGAACATCCCCGGAACCGGTACCGACGGCAGGGTCACCAAAAAAGACATCCTGCAGTACATATCCGGCAAAAAAGCCGGCGGCCAGCCCAGCCCATACGCACAGGGCCACCAGGGTACATCCCAGCTTGCAGTTTATCAGCCTGGTCTGTCTGCCGGTTCGGGTAACCAGCCGACCTATACTCCCCAACCCTATACGGGCAATGTGGAAGTGGTGGAGCTCGACAGGATGCGGAAATTGATTGCCAGGCACATGATCGATAGTGTGCACACCAGCGCGCACGTGACGAGCTTCTCTGAGGCGGATGTCACCAACATGGTGCTCTGGCGGGAACAGACAAAAAAAGATTTCGAAAAAAGGGAGAATGAAAAGCTCACTTTCACCCCTCTGTTTATCGAGGCGGTGATCCGGTGCATCAAAAAGTATCCCTGGCTCAATAGCAGTGTGGACGGCGACCGGCTGATCGTGAAGAAGGATATCAATATAGGCATGGCTACTGCGCTTCCCTCCGGTAACCTGATCGTTCCCGTAATCCGGAACGCCGATCAACTTAATCTGGTGGGGCTGGCCAAACAGGTGAACCGGCTGGCCAACGATGCCCGGGCCAACAAGCTGGCCCCCGACGATACCGCCGGCGGCACTTTCACCATTACCAATGTGGGATCGTTCGGCAGCATCATGGGCACACCCATTATCAATCAACCCCAGGTAGCTATCCTCGCCGTGGGAGCCATCAAGAAAAAGCCAGTGGTGGTCGAAACCGCCCAGGGCGATTCCATCGCCATCCGCCATATGATGTTCCTCTCGATGTCTTACGACCACCGCGTGATCGACGGCGCGTTGGGCGCTACTTTCCTGGACGCCGTAGCCAAAGAATTGGAAAACTTCGACGCCCAGCGAGAGATCTGAACCGCGACCGGGAACAACCAACGGGGGCGTCGCCATCGGGGTTCAGCAACCCCGTATCGGGCGAAAACAGGAG
>CAZUWX010000022.1:10735-51168 GCA_964624205.1 uncultured Chitinophagaceae bacterium
TCACCGGGAATTTCTGTGCCGGGCATGCAACAACATCAGAAAGTGTGGGGATATTTAGACGTCAGCGGGCGTTTCGGATCGCGGGGGATGATCTTCTTCCCGGGTGGCCTGGTTCAGGCCCAGCCTGCTGCGGTAGTCTTTGAACAGGCTGTACCAGCGCAGCTTGAGTACACCGAGAATACCTTCCTTTACGATGCCCTTGTGCATTTTGGAAACACCATGCCGGCGATCTTCAAAGATGATCGGCACTTCCACGATCCGGAATCCCAGCTTCCAGGCAGCAAACTTCATTTCTATCTGAAAGGCATAACCGAGAAAGTGAATCTCGTCGAGATTGATCGCCTCAAGCACCTCTCTTTTATAGCAAACGAATCCCGCGGTGGTATCTTTCACCGGCATCCAGGTGATCAATCTGGTGTACAGCGAACCGCCCTTCGACAGCCAGATCCGATTCCTGGGCCAGTTGACGGTGCCGCCCCCTTTCACATAACGGGAACCGATCGCCATGTCGGCGCCGCCCTGACTACAGGCTTCGTAAAGCCGGTGAAGGTCGGCCGGATTATGGGAAAAGTCGGCGTCCATCTCGAAGATATAATCATAGTGTTTGGCCAGTGCCCACTTAAAACCATAGATATAAGCGGTGCCGAGGCCGGCTTTGCCCGTACGCTCTTCCAGGAAAATCTCTTCAGGATATTGCTGCCGCAATGTTTTCACGATGGCAGCCGTACCGTCGGGTGATCCGTCGTCTATCACAAGCACGTGAAAATCCTGGTTCATTCCGATAACGGCACGGATGATCCCGGAAATATTTTCCTTTTCGTTATAAGTCGGTATGATCACCAGTTTTTTCAATAACTATCCTTTCTTTAACATCATCCGGTTAAACACCTCGGTCAGCTTTTGTTTGGTATGCAGGGGAAAATCGCCCTTCATCATCCAGTCGTAGTACTGGGGTTCGGCCTTCAGCACTTCGGTCACCACCCTACCCTTGTGCTTGCCGAAATTGAACACTTCGCGCCCGTTCTCCATGATCATCCGCCGGGCAAAATCCACCACCTGGTCGTCTCCGATGCATTTCAGGATGCTGTCTACCGTCAGTCCGAGCTGGGGATATCTTTTCACCTGTGATTTCAGTACTTCCCAGGTGGCATTTGCATCGCACTCAGCGCTGTGCGCCTGCTCCAGTACCCCGTCACAATAAAATTTGTATGCCGCGGTCAAGGTGCGTTGTTCCATCGTATGAAATATCCGCTGTACGTCGAGCAGCCGCCGGTCGTGAAAATCAAAATCGAGCGAAACCCGCAGGAACTCCTCGGCCAGCAGGGGAATGTCAAACCGGTTGGAGTTATACCCCGCCAGGTCGGCATCATCTATAAACTGGCGGATCTCATTAGCCACCTGTCTGAAAGTGGGGGCATCCTTCACCATTTCGTCGGTGATGCCGTGGATCTCAGTGGCCGTTGCGGGAATAGGCATCTCCGGGTTCAGCAATTTCCGTTTGACCAGCCGCCGCTCGTCGGGCATGATCTTGATCACCGCGATTTCCACAATGCGGTCGGTGCTGAGTTTCGTTCCTGTGGTCTCCAGATCGATAACAGCCAGAGGCTTAGTAAGTTGTAGCATTCCTGATAGTTAATTATTTCGCCGTAATGTATGCTGCAAATGTAAGCATATCCGCTCCACCAAACCGCCCGGCGGCGGCGTCGGCGCTATAAAATAAACCTGCCTGAACCTAGATTTGCGCAAACCAATCAGGGCACAATATATTGTAGAAATCTTTTGTAAAGTGCGGCCAGGGGCTTGCATTTACAGTATTTTATCATTTACTTTGGGTTTTACACATCCTCCCTTTGCGAAACCCGGCCACTGCGCTGATTCCCCTCCTCTGAATTTCCTGATGTTAATCGTTGGCCCTTTTCATTTGTATAACTTAAATACCGTAACATGAAAAGGATGCTTATTATTGTTGCCCTGGCCGCACTCACCGCCGCCGGCTTTACTTCCTGTACCGCACAACAGGGCTGTCACTCCACCCATGGCTATGTAGGATACGGAAGCAGGTGACCTCTACCTGTTTGTAGCAGTCCTGCTCCCGCCACACCGGCCGGAAGCTTTGTTATCGTTGCTCCGGCGTATCTTGCGAAGAACAATTCTCAACTACAAACTCCGTGACACATGAACTGGAATACGCTGGAAAAAGAAGAGGAGCTCGATACAATTATCAGCCTGTCAAAATCGCGCCCGCAACTGATCTATAAACACAGCACCCGGTGCTCCATCAGCTCCATGGTGAAAAGCAGGCTCGAAAGATCCGGGCCTCCACCGGAAACCATGGATTTTTATTTTCTCGACCTGATCCGGCACCGGGGCCTGTCCAACAAGATAGCCGAGGTCTTCGGCGTGCGGCACGAATCACCGCAGGTGCTGCTGGTCCGCGAGGGTCGTTGCGTGTATGATGAAAGTCATACGGCTATTCAGATGCAGGATCTGCACGAGCATGCCGGTTAAACGGCCGGACGGAAGATTTTCGTGGATTGAAGGCGAAAGGAAGGAGTTGTGTTCCCCGTGAAAATCGGGGATACACCGGGTCTGCTGAGATAGCGCTTGTCGGATTCAGGATTGTTTTTCCGTAGCAATGAGGGACAGGCTGAACTGGCTGAAACAGACCTCATTGGATTCAGGGTTGTTTTCTCGGGTAAAAATTGAGGGTGGGCAGGATTCCCAGCACCTGCTCCGAGAGGGTGAAAAAGCCGTTATTATCAAGACCAAAACTAACTGCTTCTCCCTGAGCTTCTAGCTGGTAACCCAGTTGAACCGGCTGTTTTTTGAGCAGGTCTGCAATTGTTCGTTGTCCGTTGTCGACATAGTGATACAGGGTGGTGTAGGTTTTAACGATGACCTCCCGGCCGTCGGGAGAGATGGCAGCGCTGACCACCCCGTTGTAGGGGAGTTCAAAAAGATAGTTGGCTTCGGCAGTGACGGTGGTGGATTGCGGGTAGGGCAGCTGGTACACGCGCGAAAGGGAATCGCGTTTGGTGATGACGTAGATGTCTTTTGTATGATGGTCCACCAATAGCGCTTCCGCATCCCGCGGGCCGTCGGGATACCGGTAGCGGATCACCTCCACACCGGTTGCCGTTCCGGTGCCCGAGGCAGGCTCTTCCAGGCGGTAGATCACACAGTCGGCATGTTGTGCATTGTTGTCGCCGATATCCCCTATATACAAATAGCTTTTGCCGTTGACCGGCCCATCTGCCCGGGCCATATCCTCCCAGTCGCGGTTCACCGCCCCTTCAAGCATCACGGAATCAGCTATCAATCCGTCGTGTTTCAGCAGGTATAGCCGGGAAGGATTGCCACTGTCTTCCAGCACCCAGAGATAACCTTTATTCACCTTGCTGTCGGCTATACCGGAAGCTTCGGTGATCGAGCCGCCCCTGAGCGCCACGGCGACCGGTTTGCGTTCATAGTCGTCCGCAGGCTGAGCCGGCTGCGTATTCGATTTCTGGCAGCCTGCCAGCAAGATTAACAGGAAACATGCTATTCGCATAAGACGTTTTTATATAAGCCGGCGGTGCCTTGTGCAGGCACCGGTTGGTAGTTCAGTCATCGCGGCCCATGCGGTCCGGTGATCGTTCGATCCGGTTCATCACCGAAAGAGAAACCACCAGCCAGATCAGTCCCGCCGCCATCCCCGCCAGCACGTCGCTGGCAAAATGTACCCGCAGGTAGACCCTGCTGAAAGCGATGGCAATGATCAGCAACGAAAGGCCGAGGGTTAGTGCCCATCGCACCGCACCATTCTTTACATAGTGCCATACAAGATAAATAATTAATCCGTAAAAGGTGAGGGCAGACATGGCATGTCCGCTGGGGAAGCTGAAACCACTGGCTGCCTGGTACACCGGGTTTTCGGGGCGTGGTCTGCTGAATAAAAGCTTCAGCGCGTACATCACTGTTACACTGCCCAGCGATACCACGGGCACCTTGAGAGAATGCCAGCGGTGTTTGCGCAGCAGGAACCAGCCAGCCAGCACCAGGTTAGCAGGTACCAGGAAATTCCAGTCCGCCAGAAAGGTCAGTCCGACCATCCGTTCCGTATTCGCCTGGCTGGTATAGGGGATCAATGCCTCAAATACCCATTTATCAAAACGCATATCCTGCTCGCCGAATATCAGGTACCACAGGAAAATAAAGCATGCCAACGAGAGGAAAAACAGGATCAGCACGATCGCCAGTTCCAGCGACAAGCGGGTGAGCCGGGATGGGAGGGAGTCTCTCAATTATTAATAGTTAGTGGTGAATGGCTGATCATGAACGAAAATTAACCATTGAGATAAAGTCTGTAAATAGAAAAAAGCTCCATAAGGAGCTTCCCATTCACAAAATAACGTTTTATCCTCTTTATTTGTTCCGGATCAGCCGGCTAATTCAGCCCGCCGCTTAAAATGCGTTTTTGTTTCCCCGGAAAGTATTGTACACGGTGAGGAACATGATCCGGATGTCCAGCCAGATGCTCCAGTTCTCCATATACCAGATATCGTGTTCCACGCGCTGCTGCATCTGCATGATCGTCTTGGTTTCTCCCCTGAAGCCGTTCACCTGGGCCCAGCCCGTGATGCCAGGTGTCAGGAACTGACGGATCATATACTGCCCGATCACCTTGGAGTAGTCTTCGGTATGCTTCAGCATATGCGGCCGTGGGCCCACGATACTCATCTCCCCCTTCAGCACGTTGACAAATTGCGGGAACTCGTCGATATTGGTCCTCCGCATGAACCGGCCGATCCTGGTCAGGCGCGAATCATTCTTGGTGGCTTGTTTGCTGTTGGCATCTTTGTTGACTTTCATACTTCGGAATTTGTAGCAGCGGAAAGGCTGGTTATCCCTCCCACTCCGGTCCTGCACAAAAAACACGGGGCCCCTCGATTCAAGAATGATCAGCAGGGCCATGATGGGTACCAGCCACGACAGGATAAATACGATCACCAGCAGGCTGATCACGATATCGAAGAGCCGTTTTTTAATACGGTTACTTACGTCATTCAGCGGTTCTGTACGTATCGACAGCACCGGCATATCCTTGAGATAGTCGATATACACGGGGCGCTTGATAAAAAAAGAAAGATCCGGGATGATACGAAAACGGATACATTCCTGGTCGGCCTGCATCATCAATTCATAGATCTCTGCGTCCTGTTCGGGACCAATGGTGGAATATATCTCGTTCACCTGGTATCGTTTCGACACTTCCATCACACCGCTGATATCGCTCACAATTGGATAATTAGATAGTTCGTGCACGTTCTTCTGCTCCTCGCAGAATCCGATGATCTCGGTGTTCATACCCTCTTCCTCCAGGTAATTGACCAGCTTTTTAGCCACCTCGTTATACCCGATGATCACCACTTTCCGTACCAGGTATTCCTGGTGCCGGAAATAGTGCCGGATCATGAGGTAAATAAACCTGTTCACCAACAACATCAGACCCATGCTGCACAGGGTAACAGAGATGAACAAGCGCGAAAGCTGGAACTGCTGGAAAAAATACAGGTAGAGCATCACCACTCCCAGCCACCCGAAATAGATACGGGTGGTACGGCGTGCAAAGAGCTCAAAGCTGTTGATATACTTTTCGTTATACATATTCCCCACCCAGCACAGGAGCATCCATGCCAGGTTCAGGAACAGCCAGAATCTCGCATAGGCTATGAACTCCGCCATGGGGATGTGTTCGCTCAACCACAATTGCAGCACGAGCACGATCAGGTTAAGCGTAACGAGGTCAAGCCCTGCAAGTACCACCTGCAGAAACCGGATAAATCTGTAATTCATAAATCAGTTTTATGCTGTAACCGGGGCACTGGTATAGAGCCCGATCAGTTTGGAAACGATCCTGGGAGCGGTTTTCCCATCCCAAAGCGGGGGGATTCCACCTTTTTTCCATTGACCTTCCTGCAGCCGCTTAAGATAGGGTGCGAGGTTGGCGGGATCGGTGCCCACGAGTTCGTTTGATCCCTCGGTAATGGTTTCGGGACGTTCTGTTGAGTCCCGCAGCGTCATGCAGGGCACTTTCAGCACGGTGGTTTCTTCGGTGATGCCACCCGAATCGGTGATCACGGCCCTGGCGTGTTTCACCATGTATATAAATTCCAGGTAGCCCATAGGTTCCACCTGCAATAGGCGCGGATGCCGGTAGTGTATCTCCTCCAGCTTTTTCCGGGTGCGTGGATGAACGGGGAACACAACCGGCAGGTCGCCGGTTCCCTGTAAAATAGCGTCGAGCATGGCTTTCAGCTTATGGGGGTCGTCTACGTTGGCCGGGCGGTGGAGGGTAACGAGGTAGTAGGCGCCCGCCTCCAGCTTATGGTGCTGCCAGACGGAAGGCTGCTGTAAACGGTCGATATTATTATACAGTGTATCGATCATGGTGTTGCCCACAAAATGGATCCGGTTTTCTTCTACTCCCGACCGGCGGAGGTGTTCGTTGGCCACTTCACTGGTGGTGAAGAAATGGTCGCAGATGGAATCCGTTACGATCCGGTTGATTTCCTCGGGCATGGTCATGTCGCCGGAACGTATGCCGGCTTCCACGTGTACCACGGGGATGCACATTTTTTTTGCCACAATGGTACAGGCCATGGTAGAAGTGACGTCGCCCACTACCAGTACCACATCGGGGCGTTCGTTCTCCATCACTTTCTCGAAGCGCGTCATGATAGTTGCGGTCTGCTCTGCCTGGGTGCCGCTGCCTGATTCCAGGTTGATATGCGGCTCGGGTATACGAAGCTGCTCAAAAAAGTCTCCGCTCATCTTTTTATCATAGTGCTGTCCGGTGTGGATCAGCCGGTAATCAATGTCCTGTTCCTGCTTACGTGCTTCCCCTATGGCCCGGATAATGGGCGCGACCTTCATGAAGTTCGGGCGCGCGCCTGCAACTATTGCGACGATCATAATATATGGTTTAATTAGTTACGTTTGTCGTATTGCCTGATCAGGTTTGCGGTTTCTTCGATGTTACCCCTGGAAGAGGCGCCGAACAGGATGGATTCGATATTGGGGAGCCCGCACACATACTCCAGCGCTTCGCGGGGGGGCACGGCTCCTGCTGCCAGGACCTGCATGGCAATAGCGCGGAATTTTCTTGTTTTCAGGGCGTCTTCGTACCGTTCCTTTCCTCCCGACATCCGGAAACCGACCTTGTTGATAGAAGAGCAGATAATAGGATTCTCTACACCTTCTTTTTCCAGCACATCCAGCAGCATGGGCATGTTCATGGTGATAAAGCCGGCTTCGGCATTGTATTTTTTGCGAACATAGCGGTGAAAGGCGGCCAGGATCGTATGCATCCGCAAGCCCAATAGCAGGTCGGTGATGACGTTCTGCAAAAAGATCACCGGCGTATTGATGCCTTTGAACATTTTCATCTCGGCGTCAACCATTAGTTCCATGATGGACAGATAGTCTTTCGAAATATAAGCCACGCCACCCTTGAACAGCGATCCGAAAAAATTACCCGGAACATATTCTTTCATTGCGCCCACGATACCCAGCTCGGTTACGGCATTGGCATATTTATGGGCATAGGGCATGCAGGGATATATTTTGAAGTCGTGGTATTTCTGCGGGTTGGCTCGGATAATATCGCAAATATTGACGATCCGGTCGTGCGTAGTGCACATGAAGGTGTTGATGCCGGCCTCTCTTGCATAATCCAGGGTTTTTATTATAGTTGCATCGTCCTTGAACTTTATCGACTGAGCCCTCGACTTTTCATCCGAAATATGATTCACCGCAAAGAACTGGTTATCACCAAAAAGAATCCTTTCCATCAAATAATTATTTTTTGTTTTTAATTAACTCTATTGCCTTGTCTGTGGTCCAGGCGCTTTCGAACGTGTTGATCGAATTGGGCACTTTACCTTCTATTGCTTTGATAAAATAATCGATCTGTGCGGAGTACTCCTCCCCTCTCAGGTAAAAATCGACCTGTTCGGTGAGGTCTGTGATGTATTTTGTGCTCCAGCCTTTGGAATAGCCGCTATCGTTGGTTTCCTTAAAATAGATCCGGATCTCGGCAGCATCGCAGATGATCTTGCCACGGGTACCGATCACCGTGATGGAGGTAGACATTTTGCGATAGGTTTCATCGCTCCAGTTCACAGACAACACTCCGGTCAGCTTGTTAGAAAGCTCCAGGAGTGCATACACGGCATCTTCCACTCCGGTGGAGTAGACCGACTTCAGGATAGCGCCGTGCACCGTGGTGACGGGTGCCAGCAAATAATTAATGAGGTCAATGACATGGGAGGCATAGTCCATCAGACAGCCCCCGCCTTCGGCGGGATCGGAACGCCAGGTATCGGCTTTTTTCTTGGTCACCACCGGGCCGTAGGATTCGCCGGTGAAATGGTAGATATCGCCCAGCCATCCTCCCTCGATCAATCGTTTGACTTCGGAAAAATTACCAATGAATTTGTTGTGATAACCCACCTGGTTCACCAGGTTGCGCGACCGCGCCAGGTTGACCAGTTCTTCGCCCTCGCCGGCATTTAAGCAGAAAGGTTTTTCGGCAAACACATGGATGCCTTTTTCGAGCAAATCCCGGACAATGATAGCATGAAACTTCGTCGGCACCGCTACCACCACCGCATCGGGACTGGTTTCACGAAGCATTTTGGTATAGTCGGAAAAACCCCTGAAGGAACCGTATTTCTCCAGTACGTCCGTAACCATTTTTGAAGTATCGCAGACTCCCACAACGTCCACCTGGGGGTGAGCGCCCAGGATTGCCAAATGAGAAAGTCCCATTTTACCAGCTCCTATTAATCCTACTTTGACCATTACTTTTTGAGTTTATATATGTTTGATTTTAACAGTTCGTATGCTTGTTTTCCTTTCTTCATCAGCTCCAGGTCGGGCTCCTTGTTCTCGAGCGACCGGATAAAATCCAGCACCTTTTCTGCAGTGATGTCGGGCTCGTGTTGCATCACACCTTTGCCGATCAGGAATTTGTCCACCTCCAGCAGGTCGTCCTGATACACGGAGATGGTGGGAATGCCCAGAATGGCCAGTTCCCGGGTCATGGATCCGCCGGCGCCGACAAACAGTGTGCAGTCGGCCGCGATGCGATCAAATTCGAGTGGCTTTTCCGGCACAACCAGACCCGCAAATTTCTGCTGCCGGTAGTGATCAGCCTGGTTTTTGTCCCTGGGCAACACGATCACCGTGGCCTTATCTTTTAACGCCTCCAGGGTGGTGTCGAGGAAATTCAATCCCCCTTTGTAATACTGTGCTGTCGGCGGCTCCGGCCGCACATATATCTTAACCTCCCCGGTGCCGTTCTGTGCACGCGATTGATGAATGGCTTCGCCTTTTTTCCACAGGTAAATACCTTCTTTCACCCCGGGGTAATGGCTTACCCTCTCGGGAGAAGCCCCTTTCCGCACTACGTTCTCGACCGGCAGGTTTTCGGGGATCATGACCTTGGTGGCAAAATAAAATCCGGCTTTGTTGCCCATCGCATGTTCGTTGTCGTTCGTGTAAATGCAGGGTATGCCAAGCAGTTTGGCCACCATCGGCGAATGAAAGGAACTCTGCGAGACGGCGATGTCTGGCTTCAGTTTTTTAAGGAACCGCCTGAGCTGCATGACCCGGATGGGGTAACCGAATATCTTCTTATAGAAATTTTTTCCATAGTGCTCTCCTACTACGGTGTATTTGAGCTGCTTCTGCTCCAGCAGGTCGATCGTGTTCGCCAGCGGCCGGCAGGTGATAATGATCTCGTTCCCCTCGCTCTCCAGGTCGCGGATAAGATCGTAAAACATATTAATATGAGGAGAGTTGGAAAGATCAAACCAAATTTTCATGAAGGGTAGTTTTATTGAACGGATACATGGGTTGGGGCTAAGTAGCGGAGACCTTGGCCCGCTGTGGCGCTGTTGCCTGCTGCATACCAAGCAGGTAGTACGAGAGGCCGTAAAATATCCAGGCCTGCGACCAGCGCATATAAGCAATTTTATTGGTGAGGAATCGTCTTTTCTGATAATAGAAATACCCCCCGGGGGCCTGCATATGCTCCACTGTCCATTTCAGCACCCTTTCTGCCAGCGGCAGTTGCTCCCGGAACATCCCTGCCTTTTGCAGGGTCACAAACAGTTGCGAGGGCGCATGTATATCGATGGGATATAACGAATTATTATAGTAGGCGGATCGGCCTTCGGCGTCAAAAAAGGTTTCCAGATAGTACTGCATGCCTTTTTCAACATTCGTATCGAAAGTACGGTCGCCTGTGAACCGGCCATAATCCAGCACGCATTCCAGGTTAAAGCCCGTGTGAAAATTATCGATCCATTGGTGAAACGGCAGCGTGCTGTAAAACCAGGATCCGTCTGCATTCTGGTGTTCGCAACAATAAGCCACGGCTTTACCCGCGAGGGTTGCCAGCTCCTCTTGGCCGGTATAGGTGAATATCCTGCTCAGCAGGCGGGCACCCAGCAGGGAGGCGTTAAAAACGGAAGTGGTATCAAAGGGTGAATAGGAAAACACAAAATTGCCATTGTCGCTGACCGTTCTGTTCAGGTCTTTCAATATAAAATCGCGTGTGGATATTCCGCCGTCGCGGTAGCCATCCTCACCGGTAAGCTCAAACGCATCCAGCAGGGCGTTCGCCGCAAAAGTAGAAGCTACAATGGTGGGCGTAAATTTGGGTTGATAGAATGCCTTGGACTCCCAGGGGAAATTGTACCCCCAGCAGCTTCCCGAGAAGCCCGGTGTACGCATTTCCAGCAGTTTGTCGGCAAAAAAACGGATGTGTGTCTCATGTTTTTCCAGGCCTTCCGTTCTGGCGAGGTTGCAATAGCCCGCCAGGAACAGGGCCAGCCCCTTGGGATTGTACTCCTTTCTTATGCCTACCAGGGGGCGGAGATTAACAGGTAGCCGTTTAAAAAGCTGGATCCAGGCCAGGCGTGGAAACCTGGTCTTGGGCAGCCAGGGCAGGCTTTGGAACAGCCGGCTGTTCAACCCGTCGTAGGGATCATATCCCATAAACTTTTCCCGTTCGCAGTAGCCGATCAGTTTTTTTAAGCTCTCATTTGCTAACATATTATGCCTGCTTTTTCCACGCTCTCTCAGGATGCGGAGATCTTCGATACGATCAGTTTATATTTCCCGGAAGCAGATTTGATGATCTCTTCCTCTTCTATTTTATTAAACGTAATGCCGAGTGAATTATTCAGCCGGCGGCGGAGTTTGTGCAGCAATAATTGCTGGTCTTCCGCGTTAAACCGGGCACCCGTAACAATATTCACCCGGATGGAAGAAATTTCTTCCTGCACGATCTGGGCGTATCGCAGGTTGGGGATACCTTGGAAAGCCACCCCCAGCCGGCCGACCTGTGTGCCGTCGGGAAGCTTCACCACATCGTCCACCCGCCCCTCTACAGATCGCACCGCCCGTCCCCGGCCACAGGTGCAATCGTCATTCATCAGCGTAAAACGATCATCCACATAATATTTTATCAACGGAAAGGCCCGGTTAATGAGAGAGGTGGTCACCACACCGTCGGCCTGAAAATCATTGATGCCATACAAAGGCAGCTCATGATAAGCTCCTTTTTCGCACTGCGCCAGCGCTATTGATCTTTCAGCGTTCCCATACCAATCAAATATGTTGCCATTCAGCCCTTTTTCGATCCTTTCCCGTTGAAAAGGGTACAGGGTTTCGGAAGAAGTGAAGATCAGCGGCACTTCTGCGCCCAGCCCGGCTTCATTCAACAGGTTCACCAGTGCAAACAGCGAGCTCGGGAAAGCAAATATGGCCCGGGGCCGGAAGGCGTTCAACTGTTCGGCATACTGATGTATGTTTTTTTTGGAGAGGAGGTAGCTCGACAGATAGAGGGTATTTTCCGACTGATTGAAATAATGCAGGGTACTGTTATCCAGCGCACCCCGCATCGAAACCAGGCGGTCTCCCATCTGCACCCCGTGCTGCATACGGTAAAACCAGACATAGGCCTGTTCGCGCAGAATAGCGTTCGCCGGGCGATATACCGCCAACGGCGATCCAGACGTGCCGCTGGTGTGTGCTTTCTTGAGAAATCTGCTGGAAGTAGTCAGTACGTGCTGACTGTTTTCCCGAAGTTCGTGCTTATACAGTTGAGGCAGCAAAGGATAGAACGTTTTAAAATCCTGCTGCAGATCGATACCCGCATATCGTTCGCTATAAAACGGGCTTTTCTTTACCGCATAGCGCACGAGCTGCACGGCACAGTATTGCTCCAGTTCCCGAAGTTCACCCGGCTTTAGCTGTGCTGCCGAATCTATCTCGCGGATCATACGTTTCAGCAAAAAATTATTGCGGCCATAAAAGGCCAGCCGATCCTTGATCAAACTTATGCTCATATGATTACTCATTTAAACACGAATCATTTACCACGGATAAGATGCTGATATAGTCGGTCAAGTGACGAAAAAACCGACTCAGGGGTATATGTTTTGGCCAGGCTTAGAGAATTCAATCCATACTCTTTCAACATGGCCCGATTGTTTTCATCGGCAACCTCCTGCAAAACCGACTGCAACGCGCTACCGTTCCCCGGCTCCACCAGCCAGCCGTTGAATCCGGGCCGGACGATCTCGGGAACGCCACCCACGGGAGTGGCAATGATGGGTTTGCCATAGCTGATCGCTTCCAGAATGGAAATCGGCAGTCCCTCATTGTAAGAGGGCAATACATAGATATCGCAGCTATGCAGCAGCGCTGCCTTTTGGACGCCATTCACCCAACCCGCAAATTCTACCTCTCCGTCGGGATGGCGCTCGCGGATCAGTTGCTGCAATCTTTCGGTTTCACCATTACCGGCAATGGTAACGGTAATCCGGCCATCGACCAGTGTCCGGCTTCTCGCCACAACGTCCAGCAGGTCGAACACTCCCTTGCTGTCACAGATCAATCCCAGAAAAAGGAGATTGACCCGCCCATTTGAAGCCGGAGAGACGGAAGGCGGATCTAATGGATGCTCGATCACATTGTTGACAACCTCAAGCCGCTTCATCCCGAATTCAGCCATGTAATACTGCCGCCATTTTTCCGAAAGACAAATCACGAGGTCGGTCTTTTTTAGTACAAAACGGATATAAGGGCGCAAAAAACGCGCCCGAGCGTAAAAATTGTGAAATCCTCCCCCATGAATATGTAGGATCACCTTCCTTCCGAAAAGTTTCCCCGTCAGCACTAAAGCCGACTTACGCAGAAAACTTCCTCTGGAAGCAGTATGAATATGCAATATTTTAATATGTCGAGACCATAGTAGTTTATTTACCAGCCGCAGCCAAGCATATATATATAATACTATGATTCGTAATGGAGAGCCTCCGGAATAGGTGGCAATAAAGTTAAAGTCCGGGATATGCCGGGCGTACACTTCCAGCAAAGCGCCGATGCCTCCGCGGTGGTTTTTGTAATCGGGCCCTAAATAAAGTACTTCCTTCATGCTTTGTTACCCCTTCGTTTTACACGAAGGCTGCGTCTATTCCAAAATTTCGCAATACAATTATCCAGGCAAGTCGTTAGTCGAAATCCGGCATAAAAATATCAATATAACGGCGTTGCAAAGGTTAAATATTGTGTAAGGAAGCATATCGCTGCCCGCACCTTGCGCCAGCATTGCACAAACGTTTCGTTCTCCTACCCGACTATTGCTAAGCGGACACTTTCGAGACGACAAGTTTGTATTTCCCAGATGCAGATTTTACGATCTCGTTCTCCTCTATTTTATTAAACGAAATATCGATTGAATTATTCAACAGCAGATTAAGTTTATGACGCAATAATTGTTCGTCGGCAACACTAAACCGGGCTCCGACTACAATGTTCACCTGCAGGGATGAGATCTCGTCCTGAAAGATCTGGGCAAACCGAAGGTTAGGAATTTCACGAAAAGCTAATCCCAGCCCCACTACCTGCGTACCGTCCGGAAGCCGTACAAAATCCTCTGACCTGCCGTCTATCGATACCACACCGCGTCCCCTGCCGCAGGGGCAGGCATCGGGCATCAGCGTAAAATGATCATCCACAAAATACCGGATCAACGGGAATGCCCGGTTGGTTAGAGAAGTTGTTACCACTCCCGTTTCGCTAAACTCACTAATCCCATACAACGGAGCATCGTGATAATATCCCATCTCACACTGGCCGAGCGCAATCGTCCGCTCCGCATTCCCATACCAGTCAAAAATTCGTCCGTTCAATTCTTTCTCGATCCGCTCCCGTTGAAACGGATACAGGGTTTCCGATGAAGTAAAGATCAGTGGCACTTCCACCTGCAGTCCGGAATCCTTCAAAAAATTCGCCAACGCAAACAGGGTATTGGGAAATGAAAAGATCGCTTTGGGTCGAAAACGACTCAACTGCTCAGCGTACTGGTGAATTGTTTTTGAAGAAAGCAGGTAACTTGACAGGTATAATGTATTTTCTGCCTTATTAAAATAGCGAAAGGTAGTGGCATCCAGCATTCCCCGCATCGACACGATCCGGTCGCCCATATACAGACCATGCCCCCTGCGAAAAGCCCAGACATAGGCATACTCGCGTATAATGGATCTGGCCGACCGGTAGACGGTCAGCGGTGATCCTGAAGTACCGCTGGTATGCGCCTTTTTCAGCAGGCTTTGTGGAACGGTGAGCATGTTCGTCGCGTTCGCCCGGAGGTCGTCTTTTATCAACTGTGGTAACGAAGGGTACACATCGGTAAAATTCCGGTTAAGGTCGATGCCGGCATATAGCTGGCGATAGAACGGGGTCTTGGCGGCAGACCGGATAAGCTCCATGCCCCTCTTGTGCTGTAACGCAAGAATATCCGCCGGGCTTAGCAGGCTATATTCTTCGATCACCCTTATGTAATGATTGAGCAGAAAATTGTGACGGCCGTAATATGCTACCGTGTCCCTGAAAAAATTGGCACTCATTTTATCGTATTTAGAGTTAAATGTTACCGGTGGGGTACACCCGGCTTACGAGTACGTTGTTTTTCAGGTATTTAGGATCATCACTTAGTAATTCATGCATTCAGGATTTAACTTACGATGGTCAATTATACAAGTTTTCTACCGTAAAAGGAAGAGTTCGCATAGAAAACCATAAAAAAATATGATGCCACAAAATGCTGGTTCCGTGGGGCGTCGTTGTAAAATAATACCAGTACAAATATCATAACCAGGAAGGTCTTGAACTTGTTATTGTTGCTGGTAAAAAACTTATTGATATAAGCCAGCAGCCACAGGATTCCACCCACCAACATGGTGCCACCCTGGATCAACAGGAAGAACATGTAGGGGCGGGTACCGGCCAACAACCAGTCGTAGGCCCTCGCAAAAGGGGTGAGCCCCACCATACTCCCGCCCTTGAATACTCCGTACTCAAAACCGAAGAGCAGGGTATTGGTCTGTTCCGCCAACAGCCGCCAGGCCACGATGATCTTGGTGAACCGGGGGATATCGTCGGAAAAATAGATATCACCGAACAGGTAACTGTCAAGAAAGTCGGACGAAAAGATGCCCAGTAGCTGGTTATCGCCAAAATCCAGCGCCGAGTGACTAAAAAACTTGTTGAACAGAAAAAGAAAACCGGCTGCCGCCACCAGCGCCAAAAGCATGTTTTTGAACTTGGGTTCAAAATGGATGAACAGCATCACAAGCGGGATCAGTATAAAGGATATTTTTGTTTCGTTTAGCAACAGGGGGGCCAAACACATGTACAGCATCACCGTCTGGGTAATATTCCAGGTATGCATCGAGAGAAAGAACACCAGGCAGATCACCGTCAGGGTGAGCACTCCGCTACCCATGGCCCCCAGCGTGCCCCCCACCGCATCAGTGGGGCCGTAAGTCATAAACTGGTAAAAGGTGGCCGGCAACTGGGCCAGCAGGAATATCACCGCATACCGGATAAATATTCGGATATATTGCTCCGTCAGTTCCTCGTTACCTTCTGCAAAAACTTTATTATAAAATATGGCAATGCAGGGCAGGATCAGGATCTCACGTATGCCGTTCAGGGAAGCCATCAACGGCACTTCGTTATAGGAGAAATTAAAGACAATGCAGACGACGATGAATATCATTGCCCAGGTAAGACCACTGCGTATAGCCCCCAGGCTTAACACCGCCAGGAAGATGATCAGCACGTCGTAGACCAGATAAAACATGGTGCGGCTGCCTCCCATAAAAAAATCGGAGAAGATGCCGGAGAATCCCGAAGCGTACAACAGCAGTACAAAGAGATTTTTCTGTAAATTGTTGACAGCCGTTTGCATGTTATTATTTTACCAGCTTACTAATAGCTGATTCCAAAAAAAAGCCACGCCGTACCTTCTCCGACAATCCCGCAATATTTTTCAGGTATTCGTGATACATTTCGTTGGAAATGCCGGCGGCAATATTATCCAACTCAGCAAAGCTGCCGATGGTAAACCCGATCTTGTGTTCGGTCACCAGCGATGCAATAGCGGCTTCTTTCCAGACGATCACGGGCAGACCGAGTGAAATATACAGCGAAAATTTATGCGGATTGTTGAACCGTATATAACGGCCAATCCGCCCTTCGCAGGTGTCTACGCTGGTGCCCTCCCAGATAAGGCCAAAATGGTAAGTGTCGGGCAGGTTCGGATCGCTTGGGCTAAAGACTCCCATGTAGTTCACCGTAGATCCGTTCATCCGCTCCTGCTCAAAACCCTGTCCGTACACAAACAACCGGGCCCCGTGGGGATCCTTGAAGCGCTTATCGTAGATAAAGGTCGCCTTTTCGTAGGCAAGGTTCCCGGCGTACAACACTTTAAGCTCGCCACTGAGAGAGGGCGCATGAAAATCCCGGCCCTTTTCCAGGCAATAGTCAAACACATGCAGGTCCACCACCGGATGCCGGTAGCCTTTTTTCCGCAGCCAGGCAGTCATAGATGGATTATGCGAGATTAGTCCGTCGAACCGCTTCAGAAAATGCATATCGGATTTCTGCTCCGCCTCGGGAAACCGCAGGTCACTCACATCGTGGATAACCCCATACAGCTTCACACGTTTCAGGTAGGAGAACAGGGATACCAACCATATCCGCTTGCGGGGAATGCAAGGATATTCCAGTACCAGGTGGCTGTCTTTTGTAACCACGGCAGACAGTTGCCGCCAGAACTTCAGCAGTCCGCCGATGCCGTTCAGCTTTGGAAAATACACGGTGTGATAGCCGAGTTTCTCCAGGATCTGCTTCACGTCTTCCCGGGCTTTTGTTCCGGCCGTTTTGCCGGGAGGAATATAGGTGCTTAAAAATATCTTCTTCAAGGGTATGAGCTTATTTTTGGGATGCAATAAAGGATGCGCTGGCCTGCAGGGCTTCCGCGATCACGTGGTGCATGTCCATATACCGGTAGGTAGCCAGCCGGCCGAGGAAGGTATAGCCGTTCAGCCTGCCCACTTCCTGCTGGTATTTCTCCAGGATCTGCATGTCGGCCGAGAGCCGTTTGGGATAATAGGGAATGTCTTCGGCCGCGGTTTCCTTGCTGTATTCCTTAAAATACACCGTTTTTTCATGTGTTTCCCAGGGCGTGAAATGTTTGTGTTCGTGGACGCGGGTGTAGGGGACCGACTCCTCCGAATAGTTGATCACTGCATTACCCTGGTAATCGCCCTCGGCAGTATGTTTCTCGAAGAATACTGTGCGATAGGAAAGCCTCCCGTATGTATAATCGAAGAACGCGTCGACGGGGCCGGTGTAAAAAACATGATCATAGTCGGAAATGTTGAAGTTCCTGTCGAATTTGGTGTTCAGTCTGACCTCGATAGCCGGGTGATCGAGCATTTTCTCGAACAGGCTGGTGTAGCCGTTCGTTGGTATGCCCTGGATGGGGTTATTGTAGTAGTTGTCGTTATAGTTAAACCGGACCGGCAACCGTTTCAGGATGGAGGCGGGCAGCTCGGAGGGTTCGCATCCCCATTGTTTTTTGGTGTATCCGTAGAAAAATGCTTCATACAGGTCCCGGCCGATGAACTTGAGCGCCTGCTCCTCAAAATTTGCCGGCTCGTTGATGGAGCCGTCGCTCAGCTCCGCTACGAACTGTTTGGCTTCAGCCGGGTTCAGGGCCTTGCCAAAAAACTGATTGATCGTATGGAGGTTGATCGGCATGGAATACACTTTGCCTTTGTAGACGATCTTCACCCGATTGATGAATGGCTCGAAGCTGCCAAACTGCTGGATATATTCCCATACTTCGGGATTATCGGTATTAAAAATATGGGGGCCGTAGGTATGCACCATCACCCCGGTCTCCTTGTCGCGCCCGGTATGACAGTTTCCCCCGATATGCGATCGTTCATCGATAACGGTCACTTTGCAGTCGAGCGCTTTGGTAAGTCGCTCGGCCACCACCGCCCCTGAAAATCCCGCTCCAACGATTAAGAATTTCTTCATGTCTGCTTTTATTTTTTGATCTTTTGTACCACTGTTTGCACTACCGGCCTGATGAACTTGCGGAAATGCGCGACGGAAAAATACTGTTTGTCGAATATGTTGATACCCTTCCGGTACAGCACTATAAACATGCCCACCGCAATAAAGGTTTCGGCGAGCACCCAACACCACGCAGTACCGATAAAGCCGAAACGGGTGACCAGCAGGAAGTTCAGGGCAAAGCCGGTGAGCGCTCCCACGAGGGTGATCCGGAAGAAGGACTTGTCCATTTTCAGGTTGATCATGGTCTGAACGCCCAGCAGGTTACTCCAGCCGATCAGTATGGGCACCACCGAAAGAATGCGGAATACCGGGATGCTGGCTTCAAACCCCCTGCCATAGATGAGCAGGATAAACAGGCTGCCAAACAGCCAGAGAAAGATCGTCGCCACGCCGGTGAGCACCGTAATCACGGGTAGCAGTTGCTTCACCACGTCAATGCCTTTTTCCCTGCTCTGGGAGAAGGCCGCTCCCACAAATGGGAACAGGGCCTGGGAGAGCGGGATCGCCAGTACCGACTGAACGAGCAGGATCAGCCGCCATCCGGCGGTGTAGTAGCCAACCTGCTCCGCATTCTGCAAGAATCCCAGTAGCACCACGTTGGTGGTGGTGTACAGGTTGATCACCACCATTGAAAAAAAGAGTACCCGTTCATTCCAGAGCAGCCGCAGGGTGGTACGGAGTTTTGCCAACTGCAGGCTAATATTGTATCGGCGTACGGCATAGAAAAAGGAAAAAACACCCACTCCCACCTGTGCCACGCTAAGGGCCAGCGGCTGCCAGATATAGTCGCTTTTTTCGCGCACTACCAGCAGCACTACGACGGTAAAAATGACCTTTGTCACCAGGTTGAACACCGCTACCTTGGTCAGCTCCTGCATGCCCTGGTAGAGCCAGTTGGGAGTGATCACCCAGGAAACGCATAACAGGAAGCTGAATACAGCCACCAGCTTTTCGTTGCGCAGCAAGGGTACCGAATAGAGCGATGCCAGGAACAGGACTATCGATATGCCCAGGAGGATACACTTTGCCAGCAACACCTGATTAAAGACCCGGTTGCGGATCTCCAGGTTATTCCGGTTGGCGGCGATCACACGGGTAGCCGAGAGATCAAAGCCGAAATTGATGAGGATGGTAAAATAGGCCATGAAGGCCGAGGCAAAATTAATCACGCCCAGTTTGTCGGGCCCGATGATGCGGGCCACAACGGTGACGGTGATTAAAGGAAATACGTAGTTGGCTACCTGTACCAGCCCGAGCGAAAAAACATTCTTAACGAGCCCCTTCTTCGCACCGGCTCCGAGGGCTGCCGATTCAACTGCCAACCGTAAATAGTTTAGGACTGCTCAAATCAGTGAATGCTGGAATGGGAGCGGTTAATTCGATACTTTGATATTATCGTCGTGTAACAGATCGAACTGCCGCACCAGCTTTACCTTTTCAATATGTGTTTTTTCAATCTCAGCGACCAGGGTGAAGCCGAGGGAAGGCAGCAGCACCTTTACCGTCTTGTGTTTTACTTCCACCACATTGCCTTCCATAAAAAGAAGCGGGCCATGGGTTACCCGTACGGTATCGTTGAGGTTCACCTCAGCCTTTTCGAGCTGAACATTTTCGTAGTCGTGCAGGAATCTTTTGATGACGTCTATTTCATTATCGCGTATCACTGCGGGTTTACCCAGCCAGTAAACAAAGTTGATCACACCGTCGGTCTGCCGGATATCCAGTTGCCTGTTTTCTGGGATATGCACAAAAACATAGGAGCGAAACAGGGGTTCCAGCACGATCTTTTTACGGTCGCTCCACTGTTTCTGAACCCTGTTCAGCGGGCAATAATTTATGATCTTCTTACGAGTAAGAAGGTCGGCCACTTTTTTCTCCCAACGCGGCCTGGTATACAATGCATACCACGAAACTTTCTCAATGTTCATAGCAGATAACAATTAAACTTACAATCTTCAAATTTCGATTCCGGGAAAAGCTCCGCCAACTCACTCACAGGGTGTGCGGCAGATCCTTTTTCCTTTCTACGAACCAGAGCCTTCGCTCTTATATTATCTATAAGCCTTAGCCTTACCAAAAATCGATCTTACTTTCTTCACTTTGCCCCGCACGTCTTCGTCGCCATATCCCACACCATACCCATAACCGTACCCGTTTCCGTATCCGCCCTTGCCGATACCCCTCGATTTGACGCCGTTAAAGATCAGCGCCAGGTTCTTCAGGCTCCTCACCCTGTTATTCTCATCCAGCAACTGCAGGTAGATGCGCGGGGTGTAACCGTGGCGCACCACATACAGGGTGGCGTCACAAAACTGAGAAAGCAGGTAAGCGTCTGTCACCGGGCTCACGGGAGCCGTGTCTATTACGATATAGTCGAACACGTTTTCCAGATAGGCAAGCAATTCCTGTATCCTGCCGTTCAGGATCAGCTCCGAGGGGTTGGGAGGTATGGGCCCCGCGGAGATAATGAACAGGTTAGGATTGATGTCTGTCCTTTTAATTATTTCGTCGGCCTCCTTCTCACCGATCAGGTAGTTGCTGATGCCCACCGTGGAGGAGCGTATGTCAAATATCTCACTCAGCTTGGGTTTTCGGAGGTCTACTTCCATCACCACCACCTTTTTATCCGTAAGGGAAAGGCTGATCGCGAGATTGGCCGCCACAAAACTTTTTCCCTCACCTGGGATGGAGGAGGTGATCAGCACCTTCTTTTTCCTGGGCCCGATGCCCAGATAGCTGAGGGAGGTACGGATCTGCCGGAACTGTTCGGCGATGAAATTCTTTTTATCGTTGGCGATGACGATCTGCTCCCCGGATGTATCCTGGATCACTTCGCCGATCACCGGCACCTTGGTGTAATTCTCGATCTCGTTGCGGAAGAGTATGGTTCTGTTCATGCCTTCCTTCAAGGTGATGAACAACACCGCCAATCCGAGCCCGCCTAACGTGAACAGCAGGTAGATAAACTTAATATTCGGACTCACCGGCTTGCCTGAGGATTCCGGCTCATCCACCACACGGCTATCAGACACCGTCGCATTCAGGCTCATCTCCGTTTCCTCCTTCTGCTGGAGCAGGGCCTGGTAATTGGCAGCCTTGATCGACCGTTCCCGGCTGATCTCCATTAACTGCCTTTCTTTTTCGGGCATCGACCGCAGCAAGGATGAATACCGGTTGGTATTGGTGGAAAAGCTGCTTCTACTCCCCTGAAGGTTCCTTTTCTGGCTCTCTATATTGTCCAGAATGCTGGGACGGATACGCCCGATCTGTTCCTTCAGTGAAACGATCACGGGGTTATTCTCCCCGGTAGTAGACCTCAGGCGTTCCAACTGCATCTGGGCTTCATATAATTGCGATAACAGGTTGGCCAGCATCGGATCATTGATACCCAGGGTTGACGGTACCATACCGGCGTTTTTGTCGCTGGTTCGCACATAGTTCTCTACCTCTTTCAAAGCCGCGAGCTGTATCTCTATTTCACTAACCCGTTGATCACTCGTGCCTACGCTCTGGAGAAACTGCTGTCCCTGGGCACCGATATCTACCAGGTTGTTCGCGGTCCGGAATTCCTGGATCGACCGGTCGGTGGAGTCCAGGTCACGCAGCATGTTATCCAGCCGATCTTCCACATAGGCCAGCGTATTGCGCGCCAACTGGTTCTTGTCGTTCACGGCGGCAAGGTCGTATTGGTGGATCAGCTCCTTCACCACCAACTTGCCGCGTACCGGCACCGGGTCGTGGACCTTGATAACAATCACCGTCGACTGTTTGCCCGAAGTGGCGATAGACAACTGTTTGCCCAGGTAATCGATCACCTTCTTGGGTTGCACCAGCGCAAAAAACAGCGGTTTTTCGACCGCGGGCTGCTGATAGTTGGCATTTGGCACAAACCGGATAGTACCCCAGGGAGAGCTTTCCCACTGATTGAGCGGATAGTCCTTGCCCTGTATATTCACCACCTGGTTATTCTTATCGTAACTGAAATATATTTTCTCTGCCTCCACGAGTGAGTCGAGGTGCTTCACCTCGAGTTCCACCGGAGACTGGGTATAGGCATGGATCACATTCACCTTCCCCTCCGCGTATACCGGAGCATATAACCGCAGCTTCTCAACCACATTTCTCAACAGGGTGCGCGACTGGATCATCTCGATCTCATTCTCCACGATCTTTTTTGCGCCGAAGAGATTGAGCGATTCCAGCACTTTCGATTGATCTGCACCCTTCCTTTCATCCTTGATCATGATCGAGGCACTGGCTTCAAAGATGGGAGTTGTATAGCGTATATATGCAAACGCAACTACTCCGCCCAGGATCAGCATGATCAGGAACAGGGGCCAATATGGCCAGTAGCGGAACAGTAACTGGTTGATGATGTTACCGTCCTGCTGAATCCCGTTTTTCTTGGTCACTTGAATCGCCATATACCTAATTGATTACACGGGTTAAAATGATCGCAATGAACGACAGCCCGCTCAGAATCGTAGGCAGCAATTGCTGGGTACGACTCGCCGAAGCCACTTTCGTATTATTGGGCTCTACATATAATACATCGTTGGATTTAAGATAATAATAAGGTGAAGAAAAGATCTCGTTCGAATTCAGGTTGATACGTTTGATCAGTTTGCTTCCTTTTTCCTCGCGGACCAGCAGCACATTGTCGCGCCTGGCATAAATGGTGAGATCCCCTGCAAGGCTCAGCGCCTCCAGCATGGAGATCTTTTCGTTGGGTATGGTAAACACTCCAGGACGCCCCACCTCCCCTATCACACTCACCCGGAAGTTCAGGTAGCGGACAGTGACAATGGGGTCCAACAGCAATTCATTATCCACCAATAATTTTGTAATCTCTTCTTTCAGTCGCTGCTTGGTCAACCCTGCAGCCATGATGTTCCCCAAACTGGGGAACTGGATAAACCCGTCCTGGTTTACCAGATAACCGGACGCGGGAGCAATATTCCCCGTGCCGCCGCCAACCGAATGAGAAAGTGCCATATTGGGAGCGTTGAACATTTCTGTTGCTTCGGGATTCGGACTGGTTACAGTGATGCTTAGGATATCACTTTTCTGAATAACAGGTTCAAGGTTCACCACGGGTGAAGGAATGACTCCCTCTCTGAGATCATTAAAATAGGTCACTTTCCGGGTATCGGCGCAACTGCTGAATATAAGTAACGTACAGAGTGCAATTAAAGAAACAACCGTGTGCCGGGTATTCGGTAGACCTGTTTTCATAGACGCTTTTATCTGATATTATATCTTTAATTCGGTGAATTGGCAATTCGGTTCTTCAAACCAAATAAAAGTAGTACCGGAACAGGCTACATCTATTGAGGATATGGCGATAATTCGAACTGCGAAAGTAAATCTTAAAACCGGCAAATCAAAATTTTACGCACCAATTCCATGCCTTCTCACACTTTGCAGATAACTACGCCTCTCCTTATACAAATCTCACACCAATTCCTTTCACCGGAAGGTTAACTAATGTATAACTCTTTAGTGTTCTTATTATTGCATAAGCCTTCGTAAAATTTTGACCTTTCCGCCCCGGCAGGGCATGGCCTGCTCTTTCTACAAAATTTCCCACTGCCGGAAACACTCCTCCCAGGCGGGGACAGTTCCCACCCGCTGCCGAATACATTGAAAATAGTTGTAAACCGATCGCCCGCCTCAGCGCATTTTCCGCCATACTTTTTCAGTGGCCCCGAGGAGTTCATACCTGCCCGCCAGCGGATCAAACCGGAGGTGTTCGCGGGGGCCCAGGGCAAGAAACCCCAGCCGCTCCAGGCTACCGTCGATCAGCCCCAGCACCTTTTCCTGCAAGGGATGATTAAAATAGATCAGGACATTCCGGCAGATGATGAGCTGAAATTCGTTGAAAGACCCATCGGACACGAGGTTGTGGGTGGCCACTATCATTCTTTTTTTTAATGTGTCGCTGAATTTGGCCAGATCGTACCGGGCTGTGTAGTAGGAAGAAAAGTCGGCCTCCCCCCCCGATTGAATGTAGTTGCCGGAGAACAGCCGGAGCTGGCTGATGGGATAAATGCCTTTTTTGGCTTTTTCCAGGCTGGCAGGGTTGATATCGGTGGCATACAGCAGGGATTTGTGCAGCACACCCGCCTCCTGGAGGAGGATGGCCATCGAGTACACTTCCTCACCGGTAGAACACCCGGCATGCCAGATCCGTATAAAAGGATAGGTGGCCAGCACCGGAATCACTTCCTCCCGCAGCAGCCGGTAGAAAAAGGGATCGCGGAACATTTCCGTCACCCCCACTGTGATCTCACCGATAAAACGGCCAATGTAGCGGGGATCTGTCTGGATGCGCTGCCGGAAAGATGCAAGGCCATCGAATTTATCGAGGAAGAACAGCCGGTTGATCCTTCTTTTTATCGAAGCCTGCGCATAGCGGGTGAAATCATAGCCGAATTTTTCCTGCACATCGTTCAGCAGCCATTCCAGTTCCTCATCGCTGAGCCTTTCTTGATACACGGTTTTCAATTTTAAGCACCATTTCCGGGGTATTTAAGTCATTAGTTCCTGTCGTACAACCATACCCTCAGCAACGATAATAACTGGTCTTTGTCGATGGGTTTGGTGATGTAGTCCGAAGCGCCGGCTTTCACGCATTTTTCGCGATCGCCCACCATGGCCCGGGCCGTCACGGCAATGATCGGGATCTTGCTGAAACCTGCCATCATCCGGATCCGGCGCATGGCCTCGTAGCCGTCCATTTCCGGCATCATCATGTCCATCAGGATCACGTCTACAGCGGGATGGTCCTTCAGTTGCTGCAGCGCCTCCCCGCCGTCGGTGGCCGAGATCACTTTCATGCCCGCTCCTTCCAGCACCTTGCTGAGGGAAAAGATGTTCCGGACATCGTCGTCGGCGATCAGCACCTCCTTGTCCCGCAGCACTTCGGAAATGCTCCCCATGTGGTACGCGGAGCCGGCTTTCCGGCTGATATTGCCTGCCAGGTGCAGGAACAGCGAAACCTCGTCGAGTATGCGCTGGTAAGAATGAGCTGTTTTCAGCACGATGGAATGGGCGTATTGTTTTAGTCGCGACTCCTCCGTTTTGGAAAGGTGCTTGCCGGTGAAGACGATGACCGGCAGTAGTTCCAGGCCCTGTGTTGCCTTTACTTTTTCCAGCACCCCATACAGGTCGCCGTTACCTGCCGCGCTGATATCCAGAATTACACATACCTGCTCCCTGGCAAGGAGGGCGGCCACACTGTCTTCCACGTTTTGCAGGATGCCGGCGTCTATATCGAAATTTTCCAGAAAATACGAAAGTGCCCGGGCATGTTTGGTATTCTCTTCTACGATCAATACTTTTTTCGGTTCCTTACTGAGCACGTCTTCTATCCGGTGCAGCACCCGGCTCATTTTGTCGGGGGTGTTGTCTTCCGTGATCAACACATTCCCCGGCGGAGAAGAATGTAGTTTGACCGGCCGGTCGTCCGGCTGCTGCCCTCCTGCCTGCGGGGCAGGTGCGGTATGGTCTGCCGCCCCGCCACCACCGGGCCGGGCGACCGGAATGATCAACCGAAAATCGCTGCCTTTGCCGGGCTCGCTCTCTAGCTCCAGCTCGCCGCCAAGCAGGTGGGCCAGCTCCCTGCTGATCGAAAGACCCAGCCCTGTGCCACCATACTCGCGCCGCGTAGACCCGTCGGCCTGACGGAAGGCTTCAAAGATGAGCTGCTGTTTTTCGGACGGAATGCCCACACCGGTGTCTTTGACAGAAAAGACCAGCATACCGGACCGCTCCCTGGCTACCGACACCTGCAGGCGCACGTAACCCTGCTCCGTGAACTTCATGGCATTGGAAATCAGGTTACGCAGGATCTGCGTGACCCGTATACGATCGGTTTCAAACTGCCGGGGAACATTGTCTGCCGCATTGATCCCCAGTTCCAGCCCCTTCTCGTTCGCCACCGCTGAAAAAAGAGAACGGATATCGTTGAGTATCTCCTGCACGGAGGTCTGCTCGTAGTTCACCTCCATTTTCCCCGCTTCTATCTTTGAGAGGTCGAGTATATCATCGATCAGGATCAGCAGGCCCTGCCCGGAGCTTTGTATCACCCGGGCATATTCGATCTGGTCGGCGCTGAGATTCTGCTGGTTGTTCTCCGTCATCAACCTCGACAGCAGCAAGATCGAATTAAGGGGGGTTCGCAACTCGTGCGACATATTCGCGAGGAACTCCGACTTATACCGCGTGCTCTCAGCCAGTTCCCCCGCCTTCACCTGTATCTCGCGGTTACGGTCCTCGATCAGGTGGTTCCTTTCTTCCAGCAGGGTGCTCCGTTCCTCCAGCTCGGTATTGATGTGCATCAGCTCTTCCTGCTGGGCCCGCAGCTCCTCCTCAGACACCTGCAGTTTCTGCGACTGCGACTTCAGTTCTTCGTTGATGTTCTCCAATTCGGTATGCTGAGACTGCAGCTCCTCAGACTGTGCCTGGGTTTCCTCCAGCAGTTCCTGTAGCCGCCAGTGGCTTTGAGCACTGTTGATAACGATGCCCGTTTGCCAGGAAAGGGAGTCAAAAAAATGAATATGGTTGTCGTCGTATGTTTTCAGCGTACCCAGCTCCATCACCCCTTTCACCTTTCCCTCGTGCAGTAAGGGAATCGCCACTACCGCAGACGGTTTCAGGTTCCCCACCGCCAACGAAACCGAAAAGTCCTCAGCCGAGATATCATCGAGCCGGATCATCTTTTTCTGCAGGGCACACTGCCCCACTACCCCTTCTCCCAGATTCAGCTTGGCCGGAACTTTATTGGAAAGCGCAAACTTCCCTGAAAGGATAAGGTTATCGGACGAATTCACGAGATAGAGCGCGCCGACGCAGCTATCCGTGTAGTCTGCCACGAACCGTAATATATGATGGGCCAGCACATCCAGGTGCTGTTCACCCAGCATCTTATTATTTAGCCCCACGATGCCCGATTGTAGCCACTCTTTAGCGGACACTTTCCGGAACGATTCTTCCAGGGAGGCACCCATTTTGTTCAGGATAACTGCCAGGTTACCCAGCAGGTCGTGCCCCTCGTCGGAGACCTTTGCCGTAAAATCGCCGGCAGATATCCGGTTGGCGATATCCTGTATGATGGATAGCCGCCGGTCCGTTTCGATGTTTTTCAGGCGCAATTCCTCATGTAGCGCTGCCCGGCTACGGAAGTCGCGGATGATACGGGTGTAGAATACAATGGTGATCAGCAGTGCGATCAGGGCAGCCGCCACGATGAGCACAGGGGTATAATCGGAAAACCGCTGCATCCTTTGGGTACGCTGTACGAGCTTCTCCTCTTCCAGTTGCTCAATTCGCAGGAGTATCTTGCGCGCCGATTCCATAAACCGGTTGCCCTGTGCCAGCAATGCACTATCGGGAAACTGGCCCTGTTCTTTCAGCCGGACGCCCTGGTTCAGCGTTTCTATCCGTACCTCGATCGTATCTTCCAGCTCATTGACGTTGGCGAGCTGCTGCTGGTTGCCGTTGGCGATCAGCAGTTCCTTCATTTCCGTCAGCTCGCTGCGGATCTGGGTCAGGTTGTCGCGCAAAGGCCTCAGCAGTGCGGGATCGTTTACGAGCAGATAACCACGCTGACCGGATTCGGCTTCCAGCAATAGCCGGTTGATCTGTTCGAGGGCCTGGATTCTTGCATTGGTTGTTTCCACGAGCTCGGCGCTGGACAGCAAATTCCGTATGCTGATATAAGAGGCCAGGGAACTAACGATAAGAAGCAATAGTGAAAACCCGAAACCGACGAGCACATTACGTTTAAAGCTTGTTGACATACCGGGAATGATTTTAGATAACGCGAATCTGTTTTGTATGAACGGTGTGCTGCTGGCTCACCGGCAGTATGATCGTGAACGTGGTTCCCTCTCCTTCTTTGCTCTGAACAGTGATGGCGCCATTATGCTTGTCGATGATCTTCTTTACGATCGCCAGCCCTATCCCTGTACCCTCAAAGGTTTCCTTTGAATGCAGGCGCTGAAACATGGTGAATATCTTGTCTTTGTATGCCTCATTAAAGCCGATACCGTTGTCGCTGATCTGTATGCGGCAGAAAACGCCTCCGGCCGCAGCAGGGGACGCGATTTTTTTGTTGTCGGTAGTTTCCACGCGGATGTCGATCACGGGAGGAACGCCGTAGCGCGAAAACTTTATGGAATTGCTGATAATATTCTGGAATAATTGTCTGATCTGGCCGGGGATCACTTCCATCTCGGGAAACGTATCAACCCGGATTACGGCCTGCTTATCCGCTACCAGTAATTCAAGATCGGAGACCAGCCCCTCAATGATCCCGTTCACATTCACAACCTGGAAATGGCCGTCGCCAGAGAGCCTTGAATAATTCAGCAGGTCGTTGATAAGGGTAGTCATTCGCTGGGAAGAAGTGATGATCTTCCCGATATATGCCTCGGCCGGCGAGTTGGCTTCCGATGTGAGCAGGCGGCGGAGGCGGTCGCCGTAGATCTGGATTTTCCTGAGGGGCTCCTTGAGATCGTGCGAGGCAACGGATGCGTACTGCTGAAGGTCGTGGTTACTGCTTTCAAGCTGAATATTCATTCGGTGCAGTTCTTCAGTACGTTTCGCAACGCGTTGCTCCAGCACCTGGTTGGCCATTTTCTGATCGTCGATATCGGTGAAGATGTTCACCCACCGTACGATGGTCTTATCTTTTTTTACCGGCGTCATACTCAGGCGATGATAACGGAACTGCTGGCTGCCGGTTTCGCATATACGCACTTCCACCACCTGCTGCTCACCCGAAAGTATAGCCGCTTCCAGGATTCGTTTAACAGACTGCCCCCGTTCGTCGCGGGGAAAGGCCGACAAACCGGAGGCGTAGCGATACCAGTGCTGATTGGCAAACTCCACCCCGCCGCCGGCGTCGGTGATGAACGCGATCTGCGGGATAGACTCCAGCACCGACCGGAGCTCCTCGATGCTGTGTGATAATTCTTTCTCCGCCCTTTTGCGGAACTCTATTTCCTCGCGGAGGATGATCTGTATTTCATTGAGCTCCCTTCTTTGTTCCGAAAGCCTGTAAAACGTTTTGACCTTCAGCAACAGCAGGTCCGGGTCGAAGGGTTTGGTAACATAGTCGATACCGCCGGAATGATATCCCTTTGTAATAAAAGCTTTATTGATCTTCACGGCCGACAGGAATATGATCGGGATATCGCGCGACTTACGGAAGCCCGATATGGCTTCCGCGATTTCAAATCCATCCATGCCCGGCATCTGCACATCGAGGATGATCAACGCATAAAAATTCTTTAGTACTTTTTTTAAAGCTTCTTCTCCCGAATTAGCGGTGTCTACTTTAAAATGGTGAATTTCGAGCAGCTTCTGTAAGGAAAAAAGGTTTTCGTTTTTATCATCGACGATCAATATCATAACCGAAAATAATAAAAAGCACTGGTTCGTGCGTTCAGGTTCGTGCGCCGGCATTTCCCGGGCGGGAAATTTGAGCGCCATCCGGGACGCGGGAAACGAAAAATGATGGGAAACGGGATCGGGATCCGGCTTATTGAACAATGAGTTGCCGGGCCTGCCGCCGGTTGCCATCAGTGAACACCGCCTGGTAGATGCCTCGCGGTAAATGGGCCACGGAAAAGCTGGTCAGGGTGCTGCCGGAAGCGGGTGCCACCTGCAGTACCGGCATGCCACCGGCGTTATACAGCAGGATTTTCTCTTTTCCGGCTGCCTTAGGGTGTGCCAGGTTGACCCTACCGGAAGCCGGATTGGGATATACCGACACCGCGACCGGTTCGCCTGAAACAGGGCGGGTAAGCCTCGGACGCGCCTGCACTTCTTCGAAGTCCAGCACCTGCTCCACCGTAACCGTGGTAGTATTGTAAGCCACAAATGCGATATCGCTGTTGCCGTTCAGCGTGATCTTAAAATATGCAATGTCCTGTATATTGGAGGCATTGATGCCGAACGCGCTGAAGTCTGCCGCCCATAGCCGCAGGGGCCTGTCGGTCTGGGTAAACGAGGAGCCCAGTATCGTAGAGCCGGTAGCCTCGTAGAAGTCGGCGGTCCAGTTGCCCACCGGTGTGATATTAGTGAGCACAATGTCGACATAGTTCCCCACCCGCTGGCCATTGATATCAGTGAATTCATATCGGTCGTACTGGTTGGAGGGGTCCGCGATCTGCGTAACCAGAATATCGGGCACGCCGTCACCGATATTCTCAACCTGCACCTGCGTCACGGGCATGAACATCGTTCCGGCGGGCAGGTTGGCCACACAGGTGCCAATGTCGAGCCCATTCACCCCGTCTACCAGGTACTGCGCCAGGCTACGGGAGGGGGCAACAGCGCCGCGTCCGTTGAAAACGCCGTCTATCAGTGCGCCCAGGCCTACCTTGGTATTGCTGTTGGGTACGCCATTAATATTATGCATCGGCAGAGCGCGGAACACGCCGGGAACAAAGCTGTCTCCGTGCGTCTCCAGCAGTGCGTCTGCCACACCGGTGGAATATCGCACGCCGTTAAATTTGAAAGCGAGCAGATCATGACGATGGTCGGGCTTGACAGGATTCACAGCGCCCACCCCGGTTTTCCAGTAACCATTGTAGGTGGTAATGATCTCGTTGACCGATTGGGCTCCGGCTGCCGACGCCAATAGCAGACAAGCGGCGATGCCCACGACGGTTTTGAAAAGAGATGATATGAAACACGCTGTTCTAAACATAAGGTACGATTGAACCCGTATGTTACCAGTAGCGTGCCGCGATGACAAGTCATTCATTTACAATATTATATAGCCGGTGCTGAGGATGGAATCGTTCCGGTTGACGGAACAGTATCTCAAAATGGGAAATAAACCGTCAATACCTGCTAAAAAATATCCTGCCTTATAGACCTGAACCGGGCTGCCGCGATCGGTAAATGCAGGGCGCAGACTCGTGCAATACCTGCTCATGAGGAACGTTCCGGGAAGGCACATATTGTTCCGGCGTTCTGCTATCAGCACTCCCGGTGCATTTTATCGTCCGTCAACCGGTTACCGGCATCCAATAACCAGCAGAAAATCAACGGCGATCATTTTAATTCCCGATATTGGAAGGAATTAATAATTTCGACATCTATACAAATAACCCCATAACCCAAAATCACCGGGGAACCCGGTATCCCTCATAACAAACAGCCAATGGAGCAAACCAAACCGTCAGACGCCACGATCATGGCATTCGTCAACGGGATCTGCCCGATAAGTAAAGAGGCAGCGCTTTTTATACAACAGCACGTTTTTCCGGTTACCCTGACCAAAGGAAAATACCTGCTGCGCGCCGGCGAAATATGCAACCATTATTATTACATCCACAAGGGTATTCTCCGCTCTTTTCTGAAATACGGCAGCAAGGAGATCACCATATGGATCAATCCCGAAGGCGAAATCACCACGTCTATACGAAGCATGACAAGACAGCAGCCTTCCGACGAATACATCCACGTGCTGGAAGATTGTGAGCTTTTCGCCATCTCTTTCGAAGATGTGAACAAAATGTACGACCTGTTCCCGGACATGAACCGGTTCGCACGAATGCTGCTGGAACAATACTATGCCGAAACGGAAGAAAGAGTGTACATTGGCCGCATTCCCAATGCAAATGCCCGGTATGCGCATTTTATACAATCGCGCCCGGAACTGGTTAACCGGATCCCGCTCAAATACGTGGCCTCCTATCTTGGCATAACATTGGAAACACTTAGCAGGCTACGTGCCAAACAGGCCAACAAAAGCACCAAAATAAAAGAGAAAACGGCATGAGTAAAACCGGCGAGAACAGATTTTCTTTATTTCGTACGATTGTAACGCGACTGTACAAGCCGGTGGTCGTTTTTGTAATACTGCTGATCGCCAACTTCGTGCTGTCGTGGTTTCGTTTTTCTCCAAAAGCAGAACTGGTACTCAACAAAACCATGGACATCCTGTTCCTGGCATCTTTTGCATGGATACTGGTAGGATTCCTCAACTCCGGCCGCGACTACGGATACCACCTGTATGACCTGAAAAAAGAAGACAACCTGCGGGAAAGAAAGATCCGTACCCAGATACAGTTTATCCGCAAACTGCTGGTGGCTGTGATCATCACCCTCACCCTATGCGCCATCCTGCTGAGTTTCGAGAACCTGCGGAAGATCGGCTCGGGCCTGCTGGCCAGTGTGGGAGTTGGCGGCATCATCATCGGTTTTGCGGCCCAGCGCTCGATCGCTAATGTGCTGGCGGGCATGCAGATCGCCTTCACCCAACCGCTTCGAATGGATGACGTGCTGATCGTGGAAGGGGAATGGGGGCGCGTGGAAGAGATCACACTTACCTACGTGGTGGTGAACATATGGGATCAACGGCGGCTGGTACTCCCCATCAATTATTTCCTGGAGAAACCGTTTCAGAACTGGACCCGGAATTCCTCCGAAATACTGGGCACCGTGTTTCTTTATCTGGATTACACCATACCCGTAGAAGCGCTGAGAACGGAATTCACCAGGCTGCTCAATGAATCGCCCATCTGGGATAAACGCGTAGGGGTGATACAGGTGACGGATTCCACCGAGCACACCATTCAGATCCGGGTACTCATAAGCGCACGCAATTCAGGCCAGGCCTTCGAGTTGCGGTGCTATGTCCGGGAACACCTCATCAACTTTGTGCAAAAAAATTATCCTGAATGTCTGCCGCGCACCAGGGCAGAACTCGCTAGTTCAAAAAAGAAGCATTTTCCGACCTGAACGTCGGGTCGTAGCCCCTGCATCTGCGGCCCACTGCAGGCCGCTGCCCTCAGCCCGTTTGATCAATCATCGGCAAGCGGCTGATTGCTGCTACTACACCATTGATACCGGTTTCTCCGACCATTCCACAGACGCTGCCGACTCAGCAATTTGTTTCGCCGCTATACGGTTAGCGCCAGCTTACCCTGCGTTTTTCCCGTTTCCATATGCAGATGTGCCTGGCGCATTTGGTCGAACCCAAACTTTTCGGAGAGGAAAGAACGGATACGCCCTTCTGCCAGCAAACCAGCCAGTTGCCGGATGTCCGTAGGCCCGGACTGAGCGAAAAAAAATATCCCATGCTTGCCCTGGGCAGCAGCTTTTTCCGACACGGATTCGCTAAGACCGCTGGGCAATGCCACAATGGTTCCACCTTTACGCAGCACTTTCAGCGACCGGTCGATATGCTCTCCGCCAATAGCGTCCAGTATATAGTCCATTTCCGGCGCCACCTTCTCGAAGGGCTGGCGCGCGTAATCGATATGCTCATCAGCCCCGAGGGCAAGTACAAAATCGCGGTTTTCCGCCGAAGAAGTGCCCGTTACGTGGGCGCCCAGATATTTTGCGATCTGGACTGCATAATGCCCCACCCCACCGGCAGCCGCATGGATCAGCAGCTTTTGGCCCGGCTTTACCTGGCCGTGCGTTACCAGTGCCTGCCAGGCGGTCATCGCTGCAATGCCCGCTGCTGCTGCCTCCTCATGGGTGATATTATCGGGTTTCAGCGCAAGGTGCGCGGCGGGTGCTACAACGTATTCCGCATAGGCTTCGCCAATACCCGGAACCCGGATCATCCCGAACACCTGGTCGCCTTTTTTAAAATCAGTCTGTCCCGATCCTGCGTCTGCTACCTCCCCTGAGATATCCCAGCCGAGAATCATGGGATCATGTTTGCGCAACCGGGCAGCCTGCCCCTTTCCCTTCCTGGTTTTTACGTCAATGGGGTTGATGCTGACCGCCTTCACCCGAATCAGCACCTCTTCAGCAGCGTTAGAAAAAGCCGGCGTAGGCAGCTCGGCAGGAATCAGTTCATCGACCGACCCAAAGGCTCTTAATATAATTGCTTTCATATTTTTATCTTTTCAATGGCCCGATAGCCATGCTGACGAAATTAAACAAATCGGGTATCGATCTAAAATTTCTTTACCGCTTCGAGTTTGAGTACTTTTATCCCCTGTAGATAAAATTCGGCAACATGTTAAGGAAAGTCCTGGTGGTCAAATTGGGAACAGCGGTGATCACCGATAACAATGGCAACATCGACACTGCCGTTGTGCATAAAATAGCAACGGAGATAGCCCAACTGAACAGGACGTACAATATAGTGCTGGTATCGAGCGGGGCTGTGGCCAGCGGCAGGAAATTCCTCAGCAACTACAAAGGCACGCTTCGCGAACGCAAGGCCGCGGCAGCAATCGGCAACCCTGTACTGATCAACCTGTATCACCAGCACTTTCAGGCCCACGGCATCAGGGTAGCTCAAGCGCTTTGCGAACGCGTCCACTTCTCCCGGCGCCAACAGTTTTTGCAATTGAAAGAAACCTTTATCACGCTATGGGAAAACAATATCCTGCCGATCGTGAACGAAAATGACCTGGTGAGCAATGTAGAAATCAAATTCTCCGATAACGATGAACTGGCCACCCTGCTCGCGGTGGGTTTCGATGCGCATGCGCTGCTGCTCTGCACTTCTGCGGGCGGGCTGCTCGACGATAAACGGCAGGTGATCCGCCACGTGGACAAGATCGACGGTTCGGTGATGAAATATGTGAATACGGCTAAAACCGGGCTGGGCCTTGGCGGTATGATTTCGAAGCTTACCTTTACACGGCTTGCTACCTCCCTGGGCATCCGGGTGGTGATCTGCGGCCTGACAGGGGATCGCCCCCTGTTAAACGCCCTGGAGGGCAACAGCGGCTCAGCTTTCGAGCCGGAAAAACCCAACCTCCGGTCGCGCCAGAAATGGCTGGCCAGCGGTTCCATCACGAGGGGTGCGATCCAGGTGGATAAGGGCGCCGCCAAGGCCCTGCAGGGCCGGAAAAGCCTGCTCACGGTGGGCATCAGCCGCACAGAAGGGCGGTTCGCCGAAGGGGAGGTGGTGCAGATCATTGATGAGAACGGGGTGATCCTGGGCGTGGCAAAAACGAAGATCGGCGCCGCGCTGATCAATAAACAATTAAAAGAAAAGAATATCGTGGCCGCTCATGCGGACGATATCGTTTTATTCTGATGTAAAATGGAGAAAACACTGAAAACGGGCATAAAGTCCATCCTGCCCTCGCTCAAAAAAACCCACAAAGCAGCGGTGAGTCTGCAGGAGGTCAGCGACAGCCAGCTAAAGAAAATGCTTCGTTCGCTGGCTGCGGAAATCGTAGCCAACACCGCATTGTTGTTGAAAGCAAATAAAAAAGACCTGGCTAGCCAGGCGCCTGATAATCCGCGTAACGACCGGCTGATGTTGAATGAACAACGTATCCGGAACATTGCCGGCAGCATCCGAAAAGTTGCGGGTCTGCCCGATCCCACCGGTCAGTTGCTGGGCAAAAGAGTGCTTCCCAACGGCCTGAAGCTGGAAAAGAAAACAGTACCCCTGGGCGTGGTGGGCGCCATTTATGAATCCCGGCCAAACGTCACCTTCGACATTGCGGCCCTCTGCCTCCGCAGCCGGAACGCCTGTGTGCTGAAAGGCAGCGGCGACGCACGCTTTTCCAACGAGGCTGCAGTCCGCATCATTAAAAAAGTACTGAGGCAGTTCGAGATCAACCCCGACGTGGTTAACCTGCTTCCGCCCGACCGGGAGGTGGTGAGTGAAATGTTCACGGCCACGCGGTATATCGACGTGCTGATTCCCCGCGGCTCTGATGGGCTGATACAGTTTGTCAGAAAAAACAGCCTCGTGCCCGTGATTGAAACGGGCGCCGGGGTATGCCATATCTACGTGGAAGAGAAAGCCGACCTGGACAAGGCCGTGAATATAGTGGTGAATGCCAAGATCTCAAGGCCTTCGGTCTGCAATGCCGTGGATGCCGTGCTGGTAGACCGGGCGGTTGCCACCCCCTTTCTGAACCTGCTCCGGCCCGAGTTCGAAAAACATGGCGTGGAAATATTCGCAGACGCTAAGTCGTACAAACTCCTGAATAAATACCCCTTTCTTCAGAAAGCCGATCCGGAGGATTTTGGCCGGGAGTTTCTCAGCCTGAAATGCGCGGTGAAAGTGGTGGACGACATCGATGAAGCGCTGGAGCATATCGCCTCCCATTCTACTAAACATTCTGAGGCCATCTTATCGGAAAACAAACGTGCGCGCGAACGATTCATCCGGGAAGTAGATGCGGCCGTGGTGTACACCAATGCATCCACCCGCTTCACCGATGGAGAGGAATTCGGATTGGGAGCGGAGATAGGCATTTCCACCCAAAAACTGCACGCCCGCGGCCCCTTTGCACTGGAAAAGCTGGTGACAGAAAAATGGGTGATACAGGGAGACGGCCAGATCCGGTAATAAGCAGCCCATCAGGATATGATCCTGATTCGATACACCCAATCGGGAGTGCCATACTATAAGCGGATATCTTTATTCAGAAACAGGTTCTGTAACCCGGGTGACCGGGCGCGATAAACACGTCACTGCTTGTCGCGTTCCCCGCCGTCTTTTCTAATGTATGCCGAAAGGTTGATCAGCAATACACTCAGCAGTATGACCACCAGACCAGAGATTTGCACCCAGGAGATTTGTTCATTAGCCAGCCAGACGCCCAGGATCACCGCCACCACCGGGTTCACATAGGCAAAGGTACTGACCTGGGTAGCCGGCTTCACCTTCAACAGCCATACATAAGCGCTGAAGCCGATCACCGAGCCCATGATCACCAGATACAACATTGACATGCCCGCGTTGTAGGATACCTGGCTCCATTGGAAACCGGCGGGCTCCCCGTGCAGTGCCGCCCCGGCAAAAAAAGCGGCCCCCGCGAAAAACATCTGCCAGGAAGTGCTTGCCATTGTGGAGCCTTCGGAAGAATGTTGTTTGGCGTAAAGGGAACCGCCGGCCCAGGCAATTACACCTACAATGAGCAGGCAAACGCCAACCAGTTCGGCGTGGTTGCCCGGTTCGGAAAAAACGTGTACCAGTCGTTCGCCAAATAACAGTATAACCCCCAGGAAACCAAAAAGCAGTCCGTATATCGTGCTCCGGTTGCGGAAATTCATCGCCCACTTCGGCTTATCCAGGATCACGAACCAGAGGGGCGAAGAAGAAACCATTATGGCCACCATGGCGCTGGGCAGGGTCTGTTCCACCCATATCACCACGCCGTTGCCTATGAACAACATCAGGAAACCGCCCACCGCCGCATGGCGCATGAGTTTCGCGTCGAATATCTTTTCGCCTTTCAGGAGCGCCCAGCCCGCCAATAACAATCCCGCCGCAACAAAACGAAAAGCGCCCAGTAGAAAAGGCGGAAAACCACCCAGCGCCTGCTGGATGAAAAAAAATGTAGAACCCCAAATAAAATACACGGCTGCAAAAGCAAGTATCACTAATACCGGGGAACCGGCTTCTTTATTTCCCTGCATAAGATCCTGTTTCTGTAAGACGATACTCCGTCTTACTTTTGTACCAACCCGATTTTCGGGCGCAAAGATAGATCAGGCAAACAAGTTCGCATAGATTCTTTGAAGGTTTAAGCGCTGTTATCCGGATCGGGGTATCGGGGAGATGATCTTCCCGGAATTCCAGGCACCTGCGGATCATATTGATACCCGGACCGGATGACGGGGGAGGCTGGATCTTACCGGGGCCGGCGCCGCCTGCACATCATTTTAGTCCGCGGGCCACCTTACGGAAATAGCCCACGCTGGCGGTCACATCCGGAACGCTGTTATACCAGTTGTATTCGTATTCCACGGAGAAGAGGCCTTTGAATTTTTGCCGCCTCAATTCAGCAAGCACCGCATCCACATTAGACACGCCCGTGCCCCAATGTACATCGTGGGCGTCTTTCCCTGTCTTATTAAGGTCTTTGAAATGAAGTTGTATGATATGCCCTTCGAGTTTTTTCAAACACTCCACAGGGTCCAGGCCGGAGCGCACCCAATGCCCGATGTCGGCACAGGCTCCCACCCTTTTGCTTTGTCCCCTGAGGGCATTCAACACCACGTCTGGATTCCAGTAATGTGAAGGAGAAGGATGGTTATGGAGGGCGAGATTAATCTTATACTGGTCGCACAACCGGGAGATCCCCGGAATATGGGCCTCCTCAGGTTCTGCAGTGATATTGCGGATTCCCATGGCGCTTGCGAACTCGAATATCTTTTCCCAATCGGCCTCATTCCGGGTGCCGACCACCCCGAAGGAAACCAGCGTGATCCCCTTTGATTTGAGCAGGTCAAGCACCTGTTTCCTTTTAGCCGCGTCCATGTTGTAGTCCATCTTGCCCTCTATGCCGCCGCCGATCACCTGACCCGGGAAGGCTTCTACAAATTTCAACCCGCAGCTATCGATCTTATCCAGTGCTTCTGCAAAGGTGAAACGATTAAAAGTGTAGGCCTGGGAACCCAGTTGCCAGCCCAGCTTTTTTTCAGGATGTTTTTGTGCATACAGGCCGCCGGCGATAGCCATCAGCAACACAAGCGGCAGCACGATCTTCAGCGTAAGACGCATATATTTTATTTATTTTGACTTAAATAAATACCTCCCGACCGCCATCCTGCTGTAGGAAACAACGCTTTGGCTTATCCGGAAGATTTAACACGCCAAATTAACCACTTTTATTTGAAGATCAGGCCACGCGGAACGTTTTCTCCCCCATTGCCCTGCCATTCACCTGTATTTCAATCCGGTATTTCCCCGGAACGTGTTTCCGGGTCGAGCGGTCTTCAAAAGAGTGGCTGCGAGCCAGGCTGATGTGCTGGCCGGGCAGCAGGGTTAGCTCTTTAAGTTTAAAAACCTTCCGGAAAATGGATCCCGAGCTTTTGGGATAGTGCACGGCATAATCGATCACCAGTTTTTGGGCGCTGCGTTTCCCGCTGACCAGATCGAAGCGGAAATCGAGCTTATCGCCGATCCTGATGGTGGCGGCGCTCAGGGCAAATTTATTCAGATCAACCTTCGGATTTTTCTCGAAACTGAACAGGGCCAGGGTTTTCAGATCACCCTGCTTGATCAGGGTCCGGCAGGCGTGTTTGACGATCCAGGCGGTGTGGGGATGCCCGCTATCCCACTCACCCACCAGCGCCAGCATATAAGCGGTGTTCTCTTTCGACATATCGTTCAGATGGTTGGCCACCGACTTGCGCACATAGAGGGCCTCATCGGCCTTCAGCTTCTCCAGGATGGGCCGGGTCAGTTCGGGCGAACGGATGATGGCATCCAGCTTGCCCGACCAGGGCAGCCGGGGTCTGCTGCCTTCTGAGGACAGTCGCCGCACATGCGGATCCGTGTCTTCCGCCCATTGGTTCATTATTTTAAGGGAGCCGTGCAGATCCGTTTTCAGAAATTCCCGGACCGCAAATTCCGAAGAACCGAAAACCGTGAAATATTTCAGCGCCTCCATGGAAAGTGCAAACTGCTGTTGGCCGTACAGCGCTATAAAATCGGGAAGCACCAGTGCCGTATAGCCTTTATCCAGCAATGGCGCCGCCTGGTACAACACCGGCACGGCTTTCTTAAAGTTGGGCGAGAGATGCCGGGCGAGCACCTCCGTGGTATTTCGGAGACGCTGGTTCAGGGTGCGCCCATCCAGGCCTTCTGTTACTTCGGCATAAAACCGGCGGGCGTCAAAATGACTGTCTACCACGCTGAACACCTTGGCAAAACGGCTGTAAAATGCCGTATCGAACATATTTTTGAGCGCATCCATCCTGTGGCGTATTTTTTTAACTAAACCGATAAAACGGGTAGCGAAGATAATCAGCGCGGGCCGTTTTGAACGTTTGCTCACCCGGCATTGGAAGAGAAGCACCCCGCAATGAGGCGATCCGTACAGCAAAAAAACAGGACTAAGCTGCCTACTGTATAGCTGATTTCAGGATTTATTTTTCACCTGTATAGTTATGCCAGGACGAGACAGCCTGGTATCTAACAGGTATCTGGCAGGTATCTAGCAGGTATCTAACAGGTATCTAACAGGTATCTA
>CAZUWX010000022.1:51268-52683 GCA_964624205.1 uncultured Chitinophagaceae bacterium
ATCTAGCAGGAATCTAGCAGGAATCTAACAGGAACTTTTACCCTGTAATGTTCCTGTGCAAGGCTTGGGAGAAGGTTTCCATAAAAGGCCGGCAGGAGAAGGCCGACATGTCGCAACCGGCCCTTGGGGGTAGCGATCTGCCCGTGCTCCGGGAGTGCTCTCCAGCCGAAGCAGGCATAAATAAACCGAACCGGTTCCTGGTCTATCTTGTCATTTTGCTAACAAAAGCTGGCATCGTTTTTTCAACCTGACGGTAATTCCCCAGGTGCCGAACACTCGGGGATCGAATGTTCGCCATAGCCCCCTTGCCACTGCGAGATGGCAAATTACCGCAAGCCTACCAAATCAGACTGCACGCGGCCAAATCAGACTGCGCACGGCCAATTCAGACTGCGCACGGCCAATTCAGACTGCGCACGGCTGAAAAACGAGAAGACCGGACAATCAATTATCAATTAAAATGTCAAATTTTAACATTCATCAACATGAAAAAATATCTGTTTTATACCAGAAAATATTTTACAGTCCTAGGTCTTGTGCTCCTGATGGGAGTGCTGCTGATCGCGTGTAAAAAGGACGATAACAACGGGACGCCGGTGCCGGTGTCGGGAATAATGACTTTTAACCTCGTGCCCGACCAGGACGCCGTGGGAGTGGCTCTATCCGGAAGTATCCTGACCAATCCGCCGCTCGTGTACACCAACTATAGCGGGCGCTACCAGAATGTGTACGCCGGCAACTACACCGTTGAATCTTATGGCCGCGATACCACCCTTGCTTCGGATGACTATAGTTTTGAGTCGGACCGCTACTACTCGCTGTTTGTAACCGGCCGGGAAGGCGTGTATCACAACGTTATCGTGCACGACAACATCGACAGCCTTTCTTCCTCATCGGGTCTGGCATACATCCGTTATATCAACGCCATTCCTGATTCCAGTGGACCCGCGGTTACCATTTCGGCGGGCGGAGAAGAAGTAGTGAACGAGACCGCCGCCTTTACTAACGTATCCGAATTCGCGGGCGTGAATAGCGGAGACGTCATCATCAATGTCAGCAACGAAAACAACATCGCTGCGAACCGCACCATCAGCGTAGAGGGTGGAAAGGTGTACACGATCTTGCTGATCGGCGTCCCCGGATCTACCGATCCGGACCAGGAGGTGCAGATCAAATACGTTGAGAACGGCACGCTGACGCCCGAGTAGTCCAGTAGCGGAGTGAAAGCCGGTTCCGTCCGACCCAGACAAACTTTAAGTGTTATTTAAATAGGGAACGGATATGTTTTTTCCGCTGCTACGATAATCCAAATTTATTGGCCGCGCCCGGGCGTACCGGTGGGAGCATTTTTGTTCATCAACTCGTCCATCGTCCAGAGCGCCTTGCGGTCTGCATACTTTGCACGCAGGGTTTTT
>CAZUWX010000023.1:0-29772 GCA_964624205.1 uncultured Chitinophagaceae bacterium
GGGGTCAGGGTTACAGCATGTATCATCATTCCCTCCCTCCTGTTGTATCATTTCGGGCTGCTGGCCGGCATGATCAGCATCCCCCTCGGGGCTGTATTCGTGGGCATGACCGACAATCCCGGCCCCGTGCAGCACCGCCGGAACGGCATGCTGGTGAGCATCTGCCTTAATTTTTTTGTGGTTTTTATTGCGGGGCTGAGCCGGTTCAATCCCTGGCTGATCGGTATCGAAATAATAGGCTTCGGCATTATTTTCTCGATGGCTGCGATATACGGGAGCCGTGCCAACACCATCGGCCTGATCGCCCTGATCATTTTTATCCTGAGCATTGACAGGGACCTCGGCTCGGCAGACATTTTCCAGGTGGCATTCTACTATGTGATCGGCGGACTTTGGTATGCGTTGGTCAGCCTGAGCCTCTCCACCCTGCGGCCTTACCTGCCGGTCCAGCAACTGCTTGGTGAATCCCTGATGGAAACCTCTTCCTACCTGCATACCAAGGGTATGTTCTACCAACAAGATGCCGATAGTTACCGGATACTGGCTCAGCTCATGGATTATCAGGTGCGTATTCATCGGCATCAGGAGGAGCTCCGTACCATGCTCTTCACTACGCGGCGTTTCGTTACGGAATCCACTAACAGAGGGAGGGCATTGATGCTGATATTCCGCGACAGTATCGACCTGTTTGAGAAAGTGATGACTTCCCAGCAGGATTACACCCTGTTACATAAAGCTTTCGACGGCACGGGAATACTCGAAACCTTTCACCGTACCATCAACGGCCTCGGGAACGTGCTCTATAATATCGGACTGGCTGTACAGGAGGGCCGCGCCTACCGCGACGACGGGTATATAGAAGCCGCTTACCGGCAGAGCGCAGACGCTTTCGCAGCCTTGCGCAGCGCTCATCTGAAGGCCGAAAATGTAGAGCAGTTCATACGGCTGCGGCACATCCTGAACAGCCTCCGCGATCTTGCCGGCCACCTAAAACAAATGCAGATATACACCTCCTTTGATAAGGAGATCAGCGACGACCAAAAGCAGGAGGCCGACCTGGAAAAATTCATTCCCCCGCAGGAGAAATTGAATCTGAGCCTGTTTGTTTCCAGCCTTTCGCTGAAATCGCTCAATTTCCGCCATGCGATTCGCCTCACGATCGCCCTGCTGATCGGCTACGGCATCTCCCTGTTTTTCCCCCTGGGCCATGGATACTGGATATTGCTTACCATTGCCGCGATCATCAAGCCGGCCTACGGCCTTACCAAACAAAGAAACATACAACGCCTGGTCGGCACCTTCAGCGGGGGGGTGATCGGGTTCCTGGTGCTCTTCCTGTTCCATAGCAATACGGCAATGTTTGTCGTAATGATCGTGATGATGGTACTTGCCTATAGCCTGCTGAAGATCAACTATGGTTTGAGTAGCGCTGCCCTAACCGTATTCCTGCTGCTCGCTTTCTATTTTATGGATCCCAATGATATTAACGAGGTATTGCAGGACCGGGTGATTGATACCCTGATCGGGTCTGTAATTGCCTATGTGGTCGCCTACTTCGTGCTGCCCGCCTGGGAACATAAACAGATCGATGGCCTGATGCTGGAATCCGTACATGCCGACCGCCACTACTTTAATACGGTGTCAACTGCTTTCACAGGGAAACCACCCGACGTAACTTCTTACAAGATGGCAAGAAAGGATGCTTTTGTGACGCTTGCCAACCTGTCTGATAACTTTCAGCGTATGCTGTCCGATCCCAAAAATCAACAGCCGAATCTCCCGCTTTATCACCAGTTCGTAACGGAGAGCCATATGCTCACTTCTTACATCGCATCCCTGTCGGACTATGCCCAACAATACGGATCGGTGTATGCGCATACCGATTTCCAGGGACTGATCAATATCATCGACCGCAGCTTTGCAGGTATCGACCTGTCGCCGGACGAGGATGCAGGGGCAACCGCCTCGGAACTGCAGTCGTCCCCCATCCTCAAAAGGGTGCACAGGCTGCTCGATCAGCGTAAAAAGGACCTGGAATCCGGGCTGGAAACCACACCCGCGGAAGGCCGGAAAACCCTGTCGGAACTCACCACCATCACCGATCAGTTCCGGCTGATCCATTCCCTGGTCGAGGATATCGTGAAGATATTCCGCGAAATAAAAAGGAGCTCCCGGCGAGGCTAATGGGTAAAACAGCGACGAATGCCTCGCGTGGGTTTGCGTCACCCGGGTCTGTATCATACCCCGGCAATAACGAGCTGGCAAAACGACCACAAATGGCGCAATCGTTTGCGGGTTGCTCAACCACAGGTTTACCTATATTCACACTGTCTTCCGGCTGAAGCAAAAATATTTATCGAATCAAAAATTAAATATTTACAATGAAAAATAACCGCAGGGACTTTTTGAAAATGGGCAGCCTTGCCGGAATCGGCCTTGCCGGTGTGGGATTGTTTGATAGTTGTGCGCCCGCCCGGGAAGGCGTGCGGCAGTCCGGCAGAAACCGGGCCCAGCAGTTCAACATGACCGGGTATGCCGCCCCCGCCCTGGGCACCGTACGGGTGGGCTTTATCGGCCTGGGTATGAGAGGGCCGAGCCACCTCTCGGACATGCTCAAGATAGAAAATGTAAAAGTCACTGCAGTTTGTGATATACGGCCGGATAAGGCAGGGCGCGCTCAGAAAACCTGCCAGGACCACGGTCATTCCCCAGCGGTCTATTCCGGGGGCGCAGATGAATGGAAAAAGGTTTGTGATGCGGCTGATGTTGACCTGATATATATTGCCACACCCTGGGACCTGCACGTGCCGATGGCCGTGTACGCCATGGAACAGGGAAAACACGTAGCCATCGAGGTTCCGGCAGCAGTGACCCTGGAAGAATGCTGGCAGCTCGTGGAAACCTCCGAGCGTACTCGCAAACACTGCATGATGCTGGAGAACTGCTGTTACGATTTTTTTGAACTGCTGACCCTGAATATGGCCCGGCAGGGATTTTTCGGCGAGATCGTCCACACCGAGGGAGCTTATATCCATCAATTGGTGGGCCTCAACTTCAGTAAGGGTGGGTATTATGATATGTGGCGGCTGAAGGAGAACTTCCGCAACGGTAACCTCTATCCCACCCACGGCCTCGGCCCGATATGCCAGATCATGAACATCAACCGGGGAGACCAGATGGACTATCTCGTTTCCGTGTCTACGGACGACTTCACCATGGGGCCTAAGGCTAAGGAACTGGCCGCCACCGACGATTTTTTCAAGGAATACGCCGGCAAGAGCTACCGGGGAAATATGAATACCACCACCGTACGGACGCATAAAGGCAAGACTATCATGATACAACACGATGTATCTTCCACCCGCCCCTATTCCAGGATCCACCTGGTAAGCGGCACCGATAGCTGCGCCCTGAAATATCCGGAACCCGGCAAGATCGCCACCAGCCATAGCGGCTGGGTAAAGGACGCTGAATTCAAGGCCCTGGAAGAAAAATATCAACCCCCCATCGTGAAAAAACTTGGTGAACTGGCCAGGCGCGTGGGCGGCCACGGCGGCATGGATTTCCTGATGAACTGGCGTTTGATTGATTGTCTCCGGAACGGTCTGCCCCTGGAACAGGACGTTTATGACGCCGCCCTTTGGAGCGCTATTGCGCCCCTGAGCGAACAATCCGTAGCCAACAGGGCCCGGTCGATCGATGTGCCCGACTTCACCGGCGGTTCCTGGAAAACCAATGCTCCCGTCGACGTTACCATGTCGACAGGCGGCAACACCAATGTGAAGGGATAAGTACACCGGGAAATATCGCCGACTCCCGTTTTTTTTGATTTTCTTTGCACATACAGCCCTGTTTGTACTTTTCTGTATAAATAGATTTGTATCTTTGCTGTATGAAAACAGATGTATATCTTCCCAAAGTGAGTGATATAGATGAGGAGCTCCGACAAATAGAAAAAACCGTCCTCAGCGATTATAAATACGGCTTTGTCACCAATATAGAAGCGGATGAGGCTCCCAAAGGCCTGGATGAAAACACCGTGCGCTTTATTTCTGCTAAAAAAAATGAGCCGGAATGGATGCTGGAATGGCGGCTGAAGGCATACCGCCAATGGATCAGGATGAAGGAGCCCGATTGGGCTAACCTGAAAATAGATCCTATTGATTACCAGGGTGTTATTTACTATTCTGCCCCCAAGCAGAAAACCAATCCCAAAAGCCTGGATGAGATCGACCCCGAATTGAGGCGGACCTTTGATAAGCTCGGCATCTCGCTGAATGAGCAAAAACGGCTTAGCGGCGTGGCGGTGGATGTGGTGGTCGACAGTGTGTCTATAGGTACCTCCTTCACGGAGCAGCTCGGGAAGCTGGGCATTATTTTCTGTTCCATCAGTGAAGCGATTCAGAAACATCCGGAGCTGGTGAAACGTTATCTGAGTTCGGTTGTTCCGATAACGGATAATTATTTTGCCGCACTGAATTCGGCCGTTTTCAGCGACGGCTCGTTCTGCTATATTCCCAAGGGTGTACGATGCCCGATGGAGCTTTCTACCTATTTCCGCATCAACGCCGAGAATTCCGGCCAGTTCGAGAGAACCCTGATCATCGCCGAAGAAGGAAGCTATGTGAGCTACCTGGAAGGATGTACGGCGCCCATGCGGGACGAAAACCAGTTACATGCCGCGGTGGTAGAGCTGGTTGCGATGGATAATGCAGAAATCAAATACTCCACCGTGCAGAACTGGTATCCCGGGGATAAGGAAGGCAGGGGGGGAATTTATAATTTTGTTACAAAACGCGGCATCTGCCGGGGAAATAATTCAAAGATCTCCTGGACCCAGGTAGAGACCGGGTCGGCGATCACCTGGAAATACCCGAGTGTGATCCTGAAAGGCGATAATTCTACCGGAGAATTTTATTCGGTGGCAGTTACCAATAATTACCAGCAGGCCGATACGGGGACCAAGATGCTGCACCTGGGAAAAAATACAAAAAGCCGTATCGTTTCCAAAGGCATCTCCGCCGGTTTCAGTAACAACAGCTACCGGGGGCTGGTGCACGTGAGCAGGAATGCGGAACAAGCGCGCAATTATTCGCAGTGTGATTCGCTGCTGCTGGGCGATAAATGCGGGGCTCACACTTTCCCCTATATAGAAGTGAAGAATAACACCGCTATGGTGGAGCATGAAGCTACTACCTCCAAGATCGGGGAGAACCAGATATTCTATTGCAACCAGCGGGGTATTGACACCGAGACTGCTGTAGCGCTTATCATCAACGGGTTCGCACAGGAAGTGATGAATCATCTGCCGATGGAGTTTGCTGTGGAAGCCAGGAAATTGCTGGCCATCAGTCTCGAAGGCAGCGTCGGATAACCGGCTGGCCCCATGAAATTTTAAAAAGTCTAAAAAAATAAATAAATGTTATCGATTCGCAATTTGCATGCAGGTATTGAAGGAAACGCCATTTTGAAGGGAATCAATCTTGAAATTCATCCCGGAGAAATACATGCGATCATGGGGCCGAATGGGTCGGGGAAAAGCACGCTTGCATCCGTATTGGCCGGCAAGGAAGACTATGAGGTAACCGGGGGTTCCGTAGATTTCTGGGGAAAAGACCTGCTTGAGCTGGCTCCCGAGAAAAGAGCCGGTGAAGGCCTGTTCCTGGCCTTTCAGTATCCCGTGGAGATACCGGGTCTCAGCACAGTTAATTTTATCAAAACTGCGGTGAACGAAATCCGGGAATACCGGGGCGAGCAGCCGCTGGATGCCGTCGCCTTCCTTAAGCTGATGAAGGAAAAGATGGCGCTGATGAATATAGATCAGTCTCTTCTCACCCGCCCTTTGAACGAAGGGTTCTCCGGCGGGGAGAAAAAACGGAATGAAGTGTTCCAGATGGCTATGCTGGAACCAAAACTGGCTATCCTCGACGAAACCGACTCCGGCCTGGATATCGATGCCATCCGTATTGTGTCGAACGGCGTCAATAAACTACATAATGAAAACAATGCAGTGCTGATGATCACGCACTACCAGCGGCTGCTGGATTATATCGTTCCTGATTTTGTACACATCCTGTACGATGGCCGTATCGTGAAATCAGGCACCAAAGAGCTCGCACTTGAACTGGAAGAGAAGGGTTATGACTTTATAAAGGACGAAGTGCACGCCAAAGAGCTTGCAGCGAACTGATTTGACTAGACCGGGTGCTGGAATGGCGTGATTGCGGGCATGCTGCCTGCCGGCGCGATAAAATTTAATACGATCAGGAATGAACATACTGGAATATTTTAAAGGACATTTTGACGAATTACAGCAGAAGGAGAGGAACAGCGGGTTACATGCTGTCCGGGAAGCCGCCTTTGATGCGTTTAACAAGCAGGGGTTACCCTCTGCCAAACATGAAGAGTGGAAATACACCCGTATAGCCAACCTGTTCAACAAAGAATTTGAGTTTCCCGTGAACAAAGAAACCGGTTCCTTGTCGGCCGAAGACCTCGCTGCTGTCCGGTTGCCCGGTCACGAAGCGGCGAACGAGCTGGTATTCATCAACGGGCTATATGCACCTGAACTCTCAACTGTACGATCGTCCGAACTGACCGTACAGCCCCTGGGCGAGGCTGCCGCCGGTGAGTACGCAGGCATTGTTGCGGAAAATGTAGGGCAGAGCGGCAAATACCTGAACGACGGCATCAATTCGCTCAACACAGCCTTTGCAGAGGGTGGGGTGTTTATTTTTGTAAAAAAGGGTAAGATATCGGAGCACCCCGTGTATATATACAATATCACGGACGCCCGTGAGGTGAACATATTCTGCCAGCCCCGCAGTCTCGTGTATGTAAGCGAACATGCGCAGGTGCAACTTGTCGAAACCTATGTTACGTTCGGCGTATCGGAGAGTTTTATCAACCAGGTGATGGAAGTAGTGGTGGAAAAAGACGCCGTGATGGAATATTACAAGATACAGCGCGACGTTCCGCAGGCCAACCAGGTCAGCACCACCCATATCCGGCAGCGCGGCAAGAGCTACGTGCATACGGTTACTATTTCACTCGACGGCGGTGTGGTGCGCAACAACCTGAATGTTACGATGGAGGCGGCTGATAGCGAGGCTCATCTCTATGGCCTGTTTTTTATTGGAGGTGATAGCCATGTCGACAACCATACCCTGGTAGATAATGTAGCGCCCGGCTGCCTTAGCAAGGAACTCTACAAAGGTATCATAGACGGTCGGGCTACCGGTGTGTTCAACGGAAAGATATTCGTTGAGCCGCAGGCGCAGAAAACCAATGCCTACCAATCGAATAAGAACATATTGCTTTCCGATACCTGCACGGTGAATACAAAACCGCAGCTTGAGATCTTTGCCGACGACGTGAAGTGTTCGCATGGCTCCACCGTAGGCCGGCTGGACGAAGAGGGGCTTTTTTATCTCCGGAGCAGGGGGGTGAGCGAAACCGCAGCCCGCGCGCTGCTGGTGCACGCTTATGCCCTTGATATCCTTGAACACATCAAGCCGGAGCTCATAAGGAAATATGTCGATGACCTGATTACAGAACGTTTAGAATTTGAACCAGCATGATAGAAACCGCCGCCATACAGCATTCTTTTGATGTATCTGCTATTCGTCAACAATTCCCGGTGCTTGAGCGGGAGGTGAAGGGTAAACTCCTTACTTATTTCGATAACGCAGCAACTTCTCAGAAACCGCAGGTGGTGATCGATGCGCTGGTGAATTATTATACGCATTACAACGCCAATATCCACAGAGGGATCCACACACTTGCCGAGGAAGCGACGGCTGCCTTCGAACACACCCGCGATGCTGCCCGGAAATTTATCAATGCCGAGACCCGCGAACAGATCATTTTTACCCGCGGGGCCACGGAAGGTATCAACCTTGTGGCGAATACATGGGGAAGGCAAAATATCGGTGAAGGAGATGAGATCATCATTTCCGGCATGGAGCACCACTCCAATATTGTTCCCTGGCAGATGCTGTGCGAAGAAAAGGGCGCCCGGCTCCGGGTCATTCCGGTGGACGATAACGGAGAATTAGTGATGGCGGAATTCCACGGGATGCTGGGTAACAAAACCAAGCTCCTGGCTATCGTACATGCTTCCAATTCGCTGGGCACTATTAATCCCGTCAGGCAGATGGCGCGGGCAGCCCATGAAGCAGGAGCAGTGGTGTTGGTAGACGGAGCGCAGTCGGCCGTCCACCTCAATATCGACGTGCGCGATATGGGTTGTGATTTTTTTGTGTTCTCTGCCCATAAGCTGTACGGCCCGACAGGAGCGGGCGTATTGTACGGGAAAACCGAACTCCTTCAATCCATGCCGCCCTTTCACGGGGGTGGAGAGATGATCAAGGAGGTCACATTTGAAAAGACGATCTATAACGACCTGCCTTATAAGTTCGAAGCAGGTACTCCCAATATTGCCGATACCATCGCGTTCGGCACGGCGCTGGAATTCATTGAGAAGACCGGGAAGGAGCAGATTCGCAGACACGAGCAGGAGTTGCTGGAATACGCCACTACAGAAGTACAGCGGATTCCCGGCTTGAGGATTATCGGTCAGGCGAAGGAGAAGGTGAGCGTGCTCTCCTTTGTGATCGACGGCATACACCCCCAAGACATCGGTATCCTCTTGGATAATGGCGGCATCGCGGTCAGAACCGGGCATCATTGCACTCAGCCGCTGATGGACCGTTTCTGTATCCCGGGAACTGTGCGGGCGTCCTTCGCGGTGTATAACACGAAACAGGAAATTGATACGTTGATAACCGGCTTGCATAAGGCGATCAAAATGCTTGGATAAATACATGAGTGAACACAGCAAAACGATACAGGAGATCGAAGACGAGATAGTGGAAGAATTCTCTTTGTTCGATTCGTGGGACGATAAATACGAATATATCATCGACCTGGGCAAAAGGCTGGCGCCCCTTGATGAGCAGTACAGGAAAGAAGAGAACAAAGTGCGCGGCTGCCAGTCGACCGTGTACCTGGTGTCTGATTTCCGGGATGGGAAGGTGTACTACAAAGCGGAAAGCGATGCTGTGATCGTAAAGGGACTGATCAGTATGCTGATCCGTGTGCTGTCGGGCCAAACTCCGGATGAGATCGTTAAAGCACCATTGGATTTTATCGCGAAGATTGGCATGATGACCCACCTTGCACAGACCCGCTCGAATGGATTGCTGTCGATGGTGAAACAAATGAAGAACGATGCCCTGGTATATAAATTACAAAACAACACCTTACAAAGATCATGAACGTAGACGAGTTGAAACAAAAGGTAATGGAAACGTTGTATACGGTTTTCGATCCGGAAATACCGGTGAATATTTATGAGCTGGGGTTGATATATTCGGTAGAAGTGCTGCCGGTTAACAATGTGCAGATCGAGATGACGCTCACGGCACCCGGTTGCCCCGCAGCGCAGTCGCTCCCCCTGGAGGTAGACGAGAAGGTACGGGCGATCGAGGGTGTGAACGACGTGCACGTCTCGGTGGTGTGGAATCCACCCTGGGATAAAAGTATGATGTCGGAAACCGCCCGGCTGGAATTGGGAATGTTTTAATGCACCTGTATATCAAGCTATATGAAAATAACTTCGCAGGAGGAATATGGGTTGCGTATCCTGATACGCATTGCCGGTTGTAGCGATGCCACCGGTATCAGTATTCCGCGGTTGAGCGAAGCGGAAGGGCTGAGCAGCCACTACGTGGCCAAACTCACGCGGATACTGAGAATAGAGGGTTTTATCAACAGCACCCCGGGATATAAGGGCGGCTACCGGCTGGCTAAACCGGCTGATAAGATCGTGATCAACAGCGTGCTGAAAGCGCTGGGCGGATCTCTTTTTGATCCTGCTTTCTGCGGCCTGCATACCGGGACCATGAAATTCTGTACCAATTCCGTTGACTGCTCTGCCCGCTCCCTTTGGCAGCTTGTTCAGTTCGCGGTAGACCAGGTATTAGATAAGATCACCCTGCACGACCTGGTGAACACCGAAAAGGAATCCCTAAAAATATTCAACACCATCGTGGAAGAACGCACCCTGGTCCGCCGGTAACGCGGTTCGGCCTTATCGCCGGGGTTTGCCCGATAAAACGCTCAACAACCCTGGCGTATCCGCCAGTTTCGCAATGATGACCTGGTGAAACACAAGTACTTCCCTGTACCCGGCCAGCAAGATCATCAACAATACTAATATAGAGCAGAACGATCCCCGGAAATAAGGTTTTATTCTTCAGTATCTTTGGGATGAAGATCTCCCATGATAGATTGGAAGGAAATAGTACTGCGGCTTGCACTGGCCTCTTTTTTCGGCGCATTGGTCGGCATCGAAAGAGAACGGAAAGACTGGGCTGCGGGCATGCGTACGCATATGCTGGTTTGCGTGGGCTCGGCACTCACCATGCTGGTTTCGGCATACGGATTCCGGGATATTCTCACTACCGGCGACCATATCACACTTGATCCCTCCCGGGTAGCCGCCCAGGTGATATCCGGTATCGGGTTTATCGGAGCCGGCACTATACTTTTTTTGAAAGAAGGAGTGGTAAAAGGACTGACCACCGCCTCCGGGCTGTGGACCGTTGCCGCCGTGGGCCTGGCTACCGGCGGGGGAATGTATTTTGCCGCTCTGGCAACCACCCTGCTGGCCATCATTATTCTATGGGTGCTACAGCCGGTGGAACGGCGTTTTTTCGGCGGATCGCGCCAGAAAAATCTCAGGATCGTAGCCAAAGACCAGCAGAGCTCTGCAACGGTTATCGCAAGAATATTTCAAAGCTCCCACTGGAAAGTTGTGAGTTGTCAGCTTATACGCTCGGGGGAGGAGTATATCCTGGCTTTCCGGTTTCGGAACGTGGAAAACGCCGCCTTAGCCGGCCTCGTGACCGACCTTCAGTCCGATCCGGCAGTAAGGGAGGTGCAGTGGGATAGTTAGAGGCAGTGCGGTCCGCATCCTTCCTCCCTGTATATTACCCCAAGTTGGGTAGCGGGATAGGATACCAGGGGCAGTGTGTTCAGGACGAGCAGGCCGGTGGCTAAAAGACAACAGAGTGGATAGAGGCCGTGCTCTCCCTACGCCGGGGCAGATTTGCCGGCAGCTAAAATTGCAGGAGAGCGCGGGAACGTTTCAACGCCACTTTATTTAATTAAAGCGGTATTATCTATATTTGATTTCTGGACAACGTTTCTAAAATAATTGAGTATGACTTCTACCCGGCGGTATTGTTTTGCATTGGACCTGAAAGACGATGACCAACTGATTGCTGAATATGAACGACACCACGAAGCCGTGTGGCCGGAGATCCAGCAGAGCATCCGGGAAGCCGGTATAACAGGCATGGAGATATACCGCCTGGGCCCCCGCCTGTTCATGATCATGGACGTTGGGGAGGATTTTTCCTTCGAAAGAAAAAACCAGATGGATAGCTCAAATCCCACGGTTCAGCGATGGGAAGACCTGATGTGGAAATACCAACAGGCGGTGCCGGGAGCGAAGCCGGGAGAAAAATGGATACAAATGAAGAAAATATTTACACTGTAGCGCTCAGAAACGAGGCAGGAATCAGTTTACGGAAATTTTTTATACGTGCAGAATATATTACAGATACATCCCGACGACAACATTATAGTAGCATTGAGCGATTTGGGAAAAGGCAGCACCGTGCCGGTGGATGGCGAACCCCTGGAACTTCAGGACCTGATCCGCGCCAAACATAAGTTTGCAAAAAAAGATTTCGCCCCGGGCGACGAAGTGATCATGTATGGCGTGCTGGTGGGGAAAGCTACGCAGCCCATTCCCAAGGGAGGCCTGATCTCCACGGGCAATATCAAACATGCTTCGAATGAGAATTATCATAAGCGGAAGGAATATAAATGGACAGCCCCGGATGTGAGCAAATGGAAGGATCGCACCTTCATGGGATACTTACGCAGCGACGGAAGGGTCGGAACAGCCAACTACTGGTTGTTTATCCCTACCGTGTTCTGCGAGAACCGCAACCTCGACTTCATCAAAGACGCCATGCTGCAACAACTCGGTTATGCACCCTCGCATAAATACCGGCGGGCCGTTCAACGGCTGTCGGCGGCCCTGCAGCAACCCGGCCATATAGAACAACTGACTGTAGACGAATTGTTGAAGGGAGAGGATACGGTAACGGGCGATAGGCTGTTCCCCAATGTGGACGGGATCAAGTTCCTGAATCATATCGGCGGTTGCGGCGGAACCAGACAGGACAGCGAAGTGCTGGGCAAACTCCTGGCTGCATATGCCGACCATCCCAATGTTGGGGGGATAACCGTGTTGAGCCTGGGTTGTCAGCACCTCCAACTGAGCGAGTTGCGCCAGTTGATCAGGGACCGGAATCCCGGGTTTGATAAACCCATTTATTTTTTTGAGCAGCAAAAATCGGTCAGCGAGGAACATATGATCACCGATGCGATCCGGAAAACCTTTTCCGGCCTGCAACAGATCAATCAGATCCGGCGAACCCCCCAGCCCCTCAGTAAGCTGAGCATCGGTGTGAAATGCGGGGGTAGCGACGGATTTTCGGGAATATCCGCCAACCCTGCGGTGGGGCAACTCTCCGATTTTGTGGTAGCGCTGGGAGGCCAGATACTGCTTGCAGAATTCCCCGAACTCTTTGGGGTGGAACAGGAGATAGTGGACCGGTGCGAGACTTACGAAGACGCCGGAAAATTCACGCACCTGATGAAGTCTTACGACGCCCAGGCCCGGGCGGTGGGCAGCGGATTTTTTATGAACCCCTCTCCGGGCAATATCCGGGACGGGCTGATCACCGACGCAATAAAATCGGCAGGGGCAGCCAAAAAAGGGGGCACGGCGCCATTCAGCGCGGTGCTCGACTACACGGAACCGGCAGTGAAGCCGGGGCTGCAACTGGTTTGTACACCGGGCAACGATGTAGAAGCCACCACGGGATTGGCCGGCAGCGGGGCCAACCTGATCCTCTTCACCACGGGGCTGGGCACACCCACGGGCAATGCGGTCAGTCCCACGATCAAACTCTCTACCAATACAACCCTTGCGCAAAAGATGAATGACATCATCGACATTGATTGCGGGGAAGTCATCACCGGCCGGAAAACCCTGCATGAAATGGGTGAGGATATACTGGAATACTGTATTCGGGCCGCCAGTGGCGAGGTTGTTCCGAAATCGGTACAATTAGGGCAGGACGATTTTATTCCCTGGAAAAGAGGAGTATCTCTTTAGTTAAGCATAAAACATTTTTGATGGATCTGTTGTTGAAAAATAAGATAGTTATAGTTACCGGCGGCGCCAAAGGCATTGGCCGCGGTATAACCGAAACACTGGCTGCAGAGGGCGCGATACCTGTTATTGTTGGCCGTAAGCAGGCCGATAATCTTAAGCTGGTAGATGCGTTGAAAAAAAAGGGGCTGGATGTTGCGCAGGTGACCGCCGAATTATCGGATCCGCAGCAGTGTAGCACGGCCGTCGAAGCAGTGGTGGAGATGTTCGGCCGGATCGATGGAGTAATCAATAATGCCGGCATAAACGATGGTGTGGGGTTGGAAAAAGGCAACTATGAAGGTTTCATAAAAAGCCTGCATAATAATCTGCTGCACTACTATCTTATGGTTCATCACGCTTTGCCTGAACTGAAAAAGACGAAGGGCGCCATCGTTAACATCACGTCCAAAACCGCTGAGACGGGCCAGGGGAACACTTCCGGCTATGCGGCGGCGAACGGGGGCAGGAATGCGCTCACCCGTGAGTGGGCCGTTGAGCTGTTAAAATATGGTATCCGGGTGAATGCGGTGGTGGTATCGGAGTGCTGGACACCTCAGTATGAATCCTGGATAAAAACCCTTCCGGATCCTGATGCTTCACTGCGCGACATCACTTCCAGAATCCCGCTGGAAAACCGGATGACTACAGCCGAAGAGATTGGCGCCATGACCGTTTTCCTGCTATCATCCCGATCCAGCCATACCACCGGGCAGATCATTCATGTAGACGGCGGATACGTGCACCTCGATCGCGCCCTCGCCAATCAGTGATGATCAGGCGACTTCAGTAATTATAGCATGATTGCGGATGGGGCGGCTTCGGTAACATCATTTGGTTGCAGAATCGACCGGATTCGGATGCATTGGCCGGCAGGTTACTGACCGATTCAGCGATTATTGCCGACCTTTGATGATCGATGAGCTTCAGCGATGTTTAGTGGGCTGGTAAGGTTATTGCATATTGAGTAGGGAACCCCCGGACCAGCTTCAGCATACCCCAATAAAATTCACGGTTCGTTGGTTCTCGTCGAGAATTACCAAATTAAATCTATAAGATCATGAAAACTGACGTCATCATGAATGCTAACATCGGCATTACGGAAAAGAACACAAGGGCGGTTGCCGATATTCTTAACCGGTTACTGGCTAACGAACAGGTGTTGTATACCAAACTCAGGAACTACCACTGGAATATCGAGAGCAGCAATTTTATGGAAATGCATAAGTTTTATGAGGGGCAGTACACGGAGTTGGCGATTACCATTGACGAAATAGCGGAACGTGTCCGCCAGATCGGGCATTATGCGGAAGGGCGGTTAAAGGACTTCCTTAAGCTCACTGATCTTGAGGAGGGCGACTATACCAACGATCAGAACGAACAGCTTTCTAATTTGCTCAGCGATCACGAAACCATCATACGTTCGCTGCGGACCCGTATTCCCAAAGTGGAAGACGATCACAAAGATATCGGCACAGCCGATTTTCTTACCGGTGTCCTGAAGGCACACGAAAAATGGGCCTGGATGGTGAGATCGTATCTCTCCTGATGGAGGGCTAGCTAAAACCGAGGCTTTTATTGTATTCCCGGAGATATTCCCCTGGCGTACGCCCTTTTAGTTTCCGGAACACCCGGTTGAAAGTGACCGAGTTGTTAAATCCGTTTTTGTAGGCAATGGCGGCAAGGCTCCCGCAATCGCCGTTTACGATCTGCTTGCAGGCTTCGTTGATACGGATCTCGTTGAGGAAGTTGACGTATGTTTTCCGTGTATGTTTTTTAAAGTATCTGCAGAATGCGGGCGGTGTCAGGCAGGCCACGGCAGCAATTTTTTCAATTGAGATATTTTCGGTGTAGTGGGTCATTGTATACTGGTAGATGTCGTTCATGCGAAGACCCTCACTATCGGTGATGTATACCGGCAGGGTGTTGTTCGATAATATCTTCCAGTCTCCGAAATTAGCGAGTAACTGCAGCAGCTCGATAAAAGCCGCCAGCCGGAAGCCTCCTTTATTCCTTTTAATCTTCAGCAGGCAGTCGGCTGCGATCTGCCGGTTGAGGGGCGAGGCTTGTAAACCATTTGCCGCCAGTTTAATGAACTCCTTCACTGCCTTCATTTCGGGTATCTCCAGGATCGGGCTGATAAGCCCGTCGCAATTGAAATAAAGCGTAAGAGACCTGACCTTCTTTTTTAATCTTTTATCAAAATATTCGGGGTCATTCTTGAACACATGCGGCTGATTGGGGCCGATGATAAATATGTCGTTGCGTTGAAAACGTTGCATGCTGTTGCCGGTCAGCAGGGTGCCTTCGCCGGCCAGGATCCAGGTCACCTGGAACTCGGTGTGCCGGTGAAAATGGGTATAAAAATGCGGCAGGATCTCTTCCTGGATAATCACCGATTTTTCCGGTGCAACCGGTATTGTGAATTGCAGCACTTTCATATCGCTTCAATATTACCTATTTTTTAAAGTCTCTTGTTCATGCCGGTTAAAATCGGTGTATAAGAGGATAATAATCTGCGTGGAAAGTTTAAAACCGGCCAGCCGCTGGATTTTACCACTGGCGGCTGCTCATAAAAACCGGGCGGGCGCGAAGGTTTCTATGTTCACCGAGGGGCTTATGCCTGCGGCCAGTTCCGCAACGATCTTTCCGGAAGCGGGTCCCAGACTCATACCCATCATCGCGTGTCCGCCGGCAATGATGGTGTTATGCAGTTGAGGGCACCGGCCCAGATAGGGGAAACCGTCGGGGGTGCAGGGCCTGAACCCATACCACACCTCGTCCGCAACGGGCATGGGTAAATCCAGGCAGGGAAAAAAATCATTAACCGAAGCCACAATACCCTTCACCCGCCGCATGTTCACGCCATAGTCCGGTTGTCCTATTTCCATGGTGCCTCCGTATCGTATCGATTCACCAAAAGGCGTGATAGCCACCCGGGCCTCGCTCAGCAACGCGGGGATCTGCATCGGGTTGGTTTCAGCGGGGCGGGTGAAGCTGTAACCCTTCCCCGCGATCATCGGCAATCTTACACCGGCCAGTTTGCTCAAACGGGGAAGATGATGGCCGCCCGCCAGTACAAAGACGTCTGCCGGATAGCTTTGGTCATCCGCGCTTACCGAGGTTACCCGGCTGCCGGATACGCGCAGGTTCGTCACCCGCCGGCCGCGCAGGATCTGTACGCCGTTTTGCTCCAGGTGGTGGCTGAGCTGTTCCATCAGTTTTTGCGGCATGAGATGGGCGTCGCAGTGATAGTGGATGGCCCCCAGTACCTCGGGTTGCAGACCCGGCTCAAGACGGTCAAGAGCGGCTTTGGATAATTGTTCCGCGGGCAGCCCCAGGGCCACCGCTTTCTCTGCTATCCGCCCTTCTTCTGCAGCTCCCTTTTCCGTTTTATAGTACACCAGGATGCCTTTTTGCCGCATATCGAAATCAAATCCCGGCTCCCGGCTCAATTCTTCATATAGCTTTTTGCTGAAAAGGTGAAGGTCGCGCAGGTGGGAGGCCATTCGCTGTGCGTGCCGCTCATTTGCGAACCGCATGAATTGAAAACCCCAGCGGAGCAACGCCGGATCCAGCGAAGGGCGGATATAGAGCGGGCTTTCTGCATTCATCAGCCATCTTAATCCCTGCCTTACGATACCAGGAGACGGCAGGGGGAGGAAATGGCTGGGCACGATCATACCGGCGTTACCATATGAACAATTGCCGGCATCCGTGTTTTTATCCAGCACCACCACCTCGTAACCCGCTTTATGCAGGTAGTAGGCGGAGCTCAACCCGATAATCCCTGCGCCGATGATCACTGCTTTCATTCCGCTGGTTATTATTTTTGCGCGTTGCCACCTGCCGGCATCCTCCAATCATTTTCCTTCACGCTTCGGCGCCATTTTATATTTTGTTTGTGACAGTCTGATACTTTGCCGCGTCCTGGCATCCTGCGATTGTTTTGCACTTTGCTCCCTGTGTGCTCAGATCACCTGGAATCCGTGCGCATACGGGTCCTCATCGTCTATTTTGATTGTATTGTGTCCGTACACTACGGCCCATCCTTCAATGGACGGCACGATGGCTTTACACTCGCCCGCTACGGTTTCTTTTTCTATACGGCCGGTGAACTGCGAACCGATAATGCTCTCGTGAATAAATAACTCGCCCGGTTGCAGTCTGCCTTGCGCGTGCCATTGGGCCATACGGGCGGAAGTGCCTGTTCCGCAGGGCGACCGGTCGATGGCCTTGTTGCCGTAAAAAACTGCGCCTCTTGCAGTTGCCGTAGCCGACAGGGGTTTCCCTGCCCACAGCAGGTGTGAGACGCCCCGGATGCGGGCATCTTCAGGATGTACGAAATTCCGCTGTTCGTTGATCTGCCGCCTGCAATCCCGGCTCCAGGCGATCAGCTCCCCCGTGGTGTAGTCGTCGATGCCGGAAAAATGATCCTGGATATCTATGATGGCGTAGAAATTTCCGCCGTAAGCTACGTCTACCTCAAGTTCTCCGAGAGGAGCACAATTGATCCGCAGCTTCTCCACCGCCAGGAAAGAAGGGATATTGATCAGCTTCACCGAACTCACTTTTTTACCACTCCGGGTGTACTCGGCCGTTATAATTCCGGCGGGAGTTTCCAATACCAGTTTGCCGGGGGTTTTCGGTTGCACCAATCCTTCTTCAATAGCAATGGTTACGGTGCCGATCGTGCCATGGCCGCACATCGGCAGGCACCCGCTGGTTTCTATGAACAGAACGGCTGCGTCATGGGCGGGATTATGCGGGGGATAAAGTATGCTACCGCTCATCATGTCGTGCCCTCGCGGCTCGAACATCAATCCCGTCCTGATCCAGTCGTACTCCTCCAGAAAATGGAGCCGTTTTTCCATGATGTTCTCCCCCTGCAGGAAGGGCGCTCCGCCTGCTACCACCCTTACCGGGTTGCCGCAGGTGTGTGCGTCAATACAAAAAAAGGTGGAGGAGGGCATGGCGACTATTCGGTTATTTGGACATGGGATGGGATAATATAAGTAGGCACGGAGGCATCGGATAATGAATAGTTGATAGTTGACCGGGAATACACATGTTTGGTTATCCTGCGATTTACACGGGTTGAAGGGCCGTGTGCTCCGGTATGATGGGCCGCCTGTCCATGGCATGCCGGATCAGGGCGAGAATATGCTGCCGTTCCCCGGCGTCGAGCGCCAGTCTCGGAGCCCTGACATATTCTGTTCCGAGCCCTGTTTGGGCGGCAGCCAGCTTAATGTACTGCACCAGCTTGGGATGAATATCGAGCTCCAGCAGGGGCATGAACCAATGGTATATTTCCCGGGCTTCCGGGTAACGGCCTGAGGCCATGAGCCGGTAAATAGCCACAGTTTCTTCCGGGAAAGCATTCACCAGGCCTGCGATCCATCCGTCTGCCCCGGCAGCCAGCTCTTCCAGCGCCAGGGTATCGACACCACAGAGTATCTTGATCCGGTCTCCAAAACGGTTCTTTATCCGCGTTACGTTCGTGATATCCCGGGTGGATTCTTTCACTGCGTGAACGTGATCAAATTTGACCAGTTCATCGAACATTTCCAGGGTTACTTCTATCTTATAGTCGTGCGGGTTATTGTATATCATGATCGGCAGGGAAGTGCCGCGGGCGATCGTCTTAAAATATTCCAGCGTTTCCCGGTCGTCTGACCGGTACCGCATCGGCGGCAGCACCATCAGCCCGTCGGCTCCGTTGAGTTCGGCAGTTTCCACTTCCGACAGCGCTATCCGCGTTGACTGTTCGGCGATATTGATCACAACCGGCACTTTGTCTCCGGCAGCCTCTTTGCCTGCCAGCAACAGATCCTTTTTTTCGCCGGCGGTCAGGGTACTGGCTTCTCCCAAAGAGCCGCCGATGACTATTCCGTTCACGCCTGCTTCAACTTGTGCGGCGATGTTTTTCCGGAAGGTCTCAAAATCTACATTATCATCTTTGGTAAAGGGTGTGATCAGGGCGGGCAGCACGCCCTTCCAATGTGTTTCATTCATGGCAATTGATTGTAGTAAATGGGATGAGGTGTAAAACTAGCTCTTAAACCTGCGCCTGTGCTGCTAATCAGTAACTCCTTTTTTACCTATATTAACTAGTTTGGGGAATAGTACCGGACCGTATTGAAAATAATCAATTTCGGCATAGAGTTGATTAATCGGGGACTAAAATGCCGGTGTATTAATGACTATTTTCATTCCTTCAAATGATACGCATCTTCCTCAGGGAGGCCGGATGAGTGTCGGGACATAACAGATGATAAAAACAACAGGATGACTATCACCCGAATAATGGCAAAGACAATAATAAAAAAAGCGCTGATCTGGGGGATCTGCCTCTGTGTAGCGGGCACATTGGGAGCGCAGGAAAAGCTCACCCTTGAAGACATCTATTCAAATGGTGTGTACAGCCAGGCAAGGTTCGGGCCCGTACGCTGGATGAAAGACAACAAGGGTTATTCCACGCTTGAAACGGACGGAAGTGGCAGGGGGCGCGAGATAGTCCGCTACGATGCCCGCAGCGGAGGCCGCAGCGTGGTGGTCAGCGCAGCCCAACTCACGCCGGCCGGCGGCAGGGCGCCCCTGGCAGTGGCGGACTATACCTGGTCGGCCGACAATAACCGCCTGCTGATCTTCACCAATACCCGGAAAGTGTGGCGATACCATACAAGGGGGGACTACTGGGTGCTCGACCTGCCGTCGGGGAAACTCAGCCGGCTGGGGAGCACGCTGGAAGAAAGCACGCTGATGTTCGCGAAGTTTTCGCCCGACGGATCACGCGTGGCCTATGTCAGCAAACAGAACGTATATGTGGAAGACATCCTTTCGGGAAAAATAACACAACTGACGCAGGACGGTGGCGGCAACATCATCAACGGAACGTTCGACTGGGTGTACGAGGAAGAGCTCGACTGCCGCGATGGTTTCAGGTGGAGTCCCGATGGCGCCCATATTGCCTACTGGCGATCCGATACAAAGGGGATCGGCACTTTCTACCTCATCGATAATGTCGATTCCTTGTATTCGGTGCCCATACCGCTTCCCTATCCCAAGGTGGGCACCACATTATCGGCCGTCAAAATAGGAGTGGTGAGCGCTGCGGGCGGACCCACAAAATGGTTCGATATACCCGGCGATCCCGCTAATAACTATCTCGCCCGCATGGATTTTATACCCGGCTCCAACGAGGTGATGATACAGCAGCTCAACCGGCTCCAGAATACGAATAAGGTATGGGTAGGGAACATCCTTACACTTTCGCTGAACAATATTTTCACCGAAACCGATGCAGCTTTTCTTGATCTGCACGATAACATCCAGTGGCTTGACGGCACCAAATATTTTACCTGGACCAGCGAAAGGGATGGGTGGTTGCGTTTGTACCGGGTGTCGAGGGATGGAAAAGAGATCAGGCCGGTCACGCCCGGCAACTTCGACGTGATCTCGGTGAATTGCATCGACGCAAAAGGCGGGTATGTGTACTATACGGCTTCCCCGGAAAATTATACCGAGCGTTACCTGTATCGCAGCAGGCTGGATGGAAAAGGCCGGGCAGAAAGGGTAACTCCCCCGGGCCAGCCGGGCCAGCACGCCTACCAGGTGTCCGGCGATGCCAAATGGGCGATCCACACCTATGAAAACACCACCACGCCGCCCCGGATTTCGCTGGTAGACCTCTCGGCCCGAAAAGAGCAGCGTGTGCTGGAAGAAAACAGGGCTTTAAAGGAGAAATATGAACGCCTGCAACTGCGGCCCAAAGAGTTTTTCCGCGTCGACATCGGAGACGCCGAACTGGATGCCTGGATGATCCGGCCTGCTGACTTTGACCCCACGAAAAAATACCCGCTCCTGTTCTATGTGTATGGCGAGCCCGCCGGTGCAACCGTGCAGAACAACTGGAGTGGGGGTGACCTCTGGCACCAATACCTGGCCGCGCAGCAGTACATCGTGGTGAGCGTAGACAACCGCGGCACCAAAACTCCCAGGGGACGCGACTGGCGAAAATCGATCTACCGGCAGATCGGGATACTGGCCTCGGCAGACCAAAGCAAGGCCGCGAAGGAAATATTCAGGATGTTCAACTTCATCGACACTGCGAGGGTGGGCATCTGGGGTTGGAGCGGGGGCGGCCAGATGACCCTGAACTGTATGTTCAGGTACCCCGGGATCTATAAAACCGGCGTCGCCCTGGCCTTTGTATCTGATCAGCGGCTTTACGACGCCACCTACCAGGAGCGGTATATGGGCCTGCTTTCCGACAATGGAGCGGGTTATCGTAACGGTTCCCCCATTAACTTTGCAGGTAACCTGGAGGGCAAACTGATGATCATTCACGGCACTGCAGATGACAACGTGCATTATCAGAGTTTTGAAATGCTGGCCAACGAGCTGATCAAAAACAACAAGCTCTTCAGTATGATGTCTTATCCCATGCGGTCGCATAGCATCAGCGAAGGTGTGAACACCTCCCTGCACCTGCGCCGAACGATGGTACGGTTTCTGAAAGAAAATTTATAAACGGAGCATGAAAGACAAAAGATACACAGATGAAACGAAGCACCTGTTCATGCTGCTGCAAGGAAAGGAACATACGCGGAGTTCCATCTGACCTTCGAAAAGACAAAAGATACACAGATGAAACGGTGTAGCTGAATTCTTCACTTTCTAAACGGTCGACCATGAAAAATTATCCGAGCATTTTTAACGACGTGATCGGGCCCGTGATGCGGGGGCCTTCCAGCTCACACTGTGCGGCGGCACTCCGGATCGCAAGGCTTTGCAGAGACCTGGCCGGTGGCAGGCTGAAGGATATTTTTATTGAGTTCGATACCAACGGAGCGCTCGCTACCACGCACAAAAGCCAGGGTTCGGACATGGGCCTGTTTGGCGGGTTTCTCGGCTGGGAAGCGCATGACGACCGCCTTCCCGCAGCCGAACAGCACCTGGAAGCAGCGGGTATTTCCGTGGTGTTTAATATACGCGATTACGGTGCAACACACCCGAACACATACAAAATAACGTTGTCGAACAACGAAGAAGTTCGGAACATCACTGCAATCTCCACGGGCGGCGGCATGATAGAGGTGATCAATATCGACGGCGCCGGGCTGCGGATGGCCGGTGATTTTTATGAAACCCTGATCTACTGTTCCGATCCCGAGCCGGTGTGCGCGTTTATCAACGCAGTATTCCCCTGCGATGAAATCACGGTCCGTAGCGGCGACGCCCTGTTCGTGGAGTTGAAGTCGCAGCAGTTCCCCGACGAAACCCTTTGCCGGGAGCTTCAGGCCCTGCCCGGTGTAACCGCTATCAGAAAATTGGCGCCTGTGCTGCCGGTGCTCTCTAGAAAAAATCTCAGCGTTCCCTTCATCACCTGCCAGGAGATGCTGGAATACAACCAGGAAAAGGATTTGGCCCTCTGGGAACTGGCCGTGCGCTATGAAATGGAACGCGGCAATATCACCGGCGAACAGGTGTTTGAAATGATGCGCCACATCGTACGGATCATGCGCGCATCCATTGAATCGGGTCTCAAGGGAACACAGTATAGCGACCGCCTGCTGGGCGCCCAGTCGGTGCAGTTCATGGAACAAATGCAGCGGAACAGGCTGGTCGACGCCGGTCTGATGAACCGGATCATTCTATATGTTTCCGCGATGATGGAAGTAAAGAGCTCAATGGGGGTGATCGTGGCAGCGCCTACGGCCGGCTCCTGCGGAGCCTTGCCAGGAGCCGTTCTGGGTACGGCTGCATCGCTGGATCTCGATGAAGAACAAACCGTGAAAGCCATGCTCGCCGCTGCTATGATAGGGATATTTATTGCGGAACACGCCACCTTCGCCGCAGAAGTGGGGGGATGCCAGGCAGAATGCGGATCGGGCGCAGGAATGGCGGCCGCGGCGATCGTGTTCATGGCTTCCGGCACCCTGGAGCAGTCGCTCTCCGCCGCCTCGCTGGCTTTGCAGAATTCGCTGGGCATGATCTGCGATCCCATCGCCAACAGGGTGGAAGCACCCTGCCTCGGTAAGAACATCATGGCAGCTACCAATGCATTGTCCTGCGCCAACATGGCGCTGGCGGATTATGACCACCTGATCCCGCTCGATGAGGTGATCGATACCATGCGCCAGGTGGGGGACGCCATTCCCCATACCCTCCGGTGCACCACCCTGGGTGGGCTTTCAATCACTAAAACCGCCAGGGCGCTGGAGGCGCGGCTGAATGCCGGTGCTCCGACTTTCTTTAAAAGTTGCTAAGGATTTGATGTAAGTTTGAAAATATGCGTACACTAGTTTGCACCACCCCCGGTTCTTTCGAATACCGGGAGGGTACCATTCCTGTAAGCCGCAGCGGTTATGTTCTTCTGAAGATCCGCAATATCGGCATTTGTGGAACCGATCTCCATGCATTTGAAGGCACCCAGCCTTATTTTGAATACCCCAGGGTGCTGGGGCATGAGCTGTCGGGCGAGATCATGGAAGTGAACGGTACACCCGGATTCCGGAATGGCGATCAGGTGACGGTGCTGCCTTACCTCAGTTGCGGACATTGTGCCGCCTGCAGGAACGGCAAACCGAATTGCTGCGTCACCATCCGCGTTTGTGGTGTGCACATTGACGGTGGAATGGCGGAATACTTTGCCGTTCCGGCCAGCTCGCTGATACATGGTGCTGGTCTTCCGCTGGAACACCTGGCAGTGGTGGAGCCATTGGCTATAGGCGCCCACGGTATCCGGCGCGCCAGGGTGCGGGCCGGCGAATCGGTACTGGTGGTGGGAGCGGGCCCGATCGGCATCGCCGCAATGGAATTTGCACGGCTGGCCGGGGCCCATGTTATTGCAATGGATACAAACCCGCAACGCCTGGATTTCTGTCGCCAAAAAAGATATGCGGCTTTCACCGTCAATGCGAAAGACGCGGATGCCAACGCCCAGGTGCGGGAGATCACGGGTGGCGACATGGCCACCCTGGTGATCGACGCCACCGGCAACCAGGCGGCTATTAACGGCGGCATCCAGTACCTGGCTCACGGAGGCCGTTATGTGTTGATCGGGTTGCAGAAGGGCGATCTTATATTTAACCACCCCGAATTTCATAAGCGCGAATCCACACTGATGAGCAGCCGAAATGCCACCCGGCAGGATTTTGAATATGTGATCGATTGTATTTGCGAAGGGCTGGTCAGGCCCGCCGATTATATTTCCGGAACTCTTCATTTTGACGAGGCGGCGGCAGCGTTCCCGCGACTGCTACATCCCACCGAGAACGTAATCAAAATGGTAATCAAAATGCCTTAAGATGATTTCGTATCTTGGGCCCCCGATGTAAAAACTTAAACCCATCGTTATGCGTCTTTCCGTTCAAAAGCTGCAGGATATTGCGAATGAACATCTCATCAAACCATCTTCTTCCATATTTGAATTGCCGGAAAAAGTGGTGCAGTTTGGTACCGGCGTATTGCTACGCGGCCTGCCGGATTATTTCATAGACAAGGCGAACCGTGAAGGCCGGTTCAACGGCAGGATAGTAGTGGTGAAGTCGACCGCTAGCGACACATCCGCTTTCAATGAGCAGGACGGCCTCTACACGATCTGCATAAGAGGAGTGGTGAACCGGGAACTGATCGAACAAAATATCATCTGTTCCGCTATTAGTCGCGTTTTATCGGCGGAAACGGAATGGGCCGGAGTACTCGCCTGCGCGGCCAATCCTGCTATCAGCATTGTTATTTCCAATACCACCGAGGTGGGTATTCAATTGGTAGAAGAAACGATCGATGCCCGCCCCCCGGTTTCTTTCCCTGCCAAACTACTGGCATTTCTATGGGAGCGGTATAAGACATTGGGCGCTGAGGCGCCGGGGTTGGTGATCATCCCCACCGAACTCATCAGCGATAATGGACAGAAGCTGAAAGAGATCGTGTTTCGCCTGGCGGAGTTTAATCGCCTGAACAACGACTTTGTGCAGTGGCTCGAAACTGCCAATCATTTTTGCAGCTCACTGGTAGATTGTATTGTTCCGGGAAAACCGGAAACACAGTTGTACCGGCACCTCGAAACGGCGCTAGGGTATGAAGACAAGCTGATGATCATGACCGAAGTGTACCGACTTTGGGCCATTGAAGGCAACGAAGCGATCCGGTCGGTGCTTTCGTTTGCCGATAAGGGGGTGATCATCACTGAAGACATTACCCGTTATAAGGAGCTGAAGCTGCGGCTGCTCAACGCCACGCATACGCTCAGTTGCGGTATTGCCTTTTTGTCGGGCATTCCCACCGTGCGCGACGCCATGGCCGATCCCGTCTTCACCCGGTTTATCTCGGAATTGATGTTGTCCGAAATAGCGCCCGCCATACCCTATGAGCTGCCTGCAGAGGAAGCGAAGGAATTCGGGTTGCAGGTGCTTGACCGTTTCCGCAACCCCCATATCGACCACCAATGGATCAGCATCACCCTGCAGTTCACTTCCAAGCTGGCCATGCGGGGAGTGCCCGTATTATTACAATACTATAAGCTGTTTGGCCATGCGCCCCGGTGGTTCGCTGCGGGTTTTGCCGCTTACCTGTTGTTCATGAAAGCGGAAAAGGAGGAGGACGGCCAATACTTCGGCTCGTTTAAGGATCAGCCATACCGGATCAATGACGATCGCGCAAACTATTATTATGAACTCTGGCAAAACAACGATGCGGAGCAAGTGGTGCGAGCGGCATTAAAAAATGAGGCGCAGTGGGGAACAGATCTTACGCTGCTCAACGGGTTCGAGCAGTCCGTATGGTTGTGGTTGTCCGGGTTTATGCGCAATGGTGTGGTAGAGACCCTTTCGCATGAGCCACACCCCGCGTAAGCGGCAAACAAATCTCTGCGTAAGCAACTATCAAAAGATCTCCGCATACAACCCTCACAATAACCTGCTATGACACAACCCCACCAGCGATTTTTTTCGCTCGACGTGTTCCGGGGTATGACCGTGGGTTTTATGATCATTGTGAATTCGGCGGGTAGCGGAGCGGACTCCTATTCTATTTTGTCGCATGCCAACTGGAACGGCTTCACGCCGACGGACCTCGTATTTCCCTCCTTCCTGTTTGCAGTGGGCAACGCCATGAGCTTCTCCATGCACAAATGGGCCGGTTTGGGGCATGCCGCATTCTTAAAAAAAGTATTTACGCGCGCTTTCCTGATCTTCCTGCTGGGATTCCTGATGTACTGGTATCCCTTTTTTGAATCCGGTGAAGAAGGGATACGCCTGATACCCTTTAGCCAGACCCGCGTGATGGGCGTGCTGCAACGCATCGCCCTGTGTTATCTTTTTGCTGCGCTGATGATCCGCTACCTTTCGCAACGGCAGGTAGCCGTACTAAGCGTGCTTTTCCTGGTGGGATACTGGGTGGTGCTGCTGCTGTTCGGCGATCCCGCCGCCCCACTGAGCATGGAAGGCAATGCAGGACAGTATCTTGATAAATGGGTGCTGGGCGACAGCCACCTGTATCACGGGGAAGGCATCGCTTTTGATCCGGAAGGGCTGCTCGGCACAATTCCCTCCATAGTGAATGTGCTGGCCGGCTATGCCGCCGGCAGGTTCATACAACGAACCGGAAAAGGATATGAAACGATAGCCCGGTTGTTGCTTGCAGGCGGAGTGCTCATCCTGGCGGCCCTCTGCTGGGACATGGCGTTTCCCGTTAATAAGAAGCTGTGGACCAGCTCCTTTGTATTGCTTACAGTGGGTATAGACCTCGTTCTGGTGGGTGCACTGGTCTATGTGCTGGAGCTGCGGAAATGGAACCCGTGGAACTGGACAAAGTTTTTCACCATATTCGGCAAAAATCCCCTCTTTATTTATTTGCTTTCCGAAATATTACTGATCACCCTTCACCGGGTACACCTGGCATCGGGTCTTAGCCTGCATGAATGGATCAATGCTGTTTTTTTCCAGATAGTGGCCCCCGGATCCCTGGGGTCTTTGCTGTATGCGCTGACCTGTATGCTGCTATGTTGGGTTGTGGGTTGGTGGCTTGACAGGAAAAAAATCTATATTCGGGTGTAAATTGTATCGGCTATTTATTAATAATCTAAATGTAAAAGAGGTATGAAATATTTACTGATCCCGGTTTCGGTTTTGCTGCTTTCCTGGGGTATGCTTTCGGGGTTCAAGGACCTTTTCAACGGTAAAAATTTAGACGGATGGAATATCCATGGCACCGAGAAATGGTATGTGGAGAATGGCGAACTGGTATGTGAAAGCGGACCCGATAAGGAGTATGGCTATCTTTCCACCGACAAGTCCTACGACAACTTTATACTTGAGCTGCAGTTTAAGCTGGAAGCCAACGGCAACAGCGGTGTGTTTATCCGGTCCGATATCGACGGTACCAAGATCAGCGGCTGGCAGGTGGAAGTGGCTCCTCCGGGGCATAGCACCGGCGGAATCTATGAATCGTACGGAAGGGGATGGCTGATCAAGCCGGAGCTTGAGGTCGAAAAGGCGGCGCTGAAGCCGACTGACTGGAATAAGATGAAGATAAAGGTGGACAAGGACGAAGTCACCTCCTGGCTGAACGGTAAACAGATGGTGAAGCTGAAGGATGATAAGATCGGCGCCGGCAAGGGTTTTATCGCCCTCCAGATACATGATGGGGGTGGCATCAAAGTGAGGTGGAAAAATATCAAGATCAAAGAACTGAAATAATTCCCTATAGCAGGCAGTTCAGGAGATCACGTGTTGTTTGAACCGGTCGCGGTAAAGCTGCGGCGAATGGTTCTTGAATTTCCTGAACTGCCTGTAAAAAAAGGGCAGGCTTTCATATCCCGCTGCATAGCAGACCTGCACCACCTGCAGGTCCGTTTCCGCCAGCAGCTTGCAGGCGCTGTTGATGCGGTATTCGTTCAGAAAAGTAAAAAACCCCTTATTCATTGTTTTGCTGAAAAATCTTGAGAAAGATCCTTCGCCCATGTTTACGAGTGCTGCGATCTCCTTCAGCGTGATCTTCCGGCGGTAGTTATTTTTTACGAACTGATACACGGTGTTGATCCTTTCGTTATCGATGCGGTTCAGATGATAGTTGTAATCCTGCTCACAGATGGTTTTGAATCCATTGGACACGGCCAGGCCGTGTAAGGACTCAAGGAAAATGATCAGCTTTTCAAAGGGAGGCAGGGACGCGATGGAAACCAGCTTTTCTTTAAAAGCCAGCGCCACTTTTTCATCGAATTTAACGCCTTTGCCCGCAAGCTGTTGCAAGCCCCTGATCGCCGTGAATTCTTTGCTGTTGAACCAACCCTCCCCCAGGCAATCGTCTTTCCACTGTATCACCAGCGCCGAAGCGGTCTCGTTGTGATTTTCCCCGTTGCGCCAACAATGCGGCAGGTTGGGCCCCACCAGCACCAGATCGTTGTCCCCAAAGTCCTCGAAATGATTCCCTGTATACCGGATACCACGACTGGAAAGAATATAGGTCAGCTCATATTCCATATGGTAATGGAAAGGATAGTCAAATTCTTCCTTTTCCTGGATAAACGCGTTGATCGAGCAGGATTCCGGAAGGGCAATATGTTCGAACATCGGCTTCATCAACGGGTAGTTTATTCGTAAATATACGCACCGAATTGCTTTTTCGTTATCCAAAATGGCCATTTTGGGGAGTTGGGCGACAAAATAGTGTAGTCATTGGTCAAGTTCGGCAACTCAATCCCGGCCCGAAGCAGCTAATTTTAAGTTTCGGGACAATCATTATCCACTCTTAATTCATTTTTTATGCTTGCTGAAAATCTGGCCGAAAACTACAGGGGGTACAAAGGTATACCTGAACTCGTGGGATTGCACACCATGCAGGAAGCGATCGGCAAGGGGCTTTCCGTTGCGGAGAGTGTGGAACGGTTGAAGAGGTATCATTGGGCCGCCAAAAGGCTGAGCCTGATCTTCACGAGCCGGATCGCGTCAACCGCAATATATGAGTTGAAGATGGCTTTCAGTCTGCATGCCCATTATCTCGCAGAGCACACGGAGTCGTTCTTTAACCGGGTAAGAGAAATGCGGGAACCACCCTACGGGATGGATACCACACCGCACGAGGCGCTCGACCTGCTGCTCGACGAGGTCCGGAACGCGCCCACTATTGAAGCATTTGTGCTGGGCGTGTATGGCAAAATCATCCCTGCTTTTGTGAGTGGCCTGGAACGGCATATAGCGGAGAACAACAAGCTATTCGATCATCCAACTTATCGCGTATGCCGGTTTGCGCTGCTGGAGATAGAAGAGGTCGAAGCTTATGGCAACAAGGTGATAGAAGCGCTGATCGATGCCCGCACCAGGGAACAATACAAGGAATGGCTTGTTTTGCTGGACAACTGCCTGGCTGCAATGAACGGCCTGGACGGAGCCCTTCCGAAAAATGGGTCGCCCCTTCCTCAGGGAGAAGCTACCCGTTTGGAGAATGAGTCCCCCCTCGCTGAAGGGGGATCT
>CAZUWX010000023.1:29872-41374 GCA_964624205.1 uncultured Chitinophagaceae bacterium
GGCGTGCCAACCCGCGATGAGCGGTTTGTAGACCTTTACAACCGTGGTGTGAATGCGGAAGCCTTTCTGCTCGACCGCGACAAAGAACCGCTTCCCAAAACCATCATGCTGTATTTTAAACGGATGCGGGAGATCGATGTGCCGGAAATGATGTCCAGCATCATCTATGAAACGGAAAACAAACCCTGGAACTATTATAAGGACATGATCCGGCAGGTATGGGACGAAGCCAGGCATGCTATGATGGGAGAGGTTGGGTTTACCTCCATAAATGTCGACTGGACTACCATTCCCTTAAATCATACCTGGTCTTACCTGCTCAATACCAAGATGAGCAGCATAGACCGCCATGCAATATTGTATTTTATCGAGCAGGGGTTGATGCCGGCAAAAACCGGGAAACAATATGAATGGGAAGTGGCTGTAGCCACCGCCAACAAACTCACCGCTCTTATTCAGGATTACGACTGGGCCGATGAAGTGCTGCATGCCCGGATCGGGCGCGACTGGCTCGTTCCGGTGCTTGGGGGACAAAAAGCAGCCATGGACTATGGTAGCAATGCCTGGTCCGAGGCACTGACCGATACCTACGACGAACACCGGGAGCAGGGGCTGACGCAGCACGAAAACTGGTGGCCCCGTGTTTATCAGCAGGCCTGCCGGCACTGGAACATCACACCCGATCCCGGAACACTTGCCTATAGCACCACTTACCGGAATTCAAGGGCCGACCAGAAAGAACTGAAAACGAACTGAGCGCCGATATCGATTATTATCAATGCGGGAATAACTGCCCGCTTTCCCATGGATCACTTATCATGAACCCAACTATTCACTATAACAATTGCTATCGCGGTACCGCGACCAACTACCCGTAAAATATATGTCGGTTTACAGAAAGTACAGAGTTACCAGGAAAGTGAAGGAGAGCAGATCTGTCGTGTCTTTTTACCTGGAAGCGGCCGATGGTATGCCGCTTCCGGAGTATCAGCCTGGCCAGCACCTTATGTTTAAGCTGAACCTGCCTGGCAGCGAAATACCTATGTTCCGGTACTACAGCTTTTCGGAAGCCTGTCAGCCGGGATACTATCGCATCTCCGTGAAGCGGGAGCCCGCACCAACAGGCGTTGCCGGTGTGCAGCCGGGCCGTTGCTCCTGTTTTCTGCACGATAACGTGCAGGAGGGCGATATTGTGGAGGCCAAAGGCCCTTCGGGCAGCTTTGTCCTGGATGGGGGCAATGATCCTGTAGTGCTCATTGCAGGAGGCATCGGCATCACCCCCCTGCTGAGCATGCTGAAGTCCTTACCGTTGCTGCAACCCGGGCGACAGGCTTTTCTCTACTACGGCGTAAACGGGAAAGAAGAACATTCTTTCCGGGAGGAATTGCAAACGCTGATAAAGGCATATCCGGCGCTGCAGGTGTGCACGTTTTACGGCACGGTGGGCTGTGACGACCGGCAGGGCTGCGACTACAATTTTGAAGGATTGATCAGCGCCAGGCAGATCCTACAACATACAGGTAGAACCGATATCGTCCATTATATATGCGGCCCCGCACCCATGATGAGGGCGATCAAAACGGAACTGGCCCTGCTGGGCGTACCCGAGGAAAAAATATTCAGCGAATCCTTTGTTAGCCAGGCAATACCCGAAGATGTAACCGGGATGTCTCTGCAAAATGGAGTACAAACTCAACCCGCAGACGATCGGCCTGCAGCCGGCGAAGGCGGGGCCGGAATGTTTCCCCAGACGAATGTGCCGGCGCAACAGGATAACATGCCCGGGACGGCCACAGCCTGGACGATCCGGTTCGCAAACTCCGACCGGGCCCTGGATTGGGACGGCCGGTTTCGCTCCCTACTTGAATTTGCCGAGGCCAACGATATAGAGATCAGTTCCGGCTGCCTGTTTGGCGACTGCGGCACCTGCATGACCGGCCTCACGGCCGGCGAAGTGACATATACGCACCCCACAATGGTTGAGCCCGACGAGGGCACTTGTTTGCCCTGCAGTTGTATACCAGCTTCCGATATTGTACTGGAAGCCTGACCCCCCGGTATAGCTGCCGTTTGTGGCAGTGTATTTGCAATGACAAAAAATAACTATATTCAAACTTTCACACCCCACACAACATTCTTTATGAGAGTTACGGCATTATTCCTTTTGATCTCCTTTTCATTTGTTTCCTGTGCCAGTTCCCAATCCGCTACAAGTAACGACGGATGGATATCCCTGTTCGACGGAAAGTCGATGGAGGGCTGGAAAGTAGGGGATAACGCGTCTTCATTCTCGATCCAGGACGGTGCAATCGTGGCCAACGGGCCCGCAGCACATTTGTTCTACGTGGGGGATGTTGCCCAGCATAATTTCAAGAACTTTGAATTCAAGGCAGACGTGATGACCATACCCGGCTCCAATTCGGGCATCTATTTTCATACGGCTTACCAGAACGGAGGCTGGCCGTCTAAGGGTTACGAGGCCCAGGTGAACAATAGTCATAGCGACTGGCGAAGAACGGGCAGCCTCTACGCCATAGAAGACATACGCGAGAACCACGCTAAAGACAATGAATGGTACACCGAGACCATTACGGTAATGGGCAAACGTATCATCATCAAGGTGAATGATAAGGTGGTGGTCGATTATACGGAGCCCGAGAATGCGCAGCGGCCCAAAGGCATGGAAGATCGACTGCTTTCCAGCGGCACATTCGCCCTGCAGGCCCATGACCCCAAAAGCAAGGTATTTTATAAGAACATAAGGGTAAAACCGCTGGCGGATTAGCTATTCCCCGGCGAGCAGACGGTCTACTTCGCCGTTGAATTCTTCTTTGAACTCCTCGTAATATTTTCCGGTGGCGGGTCCGGAGTAGCCGGTATGTATTTTTGACACATTCCCTTTTTTATCGATGAAGATCGTAGTGGGGAAGGAGAGGAGCTTCCTGAGCGCCGGAAGGGAGCGTTTGATGTTTTCGGCGCTCGAGGTGCCGGCGAACACCTGATCGTAGGTGATGTCGAAGCGCTCCCGGAACCGGTTCAGCACCCGCTGCACAAAAGCCGAATCTGACCGGAGCTCATAGTGAACGCTGATGACCTCCACCCCGCGATGTGCATTTTCCTTATACCAGGGAGATAAAAATGCGGCTTCATCAAGGCAGTTCGGGCACCAGGTGCCGGTGATGGCAAGGATCACCACCTTCCCCTTATACTTTGGATCGTTTAAAGAAACCATATTGCCGTCAAGGTCCGGGAAAGAGAAATCGAGCGACTGGTATCCTTCGTTCAGATGAGTAAGCGCATAGGCATCGGGGAGAGCTGCATTCGCATCCGGCGAGGCGATGAATTGTTGTTTGGTGATGCTGCCGATCTGTTCACCCGAAATCGTCCCGCTATTGTCAAAGGTTCCCGTAAAGTATGCAGGGGACGATCCGATAAAGGAAGACAGATAAAAACGATTTCCTTCCACCATACCCTCCAGATACCGGGAGTCGCCGGAGATTTTCAAAAAGGTGCCGGTCAGTCTTTTGCCCTGCTGCTCCAGCATAGCGACCGATTCTCTTTTTTCGCCGGAAGGGGTGGTGAATACTGCCTGATAAACGCCGGAGATATTGCCGGACGGAGGAATATTCCGGTCGGCAAACCGATCGGTCCGGCCCTTTTCGGCTTTTGCAGGTAAGGGATTGCCGGTGCGATCCTGCCGCCTGAACATTCCCTGCAGCCGATCTGCCGACACGATCCGAAAAGCCAGCTCGTTATTGAACTGATCGAAGGACATGAACAATGAATCTTTATGCAAACGGATATTTTCCGATTGAAATCGTTCGGCCGCATTCAGAAAAAAAACCTGTCCCGCTGGATCGATCTCGAAGTTGAAAGGTACTTCGATCGTATCCCGGATGGTGATGGTTCCTCGCCATTTTCCTGAAAGATCCTGTGGAGCGCGCGACGGCTGCGCCAGCGCGATAGATGCAAGGCCCGTTATCATCTGCATCAGCACGAGCCATAATATCCTTCGGTATTGCATGGTTCAAAAATAGCCACAAAACGGACCACTGATATAGTAAAAACTGTTAATTAGTTAAAACATTTATAAACAGTGCGGCGGACCAGGTTAAAAAATCATTACCTGCTTCCAGTCCTGGTGCGAATAAGATAACTTTGCGTCCGTGATACCGTTTAAAACCCTTATTGTATTAGTGCTGGTGCATGTTAATGCGCTTGCATTTACGGTGGGTGCTGCAGATGAACGCGGCGGCACTTACCCCGTCCTTTCAGCGGTAACCGAAGGGTTTGCGATAGCGGAAGATGACAACGGGCAACACGGCAGGGACGATTTTTACTTCAGCTCCCTGCTACTCAACGACGATGGCACAAGACCCTATTGGTTTCAGTTTAAAACGCCCATCGCCCTCTTACCGGCTAACTCCTTCTCGGGTCGTCCGGTGAATATGCCTCCCAACATGCATTTAAATATCTTTTCTCCTCCCCCCGAGCGGCTCGCTTGCTAAGCCTTTTCTGAAGGTGGTACAACACGGATCCTGCGGTATTGCGGCGATCCGAATGAATTTCCTTAATAAACTCACGGACGGAATAGCTATAAATGTCTTGTAGAAGAAGACATTTACAGGCGTTCGTCTTGCCTCCGTAAAGCCTTACGCTGAAGCCTCAGCGTAGAAGCAGGGCGATACTGGCGAGACCATTTAAAAATAGATAGTTATGAAGATGAACCTGATGATCGTAGCAATTATGACAGGCATATTATTTTCCGCTTGCAGCAGCGACAAGCACCTGGCGGACGACAGTACTCCGGAAGCGGTGCCCATCCCCGTGGTACGATTGAAGCCCAAGGACACCACTATATTACAGGAGTATGTAGCCGATATACAGGCGTCCCGCAATGTGGAGATCCGGGCGAAGATCCAGGGATTTGTAGACAAGATACTGGTAGATGAAGGCGAGGAGGTGAAGAAGGGCGAGTTGCTTTTTGTATTGAACAACGGTGAGTATCGTATGGAATGCTCAAGGGCGGAGGCGGCGCTGGCCAGTGCCGAAGCAGAAGCCAAAGCGGCCCGGCTTGAATTGAGCCGCGTACAAACACTGGTGAATAAAAATGTGATCTCAAAGATCGAATATGATCTTGCAGGGGCGAAGGTAACGGCTGCCGAAGCACGGGTGCAGGAAGCGAAGTCTAATGTGGAAAGCGCCCAGATCCGTTTGTCGTACACCTATATCCGCTCGCCGTTCAATGGCATGATAGACCGTATTCCGCAGAAGCTGGGCAGCCTCGTGGATGAGGGCACTTTGCTGACCACGCTCTCCGACCTGCACAAGATGTACGCTTATTTTCCCGTTTCGGAAAACGAATACCTCGCTTATCTGCGCGCAAAGCAGGAGCAGACCTGGAGCAGCTATGATAATATTGTGCTGGTGCTGGCCGATGGGTCCCGTTTCTCCCATCACGGAAAAGTCGAGACGGTGGAAAGCGAGGTGAACAGTCATACCGGCTCCATTGCTTTCCGCGCTACTTTTCCCAATCCCGATAAGCTGCTGAAACATGGCGCCAGCGGTAAAGTGCTGCTCGAGTCTTCCCTGAATGACGCGCTGATCCTTCCGCAAAAGGCGGTGGTAGAACTGCAGGACCGGAGCTTCGTATACGTGGTGGACAAAGACAACAAAGTGCACATGAAGAGCTTTCTGCCAAAAACAAAGATCAACCAGTTTGTGGTGGTGCAATCCGGTTTGTCGGAGAACGATGCAGTGGTATATGAAGGGATACAGAATATTCGGGACGGTTCGATCATCGAACCCCGGTTCATTATGATCGATAGCTTGTCGTCTCTTACCTATCGCAGGTAAGCAATTTTATTCTATAAGGAAATCTCTTTGTAATGGTTAATACTTTTATAAGGCGGCCGGTGTTGTCGCTGGTCATCTCATTGCTTCTGCTGCTCCTGGGTTTGTTAGCGCTCTTTTCGCTCCCTGTTACTCAGTTCCCCGATATCGTTCCCCCTTCGGTGGTGGTAACCGCCAACTATAACGGCGCCAATGCCGAAGTCTGTGCCAACGCGGTAGCCACCCCGCTCGAAAGGGCGGTGAACGGCGTGCCGGGAATGACCTACATGAATTCGGTCAGCAGTAATAACGGCGTCACCCTGCTGCAGATATTCTTTGAAGTGGGCACCGACCCCGACCAGGCGGCGGTGAACGTGCAAAACCGCGTCACCACCGTGCTCGATGAATTGCCCGAGGAAGTGATCAAAGCCGGCGTGGTGACCGAAAAAGAGGTGAACAGCATGCTGCTCTACCTGAATATCTTCAGTCAGGATACCAGCCTGAACGAGGAGTTCATCTACAATTTTGCTGACATCAACGTGCTCCACGAACTGAAACGGATAGATGGGGTGGGCTTTGTGGACATCATGGGTGCCAGGGAATACTCCATGCGGGTGTGGTTAAAGCCCGACCGGATGCTGGCCTACAATATTTCCACCGATGAGGTGATCGAGATGCTGCGCAGCCAGAACGTGGAAGCCGCACCGGGAGTGGCGGGTGAGAACTCCGGTCCTGCTATCGACAGCCAGGTGAAACAATACGTGCTCAAGTATTCCGGGAAATTCAGCTCTCCCGGGGAGTACGAGAATATCATTCTGAAAGCGGATGCAAAGGGTTCGCTACTCCGACTGAAAGACATCGCCGATATTGAGTTCGGTACTGTGAGCTACGACATGAGCTCCAAAACCGACGGACGCGCCTCTGCTTCCATCATGATCAAACAGCGCCCCGGCAGCAATGCCCAGGATGTGATCGCCAACATCAAGGACAAAATGGCCGAGCTGAAAGAATCGTCCTTTCCTCCCGGCATGGAGTATAACTATGCCTACGATGTATCGCGCTTTCTGGATGCGAGCATCAGCGAGGTGGTGCGTACCCTGATCGAGGCGTTCCTCCTTGTGTTTATCGTGGTGTTCATTTTTTTACAGGATTTCCGCTCTACTCTCATCCCTGCGTTGGCGGTACCCGTAGCGCTGGTCGGCTCCCTCGCCTTCATGCAGTTGCTGGGGTTCTCCATCAACATGCTCACGCTTTTTGCGCTGGTGCTGGCCATCGGCATAGTGGTCGATAATGCGATCGTGGTGGTGGAAGCGGTGCACGTGAAGATGACGGAAGAGCACCTGTCGCCCATGGAAGCCACTATGGCTGCGATGAAGGAGATATCGGGGGCCATCGTGGCGATCACGCTGGTGATGTCGGCGGTATTTATTCCCGTCGCCTTTCTCTCCGGACCCGTGGGTATTTTTTACCGGCAGTTCTCGCTGACGCTGGCCATATCGATCGTAATCTCCGGCATCAATGCCCTTACGCTTACACCGGCGCTGTGCGCCTTGATCCTGAGGCATGCACCCAAAACGAAAAAGAAAAACCTCCTGCAACGGTTTTACGCTTTCTTCAACAGGGGCTACGAAGCTACCGAGCGGGGGTATGGCAATATTATCAGCCGGATAGCGGGGAAAAGAGTGGTCACCCTAACCCTGCTTGTTGTTTTTTTCCTGGCCACCTGGGGGGTAGGCAGCGTGTTGCCCTCCGGCTTTATTCCTACGGAAGACCAGGGGGTGGTATATGTGAATGTCACTACGCCGCCGGGATCTACGCTGGAGCGGACGGAAAAGGTGCTGGACGAGATCGACCGGATAGCGGGACAGTTTGCACCGGTAGAGAATATCAGCACCCTGGCAGGCTATAGTTTGATGAGCGAGATCACCGGTGCTTCCTACGGTATGGCGATGGTGAACCTGATCGGCTGGAAAGAACGTGAAGAATCGGTGGACGATCTGATCCGGGAACTCGAACAAGCGACCCGTCATATCACGGACGCCACGATCGAGTTCTTTGCGCCGCCTACGGTTCCCGGCTTCGGCAACGCCAGTGGCTTTGAGCTGCGCCTCCTCGATAAGAACCGGGGCGGCGACCTGAACGAAACGGCACGTGTAACCGAAGCGTTTGTGGAAAAGATGAACAGCCACGCAGCCATCGGCTCGGCTTTCACCAGTTTCGACCCCAACTTCCCGCAGTATATGATCCATGTAGACCAGGAGATGGCTGCCAAAAAAGGGGTTACGATCGAGAACGCCATGAGCACGTTGCAAACGCTGTTAGGCAGCTTTTATGCCACCAACTTTATCCGTTTCGGCCAGATGTACAAAGTGATGGTGCAGGCGTTGCCCGAATACCGCAGCAAGCCCGAAGATATTCTGCGTCTGTACGTGAAGAACAACAAGGGAGAGATGGTGCCTTATTCCACCTTTGTGACCTTAGAGCGGGTGCTGGGGCCGGAACAGATCACCCGCTACAATATGTACCCGGCCGCAATGATCAACGGCGATGCAGCAGCTGGCTACAGCAGCGGACAGGCTATCGAAGCCATAACATCGCTGGCCAATGAAAACCTGCCCCGGGGATACGACTATGAGTGGAGCGGTATGACCCGCGAGCAGATCCTGTCGGGCAACCAGGCGATATTTATCTTTCTGATCTGTCTCGTATTCGTGTACCTGCTATTGAGCGCACAGTATGAAAGTTTTCTGTTGCCCATGCCTGTTATCCTTTCCCTGCCGGCGGGGATATTCGGCGCCTTTCTTTTTCTGGCGCTTGCCGGTCTGGAAAATAACATCTATGCCCAGGTGGCGCTGGTGATGCTTATCGGCCTGTTGGGCAAAAACGCGATCCTGATCGTGGAGTTCGCGATACAGGCCCGACACCGGGGCTGGCCGATCATAGAGGCAGCCGTGCAGGGGGCAAAGGCGAGATTGCGGCCGATCCTGATGACCTCCTTCGCGTTTGTAGCAGGACTGATCCCGCTGTGCCTGGCCTCGGGCGCCGGTGCTGCGGGTAACCGCTCCATCGGCATGACGGCTGTAGGGGGAATGCTGATCGGCACTGTGTTTGGGGTGTTCATCATACCGGGGTTGTACGTGATATTTGCGACGATCTCCGAGAAATTCTCCAAACAACCTGCGGCTGCCCCCCCGGCGGAATTTATTCCTGAACAGGCACAGACCAATTGAGATCGATGGATAACGTCGATGGATACACGATCAGTAGATGTCGGCCTAGCCACATGAGCTTTATCACAGCGGAATGTATAGGTGAACCCGGCCATTGAAAAATAAAAGATAAACGGATGAACGGATTTACAAAAGAAACAAATAACCATAGGCACCTGAACGGGTTATCGTCTTTCATTTTTATGGTGGGCTTTGCGGCAACGCTGGCCGGATGCCGGGTGGCGTTGCCGGTGCAAATGCCGGAGATCAGGAATTTACCGGATTCATTCCAGGTTGCGGCCACTGACACCGCCAACATCGCCAACCTCTCGTGGCGGGAATTTTTTACCGATCCGCGCCTGGTGGCATTGATAGACACTGCCCTGCAGCATAACACCGATCTGCAGATCGCGCTGCAGCGGGTGCATATTGCCCGGGCCCAGCTTCGTATGCACCGGGCGGCGTTTTTTCCTTCTCTGGGCGCGGGGGCCGGCGCCGCTTTTGAAAGATTCGGCGATTATACCATGGACGGTGTGGGCAATTTTGATACAAATCTTTCGCCCAATATCAAGGAGGATCAGCGCATACCGACGGCGGTCACACCCGATCTTTTTCTGGGTTTCCGGAGCAACTGGGAGATCGATGTCCGGGGAAAGCTGAAGAACCGGAAAAGGGCGGCGCAGGCCCGCATGCTGGCCACCGAACAGGGACGGCAGTATGTCATCACCGAGCTGGTGGCGGAAGTGGCCACTTTGTATTACGAGATGTTAGCGCTCGACAACGAGCTGATGATCGTATCGAAGAACGTGCAGCTTCAGCAGGAGGCGCTCGAGGTGGTGAAAGTGCAGAAAGAAGGCGGGCGGGCTACCGAGCTGGCGGTACAGCAGTTTGCCGCCCAACTGCTCAACACCGGCGCCATCGAGTACAGTATTCGCCAGCGGCTGGTGGAGGTGGAGAATCAGTTGAACCTGTTAGCGGGTCGCTATCCGCAGAGGATTGAGCGGGATACTTCCATGGACGAAAGGCATATGCCTGCCGTCTTGCATACCGGCGTTCCCTATCAGTTGCTGATACGGCGCCCCGACATCCGGCAGGCTGAGCTGGAGCTGGATGCGGCAAAAGCTGATATACAGGCTGCCCGGGCCGAATTTTTTCCTTCGCTCAACCTGTCCCTTTACACGGGTTTCAACGCGTTTAAATCAGGCTTGCTGTTCAACCCCGGGTCGATAGTGTATGGCGCTGCAGCAGGGCTGGCGGCGCCGATATTTAACGGCAGAGAGATCCGCGAGGGTTATACTATTGCGGGGGCCAGGGGCATCGAGGCGGCATACCACTATCAGCAATCATTATTGAGCTGTTACGTAGAGGTGGTGACCAATCTGCAGAGCATTGAAAATCGCGGTAAAATGCTGGAGTTGAAAAAAGAAGAAGTGCACCACCTGGTGACCGCCGTGAGTAATGCAAGGGATCTCTACCTTGCCGGCTACGCTACCTACCTGGAGATCATTACCGCCCAGAAAGGCGTGCTCGACGCGGAGATCCAGTTAACCGAAAATAAAAAACACTTGCTGCAGTCTGTCGTCAGCCTCTATCGCTCCCTCGGCGGTGGCTGGTTCTGACGGTTCGGGACAGATAGTGGCGGGAGATAAGGAAAAAATCAAGTACTTGAATTATCGTATTGCTGATCAACTCCGAATAGATACTTGTAGGCGCATTGGCTCATGAGTTTTGTATATTACGCCCTGCCGTACGGCAGACGCTTGGCGTATATAAGGCCGGATCTTTTAATAAAACCGCATGAGAATCATTGTAACGGGAGCAACGGGGATGGTGGGCGCCGAGCTGGTGCGGCAGGCTGTTGCGGATAGCGATGTGGAGGAGATCATCGCGCTGGTGAGAAGGGCAATGCCGTTCTCGCACCCCAAGTTGCGGGAAGTGATCCATAGCGATTTCCTTAACTTTGCCGGACTGAGAGAGGTTTTCAGCGGAGTGGACGCCTGCGTCTGGTGCCTTGGCATCTCTCAGTTAAGAGTGCCGGAAAAAGAATATATAAGCATTACCTACCGGTACACCGTGAAAGTGGCTGAGGCAATGCGCAGTGCCAACCCCGCGCTGCGGTTCGTCTTTTTAAGTGCTGCAGGCGCAGACATGTCGGGGCGGTGGCCCGGACGGTTTGTCAGAGTGAAGGGGCGTACAGAGCGCGCACTGGCCCATATGAGTCTTGCCGGTTTATACATATTCCGCCCCGGCGGGATATTGCCCTCTGTTCCGCAACTGCATTCGGGCCGGTATAAAAAATTTGAACTGTTTATGTTAAAACTGCTGGCATTTGCTGCGCCTTTTGCAGTGGTGTCGACGGCCCGGCTGGCGAAAGCCATGCTCGCCGTGTTAAAGCAGGATCTGTTGAAGCAGGATCCCGGTAAAATGATCATCGGGCACCGGGAGATCCGGAGAATGGAGC
>CAZUWX010000023.1:41474-50938 GCA_964624205.1 uncultured Chitinophagaceae bacterium
GATGACGACCAGGAAGATCGCGAATTTATTAAGGACGCCCTCTGCGATCTCGGGTACCACTCGGTATTTCATTTTGAAGAAAACGGCGAGAAGGCCATGGAATTCCTTGAGCACTCTTACTCCAGCGGCGGGCTACCCAGCATGGTGATCCTTGACCTGAATATGCCGCGGATGAACGGTACCCAGACCTTACGCCTGCTGAAAAGCGATCAGCGATTTAAAGACATACCCGTTGTCATTTACTCCACTTCCCTGAATAATATTGAAAAGGACGAATGCCTTGCGCTGGGGGCACATTCCTACGTGATCAAACCCGTATCTTATCGCGACACGATCGATACCGCCCGGAAATTTTATGACATGAGTAAAAATATATCGGATCGTTAGCTGGCACAATTTTGCTATCTTGATAGGGTAATCAAAAACCTGTCAAATGAATAAGTTTTTCCGAGCTTTGATCGCGGGCTACGGCGCCAAGAAACTGGGCGGCGGCTGCCTAGGGACAATCGTTGTTTTCGTTATTATTTATTATCTGCTGGGCCAGTGCAACTAGACCAGCAAACTCCCTTCAGCAATTTTTATTACTTTGGGCCCGCTGGCAGCGTGGGTAAGGATGCCTGCGAGGGTACACGCGGGATTTAGTAGCCGGGCTTGCAAAATAATAGGATCGCGGAATGGAGAAAAAAGATTACGACGCGATAGTGGTGGGTGCCGGCCCCAACGGCCTTGCAGCCGCTGTCGCTCTCAGGCAACAGGGCCTTTCGGTACTGGTGGTGGAAGCCGGCGCCACAATCGGTGGCGGCCTGCGCACCGCCGAACTCACGTTGCCGGGCTTTAAGCATGATATCTGCTCGGCGATCCACCCGATGGCCCTGGCTTCTCCTTTTTTTCAATCCCTGCCGTTGGCCGACCACGGCCTCGAATTTATTCATCCTCCCATTGCGGCTGCTCATCCTTTTGATGATGGAACCGCCGCTGTGCTTTTGCCTTCTGTGGAGGAAACGGCGGCCAGCCTGGCAGAAGACGGACCTGCCTATCAGACGCTGATCAGCGATGTGGTGGACAACTGGCCCCTGTTGGTGAATGATCTTTTGGGGCCCCTGCATATTCCCGCGCATCCGCTGAAGATGGCGCGGTTCGGACGTATTGCATTGCCATCTGCACTTCGTACCGGAAAAAAATTCAACACTCCGCGGGCTCGTGGTTTATGGGCGGGAATGGCGGCCCACGCTATACAGCCTTTATCCAATATGGCTACTTCGGCCATCGCATTGGTGCTGATGGCGAGTGCGCACCGCACCGGTTGGCCGGTTGCCAGGGGCGGATCGCAGTCGATCGCCGATGCCCTCGGTGCTTACCTGCAGCAAATGGGTGTAGAGATCGAAACCGATTTTTATGTACATTCACTCAGCCAATTACCTTCGGCGCACGCAGTGCTTTTTGATGTAACGCCGCGGCAGCTTCTGCAGATCGCGGGGGGGAACTTTTCCTCCTTCTACCGCTCGCAGTTGGGGCGATACCGTTACGGCGCAGGTGTATTTAAGATTGACTGGGCATTAGACGGGCCGGTGCCGTTTGTTGCGGAAGCCTGCCGGCATGCTGCCACCGTGCATATCGGCAACACCCTGGAGGAAATTGCCGACTACGAAAAGAAGATATGGGAGGGAAGGGAAGATGGGCAGCCGTTTGTGCTGTTTGCACAGCAAAGTATAGCCGATCCCTCAAGGGCTCCCGAGGGGAAACACACTGCCTGGGCGTACTGTCACGTACCACCCGGTTCAGTGAAGGACATGACCGGCAGTATTGAGAAACAGATCGAGCGTTTTGCACCCGGATTCACGGACCTCATCCTTGCCAGGCATGTTTTGAATACCGAGGCGCTGGAGGAGTACAATGGCAACTATATCGGAGGCGATATAAATGGCGGCGTACAGGATATCGGACAACTATTTACGCGACCGGCGTTAAGATATTCACCTTACCGGACATCGGCCAAAGGTTTATACATTTGTTCTTCCTCGACACCACCCGGAGGCGGCGTACATGGTATGTGCGGGTACCACGCTGCCAGACGCGCGTTGAAAGACATATTCAACATCAGCATTAATTTGGAAAAGAATATATAGCACAATGGACACAGTTAAAAAGAGGCTATCCATTCAGGAAGACTGGGTGGTGGTGATCCTCGGGTTCCTGATCATTTTACTTGCATTCGCCGGGATGAAGATCTCGCCTCCACTTTACAAGTGGGGCAGCGCTGCGGAGCTTGCCGGCAATGTACTGTCGCCCGGCAACCTGGCGTTGATTGCGGTGCAGTTCTTGTTTATACTGGTATTTGCGTTCCTGGGAGCCGTGCTAACGGCCAAGCCTGTTCGTTATTTTCTGTACGTTTTTCCCGTAGTGTATATTATTTCGATGGCCGCGTTGATCCTGGAAGGTAATGCGGCGGTGGAAGCCATCAACCTTGAAGCAGTGATCTTCAGTCTTACGCTCGGGCTGCTGATCGGCAACCTGTTCAAGCTGCCGAAGTGGTTCCGCGAAGCGCTTGCCACCGAGTTGTATGTCAAGATAGGCCTTGTGTTGCTGGGTACGCGGGTGATCTTCTCCGACGTGCTGCAGGCAGGAGCCTACGGCATGTTACAGGCAGTGATCGTGGTATTGTCGGTCTGGTATTTTGCATTTTGGCTGTGTAAAAAGATGGGGGTCGACAAGGAGATGACCATGATGATCTCCAGCGCGGTATCAATCTGCGGCGTGTCTGCTGCAATTGCCACTTCGGGTGCCATCAAGGGCGACAATAAAAAATTATCCTACGTTATTTCCATGGTGCTGATCACTGCCATCCCGATGATGATCTTTATGCCGATCATTGCCCAGTGGCTGGGATTGTCGCAGGCAGTTACGGGCGCCTGGCTGGGCGGCAGCATCGATACCACGGGCGCGGTGGTGGCTTCTGGCTCGCTGGTGGGGGATGAGGCCCTGAAGATCAGCACCATCGTAAAGTTCTCGCAGAACGTGTTGCTGGGGATCGCAGCCTTTGCCATATCGGTCTACTGGACGCTTACCGACAAGCCGGAAGATGGCGTTGAACGCGAAAATCCGGGTCTGAAAGTGGTATGGGAACGTTTTCCCAAGTTCGTGCTCGGATTTGTGGCGGCCTCACTGCTATTTTCGTTCTTTATTTCTCCCGCCACCGTTGACGCCGTCAAGGGAGGGCTCAAGAATATACAGTCGCTTTGGTTTGTGCTGGCCTTCACCAGCATCGGCCTGGAAACCAATTTTCGCGAGCTCATGGGTGCAGGGAACCGCAAGCCGCTGTACGCGTTTGTGGTGGCCCAGGGATTTAATATCCTGGTAACCCTGGTGGTGGCCTATTTTATCTTTGGGTAAAAGTTTGGCTCGGTTACCAGGCTCGCAATGAATCAAAAAGAACTCCTCCATTGCGACCTCATCGGAAGGCCGCTACGGAGGAGCGCTGTTTGTTTTTGCTTTTATTTATTGCGGGGGTTGCGCCCCCGGGAGGCATAAATGATTGTACAGCCGACCTCTACTTCCAGACTTCTGTAAAAGGAACGCCGGTCTCATCCTGCAGCCGGGGTTGCAGCAATTCTTCTTTTGATGCTGCGGACTGCGGGCTGTCGGCATACCAGTATGCGGTGGAACCCCATATGCACCGCTGGTGGTCATCTGCGGTAAACACGTTCCACCGTTCCAGTCCTATTTTGAATGAGTTTTTGAAATTAAATGCATCGATGGTGTGGAATGCGTACAATAAAACATTGCCCGTTCCTTTTTTGATATAGCCGGCGGCGGCTTTTTTATCGAACTCGCCCCAGCCGGAGTTGAAGTATTCTTCCGTTCCTGTGCCGTGGTAGCTGGGCGGCCAGGTATTCTCGTCTGTCCATATCAGCACATCTCCCTCTCCCCACCAATGTTGACTGGGCCAGGCAACGTGCAGCAGGAGGCCGACGTATTTGCCTTTGAATCCGCTCCTGTCCATAGCAATGTGCACCGGTACGTTGCGTTTGCCGTATTTGGGCATGGTGGGAATGTTCAGTTCGCCCAGGCGTTGACCAGGTCTTTTCTCGTGCTCGGTGGCCCATTGTTCGGTCCAGGTGGCATGGAAATAACCCGCGTTGGCCGGAACCTTATGTTTTCTATGGTTGAATTGCAGGGTAATCTGTTCCAGGTTGCTGTTTTCGGGCACCAGGAACTCAAAGCGGGCCTGTTTGCGGAAAGGCATGGGGAAACGCGAAAATCCACCCAGGCTGTCGACGCCCATCAGCAGCGAGCCGTATTGCAGGGAAGAGGCATAGTCGGCATTCCCGAAAAAATATCCCAGCGGCACGTCAACGCTGGGGGCTGCGTGGCCGTCCCAATAGATACGGAGCCGTACTGCTTTCAGGGCTTCCGGGGTATTGGGCAGCACGTTCACCCGAAAGGATTCGAGGGTGCCTTCCCCTTTGATAGCAAACTCATTTTTTTTCTTTTTACCGGGTTGAAGGTTGACGGTCTTCGTCCAGTTGGTGGGTCGCAGAAAACGATCTTTTTCCGCTTCGATCAGGAAAGCTCCGGTTTCCGCCATTTTTTCCTTTTCCGCTCCTGAGAGGGGAAGCGCAAAACTCTTCACGGGGGTTCCGGCTGCATACTTTGTATAGGTCACCTGCCAGTAGCTACCCCAGTGTTCGAACACCGGGAATTCGTCCTTGCTCCAGAGCTGCACTTTGACATGTTTCGCAAAGGGGATGGGGAGCAGAAAACCGGGATAAGTGCGTTTGGCGTCGAACACAAAGGGGTCAAAGGTGAATTCGTTCGCCGTGAAGAAATCTTTTATAGGACTGTCTATCACCGGTTCAGGCTGGTTGTCGATGAATATCTGGAGGTGGGTGCGGTTCATGTCGATCGCCTCGTTGATCCCTCCCGACAGCACGCCGGTGAATATCCTGGAAATGGCTCCCGGCCCTTCTATATCGAGTAGCACATTGTAGTTGCCTTCCAGTTGTTTGAAATCTGCGTTGTCGTTGTTGCCACCGTTCCTGTCCCAGGTGCTGGACATCTCCGTTCTGGAGTCGTCCAGGATTGCCAGGTTAGAAACATCCTGCATCTCCTGCAACAGGCTTTCGAAGCTGATGGTCTTTTGCTGGGCAGCCACCTGCTGGAAAATACACAAGAAGACAAATGCAAGTAGTCGATAGCTCATTTTTATCGGGTTGATTCCCGCTAAAATAAGGCATTGTTCGTACCCCTCAATACCTCGTATTTGCGAAATCGATTTCTTTTTCGATTAATTTTTGCAGCAGGGTCACCTGATTTCCGGCGCGCACAAAATTGTGGCCCTCATAGCGGGCTCCGTAGTAGCTATCGTTGTTCAGGTGATCGGTCAGGAACCGGATGGCTTGCATGTAGATCATGAATTTTCCGGCGTACACGAAGTGGTCTTTTTCGGTTGCGGTGAGATAGGGGCTCATTTCCCTGCAGTATCCCCTGACGATTGCGTAATAAATATCGTCCCGTACGGTGATCTTGCTGAAGTCCTTCTCCTCTTCACTTACAGGAGAAAGATAGGTGCGCATCATGTCGCCCACGTCGCTGATAAAATATCCGGGCATCATGGTGTCGGTGTCGATCACGCATAAACTTTTTCCCTCGTCGTCGAATAATATATTGCTGATCTTGGTATCGTGGTGGATCACCCTTACCCGGAAATCCGGGTTTTGCCTGATTTGTTCATATTCGCTCAGGATCTTACGCTGGTCCCGTATAAATTCGATCAGTATTGCCGCTTCTCTGATCCGGCTGCTGTTGCCCTCTTTGAGGGCGGCGAGGAACTGGTTGTACCGCAGGCTGAGGTCGTGAAAGGAGGGCAGCGTGATCCGGAGTCGGGAGAGATCGAATTCTGCCAGCAGTGCGGTGAATTTCCCGAAGGCAAAAGCTGCTTCGTACGCTTCCCGGGGTGATGACACCACATCTGTTGTATGGGAGCCTTTTACAAAGGGGAACAGCCGGAAATATCCTTCCGTCGGATGCAGGAGCATATTCTCCCCTGCAGCGGTTTTTATCGGAGAAACAAAAAGATATCCGGGATGTGCAAGGCGCAGGTAAGCTGCCACTTCGGCCACATTGTGGGCGATGTCTTCGGGCGTCTTAAAAACCTGGTTGTTGATGCGTTGCAGGATGTATTCCTCATTTTCGCAGGTGATCTTCCAGGTATGGTTGATCAGCCCGGTGCCGAAAGGGGTGATCCCGACTTCCCGCCCGTCGAAACCATAGTTGGACAAAATGGTGTGTACTACTGCTGCTGCCATCTGTTGAAATTAAGGTATCAAAGCAAAGAAAATTATATTTAAGGTGCTGAATCTTAACGCAAACGCTTGCATATCATGCGGAGGGGGCCGGCATGGCGGGGCGGGTTGGGGTGACCGTTGTTGTTTTTATTTGCCGCGGGGAAGAAGAAGCTCGGGAACTTGTCTGCAGATTCTGGGCAGACGGGCCTATTATTTAGTAAATTGGGCGCCTGTTTCTATTTTTTAACAAGCAAATAATTACAAGCGATGTACAAAAGAGCACTTATGATGACGGTAGCGGTTTCCGCTTTCACATTTGCTAGCGCACAGTTGAACACCTCAAAACTAACCCCCGAATCGAGCGAACTCTGGAATCCCGTTCCGCGTATTGTGACGCCGGGAGGTTCATCCGCGAACGCAGGCCTTGCCACGGCTCCGTCTGACGCTGTCGTTCTTTTCGACGGGAAGGATCTCTCCAAATGGAAGTCCTCGGGCGCCGGCGAAGTGCAGTGGACGGTTGCGAACGGCGCCTTTACGGTAAAGCCGGGAACGGGCGGGATCGAAACAAAGGATAAATTTGAAAACTACCAGTTGCATATAGAATTTCGTACTCCCGCAGAAGTGAAGGGATCGGGCCAGGGTAGGGGCAACAGCGGTATCTTCATGCAGGGCATCTACGAGCTGCAGGTGCTCGACAGCTACGACAACCGCACCTATTCCAACGGGCAGGCCGGATCGATATACAAAAGGGCCATGCCGCTTGTGAATGTTTCCAGGAAACCCGGTGAGTGGCAGACCTACGATGTCATCTATACTGCTCCCAAATTCAATAAAGACACCATGGTGCTGACGCCGGCCTATATCACCGTCTTGCACAACGGCGTGCTGATCCAGCACAACACCGCCATCGTCGGGAACACCCCCTTCATCGGTGCTCCGCAGTACCAGATGCACGGCAGGGGGCCCATCTCGCTCCAGGATCACGGAGACCTGGTCAGTTTCCGAAATATCTGGATACGGGAGCTGTAGATTAAAATGACGGCTCTATTTTAGAGCCGGAAATATGATCGGCATACCAACTTTATGCTCGGCACGCATTTCCCCTGCTGCGGGACTGAGAGATATTTTCTTTTGTGCGACAATGAGCTTTTTGATTTCCGGCTGCCGTTCCGTGCAAAAGATCCCCGCGCCGCGGATGTTTGTTGGGGTTACTAAAAACCTGAAGGCGGGATCAATAAACCCAGTATTTGTTGTGCATACCAGCGGATCAGGAAATCGTTGGGATGGTTGATATGATTGCCCGTCATATCCTGGTACGACTTATGTTTCAGTAGTTCTGCGTGTACCCCCGTCATATCCGCCAGGGCGATGCCATCGCCGGTCAATGCTGCGAGTGCCGGCTTAAAGGATGATTGTGTTCTGGCAAATTCAGACTCGGGATTGGGCAGCATGGGGGCCACGAGGATAAATGCTGTTTTGGGGTTATGCGCTTTTACCCGGTTGATGATTGTCTGGATGTTGGCTTTAAAAGTATCGGGCTGCATTCCTGCTGTTCCGTCGTTCATCCCAAAAGCGATGATCACCAGATCTGGCTCGTGTTGGATCACACGATCCTGTACGGTCTGCACTCCCCAGCGCGATCCTGTTCCCGCAACTGCGGTATTCATAAATTCGATTTCCGCGCCATAAAATCTTCTTAGCTTCTCCGCAACCAGCTCTCCCCAGCTCGGCAAATAGGGTGGGGCATTACTCTCCTTGCTGGCGTTATAGCCGGCAGCGATACTGTCGCCAAAAAGCAGGAACCTGAGTTTGGAGCCAGACTTCAATTTGCGCAGCAACTCCTTAAAAACCCTGCGTTGGTAAGAAGGAACGGGCCCTTTCCAAAGACCGGTGTGATGGGTATAGGTGACCGCCAACTGGTGCGCATGAAAAAAGGAGCCCTCTGAAAATAAGATGAAGCCGCCTCCTTTTCGCCGCATTCGTTTTGATGATGATGAATCCGGGTAAAGCAGGCTATCGGTCAGGAACGCTGCTGTAGATCCTTTTAATAGTCGCAGGCGGCCCTCGGCATACTCCCAGTCGATCCCTTCCCGGTAGGTGATATTCAGTGCGGAATTCTTCACGGCAAGTATTTTTCCGGGTTTAAAGAGCAGTCTTGCTTGGGGTGTTCCGTCGTTCCCTGCGCTCATCAACACCGATTCATTGTGCATAATAGCCGTTTTCCAGAAGGGTATCAAAGCCGTATCCAACTGGTCCCGCATCTGCGCGGTTCCTTGGAATTGCGTGGTGATAAGGATTAACAGTAGGAGTAACCGGGTAGCCATTGGTAATTTGTTTGGAATTGCTGTGCAACTGATCGATAACACACTTCGAAGATAGGTTTCCGCAGGAATACCACAAATTAGCACCGGTAGATCAATTTTCCTTTATGATCCACCACCATCGGAGAACCCCCTGAACTGAGAAGCGCGGGCAGTTCGTCCAGCTTCCTCAGCTTTTCCGGATTGGCCAGCGACAGGTTGGTTACTTCCAGCCGGCGAACGCCTGTGCCATATGAGCGTTCACCCAGCAGGTTATAGACTGCAACCCAGGCCAGTTCAAAAAAATCCGGTTCATTCTCTTCGGTGCATAATGGATGATACACGGTGATATAGCCGGAAGCGGGATTATCATCGTCAAATGAAAAACGTAGCTCCTGCGGATCTATGCCGGCAGCTTCCATTTGTGTTTCCAGTAAGAAGTCAGCAGGCATGGGATCCTGCAGTGCGGTGATTTCCCAGCCGGGTATTTCGGGTGCCAGCGCAACAAAAGCGTCCACCTTTGGGAAATGTTTCACTTTTCCATTTACGGTGATGGTAAGCACTGCGGACCGGTTGGGCGCCAGCACTATGGTAAATCCAAGAAATTTGAAATAAGCCCTCAGGTGGGCATTCAGCTCATTGAGCCAGTAGGAGGCTTCTTTTTTAGGCCTTCTATCCACGGTAAGATATTCTTTGTTATTGCGTTTGAACCACTCCCAGAAGTGACGCTTTGATAGTTTGAGCATATGATTGTTTTTGTTAGTGAGTATAAAAGGCGGAAGGTGTATCAGGTTGATGCACCCTCCGCCAAGCATTACAAAGTAATTTCCCGTATTCCCTCGTTGCCGGGAACATCGGTGGCTATTGCTCTGATGGTGCT
>CAZUWX010000024.1:0-14009 GCA_964624205.1 uncultured Chitinophagaceae bacterium
TTTTGTTGCCGCCCTGTTTTCCGGCACGCTGCCTGTTGCAGCCGGCGTCTTTTTGTTTACCTGCCCGCCCTGGCGGAGGGCAGGCACTGTGGCGCCTCGCTGGTTCGCGGGAGCCGGATTGGTTGCTCCGCGGCTTCCCGGGGCCTTAACCGTTCCGGCGGGGTCGTGATCTTGTTCCGACGCCTTACCCGGAATTGTATTTTCTTCGGGTGAGGAAACCCCTGAGATCTTATGGGGGTCTGTATCTCCGGCAGGGTCGTGATCTTCCCCGGTACCATCCTGCAGGCCGGCATTACCGGTGGAGGAAGACCTTTCCCTTTGTTTATGGGAGTCTGGGTTGTTATAGCGATCCGTGCTGCCCGCTGGAGAAAGTCTTTCTTCCGTAGCGGCAGGAAGCCGGGATGCAGTTGCGGATGGGGTGCCGGCATCCGGCTTTCGATCGCTGAATAATAGCCACCCCGCTGTGCCCAGAAAAAGAATTACGGCTGCGGCAGCAACTATTCTTCTGATGAGTATGTGCACCGGGGTTTTCTCGCGGCGATATAAGGATCCCTTGCCGGCAAACCGGACGGAAGTATCGGGGATAAATACCGTTTGCTGCAGTAACTGCAGCTCGGTGGCGTATTCAGGGTGAAGGCGTACAAATTCCTCCACCTGCTTTTTTTCTGCATCGCTGAGCTCGCCATCAACGTATTGCAGAAAAAACTCCTCGTATGTATGCCTGCTGATCTCCATCATTTTTTCTTCATGGTTACAGAATATTTTCCGGGCTAACCAGATAGTTTTTTAGCTGCAGCCTCGCCCGGTGCAGGTAAACCTTTACCTGCGATGGGTTCAGTCCCGTAATTTGACCGATCTCCTCATACGAATATCCTTCATAATCTTTGAGCAGCACCAAAGAGCGCTGCGTTTCATTCAGCCTTTCCAACCCCGCTTCGATGATCTTACGTGTATGGGCCCGGTGGCTGTTGTAAACGGGCGGGGCAGGTGACACCGATCCTTTTGTCCGCAACTTTTCCTTTCTTATATGATCGATCATCTGGTGGTAAGCCACCGTGAAAAGGAAGGACTTACACCGCTGCCCGTCGACAGTTGCCCGGCTGATCCACATTTTCTCAAAGGCCGTCTGCACGATGTCGCGCGCGTCTTCCTCATTCCGTACATTTTTCAGAATGAAGCGATACACGCTGTCGGAATGGTCACCGACACATTGATTGTATTCTTTTTCCGTCATAAACAGCCACCCATCAGCCAGTAAAATTACTCTTTGCCTGTAATACGCGCACCTCTGCTAAAAGGTTACAATGGCTCCGGACTTCGCGGAACGGCAAACCACTTATTTTTGTGGCCTATCTCTCACCACAATACTTACGCATGAACCACAAATTTGCTAAAAGGATCAATGGCGAGCTGGAAGAGATCCGGCGCGCCGGCTTATTCAAGACCGAAAGGATCATCGGTTCTCCTCAGGGGCCGGAGATAACGGTTGCCGGCCGGAAAGTGCTGAATTTTTGTTCCAACAATTACCTGGGACTTTCCGCTCATCCGCGGGTGCGGGAAGCGGCGCAGCACGCCGTGGAAGAATGGGGTTACGGCATGAGCAGCGTTCGTTTTATCTGCGGCACCCAGGAGATCCATAAGGAACTGGAACGAAAAATTTCCGCTTTTCTGGGCATGGAAGACACCATTTTGTATGCCGCCGCCTTCGATGCCAACGGTGGCATCTTTGAGCCGCTTTTCGGGGAAGAAGACGCGATCATTTCCGATGAATTGAACCATGCTTCCATCATCGACGGGGTACGGCTCTGCAAGGCACGCCGGTTCCGGTATGCCCATAATAACATGGACGACCTGGAAGCCAGGTTGAAAGAAGCCGCCGGAGCACGGAGCCGGATCATCGTGACCGATGGTTCCTTCAGCATGGATGGCACCATTGCGCAACTGGATCTGATCTGCAAGCTGGCCGGTAAATACGATGCGGTCGTGATGTCGGATGAGTCCCATTCCACCGGTTTTCTTGGTAAAACAGGCCGGGGTACCCATGAATACAGGGGGGTGACCGGAAAAATAGACCTGATCACTGGCACGTTGGGTAAAGCGCTTGGCGGCGCTTCCGGTGGATTTACCAGCGGACCCGCTGCGGTGGTGGAGCTGCTGCGCCAGCGTTCCCGCCCATATCTTTTTTCCAATACCCTGGCTCCTTCCATCGTGGGGGCGAGCATCGCGGTGATCGACCTGCTGAGTGAAACCACCGAGCTGCGCGACAAACTCGAGCGGAATACCCGGTTTTTCCGAGAGCAGATGACCGCTGCCGGCTTCGATATCAGGCCGGGCGATCACCCCATCGTTCCCATCATGCTATACGACGCCCTGGTTGCCCAGGATTTTGCGGCCAGACTATTACAGGAAGGCATCTACGTGATCGGATTTTTTTATCCCGTGGTGCCGAAGGGGCAGGCCCGCATTCGCGTGCAGCTAAGCGCCGCACACGAACAACATCACCTGGAACAGGCGGTAGCCGCGTTCACCCGCATCGGCAAGGAGCTGAATGTGGTGCGATGAATGCACTGCCGCCCCGCGCATGGAGCTGGGCGCTGCGGGCTAAGTAACTACTGAAGAGTGCAATGAGTCACCCGGCGGTGGCTGGTCAGGCAGCGCCGTCAAATAATATAAGAGCGGAATACGTTTGTCCGGGCACCGCGTAAGGTTGATAGGGACCAGCAGACGGTAAGCGGCCTACTGGATCGCGATCATGCTGATCTCCACGTTGACATTCTTGGGGAGGGTTTTCACCGCGATGGTTTCCCTGGCCGGATAGTTGCCGGTAAAACGACTTCCGTAGATCTCGTTGACTTTAGTGAAATGGGCCATATCGCTCAGGAAAATGGTAGTCTTGACCACGTTGCTGAAATCCATGCCGGCTTTTTCCAGTACAGCCTGCAGATTGTCCATCACCTGCGCCGTCTCTGCCTCTATGTTGCCGGTATGAAGCTGGCCGGTAGCAGGATCAATGGCAATCTGGCCCGACAGATATAATACGGGCCCTGCCATAACACCCTGGCTGTAGGGGCCGATCGGGGCGGGAGCTTTGTCTGTGTTGATGATCTTTTTTTCCATAGGCTAAAATTAAACGAATGAAGGCTTCCTGCCGCGATCCCCGGCGCTTTTTCCCGGAGTGCCGATTTATTTGATTTTCTTTGCCTGAAAATCATCGTGCATGACCATAGCCGTTTTAGCGGATCCCATCCTGCGGGAAGACATTCTTTCGCGGCCAACACCGGATACGATCCGGTTTGTCTGGGCAGATAGCCTGCGCTCGCTGGGGATCATCGAGGCAGACGTGTATATGGACCTCGGGTTCGAGCCCGATCCCGAGCGGATCCTGCGGCTAAAGCGGCTGTTTCCCGCACCGGTGATCATAAATGCGGTGATCCCCACCAGCTCCGAAACCGATGAGTCTTTTATAAGGATCAACGCCTGGCCCACCCTCTTGCGGAGGCCGGTTTGTGAATTGGCTCTGGGCGACAAAGCACAGGAGGAGACAGTGCACCGCATTTTTACCCGGCTGGGCTGGCATTATCAACTGGTTTCGGACACGGCCGGCATGATCACGCCGCGCATATTGGCCGCCATGGTGAATGAAGCCTGGCTTACATTGGGCAGAGGGATCAATACGCAGGAGGAGATCGATCGCCTGATACAGGCACAGACTGCGGCAGGGCCCGGGCCTTTTGCTTTGAGCCGGCTGATCGGGCTGGAAAAAATATATGCATTGTTACGGGAACTTAACCGCCTGGATCATACCGTTACCATTGCGCCTTTACTGCTTAAAGAGCTTAATATTGAAGCGCCTGATACTTTCTATTGATACGGCTACCCCGCTTGGTGGCATCTGCCTGGCCGAAGACGGCCGGGTGCTGGGAATCCGCACAAATCCCAACCAGTTCGACCACGCGTCCTGGATACATGTAGCCATTAAAGACCTGATGAAGACTACAGGCACAACCCTGTCGCAGCTTGCTGCCATCGCGGTTACCGAAGGCCCCGGCTCCTACACCGGCCTGCGGGTGGGCCTAACCACAGCAAAAGGCCTCTGCTACGCCCTGCAGATCCCCCTGATCGGCGAGAGCACGCTGAAGGTGATGGCCTACGGGGTAAAAGAGGACCCCCGGCTAAAAGAAACCTATTTCCGTGAGCAGGAAGAGACCGTATTTATAGCACCCATGATAGACGCCAGGAGGATGGAGGTGTTCACGGCGGTATTTTCACCCACGCTGGAAACGGTTTTCGCGCCGGCTGCGATGGTACTGGAGCCGGATTCTTTTTCCGGGTTGCTGCAGAAGGGCAGGGTGGTCTTTGCAGGCAATGGCAGCCCCAAATGGCAGGGTATCTGCCGGCATTCGCATGCGCTTTTCGCTGACACCCCACTCCGGGTGGCGGATCTTGCCGCGCTGGCCGATCAGCAATTCGGGCGGAATACATTCAAAGACCTGGTTTATTCAGAGCCCGCTTACCTGAAAAATGTGTACGTCGTGCCTGCGAACCCTCGTGGCTAGCAACTGAATACTATAGAAAAGTTAAAAGGTGGGCAAATCCGAAGGTTTTGCGTTTAAACCGGCGTCCATCACATCAAATTAGATTTATTTACCCTGCAAGTTTTGAAATTAGACCCTAAATTTGTGGGTTAGGTTTTGTTTATGAGCAATTTAAACGGAAATGTGAACATGAATGTATCAAGTAACTATTCGATGGTGCTGAATGCCGGAGAGGATAACAGTGAACCAGTGAAAGTTGATTTCATCAGTTTGAAAAAAGCGGCCATGATCCTGCGGGCTTTGAATCATAAGTTGCGGCAGCAAATCGTGAAGTTGATCGACGAAAACCGAAAGCTTACGGTTACCGAGATCTATGTACGGCTTCGGCTGGAGCAATCCGTTGCTTCTCAGCACCTTGCGATATTGAGAAGGGCCGGTATAGTAAAAACCAACAGAGACGGGAAGTTCATTTACTACTCCGTGAACAGCGGCAGGGTGAGCGAGATCTCCAAGTGCGTTCAAAGCCTGACAGAATAAGTTTGTATTTTTGTGAATGCTTATTAAACAAATTTACACAGGCTGCCTGAGTGAATCCGCCTATTACATTGAAAGCGGCGGGGAGGCAGCGGTAATAGACCCTTTACGGGATATCGACGAATATCTTCAGCTCGCCCGGGAGAACCGTGCTACCATCAAGTATATTTTTGAAACGCATTTTCACGCTGATTTTGTAAGCGGTCATCTCGATCTGCAGCAGGCTACCGGTGCGCCCATTGTGTACGGTCCGCGCACAATAACCAAATTCCCGATCCATCTGGCAACGGACGGCGAAATTTTCAAGCTGGGTGCGCTTACCATTGAGGTGCTGCATACCCCTGGACACACCGTTGAGTCGACCTGTTATTTGTTGAGAGATGAACACGGCGCGCCGCATGCGCTGTTTAGTGGCGACACTCTTTTTGTGGATGATGTAGGCCGCCCTGACCTAAGCAGCGGCGACCTCGGAAAGGAGGAACTTGCTTCTATCCTCTTCGATTCCATACAGCAAAAGATACTGCCCCTCCCGGATAATGTGTTGCTGTATCCCGCCCATGGCCCCGGCAGCAGTTGTGGAAAAAATATCGGAATACAGACGGTCAGTACCATCGGGGAGCAGAGAAAAACCAACTATGCCCTCCTGATAGGCGACAGGCTGGCATTCGTAGAGACTGTCACAAAGGAGCTCAGCGCGCCGCCGCAATATTTTCCGGTGAATGCAAAGATCAACCAGGAAGGATATGAAAGTCTCGGAAAGATACTCGAGCAGGGACTGCAGCCGGTGTCTCCGGCGGAAGTGGAACGGCGCATGGTCCAGGACAATATCATCCTGCTGGATTCGCGCAGCTCAACCGTTTTTACCACCGGATTTGTACCGGGTTCGGTGAGTGTTGGCCTGGAAGGCCGGTTTGCCGAGTGGGCGGGAATAGTACTACCGTTCGACAAACCTCTGCTGCTGGTTACCGAGCCTGGACAGGAGAAGGAAACCCTGATCCGGTTGGCAAGAGTAGGGTTTTCCAGGATCGAAGGTTATCTGGAAGGTGGATTTGAAGCCTGGAGGAGCACCGGCCGCAAGATCGATATGGTGATAGACGTGGAGGCAGATGAGCTGGCCATGGATATGCCCCACGACGAACGTCTTGTGTTGCTCGATGTCAGGCGCGAAACAGAACATGGGAACGGGCATGTCGAAAATGCGGTGAACATCCCGCTGGAAACGCTTACGGATCCGGCTGCCATGGCCGATCTGGACGACAATTATAATATCTATCTCCATTGCCGGAGCGGCTATCGCAGCGTGATCGCCGCCTCGCTGTTGAAACGGCAGGGTATTCACAACGTCCGGAATGTGCTGGGCGGCTGGGAAAAAATAAAGGATCAGCCCGGCTTCACCGTTGCGCGGGATACCCGGGTGTTGAATTGATAACAATATGAGATAACCGGAAGGCGTTCGTGGTTTACGAGCTCCCCGTTTCATGATTCATAAATTTCGGCGGGTGTGGGTATGCCGCATTAACGGCTTTCCCCGGACTCCCCCTTCGGCGGAGGGGGCGATTCGTCTATCCAGGTAGCGTCTTCTGCGTCGTTCCAGTCTCTTTTCCACCTCCGGTGGCTCCACAACCACATTTCAGGGTGTTCGCGGATCACTTTCTCAAGGTATCGGACGTACCTGCGCGTTAGTTCTCCCTTAGGCAGCGTTGTGGCATTTTCGGTGCACAGTTCATACTTCAGCTCATAGTGGCCCCGCCTGGTTTTATAGATCTGGGCAAACAGCACGGCTAGATTGGCAGTGGTGGCCCCGGTTTCAGGCCCACGGACAAAAGGAGTCGGCTGGCCGAAAAAGTTGAGCCAATAGGCCTTGTTCGGATTGCCCGGCGCCTGGTCGGCGATCAGTGCGAGCAGGTAAATATGGCGCCGGTAGGGCATCATGGCTGCGCGCATATCGGTGGCAGGCAACAACTTGTTGCCGCTCGATGAACGGAGCTGTAGCATGATCCGGTCAAACACCTGGTTTTTTACCGGTAGGTACACCATCAACTTGGTATGTGAGGAATACGCGGAGACGGCGATATTGGCCAGCTCCCAGTTAAAATTGTGTCCCAGGTAGAACTGGCAGGAACGGCCTTGGGTGTACAGTTGCTGCATCAGGGCGGGATCGGCGCGGAAATGTTTTGCCGCAAACCTGCTCCCGCCGGAGAGGAGCTTAAGCGTTTCGATAAAATTGTCAATGAAGTTTTTATAGAACCGTTTTTCGATCCGCTTTCTTTCCGCCGTTGTTTTTTCCGGGAAAGCGATCAGCAAATTTTGCCGCACCACGCTTTTGCGGTAACCTGCTATATGGTAAATTCCCACGTAAGCAAGGTCCGATAGAAGATACAGTATTTGTATCGGAAGCAACGAGACGCAGTACAATATACCGTATATAAAATAGTACATGTCAGTTATTGATCCAGTTTTTGCTTTCCTGTTCTATATGCACGGTTTCAACCTTTACCTTAAACTTATTTTTGAGGTGCCTCGTCAGACTGTCGGCTGCAAATACGCTTCGATGCTGTCCGCCGGTGCATCCGAAGCTAACCTGCAAACTGTGAAAACCCCTTTTGATATAGTCTTCCACAGCGATGTCTATAAGAGAATACACGCTGTTCATGAAATCGGTCATCCTTGTCCGTTGTTCCAGAAAGTCAGATACTGGGATATCCCTTCCCGTGAGTTTTTTGTATTCTTCCAGCCGCCCGGGATTCAGGATACCCCGGCAGTCGAATACAAATCCACCCCCGTTGCCCGAAGTGTCCGGCGGGATGCCCTTTTTATACGAAAAGCTGTTGATGCGCACCAGCAACGGTGTTTCCGCTGTGGCCTGGACCGGCTTAAAACGATCCATCAGCTCCCCCGACACCAGTAATTGAAGCAGTCGGTTAAATTCTTTTAATGCGGGATCGGGTGCGTTGCCGGCCACGAACTTTTTAAGATTGGCGAGTGCCAGCGGGATGCTGATCAGGAAGTGCGCCTTTCTTTCGAATAATCCGCGGAAACCATATGCGCCGAGTACCTGCAGCAGGCGGACCAGAACATAACCGTTGTACTGGCTGGTGAACCGGTCGCGGTCGATCGTTGTGGAAAGTTCCGATTCCACACAATCCATATAATATTCGAGCAGGCTGTTTTTCCAGTTGTCGGGCAGTTCGGCCCTTGCCTGCCAGAGCAGCGAAGCCACATCATATTGCAGGGCTCCTTTCATGCCGCCCTGGTAGTCGATAAAATGAACCTTTCCCTCCCGGATCATGACGTTCCGGCTCTGGAAATCGCGGAACATAAAATACCGGTGGCTGGTGTCGGCGAGGGTCTGGCTGAGTGTTTCGAACTCTTCGATCAGCGTTTCTTTATCGTAGGGTAGCTGGAGGGTGTCCAGGAAATAATATTTAAAGTATAGCAGGTCGGCCATGATGGCACCTTTCCCAAACTCGCGGCTGGTGATACACCTGCTGTAGTCGAGCCGGTTATCGCCGCAGATCTGCAGGTGGGCGAGGGCACGAAGCGCCTGCCGGAAAAGGAGCAGGGTTTCGTCTGTTCTACCCAGCTCGTCCAGTTTGTTCAGCAGGGAAACAACGCCGAGGTCTTCCTGCAGATAGATGGTGTTTTCCTCGTTCGTGGCGAGAATACGGGGAACAGGGCAGCCGCAGTGGCCGAAGTGTTCGGAGAAATAAACAAAGGTTTGATTTTCCCTGACGTTTCGGCCGTAGGTAGCGATGTAGGAAGTGCCGGCCGACTGTACCCTGAAATAAATGCGGTCGCTGCCGCTCGGCGGCAGTTTGCGGATACTGTCTGCCGCAAATCCCATGGAAGCCGTAAATAGCTGTTGTATATCTTGGATCACCTTCTCCATAGCGGGTTGGCAAAACTAAAACATTAAATCAAGGAAAGTGTCACTGATCTGCCCTGGCATTACTGACAGTTCTTTTGGAATGGATGTTTGGTATCGAAGATCACGAGGTCGACATCTCTGAAGAATGCGGTGTCATTCTTCATGTGGATCTCGCCATATCCCTGGAGGAGTTCCCCGTTGTTTATCTTGAAGACAATCTGTCGCACCGAAATGACGCCTTCCGACTGGAAATTGTAATCGGCTACGATCAGGCTGTCATTTCGTACGGCCCCCCGGAAAGTACCTTCGTTGTTATCTTTTTCGTGCCAGTGATAGCTCAGGCTACCGGTCACCGTATCTCCCGTGTGATTAAGCGAAAGAAGGGCGGTATCTTTGTCGATGATCATCTGATAGCATCCCGACAGGTCGGGGGGTGCGGCGGATGGGTGGCATGCGGAGAATAGGGCCGACAGGCCCAAAAACTGTAGAATATATTTCATAAAATGGTTTTTTGGCAAATCCCTCGGGTTTCCCCTATCACACGTTTGTAGGATTTTATATTAAGATAGTCTAAAAATATCTGACAACGTTAAGACAGGCATACCGTTTGCAATAATACTGCCTAAAATGATTTTCATGCAAAAGAGGGTACTTGGAATCTTACTTACGGTCTTGGGTTTTGGAGGCATGTTGCTCGCCGGTTATTTATTCGTAACGGGGTCGGGCGGACGCGGCCTGCTACTGGAGGTTACGGGTTATTTGATTGCCGGGGCGTCCTGTTTTTTTGCCGGACTCAACTATATGTACGATTCTGTTCACACCTTCGGGCATGACAACATTGTTACCGAAGAATTCGAAGATGTTTCTCCCATCCAGCAGCAGTGGCGCACGATCCATATCGCCAGCCAGCAGGCGGCCAGCCAGAAAATACAACAACCCAAACAGACAACTGCCCAGCGAAGTGTTTCCGGCCAGCGAGCCGCATCTCCCGTAGCCTGACAAGCGGACACTATTTATGACAAAACGTAAGCTAAGCTGTTAACTGACAGTAGCGCGGTCAATTACCGTATGCCCCGGGCAAGCCAGATGCAGTAATCGAAGCGGGGAAGGGATGATCCGCACAGTGATGGGCGGGTGTAAACCAGGTTCAGAAATCGAAACGGGTGCCGAATTCACTGATCAGTTCAGCGATGAGAGCGGTCCATCCCGTTTGGTGGCTGGCGCCCAGCCCCTTGCCGGTATCGCCGTGAAAATATTCGAAGAACTGTATCAGCTCCCTGTTCTCGGGCTGGTTGTAGAACCAGTTGTATTCATCGTTATAGATCTTCCGGTGTCCCTTATCGTCCTGCTCAAACAGGCTGACCACCCTTTTTGTCAGTTCGTCTGCCACTTCGCATAGCGTCATCATATTTCCCGATCCCGTAGGGCACTCCACTTTGAGACTATCGCCATAGAAGCTGCCGTATGTCCGGATAGAACGTATGATCAGGTAGTTGATGGGCATCCACACCGGTCCTCTCCAGTTAGAGTTGCCGCCGTAGATATCAGACGTGGAATCGCCGGGGTCGTAACGGATGCTATACTGCACGCCGGCAACGGTTACAGAGTAAGGGTGTTCTTCATGCCATTTCGACAAGGCCCTGATACCGCCGGGGGAGAGAAACTCATTTTCGTCCAGTAAACGCCCCAACAAGGGTATCAGCCGCTCCTGCTTCACCAGCGAAAGCAGCATGGCGTCTCCGTTGCGACGTTCCTCATTGGGCCAGAACTTATCGTTCTTCATGCGGTAGTTCTCGAACCATTCCGATCGTTTCTTGAAGTCCTTTAGTTGGTCGAACACTTTTTTAGGAATGATACAGACGGCAAACAGGGAGGTGAGTCCTACAATTGAGCGGATCCGCAGGGGAATTGGGTCTGCACCCTGGATCACCAGCACGTCGTAAAAGAATTTGTCTTCTTCATTCCATAGCCGGTGCTCGTTGAGCGCTTCGGCGATCAGGATAAAATGCTCGAAGAATTTTGTGGCCATGTCTTCGAATGCCGGATCGTGAAGTGCGATCTCAATGGCCATCTCCATCATATCGAGGGCGTAAGTACCCATCCAGCTCGTGCCGTCGGCCTGCTCGAGCTGCATTTCGCCGGGGAAATGGATATTGCGGTTGAATACACCGATATTATCGAGGCCCAGGAAGCCTCCCTCAAATATATTATTCCCGTTCAGGTCCTTTCGGTTTATCCACCAGGTGAAATTGATGATCAGCTTCTGAAATATCTTCTTCAGGAAAAAGACATCCCCTTTTCCCTTCAGGCTCCTTTCTATCTTATACACCTGCATGGCTGCGGAAGCGTGCACAGGCGGGTTTACGTCGCTGAAATTCCATTCGTAGGCCGGCAACTGGCCGTCGGGTTTCATATACCACTCCCGCATGATCAGCAGGAGCTGGTGTTTTGCAAAAGTAGCATCCGCAACCGCTATGGCAATTGTCTGAAAAGCGAGATCCCACGCGGCATACCAGGGATATTCCCATTTATCGGGCATACTGATGATGTCCTGGTTCTTGAGATGCCGCCAGTCGTTATTCCTGCCCGTGAGCCTGTTATGGCTTACCGGAGTGATGCCATCGCTCAGGGTCAACCAGCTTTCCACATCGTAGTGGTAATACTGTTTGCTCCATAGCAGCCCTGCTATCGCCTGGCGCTGGATACGGGCCAGGTTCTCGGGCAGCTTGGGGAGTGTGGCGGCGTAGAACTCGTCTGCCTCCTGCCTGCGTTTTTCGAAGATCGATTCAAAGCCCGGTGCGAAGGGCTGTTTCCGGCTGCTGCCGGAGAGGCGGCAGTAAATGGTTTCAGTGGCGCCGGGAGCCACCGTGTACCGGTAGACGGGTGAGAATTTTGTTCCTTTCCGGGCATTCCGGAGCGTTTCGGTATGCTGGTTATAGATGATGGCTTCGTGGAATGCGTCTTTCGTGAACACCGAGGTGTTGGGTGTGTTCATCACTTTCAGCGTGTTGGTCTCGTTTCCGGTGAACAACCGGTCTTCCGCCTGCTGAAAGTAGAAATAATAGTCCTCCAGCCGGTTATGAGTTGTTTTCACACAGGTGTCGTTCAGCAGCTCAATGGAGGGTTTTTTCCCCGATTCGAGGTTCTGCCAACGGTTGTAGAACCACAAGGTCGGCAATACGGTGATCTCCGCAGGTTCGTGGTGCCGGTTGGTGATGTCGATCCGAATAAAAATATCCTGCGGCCCCTCTTTGGCGTAGGTGACCTTTACGTCGAAGTATGCATTGTTGTTGAATACCCCGGTATCGAGTATTTCGTACTCCGGTTCCAGGCGTGAACGTTTACGATTCTCCTCTCTCAGCAGATCGTATGGAAATTCCTGCTGCGGGTACTTATACAGGTATTCCATGTAATAGTGGGTAGGAAGATTGTCGAGATAATAATACAGCTCTTTCACGTCCTCCCCGTGGTTGCCCTCGCCGTTGCGCAGACCGAAGAGCCGCTCCTTCAGAATGGGATCTTTGCCGTTCCACAATGCGATCGCAAAACAGAGGTTCTGGAAATAATCAGAGATGCCAGCCAGCCCGTCTTCGCCCCATAGATAGGTACGGCAGGCAGCGTGATCAAAAGGGAAATAGTGCCAGGCGTTTCCATCCTGGCTGTAGTCTTCTCTCACTGTGCCCCACTGCCTTTCGCTAAGATAAGGCCCCCATTCTTCGAGCGGAACCGGTTTGCGGGCATTTTTCTCCAGTCTCTGCTGTTCTGCTGTCATTCCTGTTGTTCGGGTTCTGTTATCAGATTTTGACCGGGCAAACATTTCGCGGGGGCGAAAGTACGACAAAAATCTGCGCTCACATATTCCGGCGGTACTGGCCGCCTACTTCATAGAGCGCGTGTGTGATCTCACCGAGCGAGCAGCATTTGACCGTTTCCATCAGTTCGGCAAAAAGATTACCGTTGCTGACGGCTACCTGCTGAAGTTTTTGCAGTGCCTTTTCGGACCGATGGCGGTTCCGTTCCTGGAAAGCGCGAAGATTGCGGATCTGTTGTTCTTTCTCTTCATGGCTGCTGCGGATCACTTCGCCGGGGGTAAGGGTGGGGCTGCCGTTTTTATTCAGAAAAGTGTTTACGCCGATCACGGGCAGTTCGCCGCTGTGTTTAAGGGTTTCGTATAAGAGGCTTTCTTCCTGGATCTTATTGCGCTGGTACATCCGCTCCATGGCCCCCAGCACCCCTCCTCTTTCAGTGAGCCGGTCAAATTCGGCAAGCACTGCTTCTTCCACGAGGTCTGTCAGTTCCTCTATCAGAAATGAGCCCTGAATGGGATTTTCATTCTTTGCAGTGCCGAGCTCCCGGTTGATGATCAGTTGGATAGCCATCGCCCGGCGAACCGACTCTTCTGTGGGGGTGGTGATAGCCTCGTCGTAGGCGTTGGTATGGAGACTATTGCAGTTATCGTAAATCGCATACAGGGCCTGCAGGGTGGTGCGGATATCATTGAAGTCGATTTCCTGGGCGTGCAGGCTTCGCCCGCTGGTCTGGATATGGTATTTCAGCTTCTGGCTCCTCTCGTTCCCCTTGTAGAGGAGTTTTACGGCCTTCGACCATATTTTCCTTGCCACGCGGCCGATCACGCTGTACTCTGCATCCATGCCGTTGCTGAAAAAAAAGCTGAGGTTGGGTGCAAAATCGTCGATGTGCATGCCCCTGCTAAGGTAGTACTCGAGGTAGGTGAAGCCGTTTGCGAGCGTGAAGGCGAGCTGCGTGATAGGGTTGGCGCCGGCTTCCGCGATATGGTAACCACTGATGCTTACGCTGTAAAAATTCCGCACACCGTTATCGATAAAATACTGTTGTACATCGCCCATCATCTTCAGGGCGAATTCAGTGCTGAAGATACAGGTATTCTGCGCCTGGTCTTCTTTCAGAATGTCTGCCTGAACGGTGCCGCGGACGGAAGCGAGGGCCTGTTGCCGGATCTGCCGATACACTTCAGGTTCCAGCACTTCATCGCCCGAGAGCCCCAGCAGGCCCAGCCCCGGCACATAGCGGCCGTTTTTATCAGACGCAGG
>CAZUWX010000024.1:14109-19661 GCA_964624205.1 uncultured Chitinophagaceae bacterium
GTGCTGCTCCTTTACCCACCGCGTGTAATCGTGGTATGAGGGGCGGGGAATACTTCCGTATTTTTCTGCCGCTCTGCGTTCGGCCAGTGACCAGAGCCCCTGCTCATCAATATATTTTTCACATTGCTGGTCAATGGCTGCCTGCATAAAAAAAGCCAGCAGCATGGGAGCGGGCCCGTTGATGGTCATGCTCACGGAAGTGTTGGCGCTGCAGAGGTCGAAACCGCTGTATAGTTTTTTGGCGTCATCCACGGTGGCGACGCTGACGCCTGCGTTGCCGATCTTGCCGAAGATATCCGGCCGTTCGTCGGGGTCTTCGCCGTAAAGGGTGACGCTGTCAAATGCGGTGGATAGCCGCACGGCAGGCTGGCCGGCGCTCAGGTAATGAAAACGCCGGTTGGTGCGTTCGGGTCCTCCCTCTCCGGCAAACATCCGGGTAGGATCTTCCCCTTCGCGTTTTAGCTCAAATACCCCCGCAGTATAGGGGAACTGCCCCGGTATATTTTCCTGCAGCAGCCATCGCAGCTTATCGCCCCAGTCTTTATACCTGGGCAGCACCACCCGGCGTATAGGAGTTCCCGAAAGCGTTCTGGCGGTGAGCTCCCGCCTCACGGTCCGGTTGCGCACCTGGTATTCCAGGAAATCGCCACTGTATTTTGTTTCCAGCGCTGGCCAGCTTTCCAGCAGACTCAGGCACCGGGGGTCGAGCTTGGGGGCTACAGCGTCCAATGCGGCCCCGGCCGCCAGTGCTGCTGCTTTCAGTGCGGATGAAGGGTCCGGCGCCGCTTTGGCGTCTGACGAGCCCTGACTGGCCACCGCTGTTTTGATGATTGGCCGTCCCCGGGTATCTGGCACTGCCCCGGCACCCGCTCCGGCAACGGTGTCCGGCGAAGCTGCGGTTGCTTTTATCCCTTCCTGCAGCAGTTGTTTTGCTCCTTCTATCTTGTACAGCGAGCTTGCCATCTCTGCCTGCTCCTTCACCCATTTATCATAGCTCCGGTTGTTATCCGCGATCTCGGAAAGATAGCGGGAGCGTTTCGGAGGAATAATGAAGGCTGTGCCGGCTGCATCTGTTCCTGCTGAACCTGCTCCGGTGATGTTCGTTGCGGTAGCATCTGCAGTTGCGGGACCGGTCCCCATAGAGTCTACTGCGGCAGCGTTCGGCTTCCAGCCGAATTTGCGGTTAAGTATCTCCGATAGCCGGTAAAATAATTCGTTAACGCCCGCATCGTTGAACTGTGCGGCGACCGTTGCCACGATGGGCAGGTCTTGTTCTTTTGCCGTCCACAACAGGTGGTTGCGCTTGTATTGCCGGCGGACTTCCAGCAATGCATCCTCCGCGCCTGTCTTGTCGGATTTATTGATGGCGACGAGGTCGGCATAATCGAGCATGTTGATCTTCTCTAACTGGGTGGCAGCGCCGTATTCGGGTGTCATCACGAACAGGCTCAGGTCGCAATGGTCGAGGATGGCGGTGTCGCTTTGTCCTACTCCCGCCGATTCCAGTATCACCAGTTGGTAGCCTGCGTTCCGGCAGATGGCGATGGCGTCTTCCACGTGTGTGCTCAGTGCCAGGTTTTCATTGCGCGTGGCGAGTGAGCGCATATATACGCGGGGATGGGAGATGGCATTCATCCGGATGCGGTCGCCCAGCAGGGCGCCGCCTGATTTTTTTTTGCTGGGATCCACACTGATCACCGCCACGGTAAGGGAGTCGGATGTCTGCAGGAACCGCCTCAGTATCTCGTCGGTGAGGGAGGATTTTCCCGATCCGCCCGTGCCGGTGATGCCGAGTACCGGCGTTTTCGCGGCAATTTTCTCATCCCGAACAGGGCCGGTTGCCGGCTGCGGCATGGATGTCTCCGCTGATTCCGCAGCCGTGATGGCCCGGGCGATCCGGCGTATGTCCATGATTTCGCCCAATGGCGGCTGGTTGTCCCAGGCCCCGGAGGAAACAATATTGCCGTTCTCCGCGCCGGCAGGGCCGGTAATCTTTTCCCGGCAACGGTGCAGCACGTCATCTATCATGCCTTCGAGGCCCATAGAACGGCCATCATCAGGCGAATAGATCCTTTCGATGCCATACTCATGCAATTCCGTTATCTCCGAAGGAAGGATGGTGCCCCCACCCCCGCCGAATATTTTAATGTGGCCGCAGCCTGAAGCGTTGAGCAGGTCTTTCATGTACCGGAAAAACTCCAGGTGGCCCCCCTGGTAGGAAGTAATGGCAACCGCGTGCGCGTCTTCTTCGATGGCGCATTCGACTATTTCATGAACGCTGCGGTTATGACCGAGGTGAATGATCTCGGCGCCTTTGGATTGCAGGATACGGCGCATGATATTGATGGCGGCATCATGGCCGTCAAAAAGAGCGGTGGCCGTAACGATCCGGATTCTTTGTGGTGTAGCTGAAGGCATGGCACTGAAATAGCTTCAAAAGTATGACAAAGAAGCCGATGAGGGGCTATTTCCCGCTTTGCCGCCTGCCTGAACCGCTCGTAATAATAAACCATAATCCGCTTGCTATACCTGCAGTGGCCGTGGGCGGTGGCGATAAACTGCGATCTGCAGGCGATACAAATTATTCCTTTAACAATTTCACCTGCATGCGCTCCTTGCTGTTCACGATCACTTCGAGCAGGTAGGGGCCGGCTGCAAGGTCGGACGACCCGTCGATCATAAAGTTGTTTACGCCGGAGTGGGCTTCCAGGCTCCTGTGTATCACCGATTCCCCGTTATCATTCAGCACACGCATGGATACGTAAGAGTTCTCGTGCAACTGCACATTCACCCCGATGTCGTTTTTATCCGGATCCGGCGTGACGCTGATAGTGCTGAGAATTTTTGTATTGTATATCCTCACGATCAGCAGGCGGCTCATGGCTGCACTGCCATCTTGCTCCACCTGTTTCAGGCGGTAATAAAGGTCCTTTTTCAGGGCTGCCTGGCGATTCAGCTTATCGGTGTAGACATAGCTTTTTTTGCCTGTTGCACCTGTGGTTGTTTTCACAACGCCGGCCTTTTCCCAGGCCTTGCCATCGATCATTCTTTCTACTTCAAAATGCCCGTTATTATGTGCGTTGCTGACGGTCCAAAGCAGCTCGACGTTGCCGTTCTGTTTGTAAATGCCACTGAAATCGAGTAATCCGGCGGGTGTGGGGAGCTCGGGAAAATGAATGCGTGTGGTCCTGTTCTCGGAACAGAGGCCGGTGGCTTCTTCCTCGCATACCTTGTACACAAAGCTGGTGGAATTTCCGCTGAATCCCTGCGCCGGCGTAAAGTTCAGGCTGCCGTCCTTTTGCAGGTCGATCCTGCCGTCCGGCGATCCTTTGATCAGAAATGCAACCAGTTTTTTATTATCTCCTGCCGGATCCAGCAGCATGGCCGAAGCCGTTCGGTTGGCGGTACCTGTTATTTCTTCTGCAGTCGCTGCCGGGGGGATATTGCAGCCCCCTGCGTATTTCGTCGGGGCGGAAACTGACAGGCCGTCGACGGCGATCCTGGCTGCACCGCCCGAGCCGCCGTAGATCAGGGCCAGCCGGTAGCTGCCGGGTGTAAGATTGGAGAATAAGGTGCTGTAATTTTTTTTGCGGATGGCGTTCACCCCGTCAAATTCCACGGTTTCCAGCAACTGCATGTGTTGGTCGGCGGGGTTCACGAGGCATATCCTCATCCATCTCCGTGTATAGTCCGAAAAATTGTTGTCGAATGTATAGTCGAATGAAATGTTGAGTTCTTCTCCCACATCAAGCAGGGGAGTATAGATACCACTGTTACCCTGGGGCGACACGGCTCCGTTGGAAACCATTGCGCCGTCTCCCTCGATGCCGGGATTCCAGCCGTTGTGATTAATATCGAAATGATGGAAAGTCCAGCAGGCGTTCTGCAGACTGGCTTTTACCTGCTTTACCGGTATTCCATTGCGGGAATTAAAGTTTTCGGCGGTAGCGTTTTTTTTGACCGGCGTTACTGAACCTGCCCCGGTAAGGCAGGCAAGTTGGGCGACCGTAAAAATGACGATGAACTGCCTTGTGATCCTAGCCCTCTGTGAAAGCCGCTTAGTGCCTAAGTAAATGATACCCTTGTCCATGTTGAACGTTTTCTGTGTTGACGATGAGTTGCGGATATCCGGAAAATTGCCCGGCGGCATTCAGAGGAATGGAAACAGATTGGCTTCTGAAGTAGGCTGATCCGATGTTTCGGCACCCGCATTGAAGAAGCACAAATAACTTTACCGGGCTGTGCCGGTTAAAGGAAAACGATCTTACAACATGGAAATATCAGAGGATGTGGGGACTGAACAAATGTAATCCGGCTTTTTGTTAAATGCAAGTCTCCCGGTAATTTAGTTTTTGTTGGCAAGCTGACCGCAGGCGGCGTCTATATCGCGGCCGCGGCTGCGTCTGAGCCGGGTGTTCACCCTGTGTTTGGCCAGGTAATCCATAAACCGGTTCACCACCGGCTCCTCGGGTTTTGCGAACCGGGCCGCTTCGATGGGGTTGTATTCGATGATATTCACCAGGTCGGCCGGCACCTGGCGGTAGATGCGGATCAGCTCATCGGCGTCCTGCAGGCTGTCGTTGAAATCTTTAAAAAGGATATATTCGAAAGTGATCTCGTTTTGGGTTTGCTGATAGAAGTAGTTCAGTGCATCGGTGAGTGCCTTGATATTATTGGTTTCGTTGATCGGCATGATCTCATTCCGTTTTTTGTCGTTCGCGGCATGCAGGGAGAGGGCGAGCTTAAATTTCACCTGGTCGTCGCCCAGTTGCCGGATCATCTTTGCCACTCCGGCGGTGGATACGGTGATGCGGCGGGGGCTCATTCCCAGTCCGTCCGGCGAGCTGATCCTTTCGACTGCCTTCATCATGTTCCGGTAGTTAAGCAGGGGTTCGCCCATCCCCATAAACACGATATTGGAGAGCTTGCGGCCGTATTCGGTTTCACAGTGGCGGTTGAGGATTGACACCTGGTCGTATATTTCGTCGAAATCGAGGTTGCGTTTTCTGTCCATATACCCTGTGGCGCAGAACTTACAGCTCAGGCTGCAGCCCACCTGCGAGGATACGCAGGCGGTATGCCGGGTGGCTGTGGGTATCAGCACGCCTTCCACCAGGTGATTGTCGAAAGTGCGAAAACGGACCTTGAACGTGCCGTCGGCAGACTGCTGTACCAGGTCGGGGTGCAGGGCCGGCAGGCTGAAGTGTTCGGCAAGTTTGTGGCGCAGCTCCTTGCTCAGGTTGGTCATCTCCTCAAAGGAGCGGGCCTGCTTCAGCCATAGCCACTCGTACACCTGCTTTGCGCGAAATTTTTTCTCCTCGAGCGTGGTGAAATAAGCTTCCAGCTCTCCGAGGTCCAGCTGCCTGATGTTTTTGTGCTGGCCCGGCTGGTGCTGTGTTATTTCTTCGTGGTCAGTTTGTCTGGTTTTTTTGCGCTGGCTCGGCTGGTGCTGTGTTATTTCTTCGTGGTCGGTTTGTCTGGCTTTTTTGCGCTGGCTCGGCTGGTGCTGTGTTATTTCTTCGTGGTCAGTTTGTCTGGTTTTTTTGCGCTGG
>CAZUWX010000024.1:19761-21677 GCA_964624205.1 uncultured Chitinophagaceae bacterium
TTATTTTTTCAGGGTCAGATTGCCCGGTTTTTTTGCGTTGGCCTGATGGGTGTTGCCTTGTTTCTTCAGGTTTTGTTTGCCCGGTTTTTTTGTACTGGCCGGGTCGGTGCTGTCCCTTTCTTTCAGGTTCCGTTTGTCCGGCTTTTTTACGCTGACCAGGCTGGAGCCTCTTTTTTTCAGGAGTTGGCGTCCCGCTGTTTTTGCGTTGACGAGGCTGGCGTTGACCCTTTTCTTTGGGATTCAACTGCCTGGTATTCTTCTTTGCGGGTTCCATATGGTGCAAAGGTATTTACATTTGTGCTCAGGCAATCAGCAGCCCTAACAATTAACCATACCAATTGAGAATTCATCTTCCCAATCATAATTAACAATTAGACCATGATCCCCGCTTATGTCATCGATGCCGTCAGAACTCCCGTTGGCAAATACGGGGGGGCACTCAGCCGGGTCAGGCCCGATGATCTGCTGGCGCACGTGATCAGGGCGTTGACGGAGCGAAATCCTTCGGTCGACTGGAACAAGGTGGAGGATGTGGTGGCGGGAGATGCCAACCAGGCGGGTGAAGACAACCGCAATGTGGCCCGGATGGCCGCCCTTCTTGCGGGCTTGCCCCCCACCGTGCCCGGCAATACCGTGAATCGGCTTTGCGCTTCGGGCATGCAGGCTATCATGGATTGCAGTCGCGCGATCAGGTGCGGCGACGGCGATCTGTTTGTAGCGGGCGGCGTGGAGAGTATGAGTCGGGCTCCTTACGTGATGCTGCGCCCCGAAAACGCGCCCAAGCCGACCCGAGGTATCTCAACTCCCGAATATCCCGACCAACCCGGGCTCCCCTCCCCTTCGGATGCCTGGAAGGAGGCGTCTTCCCCGATTGCCGATTCCACCATCGGTTGGCGATTTCCCAATAAGCGCCTCACCGGGCAGTATCCGCCCTATTCAATGGGAGAGACTGCCGAGCGCCTGGCCAGGACAGGCGGTATTTCGCGACAGGAGCAGGACACGTTTGCCCTGGCTTCGCACGAAAAATATTTTGCCGCTCAGGCTTTGGGGAAGTTCCGGGAAGAAATAGTGCCCGTGAACACCGGCGAAGACGGAGGAACAGCACTGTGGGTGGAGAACGACGAGCCACCCCGGCGACTCACAGCAGCCCGGTTAGCGGCGCTCAGGCCGGCATTTGCCGAGGGAGGAAGCGTTACTGCCGGGAATGCATCGGGACTGAGCGACGGCGCAGGAGCAATGTTGCTGGCCGGCCCGGATGCGGTGCAGCGATACGGCCTGCGGCCACTCGCCAGGGTGGTATCCATGGCCGTGTCGGGAATCGATCCTGCGATCATGGGACTGGGGCCCGTCACTGCGGTGCAAAAGGCTTTACAGCGGGCAAATCTCTCCTTACAAGACATCGGGCTGATCGAGCTCAATGAGGCCTTCGCCAGCCAGTCGATCGCCTGCATTCGCGCGCTGGAGCTGGATCCCGCAAGGGTGAATGTGAACGGCGGCGCACTGGCCATCGGTAACCCGCTGGGCTGTATCGGCGTGCGGATTTCGACCACCCTCCTGTACGAGATGCAGCGGCGGCGCATCCGTTACGGGTTGGCCACACTCTGTGTGGGAGTGGGCCAGGGTGCAGCAATGGTGTTTGAGCGGGAAAGTCGCTAAGGGATAGATAGATTGCCTTGATACAGGATTCTTCGTGAACCACCCGCCCAGGGGCCAGCGTTAAAGAAATACAGATATCGCTTCAATGCGCCGGGCCGGCATTTCGGGAGCTGCGTTAGCCATCTATTTTCAGCATTTTTTGGATCATTTTCAATGTGTTTTTCGGAAAAACGTAATGTATTGATTTACTGATTAATATAATGTTAGTCTTCGGCTAGTCTCCGGCTAGTGTTCGGCCAATCTTCGGCTGGTGTTCGGCT